>NZ_JAJSOK010000042.1 GCF_021283305.1 Pseudonocardia kujensis
GGCCTGGCGCGACGGGGCCGGTGCGCTGCACGTCGGGCCCGCGGCGTGCCCGCATCTCGGCGCCGCCCTGTGCGACGCCCCCGTCCACGACGGACAGCTGGTCTGCCGGTGGCACGGGCTCGCCCTCGGCGCCGACGGGCGGCCCGGGTGGTCGCCGCTGCCGGCCCACGACGACGGCGTGCTGGCCTGGGTCCGGCTCGACGAGCTGCTCGCGCCCGGGGAGAGCCCCACCGACGCGCCGTTGCTGGGCCCGCGGCCGCCGGCGGAGGGCTCGTTCGCGGCCGTCGCGACCGTGATCGGGCGGTGCGAGCCGGAGGACGTGGTCGCGAACCGGCTCGACCCGTGGCACGGCGCCTGGTTGCACCCGTACTCGTTCGCCTCGCTGCGGGTGCTCGACGCGCCCGCCCCCGGGGTCTCCGAGGCCGAGGACCGCTTCCTCGTGGAGGTCGGCTTCCGGGTGGCCGGGCGGATCGGGGTGCCGGTGCACGCCGCGTTCAGCTGCCCCGAGCCGCGCACGGTCACGATGGAGATCGTCGACGGCGAGGGCACCGGCAGCGTGGTCGAGACGCACGCGACGCCGCTCGGTCCCGGCCCCGACGGCGCCCCCCGCACCGCGGTGATCGAGGCGGTCGTCGCGTACTCGGACCGGACCGGGTTCGCGCACGTCGCGAAGGTGGGCAGCGCCCTGCGCCCGCTGGTCCGCGGCACCGCCGCCCGGCTGTGGAAGGACGACATCGCCTACGCGGAGCGCCGCTACACGGTCCGCACGCGCTGACGGCTACTCCTCGTCCACGCCCCGGTCGTCCTCCCCGCGCACGGCCTCGCGCTCCGACCGGCGCGGCCACGGCGAGCCGGGCGGCTCGGTGGGGGCGGCGCTGCGACGGGGGGCGCGGAAGAGGTTGCGGACGCGGCTGGTGGCCGCACCGCGTGACGGGTCGGGCTCGGGCTCGGGTTCGGGCTCGGGCTCGGGCTCGGGGCGAGGCTCGGGCTCCCGCTCCCGCTCGGACTCGTCGCGCGGCTCCGGTCCCGGCCGCGGTTCGGCGGGCGGGACCGCCTCGGCGTCCCCGACCTCGGCGTCCCCGACCTCGGCGTCCCCGACCTCGGCGTCCCCGACCACGGCGTCCCCGACCACGGTCGCGGCCTCGGCCTCCGCCGGGCGGTCGGCCTCCCGCTCCTCGCTCTCGACCACGGGCAGCCCGGCCGGCGGGGTCTCGGCGTCGGGGTCGGCGTGGGTGAACAGCACCCTCTCGTCCGGGTCGTCGAGGTACTCCGTGCCGTCGAGGTCGTGGTTGTCCTCGAACTCGTCCATGTCGGCGTACGAGGTGGGCAGGTCCGAATCCGTGTCCGGGTCGTCGTCCCGCGCCCCGTACCCGGCCTCGTCCCCCTCCTCGTCGAGGTCGAAGACGTCGTCCCGGTCGTCCTGCTCGTCCCCGTCCCCGGGGTCGGCGCGCTCGTCCCGCCGCGACGCCGGGCCCCACTCCGGGCGCACCGACGGGCTCGGCCGCGGCACCGGGACCGGCGCGGCGGGCGGCGTTCCCCTGCCGGTGTCCCTGCCGGTGTCCCTGCGGCCCGCCCAGGTGTCCGTGTCGGCGTCGGCCGGGTCGCCGGCATCGAGGTCGTCGAGCGGCTCGTCGGCCTCGTCCTCGGGCTTGCGGCCGAGGAAGGTGTAGAGGATGTGCTCCTGCCAGCCGCCGACCGTCTGCACCCGGACGTCGGTGAACCCGGCGACCTCGAGCCGCTCCTTGAACGTGGTGGCGGAGTCGAAGCGCAGCACCGAGTGCCACAGGAACGACGCCATCCCCGGCACCCGCCCGCGCATCCGGATCCGCGGCAGGTAGTCCAGCCAGCACGCGGCGGTCCAGCGCGCCCGGGCCGCGCGGTCGCCGCGCACCGAGTACTCGTGGACCGCGAGCGGGGCTCCCGGCTCGAGCAGCTCCAGCAGGTAGTCGAGGGTGTCGTCGAGGTTGCGCTGGTGGCGCATCTGGAACACCACGAGGATCCCGTCGAAGCGCGGCTCGATCCCCTCGGCGCGCAGGGCGTCGTCGAGCGTGCCGAGGGTGCCGTGCAGGAACCGGTAGTCCGGCGCCCAGTCCAGCCGCCGCGCCATCCCGACGAGCTCGGCCGACTCGTCGACGGCCACGACCTTCCACCCCGGCGCCTCGTCGACGACCCCCTGCACCGGCGCCCCGCTGCCGCAACCCAGGACCAGCAGTGTGCGCTTGCGCCCGCTCAGCCCCATCCGGTGGATCGTGGTCCGCAGCTGCGCGCGGTACGCGTCGCTGGTGCGCACGATCCGGTCGAACGCCCGGGCGGGCTGGTCGAGGGCGGTGTCGGCCGCCGGGAGGACGGTCTCCGGCGCGCTGGTGTCCGTTCCGCTCACCCGCACGATCCTGGCCCATGCGAGGCCGTCACCCAAGGGGACGCGCGCCGCGACGAGAGCGAATAGGCTGGTCGGGCGATGGTGCGAACCCTGGCCGTGGCCGACGAGGAGATCCCCGGACTGCGCTGCGGCGCAGCCCGGCGCAGCGGCGTCGACCTCGTCCTGGCTGCGGGCGACCTCCCGTTCGACTACCTCGCCGCGATCGCCGACGCCGTGGACCGGCCCGCGGTGATGGTCCCCGGCAACCACGACCGCGACCTGAGCGGCTTCCGCCAGCGCCGCGGGCTGTGGACCAGCGCCGGGCACCCGTGCGAGTGGCCGGGGCCGGCCGGTTTCGAGAACGCCGACGGCCGCGTCGTCGACGCCGGCGGGCTGCGGATCGCCGGGCTCGGCGGCTGCCTGCGCTACCGGCCCGGCCCGAACCAGTGGACCGAGGCGGAGCAGACCCGGCGGGCGAAGCGGCTGGTCCGGCTGGCGAAGCGCGCCGTGCGGAAGGACGGCCGGGGCGTCGACGTCCTGCTCACGCACGCCCCGCCGCGGTACTGCGGCGACCGCGAGGACGGTCCGCACCGCGGCTTCGTCTGCCTGCACGGCGTGGTCGCGCAGCTGCAGCCGCGATTCCTGGTGCACGGCCACATCCACCCCTACGGTGAGGCCGTACCGGACCGGATGATCGGCACCACCCGGGTCGTCAACGTCGTCGGCAGGAAGGTGCTGGAGCTCTAGTGGAGGCGGAGGCGGAGCTTGCGGAGCCGATCAGTGGACACGGGTTTCCCGCAGGCCGACGCGGAGCACGACTTCCTGCGCCAGCGCCGCCGGCAGGTGCTCTCGCGCCTGGTGGCGTGGCTGCGCCACGAACCCGACGACGTCTCCGAGATCCTCCCGTTCGACGAGGTCGTGGCCGCGCTCGGCCGCACCGGTGAGCGCCGGTTGCCGGGCATCCAGGTCGTGGACCTCGACACGGTCGTCGGGAGCGTGGACCGCACCACGGACTTCGACCGCTGGTTCCGGCCGCGCAGCCGACACAGCCGGGAGCGCTGGGAGCGGCTGGCCCGTGCGCAACGCCGTGGCGAGACCATCCCGCCCGTCGACCTCTACCGGGTGGGCGGGCTGCACTTCGTCCGGGACGGCCACCACCGCGTGTCGGTCGCGCACGCCCTCGGCCTGCGCACGATCGACGCGCTGATCACCGAGGTCACCACGAAGATCGACCCGAACGGCATCGTGCACCGCGGCGACCTCATCACGAAGGACCTGCGGCGGGTCTTCCTCGACCGGGTGCCCCTCGGCCGCGCCCAGCTGGCCACGATCGAGGTCGCCGACGCCTGGAACTACGCCGAGCTGTCCGAGACCGTCGAGGCCTGGGGCTTCCGGCTCATGCAGAGCGAGGGCCGCTACCTCGACCGCGAGACCGTCGCCCGGCGCTGGTGGGCCGAGGAGTACCGCCCGGTCGTGCGGCTGCTCACCCAGGCCGCGCTGATCGGCGACCGCACCGAGACCGACGCCTACCTGCACCTCACCTGCCAGCGCTACCGCCTGCTGCGCACCCACCGCTGGGACGACGAGGTGGTCGAGCGGCTGCGCGCCGACCCCGGCTGAGGTCGTCGCTCAGCCGCCCCCGAAGGCCGAGTCGAAGGCCGCCCCGGGCGGGTCGAACAGGTTGCGCCGCACGAACGCCAGCGCGTCCGGTGCCCCGACGAGCCGGTCCATGCCCGCGTCCTCCCACTCGATCGACACCGGCCCGTCGTAGCCGATCGTGTTAAGCATCCGGAAGCACGCCTCCCACGGCACGTCGCCGTGCCCGGTGGAGACGAAGTCCCAGCCGCGCCGCGGGTCCGCCCACGGCAGGTGCGAGCCCATGCGGCCGTTGCGCCCGTTGCCGACCTGGCGCTTCGCGTCCTTGCAGTCGACGTGGTAGATCCGGTCCTTGAAGTCCCACAGGAACCCGACCGGGTCGAGGTCCTGCCACACGAAGTGGCTCGGGTCCCAGTTCAGCCCGAACGCCTCCCGGTGCCCGACGGCCTCCAGCGCCGCGACCGTGGTCCAGTAGTCGTAGGCGATCTCGGACGGGTGCACCTCGTGCGCGAACCGCACGCCCACCTCGTCGAACACGTCGAGGATCGGGTTCCAGCGCTCGGCGAAGTCCCGGTAGCCCGCGTCCACCATCGACTGCGGGACGGGCGGGAACATCGCCACCGTCTTCCAGATCGACGAGCCGGTGAACCCGACGACCGTGCGCACCCCGAGCTTCGCCGCGGCGCGGGCGGTCACCTGCATCGCCTCGGCCGCCCGCTGCCGGACGCCCTCGGGCTCGCCGTCGCCCCACACCCGCGCGGGCACGATCCCCTTGTGCCGCTCGTCGATCGGGTCGTCGCAGACGGCCTGGCCGGTGAGGTGGTTGGAGAGGGCGAAGACCTGCAGCCCGTGCTTCTCCAGGATGTCGCGCCGCTGCTGGACGTAGCCGTCGTCCTCGACGGCGGCCCACGGGTCGAAGTGGTCGCCCCAGCAGGCGATCTCCAGCCCGTCGTAGCCCCACTCCCCCGCGAGCCGGGCCACCTCGGTGAAGGGCAGGTCGGCCCACTGCCCGGTGAACAGCGTGACCGGTCTCATGACGCGTCCCCCTCGATCGTCTCCCAGCAGCTGCCCCCGGCCGCGGACCGTTCGACCGCGTCGAGCACCAGCTGCACCTGCAGCCCGTCGGCGAACGACGGCACCGGGTCGGTCCCGGAGCCGATGTCGCGCACCAGGTCCGCGACCTCGTGCACGAAGGTGTGCTCGTAGCCGAGCCCGTGCCCCGGCGGCCACCAGGCCTCCAGGTACGGGTGCGTCGGCTCGGTGACGTGGATGCGCCGGAAGCCGGCGGTGTCGGCCGTCTCGGTGCCGTCGTGGAACCAGAGCTCGTTCATGTTCTCGAAGTCGAACGCCAGCGAGCCGTTGCCGCCGTTGATCTCCAGCCGCAACGCGTTCTTGCGCCCGGTCGCGAAGCGGGTGGCCTCGAAGGAGGCGAGCGCGCCGCCGGCGAACCGGCCCACGAACAGGGCCGCGTCGTCGACGGTCACCGGGCCGCGCTCCGCTCCCCCGGCGCCGGACAGCCCGCCGGAGGCCGTCGCCAGCGGCCGCTCCTTCACGAACGTCTCGGTGACCGCCGAGACCCCGCTGAGCCGGTCGCCCACCACGTACTGCGCGAGGTCCACGATGTGCGCGCCGATGTCGCCCAGCGCCCCCGACCCCGCCTTGTCCCGCTGCAGCCGCCACACCAGCGGGAACTGCGGGTCGACGATCCAGTCCTGGAGGTACACCGCACGCACGTGCCGCACCGGGCCGATCCGGCCCTGCTCCACCAGCCGCCGGGCCAGCGCGATCGCCGGCACCCGCCGGTAGTTGAACCCGACCATCGACCGCACTCCGCGGGTCCGCGCCCGCTCGGCCGCCGCGACCATGGCCCGGGCCTCGTCGACGCCGTTGGCCAGCGGCTTCTCGCACAGCACGTGCTTGCCGGCGTCGAGCGCCGCGATCGCGATCTCCGCATGCGTGTCGCCCGGGGTGCACACGTCGACGAGCGCGACGTCGTCCCGGGTGAGCAGCTCCTTCCAGTCGGTCTCCACGTCCCGCCACCCGAGCTTCGCCGCGGCCGCCCGGGCCGCCGCGGGGTCGCGGCCGCACAGGACCGCCATGTCGGGGGCGAGCGGCAGGTCGAACACGTGGGCCGCCGTGCGCCACGCCTGCGAGTGCGCCGCACCCATGAAGGCGTAGCCGATCATGCCGACGCCGAGCCGCGGCGTCACGACTCGAAGCCCAGCGGCAGGTAGTCGGCGACGTTGTCCCTGGTGATGGTCGCCGAGGCCAGCGTGATCGACGTCGGGACCTCCTTCTCCACGAGGTCGCCCATCCCGCGGTTCTGCGCGACGAGCCGGGCCAGGGCGATCGCCGACGACGCCATGGTCGGGCTGTAGGTCACCGTCGCCTTGAGCACGGTGTTGTCGGCCTGGATGTCGCGCATCGCGTTGGCCGAGCCCGCGCCCCCCACCATGAAGAACTCGGTGCGCCCGGCCTGGTTGACGGCGGCGAGCACGCCGATGCCCTGGTCGTCGTCGTGGTTCCACAGCGCGTCGAGCTTCGGCGCGGCCTGCAGCAGGTTGGCCGTGACCCGCTGCCCGCCCTGCGCGGTGAAGTCCGCCGCCTGCCGGGGCCCGACCGCGAAGCCGTAGGAGGCCAGCGCGTCGGAGAAGCCCCTGCTGCGCTCCTGGGTCAGCGGGAGGTTGTCGATGCCGGCGACCTCGCCGATGACCGGGTTCGTGACGTTGGCGGCGCGGAGCCGCTCGCCGATGTAGGTGCCCGCGCTGACGCCCATGCCGTAGTTGTCCCCGCCGATCCACGTCCGGTAGGCCAGCGGCGAGTCGAAGACGCGGTCGAGGTTGATGACGGGGATGTCGGCGTCCATCGCCCGGCGGCCGAGGCTGGTGAGCTGGCTGCCGTCGTTGGGCAGGATGACCAGCGCGTCGACCTTCTGGTTGATCAGCGTCTCGACGGCGGCGATCTGCTGCGCGACGTCGTTGGTCGGGTTCACCGGCGCGAACGTGACGTCGGGGTACTGCTCGGCCTGCGCCTTGGCGTTGTTCGCGATGGCCGCGATCCAGCCGTGGTCGGCCGCGGGCGCGGAGAAGCCGATCGTGACGGGGGCGCCCGGGGTGGCGTTGTCGCCGGCGGCCGCGGCGACGTTGGCCCCGGACCCGCTCGACGGGGCCTCGTTGCTCGTGCAGGCGGCCACCGTGGCGGCCGCGCCGACGCCGAGCGCCGCGAGGAAGCCGCGGCGGCCGAGGCCTCCGGGCAGGAGGGAATCGGACATGGCTCTCGCACTCCTTCGTGGACAGCGGCCGGATCAGGTGGTGGACGAGCGCCGGGCGCGGGCCTGGATCAGCACCGCGACGACGATGATCGCGCCCTTGGCGATGTTCTGGACCTCGATCGCCAGGTTGTTCAGCACGAACAGGTTGGTGATCACCGTGAACACCAGGACGCCGAGGATGGAGCCGACCAGCGTTCCGCGGCCGCCGGTGAGGAGCGTGCCGCCGATGATCACCGCGGCGATGGCGTCGAGCTCGTAGAGCGTGCCGTGGGTGCTCGAGCCGGTCGTCGTCAGCGAGGCGATCATGATCGCCGCGATGCCGCAGCAGAGCCCGGACACGACGTAGAGCAGGACGGTGTGCCGCCGCACGTCCACGCCGGCCAGCCGGGCCGCCTCGGCGTTGCCGCCGATCGCGAAGGTCCGGCGGCCGAACGTGGTGCGGTTCAGCACGACCCAGCCCACGGCGATGACCACGGCGAAGAGGTAGACCAGCAGCGGGATGCCGAGGATGCGGGTGCTGGCGATCGCCGCGATCACCGGGTCGGTGACGATCTGGCTGCGCCGCCCGGAGATCAGCTCGGCCAGGCCCTGCGCCGAGATCAGCATGGCGAGTGTGGCGATGAACGGGACGATGCGGCCGTAGGCGATGAGCACGCCGTTGACGAGCCCGGCGCCGACGCCGACCGCCAGCGCGCAGAAGATCATCACGAGCGCGCCGAACGACTGGGTCGCCACCGTCGTCGCCCACACCGACGCCAGCGCCATCACCTTGCCGACGGACAGGTCGATGCCGCCGCCGATGATCACGAACGTCACGCCGACCGTCAGCACCCCGATGATCGACGCCGAGGTCAGCACGGTCAGCAGGTTCGACACGGTCGGGAAGGTCCGCGGGGCCGTCACGACGCCGACCACCGCGAGCAGCACCAGCACCGCGACCAGGCCCATGTTGCGCCCGACGCCGCCCTCGAACAGCACCCGCACCAGGCGCGAGGGTTCCGGGCGCGCGGGCGGCCGGGCCTCCGGTGCCTCCGGCGCCCGCGCCTGCGAGGTCGGGCTCTGGTCGTTCACGACCCCGCCCCCGCGAGTCCGTCGGCGGTCATGTCCGCTCCTTCCATCACCAGGTCGAGCACCCGGTGCTCGTCGAGCTCGGCGGCCGGGCCCGCGTGCACGATCCGGCCCTCCCGCACGACGAGCACCCGGTCGGCCAGCCCCAGCACCTCGGGCACCTCGCTGGACACCAGCACCACCGCGACGCCCTCGCCCGCGAGCCGGCGGACCAGCGCGTAGATCTCGCTGCGGGCGCCGACGTCGACGCCGCGGGTGGGCTCGTCGAGCAGCAGCACCGTGCAGCCGTGCAGCAGCCACCGGGCCAGGACGACCTTCTGCTGGTTACCGCCGGAGAGCGTGCGGGCGGGACGGCGCGGGTCGGCGGGGCGGACGTCGAGCTGCGCGGTGACCACGCCGGCGTCGGCCAGCTCGGCCTCGCCGCCGAGGAAACCGCCGCGGGCGAACCGGCGCAGGGAGGCCAGGGAGACGTTGCGCATCACCGGCTCGTCGAGCAGCAGCGCCTGGGTCTTCCGCTCCTCGGGGCACAGGCCCAGCCCCGCCCGCACCGCGGCGGGCACCGACCCGCGCGGCAGCGCCCGGCCGCGCACCCGGACCCCGCCGGTGTCCGCGCGCCGGGCGCCGTAGATCGTCTCGAGGATCTCCGAGCGGCCCGAGCCGACCAGGCCGGCAAGGCCCACCACCTCGCCCGCCCGCACGGTGAACGCGACGTCGGCGAACTCGCCCGCGCGCCCCAGGCCGTCGACCTCGAGGACGACCTCGCCCGCCGGGCCGGTCGACGGCGGGAACACGTACTCGAGCGCGCGGCCGGTCATCAGCCGGATGACGTCGGCGGTCGGGGTGGTCCGGGCGGGGAGGTTCCGGGCGACCGTCCGGCCGTCCTTCAGCACGGTCACCCGGTCGCCGATCTCGCGGATCTCCTCCAGGCGGTGCGAGATGTAGACGACGGCGACGCCGTCCGCGGTGAGCTCGCGGATGACGCGGAAGAGGTTGCGCACCTCCTCGGGATCGAGCACGGCCGAGGGCTCGTCCATCACGATCAGCCGGGCGTCACGCGCCAGTGCGCGGGCCATGCCGACGATCTGCTGGCCCGCGGCGGACAGCTCGCCGAGCTCGCGGCGCGGCGGGATCTCCGGGTGGCCGAGGCGCGCCAGCAGCCGGCGGGCGGTCTTCTCGGCGTCCCGGGGGCGGGTGAACCCGAGCCGGGCGGGCTCGTGGCCCAGCACGACGTTCTCCGCGACCGACAGGCCCGGGACCAGGTCGAGCTCCTGGTGGATGGTGGCGATGCCGGCGGCGTCGGCGGCGTGCGGCGAGCCGAAGGCGACCGGCGCGCCGGCCCAGGTGATCGCGCCGGCGTCCGGACGGTGGGCGCCGGCCAGCACCTTGATCAGGGTCGACTTGCCGGCCCCGTTCTGCCCGAGCAGGCAGTGCACCTCGCCGGCCGCGACGTCGAGATCCACACCGTCGAGCGCGCGCACGCCGGGGAACGTCTTCACGATCCCGCGCATCGTCAGCAGTGACGCCACGGGGGAAACGTAGAAGCGTTGACCAGCGCCGTACAACGACCGAATAATGCCGCTTCACGCTGTTTATCGGACGATATCGGGGCGTGACGATGGCGTTGCCGCACTCGACCGCACCCCGGGCCCCGCTGCCCGGGCCCACCCTGCTGCCGCCGTTGCGGCTGAGCGCCCCGTCCCAGTCCGGGCGCATCGTCCCGGCGCTGCTGCTCAGCACGGTCGCCCGGCTGGTCGCGTCGGACACCGCGGTGAGCAAGGCCGACCTCGTCGCCGCGACCGGCCTGGCCAGGACCACTGTGAGCACCGCGGTCGACGAGCTGCTCGCCGGCGGCCTCCTCCGCTTCGACGGGCTGCGACCGACGGCCGGCCGGGGGCGCCCCGCCGAGCGGCTCGCGCTCGCGGCGGAGGGCGGTCAGGTGCTGCTCGCCGACGTCGGCGCGCGGGGCGCGCACCTCGCCGTGACCGACCTCAGCCAGCGGGTGCTCGCGCACGCGCACGTCGACCTCGACGTCACGGACGGGCCGGACACGGTGCTCCGGACGGTGGAGACGCAGCTCACCCGGCTCCGCGGCGACTCGACCGTTCCGGCCCGGGCCGTCGTGATCGGCCTGCCCGGGCCGGTCGACAACCATCTCGGGATCCCGGTGCGGCCGCCGATCATGCCCGGCTGGCACGCCTACCCCGTGACCACGCGGCTCCGGCAGACCTTCGGCTGCCCGGCGGTGCTGGAGAACGACGTGAACCTGCGCGCGCTCGGCGAGGCCCGCGCGCTGCCGGCCGACCAGGTCCCGCTGCTGTTCGTGAAGATCGGGACCGGCATCGGCGGCGGGCTCGTGACCGGCGGCGGCTCACTGCACCACGGCGCCGACGGGGCGGCGGGCGACATCGGACACGTCCGGGTCCGCGGGGCGCCCGACGACGCGTGCGTCTGCGGCAACGTCGGGTGCATCGAGGCCGTCGCCTCGGCCGGGGCCATCGCGCGCCGCCTCGGCCACCGCGACGCCGCGCCGTCGATCGCCGACCTGCGGGCGATGCTCGGGCGCGGCGACGCGCGCGCGGTCGCGGCGGTGCGCGAGGCGGCCGGGCTGATCGGCGAGCTGGTGGCGACGCTCGTGCACCTCTACAACCCGGCCCGGGTGACCATCGGCGGCTCCCTCACCGCCGCCAGCGACGAGCTGCTCGCCGGGGTCCGCAGCGTGGTCTACCAGCGCGCGCTACCCCTCGCAACGCGCAACCTGGTGCTGACCAACAGCGTGCTCGGCGAGTACGCGGGCGTCGCCGGCGCCACCGTCCTCGGCATCGAGCGGGTGCTCTCCGCCGAGTCCATCGGCCTCCTCCTCCCCGCCCCCCGACCCGCTCTCCCTCCCGCGGGTCGCGAGCACTGACACCGCGAGTCGCGAGCATTGGCACCGCGAGTCGCGAGCATTGACACCGCGAGTCGCGAGCTCTGACTCCGCGAGTCGGGAGGTCCTGCATCTCGCGACTCGCGGCGCAGGAGCTCCCGACTCGCGGTGCAGGAGCTCCCGACTCGCGCGAGGGCCTCAGACGGTGGCGGGGGCGGCCTCGCTCGTCGTCAGGTTCTTGCCGGTCTTGGGGTCGAAGACCTGCAGCTTCGAGGTGTCCACCCACACGTCGACGGACTGGCCCTCACGGGCCGAGGACGTGGCGGACAGCCGGGTGACCAGCTGGCCCGCGTCGCCGCCCGGAACGTCGGCGGTACCGGCGTCGGCGGCCAGCTCGGCGAGCTCGTCCGAGGTCGCCTGCTCCTCCACGCTGAAGTAGGCGAACTTGTCCGAGCCCATCGACTCCAGGACGTCGACCTGGGCGGTGAAGGTGGAGCCCTGGTGGCGGATGCCCTCGTCGATCAGGGCGGAGTCCTCGAAGTGCTCCGGCCGGATGCCGACGATCACGTCCCGCTCGGCGCCCGACGCGGACAGCGTCTGCCGCAGCTGGTCGGACAACGCAAGGTCACCGAGGGCCGTGCGGAGCGAGTCGTCCTCCAGCCGCGCCGGCAGGAAGTTCATGGCCGGCGAGCCGATGAACCCGGCGACGAACAGGTTGGCCGGGTTGTCGTACAGGTGCTGCGGCGAGCCGATCTGCTGCACCACACCGCTGCGCATGACGACGATCCGGTCCCCGAGCGTCATGGCCTCGGTCTGGTCGTGCGTGACGTAGACCGTGGTCGTCTCCAGCCGCTGCTGCAGCTTGGAGACCATCGTCCGCATCTGGACGCGCAGCTTGGCGTCGAGGTTCGACAGCGGCTCGTCCATGAGGAAGGCCTTGGGGCTGCGGACGATCGCGCGCCCCATCGCCACGCGCTGCCGCTGGCCGCCGGACATGTTGGCGGGCTTGCGGTCCAGGTGCTGGGTGAGGTCGAGGATCTTCGCCGCGTCGGTGACCTTGCGGTCGATCTCCGCCTTGTCGACCTTGGCCAGCTTGAGCGGGAAGGCCATGTTCTCCCGCACCGTCATGTGCGGGTAGAGCGCGTAGGACTGGAACACCATGGCGATGTCCCGGTCCTTCGGCGCGCGCTCGTTCATGCGCTGGCCGCCGATGCGCAGCTCGCCGTCGGAGATGTCCTCGAGCCCGGCGATCATGTTGAGGGTCGTGGACTTCCCGCAGCCGGAGGGCCCGACGAGGATGATGAACTCGCCGTCGGCGATCTCGATGTTGACGTCGTCGGCGCCGAGGGTGCCGTCGGGGTACCGCTTGTAGACGTGGTCCAGGACGATGTCGGCCATCGGGTTATCCCTTCACTGCGCCGGAGGTCAGCCCGGCGACGATCCGGCGCTGGAAGAACAGCACGAAGACGATGATCGGAATGGTGAGCAGCACGGCCGCGGCCGCGATCGAGCCGGTCGGCTCGGCGAACTGCGAGGCGCCGGTGAAGTTCGCGATCGCCACCGTCGCCGTCTGCGAGCGGCTCGTCGACGTCAGCGAGATCGCGAACAGGAAGTCGTTCCAGCAGAAGATGAACACGAGGATCGCCGTGGTGAACACGCCCGGCGCGGCCAGCGGGACGATGACCGAGCGGAAGGCCTGCAGCGGCGTGGCGCCGTCCATCTTGGCCGCCTTCTCCAGCTCCCACGGGATCTCCCGGAAGAAGGCGGAGAGCGTGTAGATCGCCAGCGGCAGCGCGAACGTGATGTACGGCAGGATCAGCCCGATCCAGGTGTCGAAGATGCCGATCCCGCGGAAGATGTCGAACAGCGGGCTGACCAGCGAGATCTGCGGGAACATCGCGATCAGCAGCGAGACGCCGACGAGGACCTTCTTGCCCGGGAAGTCCAGCCGGGCGATGGCGTAGGCCGCCATGGTCCCGATGACGACGGCGAGCACCGTGGAGATCAGCGCGATGCCGATGGAGTTCCGCAATGCCGCCGTGAACAGGCCGATCTGGAAGATCTGGGCGTAGTTGTCGAGCGTCCAGCTGCGCGGGAAGAAGTTCCCGTCCGTGATCGTGTCGGTGGTCTTGAAGCTCAGCGACAGGATCCACAGCACCGGCACCAGCGCGTAGAGCAGCACGACCAGGTCGGCGACCGCCCACCAGGTCTTCTTCTGCCCCTCGGACATGCCCGCGCCCTTGGACGAGCCCTTCGCCGGGGCGGCCGGTCGGGACTCCACCGCTGGGCTGATCGTGCTGGCCATCAGCGCTTCCCCTCGTCGGACCCGGGCGCCGCGGCGCCGAATATCTTGATGAACAGGAACGCGATCAGCGCGACGGCGATGAAGATGAGCACGCTGATCGCCGAGCCGATGCCCAGGTTGAAGGCCTTGAACAGGTTGTCGTAGCCCAGCATCGACACCGAGCCGGTGCCGTTGGAGCCCTGCGTGAGGATGTAGATGTTGTCGAACACGCGGAAGGCGTCGAGCGTGCGGAACAGCAGCGCGACCAGGATGGCCGGCTTCATCATCGGCAGGATGATCCGCGTCAGCCGCTGCCACGGACCTGCGCCGTCGACCTGGGCGGCCTTGAGCAGGTCGTCCGGCACGAGGGCGAGGCCCGCCATCAACAGCAGCGCCATGAACGGCGTGGTCTTCCAGACCTCGGCCAGGATGATCAGCAGGATCGCCGACACCTGCCCGGTCAGCGGCGCGGCGCCCTCGGGCAGCATCGCCGCCAGGTAGCCCTTGTCCGGCGTCCAGGCGAACTGCCAGCTGAAGGCCGCGACGACCGTGACGATGCCGTACGGGATGAGCACGACGGTCCTGGTCAGGCCGCGCCCGACGATCGTGCGGTGCATGACCAGCGCCAACGCCAGGCCGAGCACGAACTCGATCGCCACCGAGACGATCGTGATGATCATCGTGACCAGGAAGGCGCGCCACCAGTACTCCGACGTGAGCACGGCGGCGTAGTTGGCGAACCCGGCGAACGCGCGGTCGGCCGGGAACCGCAGGTCGTAGCGCTGGAAGGACAGCCAGATCGCGTAGACGATCGGGTACGCCGTGACCGCGACCATGATGATCGCGGCGGGCGCGCAGAGCAGGAGCCCGAGCCGGCGCTCGGCCTTCTTGCCCTCCGACAGCGCCGGCTTGCCCTTCCGGTGCGCCCCGCCCTGCTGCTCGGTCTGCTGTGTCGTCGAGGCCGCGAGGGCCCCGCTGTCGATGCTCACGGGACCAGCCCTTCGGAGTTCTGCGCGCGGACGATCTGGTCGGCGAGCTCGGCCGGGACCGCCGCGGGGTCGATGTCCGCGGGCGGGTTGAGCTGGTCCGAGATCACGATCGAGATGCTCTGGTAGGCCGGGGTCTTGGGCCGCACGCCCGCGTTGTCCAACGACTCCTTGATGGCCTGCCAGGCCGGGTACTCCTGCTGGAAGGACGGGTCAGAGTACAGCGCCTCCAGCGTCGGCGGGACGCCGCCGTCGACGGCGTTGCGCAGCTGGTTCTGCCGGTTGCGCAGACACTGCACGGCCTCGAACGCCAGGTCCTTGTGCAGCGACGTGCTGCTCACACCCAGGTTCAGGCCGCCGATGGTGACCTTGGCGGGCTCGCCCGGGTTCACCGACGGGTACGGCGCCCACTTGAACACGTCGACGACCTGGCGTCCGGTGTCCGTCGCGGCGGGCCTGCCCTGCTCGTCGATGAAGGTGCCGCCACCGCCGCCGTCCGGCGGCGGAGTGTTGATCGAGGCGTAGACGAACGGGTAGTTGATCTGGAACGCGGCGGTGCCGGCCTCCATCGCCAACCGGCCGTCGTTCTCCTTGGCCACCGACAACGACGGGTCCGACGCCGGCGACGCCGCCACCCGCTTCATGATCGCCGCGGCCTTCTCCGCGTCGCCCGAGCCGGGCTGCTCGGCGATGAGGACCTTGCCGTTCTCGTCGACGATCTGGCTGCCGGCGCTGTTGACCAGCGTGTTGAACCAGACGGTGAGGCCCTCGTACTGGGCGCCCTGGACCTCGATGTAGGAGGGCAGGCCCTTCTGGTGCAGCTCCTCGGACATCTGGATCATCTCGTCCCACGTCTTCGGCGGGGTGGGCACGAGATCCGAGCGGTACCAGAGGATCTGGGTGTTGGTGTTCAACGGGGCCGCCCACAGGTCGCCCTGGTAGGTGCCGGTCTCGAGCGGGCCGGCGAGCGTGCCCTGCTCGACCTGCGCGCGGACGTCCGGCGGGAACTTCTCCAGCCAGCCGGCCTTGGCGAACTCCGCGGTCCAGGTGACGTCGATGCCCACGATGTCGACGGCGGTGTCGCCCGCGACGAGCCGGCGGGCCAGCTGGAGCCGCTGGTCGTCCGCGCCCTTGGGGAGGGTCTGCTGGGCGATCGTGTACCGGCCGTTCGCCGCCGCGGTGCAGTCCTTCGCGGCCTCGGCGTACTGGGTCGCGCCGTCGGCCGGGGTGTAGAAGTTCAGCGTCGGCGGCCCGGCCGCCTCGGCCCCGCAGCCGGCCAGCATCGCCGCGGTGAGCACCGCACCGCCCGCGGCCGCCCAGCGGCCCCGCCCGCGACGCCGTCTGCGGCGCCGCACGTCGGTTCCCCCGCCCCTCGTGCCCGGCGGCTGCCCCATTCCGGCCTCCCGTTCCGTCGACGCGCAGGCGCCGGTAGGGACGCGGCGGCGCAGCATCGCACAGTCGTGTGACCCCGATCACGTGGAGCGATCGGTAGGGGAAACCTATGTCGGGTCCGGGCACCCCGCAATCCGAGATGGCGGCAGTGACCAAGCCGAGACCTGATCAGACCGAAATGGACACCAACGGACGAGTCCGGCTTGCGCTCAGGCGCCCGCGGCGGTACCCATCGCCAGCTTGGCCAGCAGCTCGCGGGCCTTCTCGGCGTTGCGCGGCTGGCACAGCACGTCGTACCGGCCGGCGACCATCTGGCTCGACGAGGTGAAGTCCCGGCGACCGCGGGTGCCCCAGTACTGGGCCGCCGCGAAGGCGAGGCCGAACACGATGCCGCCGAGCAGGGCGACCACGATTCGGACGATGCCACCGCCCCCGGTGCTGAACAGGCTGAGCAGCAGGCCCACGAACAGACCGAACCAGGCGCCGGACGCCGCGCCCGACAGGAGCACACGACCCCAGGTGAGCCGCCCGACGATCCGCTCGACGAGCATCAGGTCGACGCCGACGATCGTCACGTCCCGCACGGGGAAGTCGCTGTCGGCGAGGTGGTCGACCGCCCGCTGCGCCTCCTCGTAGGTGGCGTACGAGCCGACCGGCCAACCGGTGGGCGGGGTGGGCAGGTTGGGCAGGCCCGGTGCGGGCTGTCCGCTTCCGCCGAACGGGGTGGTCACGGGCTCTCTCCTCGGTACGGCCGACTGGACACCTCGGACATCTCGGTGCCCATGGTGTCAACGACCGGGACCGCGCCGAAGTGCCCTCCGCGCTGGTCACGATAGAGGCACACCGCCTGCAGCGCTGCCACCACGCCCATGATCACCGCGCCGGACCCCGGTTCGGCCGGCGTCGTGGCCGTCCGAGGTCACCCCCGGCGTACGTCGGTCGGCCGAGTCGGGTCGTTCGGAGGTGTGCCCGCACGACGCGAACGTCGGCCCTGGGATCCGGGGGACGCACGGAAAAGGCCTGGCAAAGGCGGACGGCGCCTCCCGGGCGGGAGACGCCGTCCGCACGAGCGGGCTCAGCGGGAGCGGTACTCCTTGAGCAGGCCGCGGGAGATGATCGTCTTCTGGATCTCGGAGGTGCCCTCGCCGATCAGCAGGAAGGGCGCCTCGCGCATCAGGCGCTCGATCTCGTACTCCTTCGAGTACCCGTAGCCGCCGTGGATCCGGAAGGCCTCCTGGGTGACCTCGGCGCAGTACTCCGAGGCCAGCAGCTTGGCCATGCCCGCCTCGACGTCGTTGCGCTCGCCGCGGTCCTTGAGCCGGGCCGCGTTGACCATCATGAGGTGGGCGGCCTCCACCTTGGTGCCCATCTCGGCCAGCTTGAACGCGATGGCCTGGTGCTCGGCGATCGGCTTGCCGAAGGTGGCGCGCTGCTGCGCGTACTCCACCGCCAGCTCGAAGGCCCGGATCGAGATGCCGCAGGCGCGGGCCGCGACGTTGACCCGGCCGACCTCGACACCGTCCATCATGTGCGAGAAGCCCTTGCCGGCCTCCCCGCCGAGGATCTGCGAGCCCGGGATCCGGAAGCCGTCGAACACCGCCTCGGTGGTGTCGACGCCCTTGTACCCCATCTTGTCGATCTTGCCGGGGATGGTGAGCCCGGGGACGACCTCGCCGAAGCCGGACGGCTTCTCGACCAGGAACGTGGTGAGGTTCTGGTACGGCTTCGGCTGCCCGAGGTCCGTCTTCACCAGCAGCGCGATCAGGTTCGACGAGCCGCCGTTGGTCAGCCACATCTTGGCGCCGTCGATGACGTAGTCGTCGCCGTCCTGCTTGGCGCGCGTCTTGATCGCCGCGACGTCGGAGCCCAGGTCCGGCTCGGACATCGAGAAGGCGCCCCGGGTCTCCCCCAGCGCCATCTTCGGCAGGTACTTCTGCTTCTGCTCCTCGGTGCCGTGGTGCATCAGCATGTACGCCACGATGAAGTGGGTGTTGATCACGCCGGAGACGCTCATCCAGCCGCGCGCGATCTGCTCGACGACCAGGGCGTAGGTCAGCAGGGACTCGCCCAGCCCGCCGTACTCCTCGGGGATGGTGAGGCCGAACAGCCCCATCTCCTTCATCCCGTCGACGATGTCCTGCGGGTAGGCGTCCGCGTGCTCGAGGGCGGTGGCGTGCGGGATGATCTCCTTGTCCACGAACGTGCGGACGGTGGAGATGATCTCCTCCTGCACGTCGGTGAGACCGGCCGTCTGGGCCAGGCGGGCCATGTGCTTCCTCCTCGCTGAAGTCGTGCGCTACCGGGCCCTCACGCCTCCGGCGGGGTCCACTTGTCGCTGCGCTGCATACCCGCGGCGCGGCCCTTGCCCGAGATCACCAGGGCCATCTTGCGGGAGGCCTCGTCGATCATCTCGTCGCCGAGCATCGCGGCTCCGCGCTTGCCGCCGGCCTCCGAGGTGAACCACTCGTAGGCGTCGAGGATGTTCTCGGCGTGGTCGTAGTCCTCCTGCGACGGGCTGAAGACCTCGTTGGCCGCGTCGATCTGGCCCGGGTGCAGCACCCACTTGCCGTCGAAGCCCAGCGCGGCGGAGCGGCCGGCGACGCGCCTGAAGCCGTCGACGTCCTTGATCTGCAGGTACGGACCGTCGATGGCCTGCTTGTCGTGCGCGCGGGCCGCCATCAGGATCGACATGAGGATGTGGTGGTAGGCGTCGCCGACGTCGTAGCCGGGCGGCTGCTCGCCCACGACCAGGGACTTCATGTTGATCGACGCCATGAAGTCGGCCGGGCCGAAGATGATGGTCTCGACGCGCCGGCTCGCGGTGGCGATCTCGTTGACGTTCGTCAGGCCCAGCGCGTTCTCGATCTGCGCCTCGATGCCGATCTTGCCGACCTCGTAGCCCATGGTCTTCTCGATCTGCGTGAGCAGCAGGTCGAGCGCGACGACCTGCTGCGGCGTCTGCACCTTCGGCAGCATGATCGCGTCCAGGTTGGCGCCGGCGCCCTCGACGACCTCGACCACGTCGCGGTAGGTCCACTCGGTCGTCCAGTCGTTGACCCGGACCACGCGGGCCTTCTCGCCCCAGCCGCCCTCGTTCAGCGCGGCGACGATCGTCTTGCGGGCGCCGGGCTTGGCCAGCGGCGCGCACGCGTCCTCGAGGTCCAGGAAGACCTGGTCGGAGTTCAGCGTCCGGGCCTTGTCGATGAACTTCTGGCTCGAACCTGGGACCGCCAGGCAGGACCGGCGGGGGCGGAGCGGGCGTGTGCTCGCGGACTCCACAGACGTCACTGTCGAACTCCTCGTCGCTGATCGGGGCTCGTTGGATGCTGGCACGTCCGGGCGCCGAGCGCGCCGTCAGGTGATTGGTTTCTCACCCACGGGAGGTGGACGGCGGTTACCCGTCGGTACCACCCCTCCGGTCGGACGGTCCGAGCGGGTGGGTGGGGTGGCGCGGCCGACGGGGCACCGTCCTCCGGTCGCGCACCCGGGACGGCGTGACACATCCGGCACACATCCGGCGCGGCCCCGTTCCCCACCCGCGAGGGCGGCCGCACACGCCGTCGACCGGGTGTCCGGGGCCGAAGGGGGTGTGCGACGCCCCGGTCGGGCGCGGGAGCTGGCGGGGGGTCCGGCCGAGCCCAGTGGTCGTGCAGTCGGTCAGGGGAGGGCGGTGAGCTCGCCGCGGGAGACCGGGACCACGCCGCCGCGCACGGTGGTGGCCACCGCCCGCCCGTCCTCGGCCCGCACCTCGACGTCGAGCACGGAGGGGCGGCCGATCTCGGCGCCCTGGGCGATGGTGAAGCGCGACGGGACGTCGGGTGCGAGCAGTCCGCGGTCGGTGAGGAACACCCCCAGCGCGACGGCGGCGGAGCCGGTCGCGGGGTCCTCGTCCACCCCGACCCCGGCGCCGAACATGCGCAGGTGCACCTGCCGGGCGTCGCCGGAGACGCTCGCGACCACCAGCCCGGTGAGGTCGGCGGTCTGCGCGCGCACCGCCTCGGCGTCGGGCACCGCACGGGCGACGGCGTCGGGCCGGACGAGCAGGAACGCGTACGGCACGCCCGCCGAGGCGACGCCCGGCGCCGCCGCGCCGTCGACGTCGTCCGGGGTCAGCCCGGCCGCGGTGGCGAGCAGGGCGGCGTCGAGGTCCTCGCCCACCTCCGGTCGGCCGCCCGCGACGCGCGCCCCGTCGGCGTCGACCGCCACGGGCAGGAGCCCCGCCCCGCACTCCTGCACGACGTCGCCGTGCCGGATCGCGCCGTCCCGGGCGAGGACCCAGGCCGCCCCGACGCTCGGGTGCCCGGCGAACGGCAGCTCGACGGCCGGGGTGAAGATCCGCACCCGGTAGTCGGCCTCCGGGGTGGTCGGCGGCAGCGTGAACACGGTCTCGGAGAGGTGGAACTCGGCGGCGATCGCCTGCATCGCCGCCGCGGAGGGTTCGTGCTGCTCGCAGCGGACCACGGCGAGCGGGTTGCCCGCGTACGGGCGGTCGGTGAACACGTCCACGACGTCGAAGCGGAGGCTCGGCACGACACGCAGGGTAGGGCCGCTCCGACCCCGGCCCCACCTGGGACGACGGCCTAGTCTGTGCCCATGGGCGCGGCGCGGATCTTCGTGGCACGGATGGCGGGCCTCGCCGTGTTCGGGCCCGACGGGGAGCGGATCGGCAAGGTGCGCGACGTCGTCGCGACCCTGCGGCTCGACGCCACCCCGCCCCGGGTGCTCGGCCTGGTCGTGGAGCTGTCGAGCCGGCGCCGCATCTTCGTCCCGATGCTGCGCGTGGCCGACGTCGATCCCGCCGCCGTCACGCTGGCCACCGGCTCGGTCAGCCTGTCCGGCTTCCACCAGCGCCCCAACGAGACTCTCGTGCTCGGGCAGATGCTCGACGCCCCGGTCGCCGTCCGCGAGTCCGGCGAGGCCGCCGTCGTGGTCGACGCGGCGATGGAGCAGACCCGCAGCCGGGACTGGGTGGTCAGCCGGCTGGCCCTGCGGACCGGTCCGCGCCGGCTCGGCCGCCGCAACCCGGTGCAGGTGCTGCCGTGGAGCGCGGTCCAGGGGCTGACCCTGTCCGACCGACAGGGCACCGAGGGCCTGCTCGCGGTGTTCGACTCCATGCGCCCGGCCGACGTCGCGGCCGCCCTGTCCGAGCTGCCGCGCAAGCGGCAGCGCGAGGTGGTCGACGCGCTCGACGACGAGCGGCTGGCCGACGTGTTCGAGGAGCTGTCGGAGAACGACCAGCGCGTGCTCTTCGCGCACCTGGACTCCGAGCGGGCCGCGGACGTCCTCGAGGCCATGTCCCCGGACGACGCCGCCGACTTCCTGGGCGAGCTCGACGACGAGGAGGCGGGGCGGCTGCTCGCGCTGATGGAGCCCGAGGAGTCCGAGCCCGTCCGGCGGCTGTTGACGTACGAGACCCGCACCGCGGGCGGTCTCATGACGCCGGAACCGATCGTCCTCCGCCCCGACGCGACCGTGGCCGAGGCACTCGCGCACGTCCGGAACCCGGACGTGCCGCCGGCGCTGGCCAGCATGGTCTTCGTCTGCCGCCCGCCGAGCGCCACCCCGACCGGGCGCTACCTGGGCTGCGTGCACAGCCAGCGGCTGCTGCGAGAGGCGCCGTTCGAGCTGGTCGCGGGGCTGGTCGACAGCGAGCTCGCCCGGCTGGAGCCCGACGCCTCGATCGAGGAGATCACCCGCTACTTCGCCACCTACAACCTGGTGGCGGGCCCGGTCGTCGACCCGGAGGACCACCTGCTGGGCGCGGTCACCGTCGACGACCTGCTGGACCACCTGCTGCCGGAGGGTTGGCGGGACCAAGCGCTCGGGCACGTCGAGCCCGGGGTCGGCGAGCTCGCGCGCAACGGAACGGGACCCACCGGGTCCGCACGGACGGGGGTCAGGGATGCCTGAGCTGCAGACCGGCCGCCGCCTCGACCAGCCGCTGCTGGGCCGGCGGCGGATCGAGTTCGACCCGGACGGCTTCGCGAGCGCCGCGGAGCGCATCGCGCGCTTCCTCGGCACCGGGCGCTACCTCGCGATCCAGACCGTGATCGTGATCGTCTGGATCGGGCTGAACCTGGTCAGCTGGTGGCTGCAGTGGGACCCGTACCCGTTCATCCTGCTCAACCTGGCCTTCTCGACCCAGGCGGCGTACGCGGCGCCGCTGATCCTGCTCGCGCAGAACCGGCAGGACGACCGGGACCGGATCGCCCTCGAGGAGGACCGCCGCCGCGCCGAGCGCACCAAGGCCGACACCGAGTACCTCGCCCGCGAGCTCGCGGCGCTGCGGCTCGCGGTCGGCGAGGTCGCCACGCGGGACTACCTGCGCGGCGAGCTGGAGCGGCTCACCCAGAACCTGGAGGCCACCGTCGACGCGGCGGTGCGCGGCGAGCAGACCGACCGCCGGCCGGAGAAGCGCCTGGAGAAGCGCGAGGCCAAGCCCGGCCGCCGCCGCTGACCGCGCCTGCCCGATCCCGCGGGTCGCGGCCCCGAGCTCCCGCGAGTCGCGAGAACCGGCAGCGCGAGTCGCGAGAACCGGCAGCGCGAGTCGCGAGAACCGGCAGCGCGAGTCGCGAGAACCGGCAGCGCGAGTCGCGAGAATCAGGCCACGACCAGGCGGGCGCAGATCCGCTCGAGCGCCGCGAGGTCGTCGGCGTCGAGCCGGGTCGCGAAATGGCTCGTCACCCCGCGCAGGTGGGTGCGCGCGGCGGTGCGCAGGCGGTCCAGGCCGGCCGGGGTGAGTCCCGCGGCGACCCCCCGGCCGTCGGACTCCACCCGCGCGCGGCGCACCAGCCCGGCGCGCTCGAGCCGGTCGACCAGCCGGGTCACCCCGGAGCGGGAGAGGAGCACGGCGTCGGCCAGCTCGGTCATGCGCAGCCGTCTCCCGGGGGCCTCCGCGAGCTGGACCAGCACGTCGTAGGCCGCCAGCGAGAGCTCCTGCTCCGCGACGAGTTCGGTCTCCAGCGCCCGGGTGATCGTGGCGTGCGCTCTCAGGAACGCCCGCCACGACGCCATCTCCTCCGGCCTCGGCACGACCTGCGCCGACCGGTCCTTCCCCCCGTGCGCGGACCCCGTGGTGTGCAGGCCGTCGGAACCGGCCCGCCCTTCGGCGATGTCCGTCACGTCGGTAGATGCTACGGACGCGAGAGCCGGCGCGGGACCGCACGTAGCATGGGAGGGGACACGCCGTGACCGTACTCGCGGCACTCGTCGACGAGGAAGGTTCAGCGGAGACCCAGATGTCCCTCATGGGAAACACCAGCACCGAGACCGTCGAGCAGGCGATCCGCGCCGCGCTGAGCAAGGTCGAGGACCCCGAGATCCGCAAACCGATCACCGAGATCGGCATGGTCAAGGGCGTCACGGTGTCCCCGGACGGCGTCGCGCAGGTGGGCGTCTACCTGACGGTCGCCGGCTGCCCGATGCGCGAGACCATCACCAACCGCGTGACCGCCGCGGTGTCCGCGGTACCCGGGGTGAGCGAGGTCCGCGTCGAGCTGGACGTGATGAGCGACGAGCAGCGGACCGCCTTGCGCCGGCAGCTGCGTGGCGACTCCGACGAGCCCGAGATCCCGTTCGCCCAGCCCGGCTCGCTGACCCGCGTGTACTGCGTGGCGTCCGGCAAGGGCGGCGTCGGCAAGTCCTCGGTCACCGTCAACCTGGCCGCGGCGATGGCCGCGAAGGGCCTGCACGTCGGCGTGGTCGACGCGGACATCTACGGGCACTCGGTCCCGCGGATGCTGGGTGCGGCGGACCGGCCGACCAAGGTCGACAACATGATCATGCCGCCGCAGGCGCACGGCGTGAAGGTCATCTCGATCGGCATGTTCGTCGCCGACAACACGCCCGTCGTGTGGCGCGGCCCGATGCTGCACCGCGCGCTGCAGCAGTTCCTGGCGGACGTGTTCTGGGGCGACCTGGACGTCCTGCTGCTGGACCTGCCCCCGGGCACCGGCGACATCGCGATCTCGACCGCGCAGCTCATCCCGAACGCCGAGCTGCTGGTGGTCACCACCCCGCAGCAGGCCGCGGCCGAGGTGGCCGAGCGGGCGGGCTCGATCGCCGTGCAGACCCGGCAGCGGATCGCGGGCGTGATCGAGAACATGTCCTGGCTCGAGATGCCCGACGGGACCCGGATGGAGGTCTTCGGCGCGGGCGGCGGGCAGACCGTCGTCGACCGGCTGACGCAGACCCTCGGCGCCCCCGTCCCGCTGCTCGGCCAGGTGCCGCTCGAGCCGGGTGTGCGCGAGTGCGGCGACTCCGGCACCCCGATCGTGCTGCGCAGCCCGGAGACGGCGGCGGCGCAGGTGCTCAACGGCATCGCGGAGAAGCTGACCGTCCGCTCCCGGGGCCTGGCCGGGATGAGCCTCGGACTCTCCCCCGTCCGCAAGTAACCGCGTGAGAGAGCCATGACGCGACGTGGCCTCAGGCCCGATCGCGTCATGGCTCCTTGATGCGCGAATGAACCGACCCTAGGTGCGTTATGGAACCATACGCGCTGACGAGCCGGCTCCCAACGCGCTATAGAACCATAATGCGCTGACGAGCAAGTTCTGGACGCGTTATGGAACCATGATGCGCCGACACGCCGGTCCCGAACGCGTCATGGAACCATAATGCGCTAACAAGCCGGCCTCGGCGCGTTACGGAACCATAACGCGCCGACGAGCCAGCTCCCAACGCGCTATGGAACCATAACGCGCTGACGAGCAAGTTCTGGACGCGTTATGGAACCATAACGCGCTTAGGATCCGGTTCCCAACGCGCTATGGAACCATAATGCGCTAGCAAGCCGGTCCCGAACGCGCTATGGAACCATAACGCGCTGACGAGCAAGTTCTGGACGCGTTGTGGAACCATGATGCGCTCCGGCACATCCGAAATGCGCATCATGGTTCCCTCGTACAAGCGGTCAGACCGCGTTCGCGAGGGCCTTGCTCCAGAGCGCCACGCCCTCGTCGACCTGCTCGGCCGTGGTGATGAGCGGCGGGATGAACCGCACGACGTTGCCGAACGGGCCGCAGGTGAGCAGCAGCAGGCCCTGCTCGGCCGCGGCCGCGTGCGCCTTGACGGCGGTGGCGGCGTCGGGCGAGCCGTCGGGCGCGGTGAACTCGACGGCCACCATGAGGCCGAGGCCGCGGACGTCGCCGACGCCCTTGACGTCGGCCGAGGCGCCCCGCAGGCCCTCGAGCAGCCGGCGCCCCTGCACGGCGGCGTTGTCGACCAGGCCCTCCTCCTGCACCACCTCGAGGGTGGCGAGCGCGGCGGCGCAGGCGACGGCGTTGCCCCCGTAGGTCCCGCCCTGCGAGCCCGGGCGCGCCTTGCTCATCAGGTCGCGGGAGGCCGCGATGCCGGACAGCGGGAACCCGCTGGCCAGGCCCTTGGCGGTGATGAGGATGTCCGGGGTGAGGCCCTCGGTGTGCTGGTGGCCCCAGAACTTCCCGGTGCGGCCGAAGCCGGTCTGCACCTCGTCGGCGATCAGCAGGATGCCGTGCCTGTCGGCGCGCTCGCGCAGGCCGCGCAGGAAGGCCGGCGGCGTGGGCACGTAGCCGCCCTCGCCGAGGACCGGCTCGATGATGAACGCGGCGACGTCGGCGGCCGGCGCGGTGCTGACGAGCTGACGGTCGAGCTCGGCCAGCGCGAACTCGACGGCCTGCTCCTCGCTCCAGCCGTAGCGGTAGGCGTAGGGGAACGGCGCGAACACCGTGCCGCCCATCATCGGGCCGATCCCGGAGCGGATCTTGGCGCCCGACGTCGTGAGCGCGGCGGCACCCATCGTGCGACCGTGGAAGCCGCCGTCGAAGGCCAGGATCAGCGGGCGGCCCGTGGCGTGCCGGGCCAGCCGGACCGAGGCTTCGACGGCCTCCGAGCCCGAGTTGAGGAAGAAGACGCTGTCGAGCGCCGGCGGCAGCACGTCGCCGAGCCGGTCGGCGAGCTTCAGCAGCGGCTGGTGCATCACGGTCGTGTACTGGCCGTGGATGAGCGTGGCGACCTGCTCCTGGGCCGCGGCGACGACCTTCGGGTGGCAGTGCCCGGTGGAGGTGACGCCGATCCCGGCCGTGAAGTCCAGGTACCGACGCCCCTCGGTGTCGTAGAGGTGGACGCCCTCGCCGCGCGCGGCCTGGACGGGCGTGGCCTGGGTGAGGACCGGGGACAGCTGTGCCATGGAACTCCGCTCCACGAGTCGAGGATTGTCGCGTTGTCGACAATCTCAGGGAACCATGCCGGACCCTACCCCGGCAAGGGGCGCTACGCCGACAGCAGCCCGACGAGCACGACCAGCACCGGGACGCTGACGATCGTGGTGGTCAGGGCGGCATCCCGGCCCAGCCGGACGCCCCGGTCGAAGCGCACGGCGTAGCCGAAGACGTTCTGCGCGGTGGGGAGGGCCGCGCACACCACGACGGCGGTCAGCGCAGGTCCCGACAGCCCCAGCACGACGCCGCCGAGCACGAGCGCGAGCAGCGGGTGCACCAGGTTCTTCAGCACGACCACGCACCACAGCGAGGGCCCGACGTCGCCGGTCCCGGGCCGCGCCGCACCGCGCAACGAGATGCTGAACGCCAGCAGCATCCCGGGCACCGCAAGGTCCGCGATGAGCTGCAGGGGCGCCATGACCGGCTCGGGCGGCAGCCAGCCCGTCCCCGAGACGACCAGTCCGGCCGCGGTCGCGACGGCGATCGGGTTGCGCAGCGGCGCCGTCAGCGTCCGGACCCACGAGGTCCGCTCGCCGGACACCACGTCGAGCACGGTCGTGTAGACCGGCGTCAGGACCGCGAGCTGGAACAGCAGGACCGGGGCGACGGCGGCGGCGTCGCCCAGCGCGTAGGTGGCGATGGGCAGGCCGAGGTTGCCGGCGTTGACGTACCCGCTGGCCATCGACCCGATCGCGGTCTCCCCCGCCGGCCGCCGCCGGGCCAGCCCGACCGGGAGGTAGAGCAGGCAGGCGAGGGTGCTGGTCGCCGCGGTGACGACGAGCGCCGAGGAGAACACCGCGCCGACGTCCGCCCGGGCGAGCGTCACGAACAGCAGCGCGGGCGACGCCACGAAGAACGCGGTGCGGGAGAGCACCTGGGTGGCCGACGGGCCGAGCACCCCGGCCCGGCCGATCCCGTAGCCGACGGCGATGACCACGCCGATGACGAGGAAGCCTTCGAGGATGCCCGTCACGAGCGCGCGAGGAAGCCGGTCACGGGTGCCGACCCTACGACCCCGGCACGCCGCGCGGCAGATCTCCCGTCGCAGGTCACAGGGGGCGTGCGCGGCTCAGCTCAGGCGGGCAACGCAGGGGGCGTTGCGACGTCGAGGATGCGGTTGACGGCGTCGGCCATGTGAGCCTCGAGGACCCGCGTCATGAGCTCGGCGTCGCCGGTGGCGAGCGCGTCGCGCAGGGTGCGGTGCTCGGCGAGCAGGTCCTCCGACGGCGGTGCGGTCTGCTGGAGCGCCGCCAGGCACATCCGCGTCTCCACCAGCAGGGTCCGCGACATCCGGTGCAGTCGCGGGCTGCCCGACGCGGCCACGAGCTCGGCGTGGAAGTCGTGGTCGGCGTCGGCGAGGGCGACGGCGTCGCCGGCCGCGGCGGCGGCCTCCATCGCCGTGATCGCCGCGGTCAGCCGGGCGACCGCCGGACCGCGGTCGGGCTCGGCGAGCAGGAGCAGCGCGGCGGCCCGCTCGACCGCCGTGCGCGCGGTGTAGACGTCGCGCACGTCGGCGGCGTCGAGGTCGCGGACGAAGAGCCCACGGTGCCGCTCGCTGCGCAGCAGGCCCTCGGCCACCAGCCGCTGCATGGCCTCGCGCAGCGGCCCGCGGCTCACCCCGAGCCGCGCCGCCAGCTCGACCTCGCCCAGCTGGGTGCCGGGCGGGAACGTGCCGCGCATGATCGCCGCCCGGATCCGGTCGGCGACGATCGCCGCGGTCGACCGGCGGTCGATGGGCTCCAGGTCGCCCATCCGGATCTCCGGACTGCTGCCCGTCATCGGCTCAGCCCGCCTCCGGTCCCGCCGCGAACAGCGCGCCCAGCCCGGAGCGCGCCCGGTCGGCGCCGGCGAGCCGCAGCCCCTGCCACACGCTGACCTGGTTGGCGGTGAGCACCGGCCTGCCCACCCGCTCGTCGAGCCGGTCGAGCACGTCGATCGTGTGCAGCGCCGTGTCGGGCATGAGGATCGCCTGCGCCCCGGCGGCGGCCGGGTCGCCGGCGACGGCCGCGGCGAAGTCCAGCACGACGTCGTCGGGCAGGGTGCCGACCTCGGCCGCGGTGACGATCCCGCGCGAGGTCAGGGTCAGCACGCGGATCCCGGCCTTGCCGAGGAACTCGACGAACCGCTCGGCCACGTCGTCCGGGTAGGTGGCGCCGACGGCCACCGTGTCGATCCCGAGCCGGCGGCAGGCGTCGACGAACGCGAACGACGTGCTCGACGCCGGGACCTGCGCCACCTCCTGCAACGCCTTGACCTGCGCCGCCGCACCGTCCCAGCCGAAGACGAAGGAGCCGGACGTGCAGGCCCAGATGATCGAGTCCAGTGGGCCGGCCTGCGCGGCCACGGCCTTGGCCCCGTCGGCGAGGATGTCCTCGGACCCGACGTCGAGCAGGGCGTCGACGCGGTGCGCGTCCTCCCGCATCAGGGTGTGCACCAGCGGGAGCCGGCTGCCGTCGCCGAGCCGCTGCTCGGCGCGCGGGTAGTCGTCCTCGGCGGAGTACCCCGGGTACAGGATCCCGACGGTCGGGGTCACGGAGGTGGTGGGTGTCACGGGCGTTCCTCGCGGGTCGGGCCGGGCAGGTTGTCGACAATCGTACAAGCCAGGCCCGGCCGGGTCACGCCACCGAGCGCTGCAGGGGGACCTCGAGCAGTCGCCCGCCGCCCACGGCCTGCCGGCCGATGGCGCGCAGCGAGGCCCACATCGTGACCTGGTTCGCCGTGATCACGGGCTTGCCCAGGGCCTGCTCGAGGGGCTCGATGATGTCGTAGGTGGGCAGGTTGGTGCAGCTGATGAACAGCGCGTCGGCCTCCGGCCGGTCGACCGCCTTGACGATCGACACGACCTGTTCGTACCCGACCCGCCAGATGTTGCCGAGCAGGCCGAGGCCCTCGCTGGCGACCGTCGTGACCCCGTTGTCGGCGAGGAAGGTCACCAGCCGGTCGGTGACCGCGGCGATGTACGGGGTGGCGATCGCCAGGTTCTGCACCCCGAGCAGGTGCAGGGCGTCGACCAGGGCGCCGCTGGTGGTCGTGGCCTCCGGGGCGCCCGCCTCGATCATCGTCCGGCGGAGCACGAACTCGCCCGCCACACCGCTGACGAAGCTGCCGGAGGTGCAGGCGAACGTCACGACACCGGGTCGCGGCGTGAGCACGTCCCGGGTCGCGCGGCGCACCGCCCGCCGGTCGCCGACGGCGACCGCCATCTCGACCGTGACGGGCGTGGTGAAGAACGGCAACCGGGTCAGGTAGAGCGAGACGTCGTCGGGCGCCCAGCGCCACAGCTCGCGGTCCAGCGCGAAGTCGAACGGGGCGACGACCCCGACACCCGGTGTGTCGTCGGTCGACCCGTCGTCGCCCGACCCGGCACCGTGACCGGCGTCCGGATCGACGAGACCGACGGAGAGTTCAGCGGGCATCGGGCCACTCCACTAGAACGCTCCGAGTAGATCGTCCTACTCGGAGGAACCCTCGGGAAGCCGCTCGTACACGAGCCGCTCCCCCACGCTGCCGGAACGCCACACGTCGTGGCACGCCTCCGCCATCGCCGGCAGATTCTCCACGATCGTGGCGTAGACGTTGCCGGGGACCCATCCCACGTCGCCGTTGAGCAGGAGGTTGTTCCGGCCGTAGAAGATGGCCAGGTCGATGCCGCCCGCGGCCTGGTCGATGTCCTGGTCCTCCTTGAAGGAGGCGTCGAGCATCCCGCCGTGGAAGTCGAAGTAGCAGACGTCGCCCGGGATCGGGGTGACCGTCGGGTTCTCCTGGCCGATGGTCGGGCCGAAGCGCGGGACGATCGAGTAGACCTCGTTGCGGGCGTACTTCGCGTGCTGCGCCGGACCGCCCAGCGGACCGTCGGCCAGCGCCTCCCAGACCGCGGCGGTGGTCCGTGGGGCCTCCTTCTCGAGCAGCTCGGCCACGCAGGACACACCGCGGCGCTCGAGGCTGATCCGGATGTACTTCGGCAACGCACACACCTCATACGGCATCGAGGACAGCAGAACCACTCCGCAACACGCGGATTGTTGACAATCATACGAGCGCTTCCTAGCGTGTCAATCGTCTCCCCTCGCTCTCGGAAGGATCTTCGGCGTGCCCGTTCCCGCAGGTCAGCCCGTCATCGCGGTGCTGACCGGAGACGACCCACCGACCGGCCTCGACGACCGCGCGGAGGGCGCCGAGATCCGTCTCGCCGGCCCGTCCGGCCTGGCCGAGGCGCTGTCGGGGGCCGACGTCCTGCTCGTCTGGGACTTCCTCTCCCCCGCCGTTCCCGCGGCCTGGCGGGCGGCCGACACCACCGCCGTCCGCTGGGTCCACACGGCCAGCGCGGGTGTGGACAAGGTCACGTTCCCGGAGATCCTCACGCACCCCGCGCAGATCACGAACGCCCGCGGGGTCTTCGACCGGCCGATCGCGGAGTACGTGACCGGCGTGGTGCTGGCCTTCGCGAAGGACCTGCCGACCACGCTGCGGCTGCAGGGCCGGCGGGAGTGGCGGCACCGGGAGACCTCGACCGTGCACGGCCGCACCGCGGTCGTCGTCGGCAGCGGGCCGATCGGGCGGGCGATCGCGGACATGCTCGGCGCCGTCGGGCTGCACACCGAGCTGGTCGGCCGCCGGGCCGCGGAGGGGGTCCACGCCTTCGACGCGCTGCCCGGGCTCCTGCCCTCCGCCGACGTCCTCGTGCTCGCCGCCCCGCTCACCGACGCCACCCGCGGGATGCTCGACAAGGCGGCGCTGGACCTGCTGCCCGACACCGCCCGCGTGGTCAACGTCGGTCGCGGCGGCCTCGTCGTCGAGCAGGACCTGGTGGCCGCGCTGCAGGACGGCCGGATCGCGGGCGCGGCGCTCGACGTCTTCGAGACCGAGCCGCTGCCCGCCGATTCGCCCCTGTGGGAGATGGCGAACGTGATCGTCTCCCCGCACATGTCCGGCGACGTGGTGGGCTGGCGGGGCATGTTGGTGGACCAGTTCCTCGACAACCTCGCGCGCTACCGGGCGGGCGAGCCGCTGCAGAACGTCGTCGACAAGTCCCTCGGCTACGTGAAGGGTTCCTCGTGAGTACTGCTGATCTCTCCGCCACCGAGCTGCTGGCCGGGTACGAGAAGGGCGAGATCTCCCCGGTCCAGGCCACGCAGGACGCGTTGGACCGCATCGAGGAGCACGACGCGAAGGTCAACGCGTACACCCTCGTCGACGCGGACTCGGCGCTGGCCTCGGCCCGCGAGTCGGCGGAGCGCTGGCGGGCGGGCGCGCCGGTCGGCCCGCTCGACGGCGTGCCGACCTCGATCAAGGACATCCTGCTCACCAAGGGCTGGCCGACCACCCGCGGCTCGTGGGTGGCGGAGGCGCCCGAGCCCTACGACGTCGACGGCCCTCCCGTCGCCCGCGTCCGCGAGGCCAGGGCCGTGCTCCTCGGCAAGGTGACCACGCCCGAGTACGCGTGGAAGGGCGTCACGGACTCGCCGCGCTGGGGAGTGACCACGAACCCCTGGGACGCCACGAAGACCGCCGGCGGCTCCTCCGGGGGCTCCTCCGCGGCGGTCGGGCTGGGGATGGGCGCGCTGTCGCTCGGCACGGACGCCGGCGGCTCGGTCCGGATCCCCGCCGCGTTCACCGGCACGGTCGCGCACAAGTCCACCTACGGCCGCGTCGCGCACCACCCGGGGAGCCCGTTCGGCACCCTCGCGCACGTCGGACCGATGACCCGCACCGCGCTCGACGCCGCGCTGCTGCTCGACGTGATCTCCGGGTTCGACGCCCGGGACCCCTGGCTGCTCCCGGTGTCGATCGAGGGGGCCCCGCCGCGCTCCTTCGCGGAGCAGGCGCTGGAGGGCGTCGCCGGCCTGCGGATCGCGGTCAGCCCGACCCTCGGCTATGTCGACGTGCATCCGGACGTGAGGTCCGCCTTCGAGGCGGCCGCCGACGTGTTCGCCCGGCTCGGCGCGACCGTCGAGCGCGCCGACCCCGGGTTCGCGGACTGCGTGGAGCCCTTCCACGTCCTGTGGTTCGCCGGCGCGGCCAAGTGCCTCGAGCCCTACTCCGCCGAGCAGCGCGCGCGGATGGACCCGGCGCTGGTGGAGATCGCCGAGGAGGGGGCGCGGTACTCCGCGACGGACTTCCTGGGCGCCATGGCGGTGCGCAACGACATGGGCTCGCTGATGGGCGGCTTCCACCGGGAGTACGACCTGCTGCTCACCCCGACGCTGCCGATCCCGGCGTTCGAGGGCGGCCGCGAGACGCCGTCGGGCGAGGGCCGCTGGACGAGCTGGACGCCCTTCACCTACCCGTTCAACATGACCCAGCAGCCGGCCGCGACCGTGCCCTGCGGGCTGACCGGCGAGGGTCTCCCGGTGGGTCTGCAGATCATCGGTCCGCGGCACGCCGACGGCCGGGTCCTGGCCGCCGCCCACGCCTTCGAGCAGGCCACCGACCACCACAAGGCGGTCCCGACCCTGCTGAGGTGACGCGCCAGGGGCCGAAAGCGCGCATCATGGTTCCCCAACGCGGATTCAGGGGCCGAAAGCGCGCATTATGGTTCCACAACGCGCTGGAGTGGCAGGCGTCAGGTGGCGTCGGGGTCGATCGGGGGGCGCTCGTCCTGGGCGAGGCGCTCGACCGGCCTGGCCGCCGGCGGGGCCGCGGGGGCAGTGCCACTCGTGCCGCCACTCGTGCCGCCGCCCGTGCCGCCGCCCGTGCTGCCGTTGGACCCGTTGTTGCCGTTCGTCCGGAAGGCGTTCATGCCCAACGGGTCCGGGTCGTCGTCGAACAGGGTGCGGCGCACGGCGGTGCGGGGGTTGAAGTTGCGCAGCCCGCGCAGGTCCTCGAGCGGCTTGCGGAGCTCGTCGAACTCCGGGCCCAGCTCGTTGCGCAGCTTCGTCTGCGCGCCGGTGGCGTACTCGCGCACCTGACGGACCGTCTTGCCCAGCCACGCCGCGGCGGACGGCAGCCGCTCGGGGCCCAGGATGAACAGCCCGGCCACGACGAGGACGAGGATCTCTCCCCAGCCGACGCTGTCGAACACGGATCCAGCCTACGCGGTGTCAGTCCGAGGCCAGCGTCGCGTTCACGCTCAGCGGCCGCCCGTCGCGCACGAGCTGGATCGGGACGACGTCGCCGGGGGTCTTCTCGCGCACCGCCACGATCAGCTCGTCCGCCCCCGCGATGGCCCGGTCGCCGACCTTGACGATCACGTCCCCCTCGACGATCCCGGCGCCGGCGGCGGCCCCGCCGGCCACGACGTTCTGCACCTGCGCACCGTCGGCCTGCCCGTCCGTCACCGAGCGGACGTTCACGCCGAGGTCGGCGTGCGTGACCCGGCCGGACCGGATGAGCTCCTCGGCGATGTTGCGCGCGGTCTCGATCGGGATGGCGAAGCCGAGGCCGATCGAGCCGCCCTCGGACTGCGCCGACCCGCCGAGGCTGCGGATCGCCGTGTTGATCCCGACGACGGCGCCGGTCGAGTCGACGAGCGCGCCGCCGGAGTTGCCGGGGTTGATCGCGGCGTCGGTCTGCACGGCGTCGATGACGGCGACGGCGTTGCCCTCGCCGTCGAGCCGGACCGGCCGGTCGAGCGCGCTGACGATGCCGGTGGTGACGGTCCCGGCCAGCCCCAGCGGGGACCCGATGGCGATCACCGCGTCGCCGACGGCCAGCGCCCCCGAGGACCCGAACTGGGCCACCGTCGGGTTGGTGACCTGCACCTTCACCACCGCGAGATCGGTCTTGGGGTCCCGCCCGACGATCGCGGCGGGCGTGCGGCTGCCGTCGCTGAAGACGGCCTGGATCGTGGCGCCCTGGGCGTCGGCGGCGGGGGCGACGACATGGTTGTTGGTGAGGATGTAGCCCGCGGGGTCGATGACCACCCCGGACCCGGTGCCGCCCTGCTGGCCCACCTTGATGTCGAGCGAGACGACGGCCGGCAGCACCCGGGCGGCGATGTCCGGGACCGAGCCGGGCGGGCGCTCCTTCCCCTCGGCGGTCGCGCTGAGCGTGGCGCCGGGCTCGGTGAGCGAGTTCGCGCCCTCCGCGGTGTACCGGCCGACCAGACCGCCGAGCGCGCCGATCAGGAGGGCGAGCACACCGAGGATCGCGAGGGCCTTCGGGTCGACCCGGCGGCCGAACAGCACCTCGCGGACGCTGAGCCGGGGGCCGGTTCCCCGCTCCGGCGCCGGATCCGCCTCGCCCGGGGGTGGCGGGCCGAGCTCCACGGGACTCTCCGGGCGCCGCCACGGGTCCTCGCGACCGTCGGTGCCGGCGGCGTCGCCGGTGGGCCAGAACGCGTCGTCGTCTCCGGGGCGCTCACCGGTGGCACCGGGCGGGCGCTGCAGCGCGGGAGTCTCGACGGCGGGCCGGCCGAACGCGCTGGCCAGCGCCGCGGTGGGGGCAGGGGCCACCCTGGAGCGGGCGCGCCCGTTGCTGGCGCCGCGCTCGGCGAACGCGCCCTCGACGCCGCTGGGGCGGCCGAACACCGCGGCGGTCTCCGGGTCGACAGCGGGGCGGTCCAGGCCACGCGGCTGCAGCCGGGGCGGGTCCTCCCGGGGCGGCTCGGCGGGGCTCTCCCCGCTCGTCCCGCGCTCGTCGGCCGGGTCCTGCGCGTCGCTCATGGTGCGGACCAGCCTGCCCGACGGGCGGTGAAGTCCGCGTAGCCGGGCCGGATCACCCGGACGCCGGGTCAGCGCTCGGTGCGCGGCTCGCTCGCCGGGGGCGCCGGGCTGGTCGGTGTCGCGGCCGGGGTGACCGACGGCGCGGCACCGTTGCGGATCGCGACGGGCTGGAAGGTCGCACCCGTGCCGAGCCGGGCGGCGCCGTCGGAGCCGGGCGTGCCGCCCAGGACGGTGCCGCCGAGCACGCCGTGCTCGGGCTGGGCCGGTGCGCCGGGCGCGACGGCGGACGAGGGCAGCACGCCGAAGGCCAGCGCGCCGAACGCCAGGCCCGACGCCGCCGCGGCGCCCACCCGCAGCCGGCGGCCGCGCGAGGCCGGCAGGTGACCGCCCTCGAGGCCGGCGGGCCCGGCGAGGCGGCCGGTCAGGTCGGGGGTGCGCCGCACCGAGGCGGCGGGCGGCGCGGTGGACGGGTGGGCCCGCGCGTCGGGCATCCCCTCGGGGCGCAGCACCGACACCAGCCGGCCGTCCGACGTCATGGCGAGACCGGGCGGCGGGGGCGGCAACTCGGCCTCCTGCGGGATGTTCCGCAGCATCGAGAGCAGCGACGAGGGCACGTGCGGTTCGTCGGCCGAGCGCAGCACGGAGCGCACCTGGCGCTGGGCGACCACCTCGGCGGCGCACTCCCCGCAGGAGGCGACGTGCGCGGCGGCCCGCCCGTGCGCCGCGGCGGAGAGCTCGTCGTCGACGAAGGCCACCACCGCGTCCTGCGAGAGATGGTCGACACCCCAGTGCGGGGCGCTCCGTCCGAACCTCCGACGCGCGTCGGCCATGAACTGCCTACCTCTCCCCGGCCGCCACCAGCTCGCGACCCTCCGTGCTCTCCGTGCTCTCCAGCGCGCGGCGGCGCTCGATCGCCTGACGCAGCGCCGCCCGACCGCGGTGGATCCGGCTCCTCACGGTACCCAGCTTGACCCCGAGGGTGGCACCGATCTCCTCGTACGAGAGACCCTCGACGTCGCACAGCACGACCGCGGCGCGGAACTCCGGCGCCAGCTCGTCGAGCGCCGCCTGCAGCGTCGGGTCCAGGTGCGTGGCGGAGAACACGTCCTCCGGCTCGGGGCCGCCGCCGGGCAGCCGGTCGGTGTCCTCGGGCAGGCCCTCCATGCGCAGCCGGGCGCGGCGGCGGACCATGTCGAGGAACAGGTTCGTGGTGATGCGGTGCAGCCAGCCCTCGAACGTGCCGGGCCGGTAGTTGGCGAGGGAGCGGAAGACCCGGATGAAGGTCTCCTGCGTGAGGTCCTCGGCGTCGTGCGGGTTGCCCGTGAGCCGGTAGGCGAGCCGGTAGACCCGGTCCGCGTGCTCCCGGACGACCTCGTCCCAGCTCGGAGGGGTCCAGTCGGCCCCCTCGCCGGGCAGCGACGACCCGAGCGACGGCTCGGCGTCGAAACCCACGGTGGCCGGTCGGTCGGTCATGATGGGGAGCGCACCTCCTGCGGCGGGTCGTGCCGTTCGGTCAACGGCGGGCCGGCGGGGATGGTTCCCGGCCCCGGCGCGGAACCGACGACCCCGGTCCCACGACGACCACGGTGCCGGATGCCCGTGACAGGAGCGTGATAACCGTCTGAGAAGAACCTGTGAACCTCCACGCGGGTGATCAGCTGCGCTTCCCGCGCGAAGGCCGGCCGTTCGCCCAGTATGTTCAACGCCCATGACCGCCACTGCGGCCGATGTGGACGGCTACCTGGCCGAGGACGAGGTGCTCGCGCACGCGCGCGCCCGCGGCCTCGCGGCCGGGGCCGACCCGGTCAGCGCGGGCACCGGCGCCGCGCTCGCCCTGCTCGCCGCGACGACCGGGGCGCGGGCCGTCGTCGAGATCGGCACCGGGTCCGGGGTCTCCGGTCTCTGGCTGCTCCGCGGGATGGCGGCCGACGGCACGCTGACCTCGATCGACGTCGATCCGGAGCTGCAGCGGGCGGCCCGCCGCTCCTTCCTCGACGCCGGGCACGGGCCCGGGCGGCTGCGGCTGATCAACGGGCTGGCGCTGGAGGTCCTCCCCCGGCTCACCGACGGCGGCTACGACCTGGTCGTGGTCGACGTCGCGCGCAGCGGCGGCGGGGCCCGCATCGCGCCCGGCGCCGCGGACTACCCGGGTTACCTCGCCGAGGCCATCCGACTGCTCCGTCCGGGCGGAGTCCTGGTGCTCGACGGCGTGCTGGCGGCCGGCGCACCCGAGGCGGCCGACCGCGCCGCGGGCGACCCCGCGGCCGACGGCGACGACCCGGCCCACCGTGCCGCGGCGGGCCTGCGCGAGGCGGCCCGGCAGGTGCGCGAGGACGAGCGGCTCGTGGCGGCGCTGCTCCCGCTCGGCGACGGCCTGCTGGTCGCGACCCGGCGGCAGCGCATCTAGAGCGCGGTCACGCCCTTCCCCAGCACGACGACGCCGCCCGGGCTGACGGTGTAGCGCGCCCGGTCCAGCGCCAGGTCGACGCCGATCAGGGCGCCGTCCGGCACCACGACGTTCTTGTCGAGGATGGCCCGGCGCACCACCGCACCCCGCCCGATGCGCACGCCCGGCATGATCACCGAGTCCGAGATCTCGGCCCCGGTCTGCACGGTCACGCCGGGGCTGACCGTGGAGCGGCGCACGATCGCGCCGGAGATGATCGAGCCCGCGCCGACGATCGAGTCCTGCGCGATCCCGCCCTCCACGAACTTCGCGGGCGGCAGCGGCGGCGTGGCCGTGCGGATCGGCCAGCGCATGTTGTAGAGGTTGAAGACCGGGTGGATGCTCACCAGGTCGGTGTGCGAGTCGTAGTAGGCGTCGATCGTCCCGACGTCGCGCCAGTAGCCCGAGTCCCGGTCGGTCGCGCCCGGGACGACGTTGTCGGCGAAGTCGTAGACGTGCGCGTCGCCGTCCTTGACCATGCGCGGGATGATGTCGCCGCCCATGTCGTGGTCGGAGTCGCCGTCCTCGGCGTCGGCGCGCAGGGCGTCGATCAGGGCGTCCGTGGTGAAGACGTAGTTGCCCATCGACGCGAAGGTGACCTCGGGATCGTCCGGCACGTGCGGCGGGTCGGACGGCTTCTCCAGGAACCCGACGATCTTGCCGCTCTCGTCCGAGTCGATGCAGCCGAACGCCTTGGCCTCGACCCGCGGCACCCGGATCCCCGCGACCGTGACACCCGCGCCCGTGGCGATGTGCTGGGCGATCATCTGGCTCGGGTCCATGCGGTACACGTGGTCGGCGCCGAAGACCGCGATGTAGTCCGGCCGCTCGTCGTAGACCAGGTTGAGGCTCTGGAAGATGGCGTCGGCGCTGCCGGTGTACCAGCGGCGGCCGAGTCGCTGCTGCGCCGGCACGGTGGTGATGTACTGCCCCAGCACGCTCGAGAGCCGCCAGGTGGTGGAGATGTGCCGGTCGAGCGAGTGCGACTTGTACTGGGTGAGCACGCAGATCTGGTGGATCCCGGCGTTGACCAGGTTCGACAGCACGAAGTCGATCAGCCGGTAGTTGCCGCCGAACGGCACTGCGGGCTTGGCCCGGTCCGCCGTCAGCGGCCAGAGCCGCTTGCCCTCACCCCCCGCCAGGACGATGCCCAGGACGTTGGCGGGCATCCCACCCGGAGCCAGCATCCGCGAGGAGGTCGTCACCGCTGTCCCCCGTCCCTCGTCGCACCGCGGCCCCTCGGTCGGGACCACCGTCGACGGTCCTGCCGGCCGCCCTGTCGGCGCCGGGGCGTCTCGAACCTGAACCCTAGTGCGCCAGGGGTGTACCCGGCCATACGGAGCGGACTCCTCGTGGACTCCCTCCGTGGTGTGCGAGCGCGGATCTACCGATAGCGTGTGGCCGCGTGCGGATCGGTCTGCTCACCCGCGAGTACCCCCCGGACGTCTACGGCGGGGCGGGGGTGCACGTCGCCCATCTCGTGCCGGCGCTGCGCGCGCTGGTCGACGTCGACGTCCACTGCTTCGGCTCCCCCGACGGGCCGCCGCGCGACGGCGTCCGGGCCTATCCCACGCCCGGCGGGCTCGCCGGCGCCAACGCGGCGCTCCAGACCCTGGGCACCGACCTGACGATGGTGGCGGGCCTCGAGGGCGTGGACATCGCGCACTCGCACACCTGGTACGCCAACATGGCCGGGCACCTCGCCAAGCTCCTCTACGGCATCCCGCACGTGGTCACCGCGCACTCCCTGGAGCCGCGCCGGCCGTGGAAGGCCGAGCAGCTCGGTGGCGGGTACGCGCTGTCGTCCTGGGTGGAGCGGACCGCCTACGAGGCCGCCGACGCCGTCATCGCGGTCAGCGAGGGCATGCGCGCGGACGTCCTGGAGTGCTACCCGGCGCTCGACCCGGCCCGCGTCCACGTGGTGCACAACGGGATCGACACGGATTTCTACCGGCCCGACCCGGGTCGGGAGGCCCTCGTCGCGAACGGGGTGGACCCGGACCGGCCGAGCGTGGTGTTCGTGGGGCGGATCACCCGGCAGAAGGGCCTGGCGCACCTCATCGCCGCGGCGCACGACGTGGCCGAGGAGGCGCAGGTCGTGCTCTGCGCCGGCGCCCCGGACACCCCGGAGATCGCGGAGGAGACCGAGAAGGCGGTCGGCGAGCTCGCGGCCTCCCGACCGGGCGTGATCTGGGTGCGGCGGATGCTGGGCACCGCAGAGGTCCGGCAGCTGCTGTCCGCCGCGACCGTGTTCGTGTGCCCCTCGGTCTACGAACCGCTGGGCATCGTGAACCTCGAGGCGATGGCGTGCGGCACGGCCGTCGTGGCCTCGGACGTCGGCGGCATCCCCGAGGTCGTCGCGGGCGGGGAGACCGGGCTGCTCGTGCACTACGACGAGAACGCGGTCCCGGCCTTCCGCGCCGGCCTCGCCGCGGCGATCAACGAGCTGGTGCGGGACCCGGAGCGGGCCGCGGCGATGGGCCGGGCCGGGCGGGAGCGGGCGGTCCGGGAGTTCGCCTGGGCCACCGCCGCCGAGCGCACCCTCGCGATCTACCGGGGCCTGTAGACCGCAGGTCGCGCCCAGGGCGCCCGCGAGTCGGGTCAGCGGGCGGAGCGCTGGCGGGCCCGGTGCGCGGCGACCGCGGAGCGGTTGGCGCAGGCCGGCGAGCAGTACCGGCGGGCGGCGTTGCGGGAGGTGTCCGCGAAGACCCGCTCGCACCCGTCGGCGGCGCAGCGGCCGTGCCGGTCGAGGCCGTACTCCGACAGCAGCATCGCGAGCGCGAACGCCGTGGTGGAGCGGAGCCGGTCGAGGACGGCGGCGTCGGGCGGCGAGTAGTGCAGGTGCCAGCCCTGCCCGTCGTGCCGGGTGAGGTGCGGTCCGATCCGCACGTCCGAGAGCAGGGCGTTCACCGCCGTGGCCGCGGTGTCGAGGTCCTCGGCGTCGAAGACGGTGCGCAGCCGGCCGGCCCACCCGCGCAGGTCGGTCTCGATCGACGCGGGCGCGCGCCCGGCGATGTACCCGTGCTCCACCAGCACGCGACGCAGCTGGTCCGGCGGCGCCGCCTCGTCGAGGGTGCCGCGCGGCGGCGCCGTCACGGTGTTGACGAGCGCGACGGCCGCACCGAGTGCGTCACTCCGGTAACCGATGAAATCCACTGGCCTCTTACACCTGCTACCCTCGAAGAGTAAGCCGTCAACGACGGATGCATATTACCGAATCGGGGGGACCCCATGCGCTGTGCGCAGTGCGGACAGACCGCCGGCGCCACCACGCTCTCCACGCACCGCACCTCGGAGGGATGGGTGCGCTACAAGCGGTGCGCGTGCGGAGCGGTGTCGATCGAGATGCTGACGATCCGGGCCGAGCCGGAGCGGCTTTTCCCCGGCGAGCCGGGCACGGTGACGAGCACGGTCGGGGACACGCTCGGGAGCAGGCTCGCGGACGCCTCGGGGCTGCGCTCCCGCGGCCTGCACGCGGTCCGGGCCTGACGCGACCCGGACCGCATCCGGTCGACCCCTCGGGTGCGGACGGGCCTCAGCCCGTCGCGCCGCGCAGGGCCTCGCCGAGGTTCTCGGCCTCTTCGGGCGTCATCTCGACGACGAGGCGGCCGCCGCCCTCGAGCGGCACCCTCATCACGATGCCCCGGCCCTCCTTGGTCACTTCCAGGGGTCCGTCGCCGGTCCGGGGCTTCATCGCCGCCATGTCCTGCTCCCTCCGTCTGTCGTCTCGTGCAGGGCGCCGATGCGCTGGGGAGCGCGCACAGGCGGGATGGTGGCCCTCATTCTTCCCCATCGCGGATCTCGACACGCAACCGAGGCGATCAATCGTGTGGCGTTCACGCAGCGCAACCGCCCTGTCGCGGATCGCGCAGGGCTAGTCCGGGGTGGACGCGGGGCTCTCCGGGGCGCCCGGTCCGGCCGCCCGGAAGCAGTCCGCGACGTGGTCGTCGACCAGCCCGGCGGCCTGCATCAGTGCGTAGCAGGTGGTGGGCCCGACGAACCGGAACCCGCGGCGCTTGAGCTCCTTCGCCATGGCCTTCGACTCCGGCGTGACGGCCGGGACGTCGGCCAGGGTCGCCGGCCGGACGTGCTCGTCGGGGGCGAAGGACCAGAGCAGCTCGTCGAGCGGGGTGTCCAGGGCGAGCACGGCCCGGGCGTTGGCCAGGGTCGACTCGATCTTGGCCCGGTTGCGGACGATCCCCGCGTCGCCGAGGAGGCGCTCGACGTCCCGCTCGCCGAACGCCGCCACGGCGGCCGGGTCGAAGTCGGCGAACGCCTTCCGGAAGTGTGGCCGCTTGCGCAGGATGACCAGCCAGGACAGTCCCGACTGGAACGCCTCGAGCGTGAGCCGCTCGAACATCGCCCGCTCGCCGTGCAGCGGGAAGCCCCACTCCTCGTCGTGGTAGGCCATGTAGTCCGGCGCGGAGGTCGCCCAGCCGCAACGGCTCACGTCATCGGACACGGTCACGGGCGGGACGCTACGCGGTGGGTCCGACGGTTTCGGCGAGCCGGGCGAGCCGGCGCAGCGAGAAGCGGAACCCCGCGGCCGTCACGGGGCGGACGAGGGGCCAGCCGAGCGCCCCGAGCCGGCCGAACGGCAGCTCCAGGCCCTCGGTCCAGGTGAACCGGCAGCGGTCAGCGCCCTGCGCCGCCACGACGAACGAGCTGTCCCCCGTCACGACGAGCCCGGTGTGCCGGACGTCGACCCGCCCGCCGCCCTCGGGTGCGGGCTCGACCGCGGTGACGGTCATGGTGTCGACGACGCCGACGTCGCCCACCCCGGTCACGGCCACGACCACGGACCCCGGCGTGCGGCCGTCGCCGGAGACCACCCGCACCCGGGTCGCGAGGATCCACTCCCGCTGCCGTTCCCAGTCCGTGACGAGGTCCCAGACGGTCGCGGCCGGGGCGGCCACGTCGACGGCGAGGACCAGGTCCCGGCGCGCCCTCACCGGTCCTCCTCCGCGTGCGGCCGCGCGGCCTCGAGCTCGCGCACCCGCAGGGCGAGCGCGTCCCGTTCGTCCGTCACGCGGTCACGCTCGTCGGTGACCCGGTCGAGCTCCTCGGCCAGCCGGTCGAGCACCCAGTCGACCTCGCCCATCCGGTAGCCGCGCAGGGCCTGCTGGAAGCGCAGGTCGCGGACGTCGTCGCCGTGGACGGCGTCGGCGGGCAGCCTCGTCGGCGTGCTGCCGGGGGCGAGCGGGGCCATCTCCTCGCCGCGACCGAACACGAGCCCGGCGAGCACGAACACGACCGCCGCCACCACCGCGACGACGAGCAGGTAGATGAGCGCGGTCCCCACCCGCGCATCACATCACGGGCGGGGACGGCGCGCGAGCAGACCCGCTGCGGGCGGGGTCCCGGTCAGGCGACCTGGTCCGGGGCCGCGACGAGCGTGCGCATCGGCGGCCGCTCGGTGGGGTCGAGCTCCCGGCTGTTGGGCACCCACTCCCCGCCGACCTGCACGAACTGGGTGAGCGCGGCACCGGTGTCCGGCAGCCCGGAGCGACGCAGCGCCGTGGCCGTGATCTGCCGCGACATCACGCCGAGGTCCATCAGGTTGCGGTTGCGGTGCTTGCGCACCCCCAGGTTGACCTGCGCGATCGCGTCGAGCCCGAAGGACTCCACCGTGTCGAGCAGCAGCCCGATCTCCACCCCGTAGCTCGTGGCGAACGGGACGGACTCGAGCAGCTCGCGGGTGCCGGCGTACTCCCCGCCCAGCGGCTGCACGATCCCGGCGAGCTCGGGCCGCAGCGCCGACAGCAGCGGGCGGGCGACCAGCTCGGTCACCCTGCCGCCGCCGTGGTCCAGGGCACCGCTGTCGCTCACCTCCAGCCGCAGCGGTCGCCGGTAGAAGCCCTTGACCAGGTGCACGCCGTCGGCCAGCAGCAGCGGGCCGAGCAGCGAGGGGACGAACCCGGGGTCGAAGTCGACCAGGTCCGAGTCGATGAAGCAGATGACGTCGCCGTCCGTGGCGGCGAGCGAGCGCCACAGCACCTCGCCCTTGCCCGGCACCGGCTCGAGATGGGTCACCACGTCCGTGCGCAGCGCGACCCGGGCGCCGTTCGCGCGGGCGATCGCGATGGTGTCGTCGGTGGACCCGGAGTCCATGACCAGCAGGTCGTCGACCAGGGGCCGGTCCCCCTCGGTGAAGGGCCGGATGCCGGCGACGATCGCCCCGATCGTCGCCTCCTCGTTCAGCGCGGGGAGCACGACGGAGACCTTCCGGCCGCGCTTCGCGGCGATCAGGTCCTCGACGGTCCAGTCGGGTGTCTGCCAGGTGCGACGGGCGAACCAGTCCTCGGTGATGGGCATCATGGTTCTCCTCGGGTGCGTCTCGGGCGTGGTCTACGCGAGGGACGGACGGACAACTCGATGGAGCGGCCGGGCGCAGCGGGGGTGAGCGCCGACTGACCCGATTAGTTCTGGCTCCGATTACTGCGGAGGTATCGCGAGGTTACGGCGCCGTGAAGAGCGGCGCCGCCGTTCCGCGGACGACGTGGTGCAGGCACTCAAACCCTTCTTCCGGGTGATTCGGCTCCCTTTCACGCCTGCGCCTACGCCAGGGCCCGCACCGTGCGGGCCGGGGGCCGGGTACCCGCGATCGACGCGACCATGTCGAGCACGCGCCGGGTCTCCGCCACCTCGTGCACCCGGAACACGCGGGCCCCGGCGGCCGCGGCGAGGGCGGTGGCCGCGAGCGTGCCCTCCAGCCGGCCGTCGACGTCCGTCCCGAGGGTCTCGCCCACGAAGTCCTTGTTCGACAAGGCCATCAGCACCGGCCACCCCGTGGCGACCAGGGTGTCGCAGTGCCGCAGCAGGGCGAGGCCGTGCCAGGTGTTCTTGCCGAAGTCGTGCGTCGGGTCCACGAGGATCCCCTCGCGGGGCACGCCCAGCGCCACCAGGCGCTCGGCCTGGCCGGTCACCTCGGCGACCACGTCGGCCACCACGTCGGCGTACCGCACCCGGTGCGGCCGCCGCCGCGGGACCGCGCCCCCGGTGTGCGAGCAGACGATCCCGACGCCCGTCTCCGCGGCCACCTCGGCCAGCGTGGGGTCGGCGCCCTGCCAGGTGTCGTTGAGCAGGTCCGCGCCTTCCGCCACGGCCAGCCTCCCGACCTCGCCGCGCCAGGTGTCCACGCTGATCACGACGTCCGGGTGCCGCGCGCGCACCGCCGCCACGAACGGCACGACCCGGCGGGTCTCCTCGTCGACGTCGACGACGGCGCCCGGACCCGCCTTGACCCCGCCGATGTCGACGATGTCCGCGCCCTCTGCGACGGCGGCGTCGACCCGGGCCAGCGCGGCGTCGTCGGCGAAGGTGGCGCCCCGGTCGTAGAAGGAGTCCGGGGTGCGGTTGACGATCGCCATCACCAGCGCCCGGTCGCCGGCCGGGGTGCGGGTGCCGAAGCGCAGCGGCGGCAGGGTCGGCGTGCTCACGCCTGCGATCGTGACACGGATGCGCCGTCGAGGGCGGCGGCCGCAGGGGCGCAGGCGTCGAGCGCCTCGTCGACCGTGCGTGCCACGACGAGCCGCTCCACCGGCGCCCGGCCGGCGAACCCGGCCTCGACCAGGCCGGACACCCAGTCGAGCAGGCCCGACCAGTGCCCGTCGGGATCGAGCACGACGACCGGCTTGCCGTGCAGGTCGAGCGATCCGGCCGTCCACACCTCGAACAGCTCCTCGCACGTCCCGATCCCGCCGGGGAGGGCGAGGAAGGCGTCGGCGTGCGCCTCCATGAGGGCCTTGCGCTCACGCATCGTCTCGGTGACGAGGAGCTCGTCGGAGTCGTGGTCGGCCCACTCGCGCTCCACCATCGACCGCGGGATGACGCCGACGGTCCGCGCCCCGCCCTCCCGCGCGGCGAGCGCGACCGCGCCCATCATGGAGCGGCGGCCGCCCCCGGACACGAGCGTCCAGCCGCGCGCGGCGATCGCGGTGCCGGTGCGGGTGGCGAGGTCCAGATAGCGCTGCGGCACCCCGTCCGAGGAGCCGCAGTAGACGCACACGGCGTGCGGGTCGCGCCCGCCCCACGCGATCGCCGTCCCGTCGACCGCCATCAGTGCGCCTCCTCCCAGGCCCGATACGCGTCGTGCACCACCTTCACGGCGTCGTCGACGTCGTCGGTGAGGTGCAGGAGGCCCAGGTCCTTCTCGCCGATCTTCCCCGATTCCAGCACCGGCCCGGCGATCCAGTCGTAGAGGCCCTGCCAGTAGTCCCGGCCGAGCAGCACGACCGGGAACTTGGTGACCTTCTTCGTCTGCACGAGGGTGAGGGCCTCGAACAGCTCGTCGAGCGTGCCGAAGCCGCCGGGGAGACAGACGAAGGCCTGCGAGTACTTCACGAACATCGTCTTGCGGACGAAGAAGTAGCGGAAGTTGATGCCCAGGTCGACCCAGTCGTTGAGGCCCTGCTCGAAGGGCAGCTCGATGCCGAGCCCGACCGAGAGCCCGCCGGCCTCCTGGCAGCCCCGGTTCACGGCCTCCATCGTGCCCGGCCCGCCCCCGGTGACGACCGCGTAGCCGGCCTCGGCGAGCGCCGTGCCCAGCGCCCGGCCCGCGGCGTACTCGGGGTGGTCGCGCGGGGTGCGCGCGGAGCCGAAGACCGTGACGGCGCGGGGCAGCTCGGCCAGCATGCCGAAGCCCTCGACGAACTCGGCCTGGATCCGCATGACCCGCCACGGGTCCGTGTGCACCCAGTCGCTGGGGCCGCGCGAGTCCAGCAGGCGCTGGTCGGTGGTCGTCGGTTCGATCTTCTGCTCGCGGCGCAGCACGACCGGACCGCGCAGCCTCTCGTCCGGGCGGGAGCCGGACCCGTTGGCGCTCATGAGCGCCAGCGTACGGAGCGGGTGTGAACGGGCGTGGTCAGGCCGCAGACGATCAGCACGGACCATCAGCACCGACCATCAGCACGGACGATCAGCGCAGGAAGGTCCGGAGCACCTCGGTGCAGCGGGCGACGGCCGTGACGTCGACGTGCTCGTCGCGGGTGTGCGCGAGGTTGGGGTCGCCGGGGCCGTAGTTGACCGCCGGGATCCCGAGCGCGGCGAAGCGCGCGACGTCCGTCCACCCGAACTTCGCCCGCGCGGTCGCACCCGTGGCGGCCAGGAACTCCTGCGCCGCAGGCTCGGACAGGCCCGGCAGCGCCCCCGGGGACGAGTCCGTGAGGGTGACGTCGAAGCCCTCGAGGACCTCGCGGACGTGCTGTTCGGCCTGCGCGACGGACCGGTCCGGCGCGAACCGGAAGTTGACGGTGACCACGCACTCGTCCGGCACGACGTTGCCCGCGACCCCGCCCCCGATCCGGACGGCCTGCAGGCCCTCGCGGTACTCGCAGCCGTCGATGCCCACCCGGCGGGGCGCGTACTCCGCGAGCCGCCGCAGGATCTCGCCGGCGTGGTGGATCGCGTTGTCCCCCAACCAGGATCGCGCGGAGTGGGCCCGACGCCCGGTCGTCCGGACCTCGACGCGCAGGGTGCCCTGGCAGCCCGCCTCGACCTCGCCGTCCGTGGGCTCGCCGAGGATCGCGAGATCGGCGCTGAGCCAGTCCCGGTGGTGGCGTTCGAGGCGGCCGAGCCCGTTGCGGACCGCCTCGACCTCCTCGCAGTCGTAGAACACGAGGGTGAGGTCGTGCCGCGGCTCGGTGAGCGTCGCGGCGAGGTGCGCGAACACCGCGTCGCCGGCCTTCATGTCGCTCGTCCCACAGCCGTAGAGGAGGTCGCCCTCCCGCCGACTCGGGACGTTGTCGGCGATCGGCACGGTGTCGAGATGACCGGCGAGCAGGACGCGTCGCTCGCGGCCGAGGTGGGTGCGGGCGAGCACCGCGTCGCCGTCCCGCAGGACCTCGAGGTGCGGGGCCTGGGTGCGCAGGGCCGCCTCGACCGCGTCGGCCAGCGCCCGCTCCTCGCCGGACACGCTGGCCACGTCGACCAGCGCGGCGGTCAGCGCGGCGGGGTCCTCGGTCAGGTCCAGGGCGACGGTCGGGGCGCTCACGGGCCCTACTGTTCCACGGGCGTCAGGAGGCGGCGTCTCCCGTGCCCTGCACCGTCCGCTGCTCCGTGCCCCGCTCGGTCCCCTCCCCGACGACCCCCTCCCCGACGACCCCGGCGAGCTCCTCCTCGACGACCGCGGCGAGCCTGGGCAGGACGTGGTCCCGCCACCCGGGACCCATGCGGTCGAACGCGAACCGGCCCTGGCGGTCGTCGAGGTCGAAGCCGGAGTGCTCGAGGACCAACCGGGTCCCCCGACCCTCGGGCACCAGCGTCCAGGTGAGCGTCCAGGTGCCGTTGAAGGTGTAGACGAACCGCTCCGGCTCGCGGACCTCGAGGACCTCGCAGGCCACGTCGCCCCAGCCCGGCATCGCGAGGGTGAAGCGGTGCCCGACCTCGGCCGCCACGTCGCCCGGCGCCCACCAGCGCGCGAGCAGCCCGGGCTCGGTCAGCGCCCGCCACACCGTGGCGGGCGGGCGGGCCACGAACTGGTCCACGGTCACCGCCGCGATCAGGCTGCCGTTCATCGGTCCTCCGTCTCGGGGGCCCCGTCGGAGGCCCTGTCGTCGTCCATCTCGTTCTCGACCTCGGTCTCGGTCTCGTTCTCGGTCTCGTTCTCGGTCTCGAGCTCGGTGTCGGTGTCGGTGTCGGTGTCGAGCTCGTTCTCGAGCTCGAGCTCGGTCTCGTTCTCGGTCTCGAGCTCGGTCTCGAGCTCGGTCTCGACGAGGGCGGCCAGGTCGCGCAGCCGGCCGCGCCAGTAGCGCTCGAACGGCGCGAGCCACTCCCCGATCCCGGCCAGCGGCGCGGGCTCGAGGTGGTAGTGCCGCTCCCGCCCGCTCGGCTCGTCCCGCACCAGCCCCGCCCGCCGCAGCACGCCCAGGTGCTCGGCGACCGCCGGCCGGCTCAGCGTGAACTCCCCGGCCAGCGCCCCCGCGGTGCGCGGGCCCTCGGCCAGCAGCTCCAGCAACCGCCGGCGGACCGGGTTCGCCAGCGCGAGGAAGACGTCGTCGGCCACGAGCGTCATGATGCGTCGGAGAACTCCGACATGTCAACTTCTTCCGACGCTTCCTCGCCCCGACCTCGCGCACCCTCGCGCCGCGGAAGAACGCGACAACGCTGTTCGTGATCAGTGCTCGTGGACTGGGACGGTCGAATTCCGACCCGCTACGCCCGCGATCCGCGAACACGATCCGGGGCGCCCTTTCTGATCACCGGTCACGGACGCGGAGAGTCGCAAATCGAGCGTCCCAGTCCACGATCGGCGATCACAGCACTGGCCACCCTCCGGGATCACCGGTCCCGGACACGGCCAGTCGGAAATCGACCCTTCCCGTCCACGACGAGCGATCAAATGAGGAGCGGCCCCCTCGGTCCGGCACGTACCGCACCCGACTCGACAGGCCCGCGCTCCCGGAGCTCAGCCTTCATCCGAGGAACACGATTCCATGATCAACCGTCGTGGACCACGACGGTCGGATTCCGACTCGAGACGTCCACAACCAGCGATCACGAGCCCGACCCGCCTTCATGATCAACCGTCGTGGACCACGACGGTCGAAAATCGACCCTTCCCGTCCACGACGAGCGATCACAAGCCACGCCGGCCCTACCGCTCGTCCGCCCGGACCGGCCGGCCGGAGACCAACCGTCTCCGTCCACGATCACTGACCACGATATGGCCAGCCTCATGATCGCCTGTCCCGGACCCGGACAGTCGGAAACCGACCCTCCCCGCCCACGACCAGCGATCACGAGCCCGAGCCGCCTTCATGATCGCCGGACCCGGACCACGACGGTCGGATTCCGACCCTCCCCGTCCACAACCAGGGATCACGAGCCACGCCGGCCCCACCGCTCGTCCGCCACGGACCGGCCGGCCGGAAGCCGACCGTCTCGGTCCAGGATCACCGACCCCGACACGACCAGGCCTCATGATCACCCGTCCCGGACACGGCCAGTCGGAAATCGACCCTTCCCGTCCACGACGAGGGATCACGGGTCGGCCTGCGTCACGGTCGTCCGCGCCGAGGAGTGTCCTCGGGCCCGCGATCCTCCTGCCCCGGGCTCGCACCCGGAGGAGGGCCGGGTGCGTCCGGCCGGTTACATTCGACGCCCGTGAGCACCGAGTTCCGCACCGATCCCGCCTCCGGCACCGGCCTGGCCACCGTCACGGCCGACGGGACCGTCCTCGACGTCTGGTACCCGGCCCCCGCACTGGGCGCGGACGCCCCCGACACCTCGGCCGACCTGGAGCCGCTCGCCGGGGAGGACGCCGACCGCGGGGTCACCGTGACGGTGGTGCGCACCGAGATCGGCTCGCTCGCCGACAAGCCGGTCGACGCCGCCGACGTCTACCTGCGCCTGCACCTGCTCTCCGGCCGCCACGTGAAGCCGCACGAGGTCAGCCTCGAGGGCCAGTTCGGGCTGCTCGCGAACGTCGTCTGGACGAACTTCGGCGCCTGCGCCGTCCCCGGCTTCGAGCTGGTCCGCGCCAAGCTCCGTGCGCGCGGCCCGGTCACCGTCTACGGCGTCGACAAGTTCCCGCGGATGGTGGACTACGTGCTCCCGGCCGGCGTCCGGATCGCCGACGCCGACCGAGTCCGGCTCGGTGCGCACCTCGCCGAGGGCACCACCGTGATGCACGAGGGCTTCGTCAACTTCAACGCCGGCACGCTGGGCTCGTCGATGATCGAGGGCCGGGTGTCGGCCGGCGTCGTCGTCGGTGACGGCTCGGACGTCGGCGGCGGCGCCTCGATCATGGGCACGCTCTCCGGCGGCGGCACCGAGGTCATCGCGATCGGCGAGCGCTGCCTGCTCGGTGCGAACGCCGGCATCGGCATCTCGCTGGGCGACGACTGCGTGGTCGAGGCGGGCCTCTACGTCACCGCGGGCACGAAGGTCGCCCTGCCGGACGGCACCTCGGTGGCCGCCCGCAGCCTGTCCGGCCAGAACGGTCTGCTGCTGCGTCGCAACAGCGTCTCCGGCGCCGTGGAGGCCCTCCCCCGCACCGGTCAGGGCATCGCGCTCAACGAGGCGCTGCACAAGAACTGACCCGTCCGGGCGCCGGTGCCGGCGTTCACCTCCGTCGGCTACGGTGGCCGCTCGTGTCCGCTCCCAGCACGTCCCCGGTCGCCCTCACCTGCGCCGACCTCCCGGCCCCGCTGACGGCCGCGCCGTCGGACTCGGCGGTGCACCACGTCCGCGCCGCCCTCGACCTGCGCCTGCGAGCCCTGCTCGCGCACGACCCGGGCACCCGGGAGGGCAGCGACATCGAGGACCTGCACCAGATGCGGGTCGCGGTGCGGCGGATGCGGGCAGCGCTGAAGGCGGCCCGCCCGCTGCTGGACCGCACCTGGGCCGACGGGCTGCGCGCCGAGCTCGGGTGGCTCGGCCGGGCCCTCGGGCCGGTGCGCGACCTGGACGTCCTGCTGCTGCGGCTGCGCGGTGAGATCGCGACCCTCCCCGCACGGGAGCAGGCGACCGGCGAGCAGCTCGTCGCCGCCCTCGACGCCGAACGCGAGGACGCGCGGGCCGCCATGCTGGCGGTGCTGGAGTCCGGCCGCTACCGGGCCCTGCTCGAGCGGCTGGCCGACGCGATCCGGCTGCCGCTGCCGACTCCCTCGGCCACCCAGGCGCAGCCCGAGCTGATCGACCTGGTGCGCGCGGAGGTGCGCCGGCTGCGCAAGGCGGTGCGCCGCGCCGGCGACGACCCGCCGGACCAGACGCTGCACGACCTGCGGATCCTCGGCAAGCGGGTGCGCTACACCGGCGAGCTGGTGGAGCCCATGCTCGGCGCGACGGTGAAGCGGCTGCTCAGGGCGACCGCGGGCCTCCAGGAGGTGCTCGGCGACCACCAGGACGCGTGCGTGGCCGAGGAGCGCATCCGCGCGCTGCTCGACGGCCTCGGCGAGTACCCCGACGCACACGTCGTGTTCGTGGCGGGCCGGCTCGTCGAGCGGGAGCGGGCCCGGGCGACCGAGAAGCGCGCCGAGTGGTGGGCGGCGTGGGAGCACGTCGCCGCGCGCGCCGCCGAGATCTGACGAGCGGGGGGCGGAAGGTCTCAGCCCTCGAGCCGCCGCACCGCCTCGTCGATCCGCTCGTCCGTGGCCGTGAGGGCGATCCGGACGTGCTGCGCGCCCGCGGGCCCGTAGAACTCGCCCGGCGCGCACAGGATCCCGCGCTCGGCCAGCGACCGGACGGTGTCCCGGCAGGGGCGGCCCTCGGTCGTCCACAGGTAGAGCCCGGCCTCGGAGTGGTCGATCCGGTAGCCGGCGCGCTCGAGGGCGCACCGCAGCCGGGTCCGCCGCTTCTCGTAGATCTTCACCTGCTCGGCGACGTGGGCGTCGTCCGCCGCCGCCGCCGCGAGCGCCGCCTGCACCGGGAACGGCACGATCATGCCGGCGTGCTTGCGGATCTCCAGGAGCGTCTTCACCAGCGCCGCGTCGCCCGCGACGAACGCCGCTCGATAGCCCGCCAGGTTCGACGTCTTGGACATCGAGTGCACGGCCAGCAGGCCCTCGTGCCGGCCCTGGCTCACCTCGGGCGAGAGCACCGAGGCGACCGGCGCGCCGAAGGACAGGCCCAGGTAGCACTCGTCGGAGGCCACGACCGCGCCGACGGCCCGCGCGGCGTCGACGGCGGCGCGGAGGGCGGGGGCGTCGAGCACCCGCCCCGTGGGGTTCGACGGCGAGTTCAGCCAGACCAGCTTCGTGCCGGTGGGCGGGGCCTCCCCGTCGGCCAGCCGGACCACGGTGGCACCGGCGAGCAGCGCGCCCACCTCGTAGGTCGGGTAGGCCAGCTCGGGCACCGCGACGACGTCACCGGTGCCGAGGCCGAGCAGCGTCGGCAGCCAGGCGACCAGCTCCTTGGAGCCGATCGTGGGCAGCACCGCGGCCGGGTCGGCCCCCGCGACCCCGAAGCGGCGGGTCAGCGAGTCCGCGATCGCCTCGCGCAGCGAGTCGGGCCCGTAGGTGGTCGGGTAGCCGGGCTCGTCCGCGGCCGGGCCGGTCAGGGCGGCACGGACGACGGCCGGGACCGGGTCGACCGGCGTGCCGACCGAGAGGTCAACGATGCCGCCGGGGTGGCCGGCGGCGAGCGCCTTGACCTCGGCGAGGGAGTCCCAGGGGAAGTCGGGGAGCGCGATGCCCCGCCGAGGGTTCGCTCGCTGCCGCTCGCTCACTCGTCGTGCTCGACCGGCGCCATGCTCTTGATCGGCTCCGGGTCGGCCTCGGTCAGCCCGACCTTCGAGGCGCCGCCGGGCGAGCCCAGCTCCTCGAAGAAGTCCGCGTTGGCCTTGGTGTACGCACCCCACTGGTCCGGGACGTCGTCCTCGTAGTAGATGGCCTCGACCGGGCAGACCGGCTCGCAGGCACCGCAGTCGACGCACTCGTCGGGGTGGATGTAGAGCATGCGGGCGCCCTCGTAGATGCAGTCCACGGGACATTCCTCGATGCACGCCTTGTCCTTGAGGTCCACACAGGGCTCGGCGATCACGTACGTCACGGAAGGTCCTCCACAAGCGGGGCGCTGTTCTGGCGCGGGCGTTCTCCGTGGCAGGTTAACCCGCGGGTACCCACTCACACACGGGAAGGCAAGCCTCACTCGATGGTCCCAGACGAGCACTCCGGGCGGCCCGGGATCGCCGCGAAGATCGACGCCGCCCTGGGCGAGCGGGTCGCGCTCCGGCACCGGATCGGCGAACGCGAGGGCCGCCCGCTCTACACCGACGCCGTCGGCCCGCTGTCCGACGGCGGCGCGGGCACGGTCGTCGTCGACACCCGGAAGGGGCCGGTGCGGGTCGAGCGCGCGGCGGTCGTTGCGGTGCGGGTCGTCCCGCCCGCCCCTGGCCGCCGGGCCTCGTGGAGTGCGGTGTCCCGCCTGGAGAACCTGTGTGCCGACGCCTGGCCCGCCGTCGTCGAGGAGCCGCTGGGCGGGTGGCGGCTGCGCGCGGCCGGCGGGTTCACCGGACGGGCGAACTCGGCGCTGGCCGTCGGCGACCCGGGCCTGCCGATCCCCACCGCGCTCGAGCGGGTCCTGGGGTTCGCCGCCGATCACGGCCTCGTCCCGCGGCTGCAGACGCCGATGGGATCGCCCTGGTCCGAGGCCGCGCGGCGGGAGGGCTGGGTGCTCGACGGCGGCCACCAGGCCGGGCCGGAGGTCGCGGTCCTGGTGGCGGATCTCACGGCGCTGGCGGCCCGGTCGACCGTCCCGGTCGAGCTCACGACCCGCCCGACGGAGGGCTGGTGGGCCGTCGTCGGCGCGCCGGAGAGCGACGCGGAGCGACACGTCCTCACCGCGGCGGCCCGACCGGGCTTCGCCGTGGCCCGGGCGGCGGACGGGAAACCCACGGGAGCGGTCCGGGCGGCCGTCGTCGAGGACCACCTGCACCTGTCCCGGCTCGCGACCCTGCCCGGGTCCCGACGGCAGGGGGTCGGCACCGCGCTGACCGCGGCCGCGGCCGCGTGGGGCCGGGAGCAGGGCGCCCGCTGGGCGGTGCTGCAGGTCAACCTGCAGAACCACGGCGCCCGCGCCTTCTGGGCGCGGCTGGGCTGCACCGAGCACCACCGCTACCACTACCTCGGGCCGGGCCGGGCCGGTTAGACCTTGGCGAGCCCCCGGCCCGCGAGCCAGCGCTGCGCCTCGCGGGCGGCGCGCTTGAGCCCGGACCACTCGCCGAGGTACTTCCCCAGCACCCCGACGACCGGGAGCATGCCGAGCGCCTCGTGGTAGAAGCGGCCGTGCGGGCGCTTGTCGAGCTCGTCCTCGACCGAGTAGAGCGCCCGGCCGAGCCGCCACACCGCGGAGCCGATCCTCGCCGCGGTCGGCCGGCTCCCCTTCGCCAGGTCGCCCTCGATCTCGGCGGCGCGGGCGTCCGCGGCGGCGTCCTCGGCGGCCGTCGGGCCGCCGCCCAGGTCCGGCCGGCGCCGGAACAGCACCCAGGCCAGCAGCGACACGAGGTGGTCCTCGTCCGTGACGCCGTGCTCGCCGGCCACCGCGACCAGCAGCATCCCCTGCGCCGCGGCGCCGATCGCCGCCCCGACCGGCAGCGTGCGGGCCAGCGCGCCGCCCAGGCCGGGGATCGCGGCGACCCCGGTGGCGAACCGGCCGACCCGGTAGATCCACCAGCGCTGCCGCGCGGCCACGTCCATCCGGGCCCAGGCCGCGGTGCCGGGCACCGGGGCGGCGGCCAGCGCGTCGAGGATCCTGTCCCGGGTGGAGCGCTCGCCGTCGTCGCCGGCGCGGCCGCGCAGGCCGAAGGGGTCGGAGTCGCGCAGCGCCGACAGGATCGGCCGGGTGGCCCGCACGAAGGGCCGCAGGATCCCGACGACCGCCGCGTCGGGGATGGGTCCGTCGCTCACGACCGGATCATCCCGTGCGGGTCGCCGTTGCGCTCGGTCGAGCGCCGAACACGCCGCCGGTCCGCGGCCTCGACGATCCTGCGCAACGGCAGCAGCCCGGCCAGCAGTCCCGCAACCAGCAGCAGGAGGGACTGCCAGGTCGCCGGCAGCAGCACGTCGCCGCCCGGGCCCGCGAACCCGAGCACCCCGAGGACCACGACCCAGACCACCAGCGGCGAGGCCGCCACGGCGGTGGCCGTCGAGACGTCCGCGGCTGCGTGGACGAGCCACGGCATCGTGAGCAGCACCAGCACCGTGCCGACCGGGGCCGGGACCGACCCGATGTACAGCGGCTGGAGCAGCAGTTCCAGGGCCGCCAGCAGGGCCGCCGCCACCAGCACCGCCGCGAGCGTGAGCCACCGCATCAGTCGAGCCCCGCGAACAGGTCGTCGGCGGGGGCCGGGCCCGCCCCCGACGCCAGCGCGTACTCCTCGACCTCGATCAGCGGCTGCGCGACGTCGTTGCTCATCGCGAACGCCACGGCGCCGTCCTGCTCCCACACCGCGATCTGGGTGGCGTGGGCCCGCATCGCCGCGACGAGCGCGGCCCGGTGCGCCGACACGTCCAGCCGGGTCGTGACGACGTCGTCGGGCGCGCTGGGCAGCTCGTCCGGCTCGGGGATCCGGAACGGCATGCCGGGCAGGCCCTCGATCGCCGCCAGCCCGGCGTCGAGCGCGGAGCGGGACCGGACCGCGTGGAACACCCGCGCGACGAACTCGGGCCGGGCCTTCGCGGCGGCCATGGTGAGGGCGTGGGCGCGGACGTGGTCGGGATGCCCGTAGCCGCCGTCGTCGGCGTAGGACACCACGACCTGCGGCTGCAGCGCGTCGACGACGGCGAGCAGCTGCGCGAGCTGCTCGTCGAACGCCCCGGGCGCGGCGAGGGCCCGCGGGTGCAGCACGGCCGGGGTGAGCGCGCGGGTGCCCTCGCCGTGCTCCATGCCGCTGTCCCGCCAGCGCCCGAGCCCGCCCAGGAACCGGTGCTCCGGGCTGCCCAGCGCCGCGAGCGCGCCGGCCAGCTCGTGCACCCGGTAGCCGCCGAGCTGGTCGCCGCGGTCCGGAGCGAGCTCGCGCAGCTCCGGCGGGATGACCTCGCCCTCCTCGCCCAGCGAACACGTCAGGACGACGCAGGCCGTGTCGGGGTCGGTGGCGTACCGGGCGATGGCGCCGCCGGTGGTCAGGGTCTCGTCGTCGGGATGCGCGTGGACGAACAGCACCCGGCGGGCAGGGAGCGCGGGAAACGCAGGGAACACGGGCGACACCGCGGGAGCCTACGTCCTCACAGCAGCGCCCTGCGCTCGGCGTAGTGGCAGGACACCGGGTGCCCCTGCCCCCGCTCGACGAGGGCCGGCGGCTCCTCCACGCAGCGCGTCCGCTCCGCGTCGGACAGCTCGTTCGCGAACTTCGGGCAGCGGGTCCGGAACCGGCAGCCCGACGGCGGGTTGGCCGGGCTGGGCAGGTCCCCGACCACCGTGATCCGCTCCCGGGCCCGCTCCTTGCGCGGGTCGGGCAGCGGGATCGCCGAGATCAGCGCCTGCGTGTACGGGTGGGCGGGGCCCGCGAACAGCTCCTCGGCCGTCCCGGTCTCCACGATCGAGCCCAGGTACATGACCGCGATCCGGTCCGCGATGTGCCGCACCACCGACAGGTCGTGGCTCACGAACAGGTAGGACAGGTCCAGCTCGGACTGCAGCTCGTCGAGCAGGTTGAGCACGCCGGCCTGGATGGAGACGTCGAGGGCCGAGACCGGCTCGTCGAGCACCAGCAGCTTGGGGCGCAGGGCGAGCGCGCGGGCGATGCCGATGCGCTGCCGCTGGCCGCCGGAGAACTCGTGGGCGTACCGGTTGCCGTGCTCGGGCTTGAGCCCGACGGTCTGCATCAGCCGCCGCACCCGGTCGCGGCCGCCGTCGGAGTACAGGCCGTGGATCCGCAACGGCTCGGCGATGATCTCGTTGACGGGCAGCCGCGGGTCCAGCGAGGCGTACGGGTCCTGGAACACGATCTGCAGCTCGCGGCGCAGCCCGCGCATCTCGCCGCGGCCGATCTTCGTGAGGTCCTGGCCCTTGTAGAGCACCTCGCCCGAGGTCGCGGGCAGCAGGTTGAGCACCACCCGCGCGGTCGTGGACTTGCCGCAGCCGGACTCGCCGACCAGGCCGAGGGTCTCCCCCTCGCCGATGTCGAACGAGACGTCGGAGACGGCCTGCACCGCGCCGATCTGCCGGCGGATCAGGCCCTTCGAGCGGATCGGGAAGTGCTTGACGACGTTGCGGACGCTCAGCAGCGTCCGCGTGCCCTGCTCCACCGTGGTCATGCGCGGGCCTCCCCGTCGGTTCCGGCGCCCTCGGCCGCTGCGGCGAGCCCGGCGAGCGCCTCGTGGTCGGCGACCTCGCTGGCGAACACGTCCGTCGCCTCCTGGCCCGCGAGCGTCTCGGCGTAGTGGCAGGCGGCGAGGTGGCCGGGACCGGTCGTCACGCGCAGCTCCGGCTCGCTCTCGTCGCACCGCGCGGTGTGCTTGGGGCAGCGCGGCCCGAACGGGCAGCCCGGCGGCATGTTGACGACCGACGGCGGCGCCCCCGGGATCGGGGTGAGCCGCTCGCTGGGTCGGTCGAGCCGGGGCAGGCTGCCGAGCAGGCCGAGTGTGTAGGGCATCCGCGGGGTGTAGAACACGTCCTCCGCGGTGCCGACCTCGACCGGCTTGCCGGCGTACATCACCATCACCCGGTCCGCCTGGCCCGCGATCACGCCCAGGTCGTGGGTGATCAGCACCATCGCGGCACCGGTCTCGTCCTGCGCCGCGGCCAGGGCCTCGAGGATCTGGGCCTGGACGGTGACGTCGAGCGCGGTGGTCGGCTCGTCGGCGATGATCACGTCCGGGTCGTTGGCCATGGCGATCGCGATGACCACGCGCTGCCGCATGCCGCCCGAGAGCTCGTGCGGGTAGGAGCTCGCCCGGTCCTTCGCGTTCGGGATCCGGACCTTGTCGAGCAGCTCGACGGCGCGCTCCGTGGCCGCCTGCTTCGAGACGTCGTGGTGCGCGCGGACGGCCTCGGCGATCTGCGCCCCGACCGTGTAGACGGGGTTCAGCGAGGTCATCGGGTCCTGGAAGATCATCGCGATCCGGGAGCCCCGGACCCGGGTCATCTCCACCTCGGACAGCGTGAGCAGGTCCCGGCCGTCGAACCGCACCGAGCCCTTGACCTGGGCGGTGTTCGGCAGCAGCCGCATCACGGCCATCGAGGTCACGGACTTGCCCGAGCCGGACTCGCCGACGATGCCCAGCACCTCGCCGCGGTGCAGCGCGTAGTCCACGCCGCGCACGGCGCGGACGGGCCCGTCCGCGCTCGGGAAGGTGACGTCGAGGCCGGAGACCTCGAGCACGACGTCCCCGCGGACACCCCGCGCACCCGGCGCGGGCGACAGGTCGATCTCTTCGGCCACTATTGACGCACCTTCGTCTGCTGTGGGTCGAACGCGTCACGCAGGCCGTCGCCGATGAAGTTGATCGTGAGCGCGATGATGATGATGAACAGGCCCGGGAAGTAGAACAGCCACGGCCGGGTGGTGAGCGCGGTCTGCGCCTCGCTGACGAGCAGGCCGAGCGAGGTGTCCGGCGGTGTGACGCCGAAGCCCAGGTAGGACAGCGAGGTCTCGAGCAGGATCGCCAACGCCACCAGGATCGTCAGGTTGACCAGGATGGAGCCCAGGGCGTTGGGCACGAGGTGGCGCAGGATGATCCGCGTGTCGCTCGCGCCGAGCGCCTTGGCGGCCTCGACGAACTCCTTCTCCCGCAGCGACAGCACCACACCGCGGGACACCCGGGACACGTAGGCCCAGTACAGCCCGGCGATGACCAGCGCGATCAGGTACCAGGAGCCGCCGAAGTTGTGCGAGAGCATCGCGGCCACGGCGATCAGCGGCAGCGTGAGCACCAGATCGGCGATGCGCATCATGACCGTGTCGACCTTGCCGCCGAAGTACCCGGCGACGGAGCCCCACAGCGTGCCGACCAGCGTGGCCAGGACGGCGACGGACACCGAGACCTGCAGGGAGATCCGGGTGCCGCGCAGCACCTGCGCGAACTGGTCCCGACCCGCGGAGTCGGTGCCGAAGGGGTGGTCCCAGGACGGCGGGACGGAGTTGTCCGGCGTGTACTGCCCCGGGTCGTACTTCCAGAGCAGGCCGCCGACGTAGGCCAGCAGGATCAGCGCGACGAGCACGCCGAGGCTGACGACGGCCGCGCGGTGCTGCAGGAAGCGTCGGAGGACCAACTGCCCCTGGCTGCGCTCGGTGACCGTGAACTCGCGGTCCGGCGCCGCGGGCGCCGACCGGGTCCCCGGGGTCCGTGTCCGGGTGTCAGGCATAGCGGATCCTCGGGTCCAGGACCCCGTAGAGGAGGTCGGCGATCAGGTTGAAGGCGATCACCACGGTCGCCGCGAGCAGCAGCCAGGAGGCCGTCGCGTAGACGTCGTTGGTCCGGATGGCGGTGAGCAGGTAGTCGCCCATGCCCTTCCACTGGAAGACGGTCTCGGTGACGACGGCGCCGCCGATGATCGACGCGATGTCCAGCGCGGTCACGGTGGTCAGCGGGATCAGGGCGGTGCGCAGCCCGTGCTTGACCATCACGGTGCGCCGGGGCAGGCCCTTGGCCCGGGCCAGCCGGACGTAGTCCGAGTTCATCACCTCGAGCATCGAGGCCCGGGTGAACCGGCTCCAGGCGGCGTAGGAGATCAGCGCCAGCGAGATCGTCGGCAGGATCATGTGCCCGATGATGTCCACGACGTAGGGCCCGGCCCCCCGCGGTGGAGGAACGGACGACTGGCCGATCGTGTAGATCGCCTGGGTACCCAGGGCGCTGTTGAACGAGATGCCCGCCTGCTTGAGCAGGATCGCGAACCAGAACGCCGGCATGGCGAGGAACAGGAAGCCGACGAACGTCGCCGCGTAGTCGAACTTCGAGTACTGCTTGACGGCCGTCAGGACGCCGATCACCACTGCGAGGATCAGCGCGATCAACATGGCCAGCGCGATCAGCCGGATGGTGACCAGGAACCGGTCGCCGAGGTCGTGGCCGATGTTCGCCGTGGACACGACCGACGGGCCGAAGTCCCCGGTGAAGATCCCGCCGAGCCACGAGAAGTACCGCTGGAGCAGCGGCTGGTCGAGGTGCAGGCGGACGTACTCTGCGTCGATCACGTTCTGCGGAGCGGGCGGGTTCTTCTCCCGCAGCGGCGCGAGGGGGTCCGCCGACGCGGAGCCCAGCGCGAAGATGATGAACGACGAGACGATCAGGACCGGTATCGAGTACAGGATCCTGCGCACGGCGAAGGCGAGCATGCGGATGTGCTTCTTCCGACTCGTGGTGGGAGCACGGTCCGCTCCGAGCGTGGCCGGGCGGGCCGCCGTCTGAGCAGGGTAACCCCGCAGGCGGGCCCGGGCCGCGCGGCCGACTCGTGGTCGGCCCGCTCCCCGGGCCCGCCTCCGGTTCTCACGTCACGAGCCGGAGCGGATGCCCCACTCGGCGGTGTTGTAGGTGATCCCGTCGAGCGACGCGTTGTTGCGCACGTTGCCCAGCGTGTTCTGCACCGCGGCCAGGGTCGGCTTCTGGTACAGCGGCAGGACGTAGGCGTCCTCGGCCATGATCTTGTCGGCCTGGTTCAGCTTGGCCCGGGCGTCGTTGATGTCGGTCGACGCCGCGGCCTCGTTGATCAGCTGGTCCGTGGTCGGGTTGACGTACTTGCCGTAGTTCGAGCCGGAGTTCGACAGCCACAGCTGCTGCGCGCCGCCGAACGGCGCCGGCGACATGATCCAGCCGAACACGATGACGTCGTAGTCACCCGAGCTGGTGGTCGTGCCCAGGCTGTCCGTCGTCGAGATCTCGACGTTCACGCCGAGCTGCTTCGCGTACTGCTGGAACAGCTCGCACTCGGTCTGCCGGACCGCGTTGCCCACGGTGTAGCGCATCCGCAGGGCCGGCACGGGCTGCCCGTTCGGCGCGACCAGCGCGGTGCCCACGCCGGTGTACCCGGCGTCGGTGAGGACCTTCTTGGCCCGCTCGACGTCGCCCGAGCCCTGCCCGGTGGCGGTCAGGTTGTCCTGGTAGCCGTCCTGCTGCGGCACGAACATCTTGTTCTGCAGCGGCTTGATGTCCGGGTTGAACTGACCGACCGTCTTCGCGATGACGTCCTGCGTGTTCACGGCGATGTAGAGCGCCTGGCGCAGCGCCTTGTCGGCCAGGAACGGGTTCTTCAGGTTGAAGTCGAAGTGCTCCCACGACAGCCCGGCCGCCTGCGCGTTCGAGACGTTCGGGATGTTGTTGAGCTGGTTGACGATGTCGACCTGCGGCTGCGGGAACAGCGCCTGGACCTCGTTGTTCTGCAGGGCCAGCGGCTCCTGCGTGGCGTCGGTGATCACGCGGATCACCAGCCGCTCGAGCTTCGGCTTGGTGGCGCCGTACCACGCCGGGTTCGGGACCAGCGTCAGCGCGACGTTGTCCTGCCAGTTCTCGACCTTGAACGGGCCGGCGGAGTAGCTGGGCACCGTCTTGCCGAACCAGTCGAACGCCGCGGCGAGGCCGTCGGGCGAGTTCAGGTCACCCTGCTGCGCGCCGAGGTGGGCCGGGTACAGCGGGGCGGCCGAGTTGAAGAGGCTCTGCCAGTCCGTGTACGGCTTCGCCAGGGTGACCGTGACGGTCTTCCCGCCGTCCGAGCCGGTCACCGCGGTGATCTGGTCGTAGCCGCCGTTGCCGGCCGTCTCGCAGGCCGGGCAGTCACGGCCGTTCTGCCACTTCCAGCTCATGGCGAAGTCGTCCGCGGTGACGGGCGTGCCGTCGTCCCACGTCGCGGCCGGCTTGATCTTGTAGACGATCGTCGTCGGGTTCGTGAGGTCGGCCGAGTCCAGCAGGTCCGTGTTCAGGGTCGGCTTGAGGTCGGGCGAGGTGTAGAAGGCGTACGTGACCATCGGCTTGATGGCCATGCCGGTCCAGTCGACGTTGCCCTCGGACGAGATGACGTTCCAGTTGTCGATGTTCTTCTCGGACGCCAGGGTCACCGTCCCGCCCTGCTGCAGCTGGTCCGCCGGGACGCTGTTGCAGGTGTTCGGGTTGGTGCTGCAGTCCCCGTACACCCCGCCCGAGCTGCCGCCGGCGCCACCGCCGCCACCGCAGGCCGCAAGGACAAGCGTCGCCGCCGCGGCGACCGCTGCGGCCGCGGCCGCCCTCGTTCTCTTCATGGACTTCCTCGATCTTCCTCGCCTGTCCGGACCCGATCGGGCCGCTGGGGACCGGGGCCGTTCGACCCTTGCCGTGGCCGTCCGTGGGTGGGGGGCGGCCGCCCGATCCCTGGGCAACTTAGGAAGCTCGCAGGTGCGCCCGCCAACGAAGTCGCCGATCGTGACCAAAGGGTGACGTGAGGTGGACAGGGCGACACATCGTGATTACCCTCGAGTAACTTTCGCTCCGCCGAGGGAGGCCTCAACTGACGGGGGCGCTCCACCGTTGCGCTCCGGTGAGCGGTCCCGTCGCCAGGGGTCCGGCACCGAACCCGGTCGCGGCGGCGCCGGCCGGCGTGCTCACGAGGAGCGACACCTGCTGGAAGAGCGGCAGGGCCGGCAGCTGCGCCCAGAGCACCCGTTCGGCCGTCCCGAGCTGGTTCGGGTCGGGCACCGCCGCGGCCGCGAGGGACTCCAGCACCGGCTGCAGCGCGGCCGAGCAGAAGCCGTTCGGCAGGGCGGGCGGGGCGGGGAGCGACGGCGTCGGGTCCGGGCAGCCGTAGTCCGAGGCCAGCTGCGGCCCGAGCGGGCCGCCCACCGCGCGCGGCTGCACCAGGATGTCCGCGCGCACGGTCGAGTTCGGGGCGGCGGTCCCGCTCGAGGGCGCCGTGGTCGGGGTGGTGGTCGGGGTGGTGGTCGGGGTGGTGGTCGG
>NZ_JAJSOK010000043.1 GCF_021283305.1 Pseudonocardia kujensis
TCGACGTACTCGCCGACGAGCTGGGCCGTCGCGGTGACCCGCGGGTGACCGACGACCAGGACCAGCGGTGACCGCGCCGGGCGGCGGCCCGCCGCGCGACCTCTCGCGGGACCTTCCGCCGAACCTGCCCCCGACCACGTCGTCGAACCTGCCACCGAACGTGCCACCGAACGTGCCACCGGCGATGCCGCCGGACCCCGTGGCGGGCCGGCACTCGGCCCCCTCCCCCGGGGCGTTCGACCCGCCGGCGGCGCCGCCGCCCGCGGGGGCCGGCCCGGTCGGCGGGCCGCCCGACGTCTCCGACGTCTCGGTCGGCGACCTCATGGGCCGGGTCTCGCGCGACCTCTCGACCCTGATGCGCCAGGAGCTGGCGCTCGCGCAGGCCGAGCTGAAACAGGAGGCCCGCAAGGCGGGCAAGGCCGCCGGCGGCTTCGGGGCCGCCGGGTTCGCCGGCTACATGGTGCTGCTGTTCCTGTCCGTCGCCCTCTGGGCGGCGCTGAGCAACGTCATGGACAGCGGCTGGGCCGGCCTGGTCGTCGCCGTGGTCTGGGCGGTGATCGGGGCGATCGCCTTCGTCGTCGGGCGGAACAACGCGCGGCGCACCCACCCCACCCCCGAACGCACGGTCGACACGCTCAAGCAGGTTCCCGACGCCCTCAAGGGCCGGTGAGGAGGACCGATGACCACCCCGTACGACAGCACCACCCCCTACGACGCCCGGTACGGCGCCGCCGGGGCGTCCGACGACCCCGACGCGATCCGCCGCGAGATCGAACGGACCCAGAACCGGCTCAGCGGGGACGTCGACGCCCTGACCGAGAAGGTCACCCCCGGCCGGGTCGTGCAGCGCCGGGTCGACCGCGTCCGCGACCGGGTCTCGGGCTGGCGGGACGCCGTGATGGGCAGCGACCCCGCGGGCTCCACACGAGACACCGCGCACCAGGCCGCGGACACCGCCCGCTCCCTCGCCGGGCAGGCCCAGGACCGGGCCGGTTCGGTCGCCGGCACGGTGGGTGAGGCGGCTTCGGACGCCGCGTCGACGGTCGTCGACACCGCCCGCGAGGCCCCGCAGCGGGTGAAGCAGCAGACCCGCGGGAACCCGTTGGCGGCCGGGCTGATCGCCTTCGGCGCCGGCTGGCTCGTCTCCTCCCTCCTGCCCGCGACCCGCAGGGAGCAGGAGCTCGCGGGCCAGGTGAAGGACACCGCGACGGAGATCGGACGCCCGCTCGCCCAGCAGGTCGGCGAGAAGGCCAAGGAGATCGGTGAGGACCTGCGCGAGCCGGCGCAGCAGGCCGTGCAGTCGGTGCAGGAGACCGCGCAGGAGGCGGCTTCCACCGTGGCCGAGGAGGGCCGCTCCGCCGCCGGTCAGGTCCAGGACCGTGCCCAGGACGCGGGCCGGAACGTGAAGGAGCAGGCCGGACCGTCCTGACCGGCCGACCCGGGCCGGGGGTTCGCGCGCGACGGCGCGTGAACCCCCGGCCAGTGGGTAGGTCCTGCGGTATGAGCGGCTCACCGATCGTCCGGGCGCTGCGCGCCACCGAGTCCGTCCGCGCCGGCGACGACACCGCTGCGGCCGCGCAGCGCGCCCTGCGCCGGGTCCTCGCCCGGAGCCGGCTCGACGGGGCGCTGCGCGGCTCCTGGCTCGGCCATCCCGTGCACCCGCTGCTCGTGACCGTCCCGATCGGCGCATGGGTCTCCGCCGCCCTGCTCGACGCCGCCGGCAGTCAGGAGGAAGCGGCCCGCCGCGTCGTCGGGGCCGCGATGGTCAGCCTGCTGCCGACCGCGGTGACCGGCCTCGCCGACTGGAGCGGGCTCGACGACCGCCGTCGCCGGGTCGGGCTGCTCCACGCGGCCGGGAACGTGGTGTCCGCGGCCTTCCTCGGGGCCTCCTACGCCGCGCGCCGGCAGGGCCGCCACCGCACCGGCGCGCTGTTGTCGCTGGTCGGGGTGCTTCCGCTGGGCGTCGCCGGCGCACTCGGCGGGCACCTGTCCTACGCCCAGGGCGCCGGCGTCGGGCGCTGGGCCGAGGCCTCCCCCGACGCCGGGCGGACGGAAGGCGACGGCTCCGCCGGCTCCGTCGGTTCCCTCGACACCGCCGAAACCGTCGACACCGCCGAGACCGCCGAGACCGCGGGCACCCCCGACATCGGGCTGATCCCCGGCGCCGGGCCGGAGGCGAACCCGACCTGAGCCGCATGCCCGCCGCCGGCCGCGGGTAGCTGCGGGGCATGACCGACCGATCGCACGGAATCCCGCCGGCCGAGCTCGACGACGACGCGCTCCGCCGGGAGATGACCCATCTGCACGAGACCCGCCACGACACCGTCCTCGGCGGCTCCGAGGACGCGCTCGAGGCCCACACCCGCCGGATGCTCGAGCTCGAGAACGAGTTCCTGCACCGGCTGCCCGCGGAGGCCGCCCCGGACCCGCGGCGCACCCGCGCGGGCAGCCGCGAGGCGGCCGGGCAGCCGGTCACGGGCTCCGGCTGAGCGCGCCCGCTCCGCCGCCACGGCAGTCGTGGCGGCGGAGCACGGGCCGCTGTCGAGCCCTGCCTGCGCGACCCGCCGCCACCGTGCGCGGGGCCTGTCGCACACCCTGTCGCACATCGGGATCGCCGCATGCCGGGCGGGGGACGGGGTACGCGACGACGGTGGGTGCCGGGTGCACCCGCCCACGTCGTCCCGAGGAGGAAGTCATGTCCGAGCAGGCCGCCAGGCAGGCCGCGGAACCGGCCGCCGAGCAGGGGCCGGGGCAGGCCCGCTTCCCCTGGGTCCAGGTGGGGGCGCTGGTCCTCGGCGGGCTGCTGATGATCTACGGCATCGTGGGGTTCTGGCCGGCGTTCTCCCCGCCCGGGGCAGACGGCCGGCAGCCGACGCTGCTGGGCCTGGAGGTCAACCCGCTGCGCAGCGCGCTGCAGCTGGCGCTGGGCGTGATCGGGATGCTGTGCGCCACGCGGCTCTCCACCGCGCGCGTCTACGGCTGGCTGCTCGCCGTGGTGAGCGCCGCGTTCGTGGTGTTCGGGATCCTCGGCGTCCTGGACCATGACATCGACTGGCTGGGCATGAACGTGCCCTCCACCGTGGTCGCGGCCGTGTTCGCCGTGCTCGGTCTCGTGCTGGCGCTCGGGCCCGTGCGCCAGGGGTTCCCCGGTGGCGAGCGGTCCCCGGTGCACGCCGAGTCCCGGGAGAGCCGCTAGGGGGCGCGCGACAGATCCGTGGGCGCGGCGCGTCGGCCGCGCCGTGAGCCGCGGTAGGCCCGCGCGCGCAGCCCGGCGAGCAACGGCACCGGGCGCAGCCGCGGATGCTGGTGCAGGACGGGGTCGAACGCCACCGCTCCGGGACGCTCCTCGGTGAGCACCAGCGTGGCCACCGGCCGTCGCTCCCGTGACCGGGCCTCCACCAGCCGGAACCGCAACGACCGGGTCTGCAGCGCGTCCGGGACGGCGCGGGGGTCGGCCGGCGGGTCCGGCTCCCGCGGCTCCGGCTCCACGAGCAGCCGCAGGCGGCCCACGTCCGTCTCGTACGGCAGCAGGGTGCTGTAGGTCGACGTCCGCCAGCCCCGCGCCGGGGCGAGCATCGCGCCCCCGGCGGTCGAGGTCGTGAACAGCAGGTCGACGGCGTCGCGCGTCCCGTGCGGCTCGACGCGCACGGCCATGCCGAGCAGGTCCGGCGCCAGCCCCGGCGTCCCGGCGCCCTTCGACAGCCGCACCAGCACGCGGTGCGGGCCCGGGCCGAGCGCCTCCCCCACCGCGGACCCGCCGTCGTCGACCCGCAGCTCGCCGCCGAGCAGGACACCGCGCGGGTGGAACGCCGGAGCCCGCCGCAGCCGCGCGAGGGTCCGGAACACCGTCCTGATCACGGGGGGAAGGTGCCCACCGCGGGCGCGCGGAAACCGACGTCGCCGGCATGGGACGCGCGTCCGGTGGTACGCGGTGGGCGAAGGCTCGGCCCGGGCGGAGGCTCAGCCGGGAGGAGCGATGGTGTCGAGGGACCCGAGGATCCTGGCCCGCAGGCTCGCGCCGGTCGCCGCCGTGGCCGGTGCGGCCCTGCTGGTGCGCGGGTGCCTGGGGTTCACCACCGACGTGGCGGCCGCTGCGGCCGTCGTTCTGGTGATCGCGACCCCGCCCGTCGCGGCCTGGGCCCTGCAGGCCGGGCCGGAGCGCCCGCTCGTCCGCGTGCTCGGCGGGACCGGGCTCGCGGTCGTCGCCGTGGTCCTGGTGGGGTGGGGGGCGGTGGTCACCGTGCAGGGCGGCCCGGAGGGAGCGGTGGCGACGGTCGCCCTCGGCGGTCTCCTGGGCGCGGTGTCGCGGCCGGTGTCGCGGCCGGTGTCGCGGCCGGTCCGCCCTCGTCGCCACGAGCCGCCGCGCACCCCGTCGGCCACGCAGTCGGTCCCACTCGTCGAGCTGTGCCGGCAGTGGCGGCTGAGCTGCGCCCGGCTGCACCGCGTCCGCGACGCCGCCGAGCTCGACCTCCTCACCGCGCTGCGGGCCGCCTACCTCGACGAGTTCGAGCGGCGGGACCCCGAGGGCTTCCACACCTGGACGCGGCACGACGTCGCGGGCCGGTCCGATCCCGAAGGGTGGCTGCGGGAACGGCCGGCCCGCTGAGGACCGGGCACGCCGGCCGATCCCGTGCGCCGGGCGTCCTCGCGTCAGGGCGCCACGCTGCCGGGGCCGTCGCCGCGCACGCTGCCCGGCCCCTCGGCGTCCGCGTCCGGTCCCTCCCCCGCGTCGCTCTGCGGGCCCTCCCCCTCGAGCACCTCGTCGCCGTGCAGGATCTCCTCGCCACGCAGCACGGTGTCGTCGTGCTCGCCGTCCGTGGGCTCGTCGGGTCGGCTCATGGGTACGGCCTACCCGCCGGCCCCGGCCGCAACCGGGCGCCGCGGCGCGAACCTCGTCAGGAATCGAGAAGCCCCCGGCGACCGGCCGCTCCTAGCGTGAACGTCGTCGACAGCAGTGCCGGACCGGACCCCGCTCCCGTCCCCTCGTCTCCCAGGAGGTCCCCGATGAACCCCAACAAGGCGATCCGCCAGATCCACCGCTGGACGTCCCTCGTCTTCACGGTGACCGTCGTCGTCTGCTTCGCCGCCGTGGCGGGGGTGCTGCCCTTCTGGGTGTACTACCTGCCGCTGCTCCCGCTCGCCGTGCTGCTGTTCAGCGGTCTCTGGCTGTTCGCCCTGCCCTACGCCACCCGCCGGCGCGGCGCGCGACGCGCCGCGCTGGGGACGTGAGGCTCAGGCGCCCACGGGCTTGAGCGGGTCGTGGCCGAGGCGCATGAGCTTGCGGCGCCAGGCGGCCTGGCCGGCGGTGGGTTCGAGGTCGTCGCGGCGCTGCGACAGCACGCGGTCGACCACGCGTTGCATGCACTCGGCGTCGGCGGCGGTGAGGTCCTCGCGGCGCTTGCGCAGGACGGCGAGCACCTCACGGCCGGTCGGGGTGCCGGCGTGGTCGGGCTCCACCTCCGCGTCGACGTCGGCGGAGTCGGTCCGCAGCCAGTCCTCCAGCTCGCGGGACGTCATGTTCACCACGCGGTGGAACTCGTTCCAGAGGGAGTCGTCGACGTGTTCGGCCATGCCCCCGGTCTACCCGTCGCGGCGGTGCTCACACGGGTCCCGGGCGGCCCGGCCGAACGGGCCGTGAGTCGTCGAGGTCGTCGGGAGCCCCGAAGGACGGGCTGCCGGTGCCTGCGCCCGGCTACGGTTCCCGGGTGGCACTGCACCGGGGCCTGGCGTTGCTCGTCGCCGGGGCGTTCTTCATGGAGATCCTCGACGGCACCGTGATCGCCCCGGCCGCCCCGCACATCGCGGCGGACCTGGGCGTCGCCCCCGTCGACGTCAACGTGGCGATCACCGCCTACGTGCTGACCCTCGGCGTCCTCATCCCGGTCAGCGGCTGGCTGGCCGACCGGTTCGGCGGGCGCCGGGTGTTCTGCGTGGCCCTGGCGGTCTTCGTGCTGGCCTCGGCCGGGTGCGCACTGGCGCCGGACCTCGGCGCCCTCACCGCCGCGCGAGTGGTGCAGGGCGCGGGCGGGGCGATGATGGTCCCGGTCGGGCGGCTGGTCGTGCTGCGGACCACCGCGAAGACGGACCTGGTGCGGGCGATCGCGTACCTGACCTGGCCGGCCCTGCTCGCACCCGTGCTCGCCCCGGCCGTCGGCGGGGTGCTGGCCGAGTACGCGTCGTGGCGGTGGATCTTCGTGATCAACGTGCCGCTCGGGGTGGCCGCGCTGGTCGTGGCCCTGCGGATCGTCCCCGGGTTGCGGGCCGAGGCCCCGCCCCCGCTCGACCGGGGCGGGTTCGTGCTCACCGCGATCGGGGTCGCCGCGCTGATCGTCGGGCTGGAGGGGCTCGGCTCGGGCTTCTCCGCCACGACGATCGCCGCGCTCGCGGCGGCGGTGCTCGGCGTCGGGCTGGCGGTGCGGCACCTGCTGCGTGCCACCCGCCCCCTCGTCGACCTGCGGATCCTGCGGGTGGCGACCTACCGGGTCACGGCGGCGAGCGGCTCGGTGTACCGCGCGGTGATCACCGCGGTCCCGTTCCTGCTGCCGCTGCTGTTCCAGGTCGGGTTCGGCTGGTCGGCCGCGCAGGCGGGCGCGGTGGTGATCGCGCTGTTCGTCGGCAACGTGGCGATCAAGCCGGCGACCACCCCGATGATGCGCCGTTTCGGCATCCGGACCGTGCTGCTGGCCTCGATCGCGGTCGGCGCGGCCTGCCTCGTGGCGATGGCGTTCCTGCAGCCCACGACACCACTGCCGCTGCTCCTGGCGCTGCTGCTGGTCAGCGGGATCGCGCGGTCGACCGGGTTCACCGCCTACAACAGCGTCGCGTTCGCCGACGTCGAGCCCGAGCGGATGAACCACGCCAACACGTTGCTCTCCACGCTGCAGGAGCTGGGCGCGGGCCTCGGCGTCGCGGTCGCCGCCCTGCTCGTGCGGCTCGGCGAGGCGGTACCCGTCGCCGCGGGAGCGGCGGGGCCCTACCGCGTCGCGTTCGTGCTGCTCGCCGTCGTGCTCGCCGTGCCCGCCGTGTCGGCCCTGCTCCTGGACCGTGCGGCGGGTGACGCCGTCACCGGCCGCTGACCCCGCCGCTCACGGCCGGATCCCCGAGACGGCGAGGCCGGCCGGGTCGGCGCGGACACCCACGTCGTCGGACCCCGCGGCGCGCAGCGCACCGCCGACGGCCGTGGTGACCCGGTCCGGGCGCTGCGGCCCGCCGGAGCCGAAGCAGAGGTGGAGCCGGCCGCCGGGGCGGAGCACGGAGTGCAGCCCGGCGAGCTCCGTGGCGGGCGAGCGGGTCCAGCAGCTCGACGGCCCACACGACGCGCTCGGGGACGGGCACGCCGGACATCCTGCCCGGCGTGCCCCGTGTCGTCAGGCGGTCTCGGCGTAGGGCTGCAGCGGCGGCTCGGCCGCGACCCGCGGCGTCGTGGCGAGGGCGTCGGCGACCGAGGTGAGGACCTGGGCGAAGTCGGTCGGGAAGGTCGCCGGGTCGACACCCGGCTGGAAGGGCTGCAGGCAGACGGCCCGGTCGATCCGGTCCGGATCGGCGGGACCGTCGTGGTCGAGCGCGTCGACGACGAGGGCGTACGCGACCGCGTCGCTCGTCCCGATCGTCAGGTGGTCGGCGGGGTGCGCCGGGCAGATCGACTGCAGCGAGACGTTGCGGACGTTCGCCCCGCCGTCGCGCAGGGCCGAGCTGGCCGGCGGCGCGGCGTCGGGCAGCAGCGGCGGCGTCTCGACATTGGGCACCACGACCTCGTCGAGGTCGGTGAAGGCCACGGTGTAGTCGACCTCGTCGTAGGTCTCGCGCCCGGCGTTGAGCACGGCGAGGAACCGCGCGTCGGCCCGCTGCTGCTGGATCGCGGCGGCGCACCCGCCCGGCGCGAGGCAGATGCCGTTCGCGACCACGGTGCCGTGGTTCGACGGGGCGAGTCCGACCAGGTCGTCGACGTCGTGCCGGGTGTCCGGCCAGAACTTCAGCGCCCAGCGCGTGATCATGCCGCCCTGGCTGTGCCCGACGACGTCGACCGGCCCGCCGGCCCGCTCGCTCATGGTCCGCACCGCGGCGACGACGTACTCGGCGGCGACCTGGATGTCACCCATCGCCCTGTCCGGCAGCTCGACCGTGCAGAACGGGCGTCCCTCGGCGGCGAACGCCCGGGCGTAGTTCCACGAGAACTCCGCGGGTGTCAGGGTCGTGCCAGGGATGAGCAGCACGGGCCGGTGCTCCGGCTCGTCGAGGTCGCCGGTACAGCTCAGGCTCCGCGCCAGGGCCTGCTCCGGGACCTGCAGGGCCGGCCCGTCCTCGTCGGCGGCCGCGGTGGCGACCGAAGCCCCGAGCCCCACGGTCACGGCGGCGAGCACCGCCGCGACCCGGAACCCCGCCGTACGCGCGACGTTGCGCATCCCTGATCCCTTCACCGCTCGGCCGACCGGGTGATCAACGAGCGGTCGCGGGCCCGGGATGCTCCCCGTCCGGGTGGCGCCGCCGGCGTCAGTCGTGGCGCAGGGCCAGCCCCACCCACACGAACAACGCGACCCCGGACAGCACGCCCGAGATCACGCCGATCACCGCGGGCCCGGCACCGAGCAGCCCGGCGACGGCACCCGCCACCCCCAGGGCGGCGACGACGACGCCGAGCCCGGTGAACTGCGGGAGCCGCCAGATCCGGGCGAGCCCGAAGAAGTGCACGCCCACCACGAACGCGACCCACGCGACCGCGAACCGCGGCGCCTCCAGCACGCCGTTGATCACCGCGAGGCCCGCCGCCAGCGCGACGACCTCGGCGGCCACGACGGCGGCGTACCGCCGGTCGAAGCCGCCGCGGCCGGGCACCGCCTCGCCGGCCTCGGCCCGCCGCAGCTGCCGCACGGCGCCGACGGCCAGCGCGAGCGCCACCACCACCGCCGCGATCCGCAGGGCGAGGCGCGGGCCCGGGGCCAGCTCCCCGGTGTTGGCCAGGACGAACACCACCCCGAACACGAGCCCGATCGACGAGCCGATGAAACGTCCGGTCCGTGGGTCCACTGCCATGCAGTGGATCTTCCGGCCCGACGCCGGGTCGAGGCAAACCGGTTGCCGCGCCCGGCGTCGTGCGGCGTCGGTGCGGCGGCGGCCCGGGATCAGCCCGCGGCCAGCGGGGTCGGCGCGGGCGGCGCGGTGGCCGGGTCGCCGTCGGACAGCGCGGCGAGCTGGTCGGGCAGGGCGTCGAGCAGCACGGGGAGGCTCAGCACGGTGACGAAGCCGCCGATCGGGTCCAGCGTGCTGCCGCCGTCGTAGGAGACGAACAGGTCCCGCCCCTCGGTGTGCACGGGCCGGGCGGTGTACGACGGTTGGCCGAGCACGGACTGCTGCACGCCCTCACCGCCGGCGTCGAGCCAGATCAGCGCGTCGACGTCGAGGACGTCGCTGCGCTCGAGGCTCACGGTCGCCCCGAACTCCTGGCCGGCCAGCTGGTCGACGACGGGCGGGACGGTGAGGCCGAGCTCGCCCAGGACGCGCCCGCGCGGGTCCTTGCTGCCGTAGACGTAGTACTGGCCGTCGTAGAAGGTGGCGACCTCGGCGGTGCGGCCGGCGAACTCCGGGTGGGCGGCGCGCGCGTCGGCGAACCGCTTCTCGACGTCCGCGACCAGCTCGGCGGCCGCGGCCGGCCTGCCGAGGGCCGCGCCGACGGCGGTGGTCTGCTCGCGCCAGCCCAGCCCGTAGTCCGGCACGTCCCCGGGCTGCGCCACCGTCGGGGCGATCCGGCTCAGGCGGTCGTAGTCGGCCTGGCCCAGGCCGCTGTAGGTCGCGAGGATGAGGTCCGGCCGCAGCGCGGCGACACGCTCGTAGGCCACGCCGTCCGTGAACGGCAGCACCTCCGGCAGCGGCGAGCCGTCCGCGATCTCGTCGAACCGGGCCTTCGCCCAGGGGAACAGGGCGCCCGGCGCGTTGCCGAACCACTCCGTGGTCCCGACCGGCACGACGCCGAGGGCGAGCACGGCGTCCTGGTCGGTGAGGCCGACGGCGACCACCCGCTTCGGCTCCGCCTCGATCGTGGTGCTCCCGAACTTGTGGGCGACCGTCGTGGGAAAGGCCCCGGCCTCGGCCGCGCCCGCCGGCGGGGCGGCGGGACGCGCGTCGGGGCCCCCGGCGCAGCCGGCCAGCGCGAGCGCCAGCACGGCGAGGAACGGGAGCAGAACCCGGGGGGTTCGGGGACGCGGGCGGGGCACGGAACCTCCTGCAGGGTCGGGAAGGCTAACCTAACCCACGAGCCCGCGCCGCGGAACGCCTGCCTGATCGCCGGAGCAGCCGCGACCCGGAGCAGCCGCCGGCCCCGGATCGACCTCAGCGGTTGCGGAAGCGCGTCACCATCCTCCGGGCACGCTCACGGTTGCGCGGGTCGGCGGCGAGGCGGCGCCCCTGGTCGGTGAGCTGTCGCCCGCGCGGGCTCTGCAGGAAGCGCTTGACTCGTTCGACGATCGGCATGAGGCCCGGATACCCCGGGCTCCGCCGATTCACGCGTACGGGACGAACCTCACGTTCCGCAGAAGGTGCGGAAGGAGCCGAAGCTGGGCGGCGCCGGGAGGGCGTAGGTCTCCAGCCCGGGTCGCTCCTCGAACGGGTGGGCGAGCACCGCGAGCAGCCGGTCCAACGGCGCCCGGTCGCCCGCCACGGCGGCCGTGAGCGCCTCGTCGACCAGGTGGTTCCGCGGGACGTAGACGGGGTTGACCCGGTCCATCGCCGCGGCGGTCCCGGCCCCGCCCCCGGCCGGCAGGAGCGCCCGCCACCGCTCGGCCCAGGCGTCGAACCCCTCCCCGACCAGCGTCCGGGCCGGCTCGGGGTCGCCGGCCGCCGCACGCGACAGCGCCCGGAAGAACGACGTGAAGTCCACCTTGCGCTCCTCGAGCAGGGTCAGCAGGTCGTCGACGAGCGCCTCGTCCCCGGCCCCGTCGGCCAGCCCGAGCTTCGCGTGCATCCCCGCCCGCCGGTGCCGGTCGTAGCGGTCGGCGAAGGACAGCAGCACCTCGGTCACGGCCTCGATCGCGGCGTCGGTGTCCTCGGCGACCAGCGGGAGCAGGGCCTCGGCGAACCGGGCGAGGTTCCACTGCGCGACCCCGGGCTGGTTGCCGTAGGCGTAGCGGCCGCCGTGGTCGATCGAGCTGAACACGGTGGCGGGGTCGTAGGCGTCCATGAAGGCGCAGGGGCCGTAGTCGATCGTCTCGCCGGAGATCGTCATGTTGTCGGTGTTCATCACGCCGTGCACGAACCCGACGAGCATCCAGCGGGCGATCAGCGCTGCCTGGGCTTCCACCACGCTCGTGTAGAACGCGAGGTACGGGTTGTCCGCCTCGGCCGCGGCCGGGTGGTGGCGGGCGATGGCGTGGTCGGCGAGGCGGCGCAGCAGGCCGGTGTCGCGCGTCGCGGCCGCGAACTGGAAGGTGCCGACGCGGATGTGGCTGGCGGCGACCCGGGTCAGCACCGCGCCGGGCTCCATCCGGTCCCGCGCGACCTGCTCCCCCGTCCCGACCACGGCGAGCGCGCGTGTGGTCGGGATGGCGAGCGCGTGCATCGCCTCGCCGATCACGTACTCGCGCAGCATCGGCCCGAGCGGCGCCTTCCCGTCGCCCCCGCGCGCGAACGGCGTGCGTCCCGACCCCTTGAGATGCAGGTCGTGGCGGTGCCCCCGGCTGTCGAGCACCTCGCCGAGCAGCAGCGCGCGCCCGTCGCCGAGACGCGGGACGTATCCGCCGAACTGGTGCCCCGCATACGCCATCGCCACCGAGGCGGCGCCCTCCGGCTTCGCGTTCCCGGCCAGGACCGCGACGCCCTCGGGCGTCCGCAGGACCCCGGCGTCGACCCCGAGCTCGGCGGCGAGCCCGTCGTTGAGCACGACGAGCGACGGCTCCGGCGCCGGGGCGGCGTCCCACGGCACGCACAGCTCGCCCAGGTCGCGGACGTAGGAGTTGTCGAACGTGAACACCGACCCGAGCGCGAGACTCATGCGACCGAGGCTAACCGCCGGTCCGCCGGGGTGCCGGTCGCGCGCCGGCTGGTGCAGCTGCGGCATGGTCGTCGGCCGTGCCGCCGAGCGGACGCGCTCACCGCGCTCGTGACCGACGTCCCCGTGCTGTCGCTGGTCGGCGCGGCCGGCCACGCCAAGACCCGCCTGGCTCGTCGACGGGTGTTCCGCCTGCGTGCCACCGCGCCGCCGAAAGGGCGCGGCTGTCCTGAGTTTCCCGGTCACCTCGTCGGGGCGAAGTGCCGCCGGCACCGCGGCCCGCAAGCTGACGACCATGACGAGGACCGACGGGAACGGCGGCGTCGCGCTGGCGGCCGCGAAGGCGGCCGTGCTTCCGCTGGCACTGGCACAGTTCGTGGCGAGCTACGCCGCCTCGAACATGAACGTCGCGATCACCTCGATCGCCGACGACCTCGGCACCTCGGTCACCGGGATCCAGACCACGATCACGCTGTTCACGCTGACCATGGCGGCGTTGATGATCCCGGGCAGCAAGCTCACCGACATCTGGGGCCGGAAGTTCTGCTTCCTGCTGGGCCTCGCCGTGTACGGGGCCGGCGCCCTGCTCGCCGCGCTCGCGCAGGGGCTGCCGCTGCTCATGATCGGCTACTCGCTGCTCGAGGGCGTCGGGTCGGCGCTGCTCATCCCGCCGATCTACATCCTCATCACGGTGCTGTTCGACGACACGACCACCCGCGCCCGCTACTTCGGCGTGGTCAGCGGCGCGGCCGGGATCGGCGCGGCCGCCGGCCCGCTGATCGGTGGTCTCATCACCAGCTACGTGAGCTGGCGGGCGTCGTTCGTCCTGCAGGTCCTGATCGTGGCGGCGATCGCCTGGCTCGGACGCGGCATCGCCGACCCGCCGCTGCCGGAGCGGCGCCCGGCCTTCGACTGGCTGGGCGCGGTGCTCTCGGCACTGGGACTGTTCCTCGTGGTGTTCGGCGTGCTCCAGAGCGGCGCCTACGGGTGGGGCGCGGCGACGAAGGACTACGCGATCGGCGGCACGGTGATCGTCCCGGCGGGCGGCGTGTCCCCGGTGTGGATCTACGTCGGGCTCGGTGTGGTGGTGCTGGCCCTGTTCGCCGTGACCGCGTGGGCGCGGGAGAGGCACGGCCGAACGCCGCTGGTGTCGCTGCGGCTGTTCGCCAACCTGACCTCCAACCTGGGCCTGCTGACGCAGAACCTGCAGTGGCTGGTCCTGCAGGGCTCCTTCTTCGTGATCTCGGTGTTCCTGCAGCAGGTCCGCGGGTTCTCGGCGATCCAGACGGGCCTGCTGCTGATGCCCGCGACGATCGGCCTGCTGCTGTCGTCCGCAGCCGCACCGCGGATGGCCCGCCGGCACAGCCAGCGCCGCCTGATCCGCTTCGGGTTCTTCGTCACCGCACTGGGCCTGGTCCTGCTGCTCGCGCTCGGCGGCACCCGGCCCAGCATCTGGAGCTTCGTCCCCGGCCTGTTCCTCATGGGCATCGGCGTCGGGATCATGCTGACCGCCTCGGTCAACCTCGTGCAGTCGGCCTGGCCGGAGGAGGTGCAGGGCGACATCTCCGGAGTCTCGCGCAGCGTCTCGAACCTGGGTTCGTCGCTCGGTGTGGCGATCGCCGGCTCGCTCGTCGCGGGCGCGATCCCGGGAGGCGGCGACTACTTCTCCGCTCTGGTCATCGTCGGCGCCTTCGCGGTGCTCGGGTGGGTCGCGGCGCTGTTGATCCCGCGGACCGCGCGCACATAGCCGACGGGTCGGGCGGAAGGGTCGGGCGGAGCGTCCGCCCGACCCCTCCGCCGGACGGCGCTCACCGGCCCGGGTCCGGCCCGTCGACGTTGTGCACCGTCGCGCCCACACCGCCGGTGCGGACGACGAACCCGGCGCCGCCGTCGTCGGCGACGGTCTCGCGGTGGACGAGGTGGCCCGGGATGTACACCGCGTCACCGGCCCTCGCCACGATCTCGTCGGCCCCGGACGGACCGAACTCGATGACCATCTCCCCCTCGGTGATGTGGGCATAGGTCGCGTAGTCGCCGTGGTGGTGCCATCCGGTGGTGGCCCCGCCGGGGAACACGGCGTACCCGCACCACACCCCCTCGTGGGCGAACGCCTGCCCACGCTGCATGCCCGCGCTCTGCTCCGTCGCGGGTCCCACCAGTTCGTCGCGGGTCACGATCTCGGGTGTCGTCATCGTCGGCCGCCTCTCCTCGTGCCGCACTCCTGCCGTACCGGACGCGGACCAGGGTCGGGGCCGACCGCCGGGGCGACAATCCCAGAAACTGAACTGTTCGCCGCGCGCCCGGGGGCGGAGACTTCCCGGGTGCGCACCTACGGCCAGTACTGCCCGGTCGCGCGAGCCGCGGAGCTGCTCGCCGAGCGCTGGACGTTGGTCATCGTGCGGAACCTGCTCGCCGGCTGCCGGACCTACGGGGAGCTGCTCGACGGCGCGCCCGGCATCAGTCGGGCGCTGTTGACCCAGCGGCTGGACCTGCTGCAAGAGCACGAGGTCGTCGCCCGCGAGGCCGCGCCGTCAGGCCGGGTCCGCTACCGCTACACGTTGACCGAGCGGGGGCAGGAGCTGGGCCCGGTGGTCCGGGCGATCGGTGAGTGGGGAGCCCGCTGGCTCGAGCTGGAGCCCCACCACTCCGATCCCGCCTACGTCCTCTTCGCCACCGGCCGGCTCATCGACGTCGACCGCGCCCCGCCGCGCGGCCTGGTGGTGCGGGTCGACCTGGCCGAACGGCCGGCCGCCCGCTACTGGCTCCTGGTCCGGCGGCCCCGGGCCGAGGTCTGCACCTCGTACCCGGGGCGTGTCGAGGACCTCGTCCTCCGCACCTCGAGCGAGGTCCTCGCCCGCTGCCACCTCCGCCACCTCGGCTTCGCGCAGGCCGAACGGTGCGGGCTCCTGGAGATCGACGGGCCCCGGTCCGTGGTGCGCGCCTTCCTCGCCTGCGTGCGACCGAGCCCGTACGCCCACATCCCGCCGAAGACCACCACCCGTCCGCCACCCCGTGGGGTGACCGCTCAGCGCGGCAGCTCCGCCCCGACCTGCTCGGCGACCATGTAGGCGGCGTACCAGGCCGGCCAGTTCGCGTCGGGCCGGCCGGTGCGCTTCTCGTGCTCGCCGTGCGCGGCCTCGGCCCGCCGCAGGGCGGCCGCCAGGTCCGCCGTCGAGGTGAAGGTCGTCTCGGCGATGTCGACCCGGCCGGGGAGCCGCCGCGTGATCTCCTGGAGCAGCCAGCCGTTGCCGTCGGGGTCGCGGAAGGTGGCGAAGGAGCGGTAGCTGGTGTGCCGGGGGCCGGGCTCGCCGACCCGCAGGCCCGTGCCGTCGGGCCGGAACTGCGCGCCGGGCGTCCCGGGGTGGAAGACCTCGGAGACCTGGACACCGCGGGCGAGCAGGTCCCCGCGGGCGGCCTCGATGTCCGGGACGACGAGGTAGAGGGCCTGGGCCGACCCGGGCGCGGCCACCGTCATCCCGGTGCCGAACTGGATCGAGCACGCCGAGCCGGGCGGGGTGAACTGGACGACCCGGAAGCCGTTGTCGGACGGCAGGTCGGCGTCGAGCCGCCAGCCGAGGCGCGCGTAGAACCCCTTGGCGCGATCGACGTCCGCGACCGGGATGACGACCACCTCGAGCCTGAGGTCGACGGTCGCGGCACCCACCGGGTCGCGCGCCTCGTCGCTCCGGACGTGCGTCGTGCTCATCGCAGCCTCCTCGGGCGGGCGGCGGGCCACGGAGTCACGGCAGCCCGCCGCCACGGGTGCACCTGTTCCGTCACCGTCGGGGCCAGGGGCCCGGCGAGGTAGGGCCGTCCGGCTCCCGGCGGCCGGGCCGGTCGCTCCTGGAACGCCGCCGACGCAGATGACGACCTGTTCCGCGAGGACCTGCACGTGTCGTCCGCCGGGGGTGAGGTTCCCGGGCGGCCGGCACGGGCAGGATCGGGGTGCGGTGACGGGAGGAACCATGCGGACCCTGCTCAACATCATCTGGCTCCTGCTGTGCGGGATCTGGCTCGCGCTCGGCTACGTGCTCGCCGGGGTCGTCTGCTGCATCCTCATCGTGACGATCCCGTTCGGCCTCGCGTCCTTCCGGATCGCCGACTTCGCGCTCTGGCCCTTCGGCCGGGAGCTGGTGCGGCGGCCCGACGCGGGGGCGCCGTCCGTCATCGGCAACATCATCTGGGTCGTCTTCGCCGGGTGGTGGCTGGCCGTCGCCCACCTCGTCACCGCGGTCGCGCTGGCCATCACGATCATCGGCATCCCGCTGGCGCTGGCGAACCTGAAGCTCATCCCGGTGTCGCTGGTCCCGCTGGGCCGGATCATCGTCGACAGCCGCTCCGTCCGGACGACGGCCGCCTGAGGTCAGGGTCGCGGCGGGGCCTCGGCGACGCGCTCGCCCCCAGGACGACGCCCATCCACAGGATCAGCTGGCCGCGCAGGTCGCTGCCGCCGAGGAAACCCGGCCGCGCCGTCGCCGGCCCGATGACGAGGACGACGATCGGCAGCGACGCGGCCTGCTCGCGGGATGCAGCCGAGGTGTTACCAGGCGCAGGCGGGCCTCGGTACGGTCGGGCGATGGCGGACCTGGGCTCGACGGCGAGGGCCGGGGCGGGCGCGCGCGAGGTCGCCGCGCGGATGGGCGAGGCCGCGGCCGCGTGGCTGGACTCCCTCGATCCGGCGCAGCGGGCCACGGCGGGCGGCGCCGCGCCCACCGCGCAGGAGGAGACCGACGCCGAGCGGCGGCGCTGGTTCTACACCCCCACCGACCACGGCGGCCTGACGATGCACCAGCAGCGGCCCGCGCAGCAGCGAGCCGCCATGCGGCTGGTCGCGTCGGGGCTGTCGGCGCCGGCCTACGGCACCGTCGCCACCGTCATGGGCCTGGAGAACGTGCTCGACCGCACCGAGGGCTTCGTCGCCCGGTTCGACCGCGAGCGCGGCCGCGACCCCGGGATGTACCACCTGCGCGTGTTCGGCGACCCGACCGGGACGGGCTCGTGGGGGTGGCGCTTCGGCGGGCACCACGTCTCGCTGAACAACCTGGTCGTCGACGGCGCGCTGGTCGCCTGCACGCCGTGCTTCCTCGGCGCCGACCCGGCCCGCTCCCCGCTGCTCGGCGGGGCGGAACTGCGCCCGCTCGCCCGCGTCGAGGACCTGGCGCGGGAGCTCGTCCGCTCGCTGCGCCCCGAGCTCGCCGCGCGGGCCACGCTGCTGCCGCGGGCGCCGTCGGACATCGTGGCGGGCAACCGCACCCGGGTCGCGGAGGGCGACCGGGTGATCCCGCTCGCCGGCATCTGGCGCGGCCGGTTCGCCGACGACGCGGAGCAGCAGCGCCTGCAGGCCGCGAGCGACGCGATCGACGAGGCCAGCGGGCTCGACGGCGCCGACCACGAGGCCGTCGCGATCAGCTCCGCGCCGAAGGGGGTCCCCGCCGCCGAGCTCGACGCCGGCCAGCGCGAGCTGCTCCGGGCCCTGCTCGGCACGTACCTCGACCGCGCCCCGGCGGAGGTCTCGCCCCTCGCGCGCTACGCCGACGACCGGGCCCTCGACGAGGTGCACGTCGCCTGGGCGGGACCCACCGCGCCGGGCGAGCCGCACTACTACCGGCTGCAGGGCCCTCGGCTGCTCGTCGAGTGGGACAACACCCAGCGCGGGGCCAACCACGCCCACTCGGTGTGGCGCGACCCGACCACGGACTTCGGGATCGACGTCCTCGCCGCGCACCGGGCCCGGCACCACGCCTGAACCACCGCCCTGACTACCGGACGGCACCCGCGGTCACGATCACGGTCGAGCCGCTCACCGTCGCGCTGATCCCGGGCGTGGCGCTGGCGGAGGCCCAGGGGGTGCCGAAGGCGTCGACGTCGAACTCGACGTCGACGCGCAGGTGACCGGCGTCCGCCGGGAACTCCAGGCACAGGTCGGCCTTGTTCTCGTGGCCGAACCGGTGGCCGACCTCGAAGTCCCACGCCTGGTCCGTGTGCAGGACCGAGCCCACCGCCGGACGGCTCTCCCACTCGCCCGACTCGTACGCCACGATCGCGAGGTCGCGGTCGACGAGGTTGAGGATCTGGAACCGGCGGGCGTAGCCGGCCACGAGGACCTCGGCGTCGTCGACGGCGGTGGCGGGAGCGGTCGTGGCGGGGGCGGTCATGGCGGGCGTCCTTCGCTCGAGGTGGGGCCGGTCGACCGGGCGGTCGGCGGCTCCACGACGGTCCCGCCGACGCGGGCCGGGCCCCATCCGTCGCCCGGCCGGTCCGGCGCACGACCCGGCTGTCCGTCGATCGGTCGACACCCGGGCCCTGACGGCGAGGGGCCCCGACGCGAGCGGGCAGGGGAGGTCCCCCGAAGCGGAGGCAGGAATGACAGGCGCCGACGACGTCGCCCGCACGCTGTCCCGCTGCGGCCCGGAGGGGGCGCTGCGCGCGAGCTGACCCGTCACCTCAGGAGAAGAACCGACACCGAACGGGAGACACCATGTCCGAGACCCTGCAGCCCGTGGACCTCACCGTCGTCGACACGACGACCGCGGAGTGGCAGAAGTTCCCGATCCCGCAGATCGACGCCGTGCTCGACTGCCTGCCGCTCCTGTCGGACCCCGACACCGGCATGCAGGTGATGAAGATGGTCTACAAGGCCGGTTTCACCAACCCCTGGCACACCCACCCGTGCGCCCACGGGATCTACGTCCTGGACGGCACGCTGTCGACCCACCAGGGCGACTACCCGGCGGGCAGCTTCGTCTGGTTCCCGGAGGGCGGCACCATGCACCACGGCGCCACCGCCGACGCCGACTGCACCTTCCTGTTCATCACGAACAAGCCGTTCGACATCCACTACCCCACGGGCTGACCGCCGGGTCAGCCCCGCCGCATCCGCTGCCGCAGCGCGAGCACCGCCCGGTCGCGCAGCTCGTCGGCCGCCTTGATCCCGGTCTGGACGAACGGGATCATGTCCCGGACCAGGTCCAGGACCGCGGCCGTCACGTCCTCCGGCCGCGCCGACCGCGCGCGCCACGTCCCCGGTACCACTGCCACACCGCCACCCCCTGCACTCGGTTCCGGTGGCAGCTAAACCGAGGGCGGGCCGACACGCCAGGGCCCGGCGCCGTCTCGTCCGGTCTCCGGCGAAAGTCGGGTCGGGGCCGTCCCGCGCCGGACGTACGGAAAGGACCACGAACGGCGTGGCGCCTGCCACACTGGACCGCTCGACGAGTGCCGCGGAGGCCGCCCGGTGAACACCACGCGCGCCCACGGCACCGCCCTGCAGCGGCTCGCGGTCGCCCTGCTCGGTGCCGTCACGCCCGAGGCGATCGGCCGGGTGGCCGTCACCGTCTCGGTCCAGCTGCTGGCCGCCGACGCCGGGGTCCTCTTCGACCGCACCGACGCCTGCACCCTGACCTCGCTGTTCAGCATCGGCTGGCCCGCCGAGATCGAGGCGCAGTACCGGCACCTCGCGCTGCACCGGGGCCGCCCGCTGTCCGACGCCGTGCTCGACGGCAGCGCCGTGTGGCTCGAGGGCGCCGACCAGTGGCGCGCCCGCTACCCGGAGATGGCCCCGATCGGCACCGCGGGCGACCGCGAGGCCACTGCCTGCCTGCCGCTGCGCGTCGACGACCGCGACCTCGGCGCGATCGTGTTCAGCTTCGACCACCCGCACGCCTTCGGGCCCGACGAGCGCGCCTACCTCGAGGCCGTCGCCGCCCTCTGCGCGCAGGCGCTGGACCGCGCCCGGCTGCTCGTGGTGGAGCGCCGCGCGCGGGCCGACGCCGAGCGCGAGCGCGACCGCATGGAGGTCCTGGCCCGCACGGCGGGGCTGATGGAGGAACCGCTGTCGGTCGAGGAACGCCTGCAGCGGCTGGCCGACCTGATGGTGCCCGCCCTGGCCGACTGGTGCGCCGTGCACCTCGTGCGCGGCGACGAGGTGGAACAGATCGCCGTCGCCCACGACGACCCGGCCCGGCTCGACTTCGTGCTGCGGCTGCAGGAGCGGTACCCGCCCGACCCGTCGGCGCGCACCGGCGCGTTCGAGGTGAGCCGCAGCGGCACACCCTCGTTCCTGCCCGACATCCCGGACGAGCTCCTCGTCGCCGGGGCCGTCGACGAGGAACACCTGCAGCTGATCCGGTCGATCGGCATGCGATCGGCGGTCCTGGTGCCGCTGGTGGTGCGCGGGCACAGCCTCGGAGCGCTCACGCTGGTGCACGCCGAGTCCGGCCGGCGGTTCGACGAGCTCGATCTCGCGTTCGTGCAGCGCGTCGCGGGGACCGCCGCCGTCGCCCTGGACAACGCCCGGCTGTACCAGCAGCAGCGGCGGATCGCCCACACCCTGCAGGCGGCGCTGCTGCCGACGGGCCTGCCCGACGCGCCGGGGCTGCGGCTGGCCGCGCGGTACCGGCCGCAGACCGACGAGCGGACCGGCGTCGAGGTGGGCGGGGACGTCTACGACGTGGTGGCCGCCCCGGACGGGCGCTGGGCGGCGGTGGTGGCCGACGTCTGCGGCAAGGGCCCGGACGCCGCCGCCCTCACCGCCCTGATCCGGCACACCCTGCGCGCCGAGGTCGCCCACGGCCTCGGCCCGGTCGACGCGCTGCGCCGGCTCAACGACGCGATGCTGCGCGAGGCCCGCGCCGACGGCCGGTTCGCGACGGTGGCGCACGCGCGGATCGCGGTCGAGGCCGACGGCGGGGCCACGGTGACGCTGGTCGGCGCCGGCCACCCGCCTGCGCTGGTGCGCCGCGCGGACACGGTCGAGCTCGTCCCGACGCCCGGGACCCTGCTCGGCGTGTTCCCCGACCCGGTGCTGCGCGAGACGACGCTCCGGCTGGACCCGGGGGACATACTGGTGCTGTACACCGACGGGGTGACGGAGGCCCGAGGCGTGGACGGGTTCTACGGCGTGGAACGCATGACCGCAGCGGCGGGCGCACCCGGCCCGTGGACCGCCGCGGCGCTCGCCGACGCGCTGTTGACGGACGTCGTGACCTTCCAGCAGGGCGTGCTGCGCGACGACATCGCCCTGCTCGTCGTCGAGGTGGCACCGTGAACCCCGTCCCGGACGGCCCCGTTCCGGGCAGCACCGCCCCGGACGGCACCACCCCGGACGGCACCACCCGGGAGGAGACCGTCCCGGGGGGCGCCGCCGTCGCCGAGGTCGTGCTGGAGGGGGAGCTCGACATCTCCACCCTCGACGGCGCCATGCGCCGGGTCGAGGAGGCCGAGCGGGACCGGCCGCGCCTGCTCGTCGTCGACCTCTCGCAGCTGGCGTTCGTCGACTCGTCCGGGGTCCGCCTGGTGCTCCTCGCCCAGGAACGGGCCCGGGCCGGGGGCCGGCGGCTGGCCGTGCGGCTGGGCACGGGACCGGCGCTGCGCGTGTTCCAGGCGCTGGGCCTGCTGGACAAGCTCGACGTGCTCCCGCCGCCTCCCGTCGGCGAGACCGCGCCCGGCGCACGGACCTGACGACCGCGTCCGGCGCGCGCCGGACCTCCACCCCGGGAGCACCGATGACGTCGCCACCGGCGGGCAACACCAGGTCGCTGGAGGCGGACATCGTCCGGGACCTCCGGTCGACGACCTCGTACGGCACCTACCTGTGCCTCGACCGGCTGCTCGACGCCCAGCACCCGCGCAGCGAGCCGCCGCACCACGACGAGATGCTGTTCATCATCCAGCACCAGGTGTCGGAGCTGTGGCTCAAGCTGGTCCTGCACGAGCTGCGCGCCGCGATGCGCAACATCGCGGCGGACGACCTGGCGCTCGCCCTCAAGCAGCTGGCCCGCATCAAGCACGTGCAGCGCACGCTCACCGACCAGTGGTCGGTGCTGGCCACGCTGACCCCCGCCGAGTACGCCGAGTTCCGGCCCGCGCTCGGGCCGTCGTCGGGTTTCCAGTCCCATCAGTACCGCGCGGTGGAGTTCGCGCTCGGCAACAAGAACGCCGACATGATCGAGGTGTTCGGCCACGACCCGGCCGCGCAGGCGCTGCTGCGCGAGCTGCTCGACGCGCCGAGCCTCTACGACGAGTTCCTGCACTACCTCGCCCGGCTGGGCCACGCGGTGCCGGCGCACCTCCTCGAGCGCGACGTCCGGCGGGCCCACACCTTCGACGCGGGCCTGGTCGAGGTGTTCCGCCGGGTCTACGAGCACGCCCACGACCACTGGGCGGTCTACGAGACCTGCGAGGAGCTGGTCGACATCGAGGAGAACTTCCAGCTGTGGCGCTTCCGGCACCTCAAGACCGTCGAGCGGACGATCGGGTTCAAGCGCGGCACGGGCGGGTCGAGCGGGGTCACGTTCCTGCGGGAGGCCCTCTCGCTGACCTTCTTCCCCGAGCTGTACGCCGTCCGCACCGAGATCGGACGGTGACCGTGGCCCCGGTGACCGACGTCCACACCCACTACGTCCCGCGGGGCTGGCCCGCGCTGCCCGGCACCGGTCCGCGGCCGTCGTTGCGGGTCGACGGGCCCGCCACCGCGACGATCCTGCTCGGCGAGCGCCCGTTCCGGGCGATCACCGACTCGGCCTGGAACGCCGACGTGCGGCTGGCCCACATGGACGCCCACGGCGTGGACCGGCAGGTCCTCTCCCCCACGCCGGTCTTCTTCTCCTACGAGCAGGAGGCCGACGCCGCGGCCCGCACCGCCGCCGTGTTCAACGACCTCGCGTTGGGGATCGCCGCCGAGGCCCCCGGCCGGTTGCTGCCCTTCTGTCAGGTCCCGCTGCAGGACACCGACGCCGCGTGCCGGGAGCTGGACCAGGCCGTGGCGGCCGGGCACGCGGGCGTCGAGATCGGCAACCACGTCGGCGACCGCGACCTCGACGACGTCGGCATCGTGACGTTCCTGCAGCACGCCGCCGCCCTCGGGGTGCCGGTGTTCGTGCACCCCTGGGACATGCCGGAGTCGTTGCGGACCTCGCGGTGGATGGCGCAGTGGCTGGTGGGGATGCCGGCCGAGACGCACCTGTCGGTGCTGGCGCTGGTGCTCGGCGGCGTGTTCGACGAGATCGGCCCCGAGCTGCGGATCTGCTTCGCCCACGGCGGCGGGTCCTTCCCGTTCTGGGTCGGCCGGATGGACAACGCCTGGCGCGAGCGGCACGACGTCGTGGGCACCTCCGCGCTGCCGCCCTCGGGCTATCTCGACCGCTTCTTCGTCGACTCGGTGGTGTTCGACGAGCGGGCGCTGCGGCTGCTGGTCGACACCCTCGGCGCCGAGCGGGTCCTGCTCGGTACCGACTACCCGTACCCGCTCGGGGAGCAGGCGCCCGGGTCGCTGATCCGCGGCGCGTCCTTCCTCACCGAGGACCGGCGGGACCTGCTGCTGGGCGGCAACGCCGAGGCCTTCCTGGGCCTGCCCGGGCGCGAGGGGACGCGATGAACACCGTGGTGCGCCCGGTCGACGAGGCGCACGCGCTCCACCTCGACGCCGTCGACCCGCTGCCCGCGCGGCGGGCCGACTTCCACCTGCCGCCGGCCACCGCCGGCGACCACCCCGAGGTCGCGTACCTGGCGGGCAACTCGCTGGGGCTCCAGCCGCGCGCCACCCGCGCGGCCGTCGAGCAGGAGCTGGCCGACTGGGCGCGGCTCGGGGTCGAGGGGCACCTGGAGGCGGGCCGGCCGTGGAAGCCGTACCACGAGCTCCTGCGCGAGGGCGCCGCCCGGCTCGTCGGCGCCCTGCCGGCCGAGACCGTCGCGATGAACTCCCTGACGGTCAACCTGCACCTGATGATGATCAGCTTCTACCGGCCCACCCCGGAGCGGTACGCGATCGTCGTCGAGGACAGCACCTTCCCGTCGGACTCCTACGCCGTGCAGAGCCAGGCGCGGCTGCACGGGCTCGACCCGGCCGTGGCGGTCGTCCGGCTCCGCCCGCGCCCGGGCGAGGACTGCCTGCGCACCGAGGACGTGCTGGCGTTCCTGCGCCGCGAGGGGTACCGGGTCGCGCTGGTGCTGCTCGGCGGGGTCAACTACCTGACCGGCGAGCTGATGGACATCCCCGCGGTCACGGCGGCGGGTCGGGCGGCGGGCGCCGTGGTCGGCTGGGACCTGGCGCACGCCGTCGGCAACGTCCCGCTGCGGCTGCACGAGTGGGGCGTCGACTGGGCCGCGTGGTGCCACTACAAGTACGTCAACGGCGGGCCGGGGGCGGTCGCCGGGTGCTTCGTGCACGAGCGGCACCTCGCCGACCGGACCCTGCCGAAGCTGCAGGGCTGGTGGAGCACCGATCCCGCGACCCGCTTCGCGATGGGCCCCGACGTCGATCCCGTCGACACCGCCGACTCGTGGCAGCTGTCCAACCCGCCGATCCTGGCGATGGCGCCGGTCCTGGTCGCCCTGCGCCTGTTCGACGAGGTCGGGATGGGAGCGCTCCGGGAGCGCAGCGTCCGGCTCACCGGCTACCTCGCCGACCTGCTGGCAGGGGCGTGCGCGGACGCGCCGGCCCGGGTGATCACCCCCGCCGACCCGGAGCGACGCGGCTGCCAGCTGTCGGTGCGGATCACCGGGACGCCGGCCGACGAGGTCTGCGCGCGGCTGCGCCACGAGCACGGGGTGATCGCCGACGCCCGCCCGCCCGACGTCGTCCGGTTCGCGCCGGTCCCCCTCTACTGCACCCACCACGACGCCTGGCGGGCGGCGACCGCGCTGGCCGCCGTGCTGTCGTCCGGTCCCCTGTCGTGCGGCCCCGGGGAGACGCACCATGGCTGAACCGACCTGGTCGGGGGCGCCCGTCGAGCGGGTCGCCGTGGTGGGCGCCGGGCTGGCCGGCTGCCTGCTCGCCGCCCTGCTCGGACGGCGCGGCATCGCCGTCGACCTCTACGAGCGGCGCCCCGACCCGCGCAGCGCCGGGGCCGACCGCGGCCGGTCGATCAACCTGGCGATCTCCGCCCGCGGTCTCGACGCCCTCGACCGCGTCGGGCTCGCCGACCAGGTCCTCGCCGAGGCCCTCCCGATGCGCGGCCGGACCCTGCACCCGGTACGCGGCGCGCTGGGCTTCCAGTCCTACTCCGCGGACGGCACGCGGGCGATCAACTCGATCGGCCGGGCGCGGCTCAACCACGCCCTGCTGGACTGCGCCGAGAAGACCGCCGAGGTCGCGCTGCACTTCAAGCACCGGCTCACCGCCGTCGACTCGGCCACCGGCGAGCTGACCTTCGCCGGGGGCGGCACCCGTCGCGCCGACGTCGTGATCGGGGCCGACGGCGCCTGGTCGGCCGTCCGGCGGTCCGTGCAGTTCAGCGAGGGGTTCGACTTCCGGCAGGACTTCCTCCCGCACGGCTACAAGGAGCTCGAGATCCCACCCACCCGCGACGGGGACTTTGCGCTCGACCCGGGCTCGCTGCACATCTGGCCGCGCGGGTCGTCGATGATGATCGCGCTGCCGAACCCCGACCGCTCCTTCACCTGCACGCTGTTCTGGCCGAAGGAGGGGCCCGGCGGGTTCGCCGCGCTCGACACCCCCGAGGCGGTGACCGGCTACTTCACCGCGCACTACCCCGACGCCGTGCCGCTGATGCCCGCGCTCGCCGAGGACTTCCTGCACAACCCGGTCGGCTCGCTGGTCACGATCCGCTGCGCGCCGTGGGTGCGGGGCCGGGTGGCGCTGCTCGGCGACGCGGCGCACGCCATCGTCCCCTTCTTCGGGCAGGGCGCGAACTGCGCCTTCGAGGACTGCGTGGAGCTGGACCGCTGCCTCGACGTGGCTTCCGGGGACCTGGCCGCGGCCCTGCCGCGGTACCAGGAGCGGCGCAAGGCCAACGCGGAGGCGATCGCCGACCTGGCCCTGGACAACTTCGTCGAGATGAGCGACCGGGTGAACTCCCCGGTCTTCCGCTGGACCACGCGGGCCCGGCACGCCCTGGAGCGGGTGGTGCCCGGGTACGTGTCCCGCTACGAGCTCGTCTCCTTCACCACGCTGCCCTACGCGCAGGTCGAGGGCCGCATCCACCGCCAGGACCGGATCGCCGGTGCGGTGCTGGCGGCGGGGGTCGCCGCGAGCTCTGCCGCTGTCGCGGCCGCCCTGCGGAGCCTGCGGTCGTGAGCGACGAGGCGTTCCTCGTCCCGGGGCGGGCCCGGCCCCGCGGCCGGTTCCCGCACGCCCGCCGGGCCGGCGACCTGATCTACGTCTCCGGGACGAGCAGCCGCCTCCCGGACGGCACGTTCGCCGGTGCCGAGGCCGACGCGGCGGGCACCACGAACCTCGACATCCGGCTCCAGACCCGCGCGGTGCTCGAGAACGTCCGGGGGATCCTCGCCGCCGCCGGGGCCGGGCTGGAGGACCTCGTCTCCGTCACCACCTACCTCGTGAGCATGAACGACTTCGGCGGTTACAACGAGGTCTACGGCGAGTACTTCGACGAGTCCGGCCCGGCGCGCACCACGGTCGCCGTGCACCAGCTCCCCCATCCCCACCTGCTGATCGAGATCTCCGCCGTGGCGTACCGCCCCGTGCCGGCGCCCGAACCGAGGGAGGACACATGACCGGGATCAGCGAGCCCGTCCGGTTCGACGGCTGGGTCGACGCGCACCGCCACCTGCTGCGGCCGCCGGTGGGCAACAAGCAGCTGCACGAGGGGGCCGAGGACCTGATCGTGATGGTCGTCGGCGGGCCGAACCAGCGCCAGGACTACCACGTCGACCCGTACGAGGAGTGGTTCTTCCAGATCAAGGGCGACATCCACGTCCACCTGGTCACCGACGACGGCCCGCGCACGGTGCACATCCGGGAGGGCGAGTCGTGGCTGCTGCCGGCCGGGGTCCCGCACTCGCCGCAGCGGCCGCAGGAGGGCTCGATCGGCCTCGTCGTCGAGCAGGTCCGCAAGCCGGGGACGCTCGAGAAGTTCCAGTGGTACGCCCACACCGCCGACTCGGCGACACTCGTCCACGAGGTCGAGCTGCAGGTCGGCGACATCCGTGCGGACCTGCCGCCGGTCTTCGCCGAGTTCTACGAGAGGACGCTGCCCACGCTGCGCGGGGCCGACGGTGCCCCGTTGCCGCGGGAGGCGCTGTCCCCGGCGACGTGAGCAGAACCCAGCCGTGGGAGGTTCAGGACCTCGGCGAGGGGGAACCCGGGATCCCGGCGTGGTCGGCCGGAGGGCTCGGCCGGGTTGTTGAGCCGACAGCAACTGGAGCGGGGCCGATGTCGGAACAGAGCAGTGCGACGATGCGGGGTCAGGCCACCGTGGGGCCGCCCCTCGGCACCGGCCGGTTCACCGTGACCGCCAACGCCGTGGAGTGGCGGTTGTCCGCGCCGGCGGGCGCGGGTCCGCCCCCGGCCGACCAGATCCGCACGCTGCTGCGGGAGTGGCTGCGCACCCTCGACTGGCCGCGCACTCAGACCGCGCTCGTGCTGAAGGCGGTGGCCGAGGCGGTCGACGTGCTGCAGCGCTGCCGGGACGTCCCCGCGGCCGTCCTCGACGGGCTGCGGATCGAGACGACCGAGGTCGCGACCAGACCGGCCCGGTGGCTGCGGATCCGCGTCGCCGGCAGCGGCACGACGGCAGGCCCGGACGTGTCGGCGCTGCGCGAGCTGGTGGAGGACGTGACGACCGGCCCGGGCGCGACGATCACGATGGAGAGCCGCGTCGTCCCGCGGTGGTGAGGCGGTGCGGCGGGGTGACCGGGCGGGGGTGATCCGGCCGCTCCCCGTCCCGGCGGGCGGGCCGGTCCCGGGGGTGCCGGCGTAATTCCCCGGTGATCGGCTGCGAACAGGGCCGTGTGATCTCGTGGCTGGTCGACACCTCCCTCGCGCTGCTGACCGCGGTGATCTTCCTCGCGGTGTACCTCGCCGCGGCGGTCGTCCTGGCCGTGCTGTACCTGGCGCGCCGGTCCGGCCACGCGGCCGCGCTCGGCCCGCTGAGCCCCGGACTGCTCTCGCCGCTGGGGCTGATCTTCGGCCTCCTGGTCGGGTTCCTCGTGGCCGACGTCTGGTCCGACCGTGCGCAGGCCGCGACCTCCGTCAGCCAGGAGGCGAGCGCCCTGCGCGACGTCGACCTGCTGAGCAGCGCGTTCCCGGCCGAGCGACCGGAGATCCGGCAGCTGCTGCGCGACCAGATCGACGAGTACGTCACCACCGAGTGGCCGCAGATGGCCGACGGGCGGGCCACGTTGAGCCTCGCTCCGGCGCTCCTCGTCCAGATCCGGGGCATCGTCCTGGGACTGCCGATCCAGACCGACGGCCAGCGCGTGGCCCAGGACCGCCTCGAGACCTCGATCGACCGGGCGCTCGAGGCCCGCCGGACCCGCCTGGTGCTGAGCGCCTCCGCCATCGACCCGCTGCGGCTGACGGCGTTGTACCTGGTCGCGGTGACGACCCTCGCCGCCATGGGATGCGTGCAGGCCGACCGGCTACGCCGCGCCGCGACCGCCCTGGCGCTCCTCGCCACGGCCATGGCGATCGCCCTGACGCTACTGGTGGCGCAGGGCGCGCCCTTCACGGGCTACTACGCGATCGACCCCGGTCACCTGCTCGAGGTGCGCCCGTGAACACCGCCCGAGGGCGCCCGGCGCGCGATCGGCGTGGTTCTCGGCCGCTGCGAGCCTCGGTACCCCACACCCACAGGAGGACCCCACGATGACCGAGCACGCCGCCGGCACGCAACGCGACCGGAGCCCCGTCACCCTTCTCTCGATCGTCGCCGGCTTCGTGCCCTGGATCGCCTTCTCCTTCGTCTCCACCCGGCTCGCCGCGAACGGGGTCGCCTGGAGCGCGCTGATCGCGGTGGCGATGACGGTGATCGCGCTGGTCCACGGCCTCCGCCGGCACGGCCCGATCCGGCTCAACCTGTTCTCGCTCGTCCTGTTCGGGGTGATGGCGGTGGTCGGCTTCGTCGGCGGCCCGGACGTCGACCGCTGGCTCTTCGACTGGGGACGGCCCCTGGTCGGGGTCGTGCTCGGGCTGATGATCCTGGTATCCGCACCGTTCTCGCCGTTCACGGCGGAGTACGCCCGGCAGAGCACGCCGCGCGAGTACTGGGGCTCGCCGACCTTCCTGAAGATCAACCGGACCATCTCGCTGGTCTGGGGCGTCGCGCTCGTGGTGATGGGGGCGGCCGCCGTGGTGGTCAGCGCCCTCGACGCGCAGGCCGACGCGACGGACAGCCCGTACCTGCTCGACCTGCTACTGAACTGGGTCGTCCCGATCGTGGCGATCGTCGTCGCGGTCCGCTTCACGGCCGTCTACCCGGACCGGGCCACCCGGGACCGGCCCGCCGGCACCCCGGCGGACTGACCGGCCGGGGACGAACACCCCCGGGCCGCGGGACCTTCGCCGCTGGTCCGCGGGGGGTGGGTCGTCGGAGGCTCGCGCGAGGTACCGACACCTCGGCGAACCGGGAGGAGCACCGATGACCGCCCCCAGGACCGCACCCCGGCCGGACGCCGGCCCCACGGCCGAACGCGACGGCGTCACCGTCGCCGTCGACGGCACCGACGCGGGACTGCGGGCGGTCCGCTGGGCGGTCCGCGAGGCCGCGGCGCGTCGGGCCGGGCTCACGATCCTGCATGCCGCGCCCTACGCGGTGGGCTCCACGGGGTCGCTGCACGCCCACGCGTGGCGGATCCTCGCCCGGGCCCGCGCGATCGCCCACCAGTACGGCCCCCGCGTCCCGGCCCGCACGCTCCTCCTGGAGGCGGAGCCCCTCGCCGCCCTCGTCGCGACGTCGCAGGAGACCTGCCGGCTCGGCGCGCTGCTCGTCGTCGGGCTCGCCGGGACCGGGCAGCCGACCGACGCGCTCGTCGGTTCGCTCGCCCTGGACCTCGCGTCGCGGGCCTGCGGTCCCGTGGTCGTCGTGCCCCGGGCGGGCAGGGCGAGCGGTCCGGTCGTCGCCGCCGTCGGCGACCCCGCCGGCGACCTCGTCGTGCTGCACCAGGCCCATCGGGCCGCCGCCCGGCGCGGGGCCGGACTCGAGGTGCTCCACGCGGCCCGCACCCCGACCGAGGCCGCGGCGGCGCGCGACGCCCTCGAGCGCGTCCTGCGGACCCTGGACACCGCCGAGCCGGGCGTCCCGACGACCGTGCGCGTGATGCGCGAGCCGAAGTACGAGGCCGTGGTCGCGCACTCGGACCGGGCGAGCCTGCTCGTCGTCGGCACCGGGCGGGGGCGGCGCCATCTGCTCGGGTCGACCACCCGCACCGCCATCCGGCTCGCCGGGTGCCCGGTCCTCGTCGCCGTCCCGGAGCCGGAGGGCCCGACCGACCTCTAGGCGGACCCGGGACCCCCTCGGGTCCGAGGGCCGTCCGGCGCTCTCCGTTCGGCCCTGGTCCCCGCCGCGGCGCCGGACGACCGTGGGCGGCGCCCGGCACCTCGACACCAGGAGCGACGATGCCCTCCATCGCCACCACCACGATCATCGTCGACGACCGCGGCGTCCGCATCGGGACCGTGGACGAGCACGGGCAGGTGTACGACTTCGCCCGCGTCCACATCGGCGCCCTCCGGCCCGACGGCGTCGCGCTCGACTTCGCCGGGCGCCGGCTCGGCCGCGTCGCCTCCTGACATGTCCACGGACCTCGCCGCCGGCCTGCTCGAGCGGGCCGTCCAGCTCGCGCTCCGGGCGCCGTCGGTGCACAACACCCAGCCGTGGCGCTGGCGGCTGCGCCCGCGCGAGGTCGAGCTGCACACCGACACCGCGCGGCACCTGCCGGGCACCGACCCGGACCGCCGCGACCTGGTGATCAGCTGCGGCGCCGCCCTCCACCACCTGCGCGTCGCCGTGGCCGGGTTCGGCGGCGCGGTCGAGGTCGACCGGCTGCCCGACCCGGAGGACTCCTCGCACCTGGCCACCGTCCGGCTCGTGGAGGGACAGCCGGACCGGTCCGCCGCGGCGCTGTTCGGCCAGCTCGCGCGCCGGCACAGCGACCGGCGCCGGTACTCCCCGGAGCCGGTGCCGGCGGCGCACGTGGCGGCGCTGGTCGAACGCGCGGCCCAGCTCGGCGCGGTGGCGGTCCCGGTGACCGATCGCGCCGTCCTGAGGAGGATGACCGAGGTCCTCGGCCGGGCCGCCCGGGAGCAGCGCCACGAGCCCGGCTACCTCGCCGAGCTGCTGACGTGGACCCGCCGGTACGCCGACGCCGGCGACGGCGTCCCGCCCGCCGCGGTGCCCGTCCGGACGGGGCAGTGGGACGAACCGGGGCTGCAGCGCTTCCCGTCCGGCACCCTCGCCCCCGGCCGGGGGCTCGGCCCCGACGGCGGCCTGCTGCTCGTGCTGGCGACGGCGAAGGACGACACCGCGGCGCGGCTGGCGGCCGGGGAGGCCACCAGCGCCGTGCTGCTCACCGCCACGCGCGGCGGCCTGGCCACGGATCCCCTCAGCCAGGCCGTCGAGGTGCCGGCGGCCCGGAGGGACCTGCGCGCCGCGCTGGGTCTCGCGGAGCACCCGCAGCTCGTGATCCGGCTGGGCTTCCCCGCACCGGGCGCGCCGCCGCTGGAGCCGACGCCCCGGCGTCCGCTGCGGGCGGTCCTGCTGCCGCCGTGATCCGGTGAGCGCCGGGTGGGGCCACCACCACCCCGTCGCGAAGGCTGCCCGCCGAGGATCGACGAGGTGGCGCCCTGGGTCCGCGACCCCGGCCCGGACAGGGTGATCACGACCCCGTGACACCCTCCGGACCAGGGAGAACCCGCCATGACCACCCTCGCCGCGCCCTCGACCACCGCCCGCACCGCCGCCTGGGGGTGGGCCGGGATCGTCGCCGCGGTGACCGCGGGCGGCGCCTCGGCCTTCCTCGCCCAGGGCCCCGGGACCTTCACCGACCGCGAGGTCAAGTCCGGGGCGTTCATCGCCTCGGCCATGAACCCCGAGCTGCTCATCCGGCTCGGCGCCGGACTCGGGCTCGTGGCCGTGATCGCGACGACCCTGTTCACCCTCGGCCTCTGCCGCCGCGCCGGCGAGATCGCCTCCGCGCGGTCCGGCTGGGTCGAGGCCCTGCGCTGGTCGTCGATCGCGCTGCTGGCGACGACCACGGTCGGCGTGCTCATGCGCTACGTCGCCGCCGGCGGCGCTCCGGGCGCGATGGACCAGTCGATGTACACGACGGAGGCCAGCGCGACCGCGGCGGTCCTCGCCGACCAGATGTCCACCGGCACCTACCTGCCGGCGCTGGGCGTCATGGCCGTGAGCGGCGTGCTGTCGCTGCGCGGCGCGCTGCTGCCCAAGGCCGTCGGGATCGTCGCCCTCGTGCTGGCGGGCGCCTCGTTCGTCGCGACCCTGGCCATCGGCCTGCCCTACAGCAGCGCCCTCGTCTTCCCGCTCTTCGCGCTCGTCGCCGGCATCGGCGCCCTCGTCCGGCGCAGGTGAGGCCGGCGCTGGCCTGGCAGCGCTGCCGATCGTCGCGCGGGTCGGACGGCGTCGCGGCCTCGGCCCCGGGATGACCTGCGCCGTGGCGGTGGCCGCGAACGCACCGAGCAGGTCGCCGGCGGGGTTGGTCCGGTCCTCGCTCGCCTCGAACGACAGCGTCCAGCGGAAGAGGACGGACGGCACGGGGCCGGGACGCGCAGGCGTCCCGGCCCCGCGTCGTGCCGGCTAGCGCGCCGCCGCGGCCTGCGCCTCGCTCATGCCACCGCCGATCCACTCCCACATGGTCCAGCGGTAGCTCCCGTCCTCCTCGACCTCGTACTCGATCACGTTCGCGACCTCGCCGAGACGACCGAGCTTCTCCGACTTCGTCTGCGCGGTGCCGAAGACGCCGTAGCTCGCCTTGTACCCCGGCCCCGTCGGCCGGCCCACACCACCGCCGATCCAGTCGACGAGATCACCGGCCGGCGACATCATCAACACGTGGCCCTCCCCGTAGAGGACGCCGCCGGGCCGGATCGACTGCCGGTAGGTCCCGGTGTCCGCGATCTCCTGTCCCAGCAGGTTCCCGCTGCCCTGGAAGGACACCTCGATCCAGACCTGCTCGCCCTCCGTGGGGAGGATGCGGACGCCCGTGATCCTGCCGGCGGACTCGCCCAGTCGATCACCCAACATTGCTGGTGCACCTCCTCGTGCGTCCGTGGCCCCGGTCGGCCGGCCGAGGCGCACGGGACAGGGTGGGCCCGCGCTGCCCGCGCTCCAATACGGAGACGTACGTACGGGCCGGTGATCACGGCACCGGCTCCGAATTCGAGGACGTCGCGGCGGCGGAACGGGCAGGAACGCGGCAGTCGGTGCGTCGTGGGGTGGTCGTGGTGGACCGGGCGGCTGGCGCAGGCCCCGGCGCAGTAGGTCCTGTGCTCTCCACAGCGAACGTCGAGGAAAGGCGGGCTCGGCGCAGGGGTTCGGGGGCGGGCACCGAGGCGCTCCTGCGTCATTTCGGCGCGATCGTCGCGCGTCCCGCGATGGTCACCGCACGAACCCGCACCACGACGTCGGCCTGGTCGTCGTGCAGACGCGGCGCCGTCGTGATTGGAGGAAGGTGTGTCGCCGCTTCCACACAGGGCTCGTTGAGCCGCCCGGCTCGGAGCACCGGCATCACACAAGGGCGGGTCAGTCAGGTGTTCGGCCCGCTACGTGGGGAGCGGTGAGAATGACGCGACGAGCGGCAAGAGCTTCGAGGACAGTGCCGCACCAACTCCAAACAGAGCGGCCGGTGGTTGTTGACCTGCGACGATGGCCCTGACTTCGAACTTGTGTTCGACTATGGTGTGGGTATGGACGCAGGGCCGGTCGGCACCGCGCGCGAACGCCTCCAGCAGGCGATCGCGCAGCTGACCGACGCCGCCGGCCCCACCGCCGCGCCCGACGAGGTGATCGACGCGCTGCGGGTGGGCGAACAGGCCCGCCGCGCCCTGGACCGGGCCATGGTCGAGGCCACCGCCGACCTGCAGCGCCGCGGCGTGTTCGCCGAGCGCGGCTACCGCTCCCCCACCGGTGCTCTGGCCGACCTGCTCGGCTGGGAACGGTTCGAAGCCCGCCGCCGCGTGGTCGCCGCCGAATCCGTGTGCGCGCAGATCGGGCTCGACGGCACCCCGCTCCCCGCCCGGCTCCCGACCACCGCGACCGTGTTCGCCACCGGCGAGGCCGGACTGCGCCACGTCGAAGTCCTCGCCCGACTGCTCGACAGCAGCACCGCCCGGCGACTGTCCCCGCAGACCTGGGCCGGGGCCGAGGCCCAGCTCGCGGCCAAGGCCAGCGTCTACACGCCTTCCGAGTTGCACACCTGGGGCAGCCAGCTCATCGAGCTCCTCGACTAGGACGGACCCGAGCCCGACGACACCCCACCGGTCCAGGTCAACGAGCTGCGCATCGCCCGCTTCCGGACCCGCCCCGGCGGCACACTCGCCGGCCGGTTCGACGACGCCGCCATGTTCGACGCGATCGCCGCGGCGGTGGATGCCGGGGCCGCGCCACGAGACGTTCACGACCAACGCCGCGCCGCCGAGCGGCAGGCCGAAGCCCTCGCCGAAGTCTGCACCCAAGTCCTCTCCCGCGGCCGGCTGCCCGAGACCGGTGGCCGCCGCCCCCAGCTCACCGTCACCATCCGGCTCGAGGACCTGGAACGGCGCGCCCCGCCCGCGTCGTTGGAGTTCGGCGGCCAACTCACCGCCCGAACCCTGCGCCAGTTGGCCTGCGACGCCGCCGTCATCCCGGTCGTCCTCGACGGCACCGGGGTCCCCCTCGACATCGGCCGGATCTCCCGCACGGTCCCCGACGGGCTGCGCCGCGCCGTGACCGTGCGCGACGGCGGCTGCCTTCCCCGGCTGCGACCGCCCACCCACCTGGAGCGAAATCCACCACGTGAAGCAGTGGCAGCACGGCGGCCCCACCGCCCTGAGCAACCTGGTGATGTTGTGCTCGGTACACCACCGGCTGATCCACCACTCCCACTGGCAGGTCCGCATGGTCGAGGGGCTCCCCGAGTTCCTGCCACCGTCCTGGATCGACCGCACCCGCACACCCCGCCGCCGACCACCACCCCTCCTCCACCCTGTGGGGTGAGGTGGGCCCGGGGCTCGGCGGGCCGGAGCATCGTGCGGTGTCCACCGCTCGCCCCGTCGCGGGGTGTGCCGACCATGGATGTCGAGCACAGCGACGCAGCAGAGCTGGGCTCCGTCCGGTGGAGATCGAGGACGGGTGGGTCAGGCTGGTCCTGGTCGAGCCTGTTGCGACCGGCGTGTGCACGCCCGGGTCGAACCCCCGCAGCGGATCCTCGACGTGGACGGCCGGGACCGCCTGGCCCTGCGCCACCGCGGTCGTCGCGATCCGGTACTCGAACGACGCCGTCCGCACCGGGCCGAACTCCGGGCCGACGTCGAGCTCCGGCCGGTCGCCGCCCCGCGGCACCCCCTGCCGGGGCCGCCCCTGGGCGAGCGCCTCGTGGAAGCCGCGGACCCAGTCGACGCGGCCGTCCTCGGCGTTCCACAGTCCGGCGAGCACCCCGCCCGGCCGCAGCACGCGCGCGATCTCGGGGAACGCGCGCGCGGGATCGAACCAGTGGATGGCCTGCCCGACCAGCACGGCGTCGACCGACGCGTCCGGCAGCGGCATCTGCTCCGCGGTCCCCTCGTAGGTCTCGACGTCGGGACGTGGTGCGCACCGCGGTGTCCTTCCCACTGGTGCCGCCCCTCCCGCGCGGGCGGTGCGGTCACGAGGACCACCCGGAGGGCGAAGGTCGGTTCGTCACGGGGGTGCGGGAGGGTCGCCCATCCGGTTCCCTCCCGCTGACCTGCGCGGATGTTCCCGACACCCGGCCCGGCTGCGCGCGGGCGAACGACGTCCTGCCGCGGAATCCCCGAGGGCGCGCCCGGCGAGGAGGGCCAGCGCCGCGACGAGGACGACGGCCACCGACGGGGCCAGGACGACGTGCGGGGCGGCGAACAGGAACTCCCGGCCTTCCGCGACCATCGCGCCCCACTCCGGGGTGGGTGGTTGGATGCCGAGGCCGAGGAAGGACAGGCCGGACACCGCGAGGAGCGTCCCGGCGAGCCGCACGCAGGCGTGGGCGACGAGCGGGCGGGCGACGTTGCGCAGGACGTGCCCGCCGAGCACCCGCACCCGCCCGGCCCCGAGGGCGGCGGCGCCCTCGACGTAGCCCTGCCCGACCTCCCGCACCGTGAGCTGGTGGGCCTGCCGCGCGAACGGCGTCCAGCCGACCAGGGTCACGGCGATGAGCAGGGCCACCGGCCCGGGCCCGAGGACGACCGCGGCGAGCAGGCCGAACAGCACCGTCGGGAGCGCGGCGAGCAGGTCGGTCAGACGCAGCACCGCCCGCCCGGCACGGCCACCCGCGTACCCGCACGCCAGTCCGACGGCGGTTCCGACGGCCCCGGTGACCAGGACCGTCACCACCGACAGGCCCAGCGTGAGCCGGGCCCCGACCAGCAGCCGGGCGGCCACGTCGCGACCGAGCTGGTCGGTCCCCAACGGGTGCGCGGCCGACGGCGGGCGGAGGATCGCCGCGAAGTCCGTGGCCACCGGATCGGGCAGCAGCACCGGCACGACGACGACCAGGAGCAGCAGGGCCCCGGCCCCTGCGCCGACCCGCCTCACCGGTCGGCCTCGCGGTCGTGGGCGACCGGGTCGAGCGCGAGCTGCGCGACCTCGGCCACCATGCCGGCGACCACCGCGACGGCGACGAGGACGAGCGTGCCGGCCTGAACCACCGGCAGGTCCCGGGCCAGGACGGCGTCGAGCAGGAGGCGGCCGACCCCGGGGATCCCGAACACGGTCTCCACCACCACCGCCCCGCCGAGCAGCCCGGCCACGAACATTCCGGACAGCGACGTCACCGAGGTCAGGGCGAGCCGGGCGGCGTGCCGCCAGAGCACCCGCCGCTCCGGTAGCCCCTTCGCCCGGGCGAGCCGGACGTGGTCGCGGCCGAGGACGTCGATCGTCTCGGCCCGCACCAGCTGCGCGGCGAGCGCGGCCGGGTAGGCGGCCAGCGTGAGCACCGGGAGCACCAGGTGCTCGGGCGCGCCCCAGCCGATCGCGGGGAGCATCCCCGCACCCACCGCGAACACCAGCACCAGCCACGGCGCGAGGACGAACTCCGGCACGGCGATCCCCGCGATGCCGGCGGCGGACAGCGCCCGGTCGAGCGGGCCGCCGGGACGTCGGGCGGCGAACACCCCGGCCGGGACGCCCAGCACCGCCGCGAGCACCAGCGCGGCCCCGGTGAGCAGCCCGGACACCCCGAGCGCCGAGCCGAGCTGGTCGGCGACCGGGGTGCGGGCGACGTAGCCGATGCCGAGATCCCCGCGCAGCACGGCGCCGAGCCACCGCAGGTACTGCCCCACGACCGGGCCGTCGAGCCCGAGCTCCGCGGCCACCCGGGCGGCCACCGCGGGGTCCGGCGCGTCGGCGGCGACCCGGGCGCGGAGCACCGCGCGCGTGACGTCGCCGCCGACCAGCCGGGGCAGCGCGAACGCCACGACCGAGGCCGCCAGCAGGATCAGCGGGAGCGGCAGCAGCCGCCGCAGCAGCGGGCCGAGCACGGGCCGGGCGCTCAGGTGTCGGTGCGCGACAACGGCGGCAGCACCGGGCGCACCCCGAGCGGGTCGGCCACGAAGCCGCTCGCCCCACGCGAGCCCGCGGTGTTCAGCGGGTGCACGACCATCACCCCGACGGCGTCGGCGGTCAGCATCCGCGCCGCCTCGGCGAACAGGCGCTGCCGCTCGGCGGTGTCGGTCACGGTCGGCAGCCGGGCGATCAGCGCGTCGTAGGCCGGGGAGCAGTAGTGGTCGATGTTGTAGCTGCCGGCGCAGGTGTAGTCCGAGGTCAGCGTGCTGGTCGCGTCCGGGTGGTCCGACAGGTAGCTGCGCGAGTTGAGGAACATGTCGAAGCGCCCGGCGAGCACGTCGGGCTCCTGGGCGGCGTAGTCCCTGACGGTCACCTCGACGCCGATCCCGGCCCGGCCCAGCATCGACTGGATCGCGCCGGCCAGGACGGGCATCTCCGGGTGGTTGGGGAAGGTCCACAGCCGCACCTGCAGTGGCCGGTCGGGGCCGTACCCGGCCTCGGCGAGCAGGGCCTTCGCGCCGTCGACGTCCGCTCCCGGCGGCGGGGCCGTCCCGCCCCACGGCACCGCCGCCCCGAACAGGTCCGCCGCGGGCTCGGCGGCGCCGCCGAGCACCTGTGCGGCCAGCACCGGCCGGTCGATCGCCTTCGTCACCGCCTGCCGCACCCGCAGGTCCGAGAACGGCGCCGTGGACTGGTTGAGCAGCAGCTCGATCGTCCGTGCGGCCGCGTACTCGGTCACGTCGACACCGGCCGAGCGCAGCTGGTCCAGGGACGCGTTCGGCAGGCCCTCGGCGAACTGGACGTCGCCGGACTGCAGGGCCAGGGCCCTGCTCTGCGGGTCGCTCACGTACCGCACCGTCACCCGCGCGGCGCCGGCCTTCGGGCCCCAGTAGGCCTCGTTGCGCACCAGCACCGCGGAGTCGGTGCCGTTGACCGTGTCCAGCACGTACGGGCCGGTACCGGTCCGGACCACGCCCGGCTGCCCGCCGGTGTAGGCCGCGGGCGCGAGGATCCCGAGGTTCCCGCTGCTCATCCGCAGCGGCACGACCGGGTCCGGCGTCGCCGTCGTGATCCGCACGGCGTCCGCGCCGTCCGCCGCGATCGCGAACCCGATCCCGCGGATCGAGCGCGGCGGCGCCGTGACGCCCGCGACGAAGCGCAACGCCGTCACCACGGCGTCGGGGGTCAGCGGGCTGCCGTCGTGGAACCTCACGCCCTGGCGGAGCACGAACCGCCAGGTCCGCGGGTCCGCGGTCTGCTCCCACGAGGTCGCCAGGCCGGGCGCGGGCCGCACCGCGTCGTCGACCGTCGTCAGGGTCTCGGCCACGCCGAGGCTCTGCAGCCGGGCGCCGTCGTCGGCGTCGAAGGCGTACGCGGCGCGGGGCGGGAACTGCAGTGCCACGGTCAGCTCGCCGTCCGGCCCGGCCGCGCTCCCCCCGCCACCCTGTCCGCTGCACGCCGCGGCCAGCAGGACCGCCCCGGCCACCGCGGCCACCAGCCGCGCCACCCGCCGTCGTGGCATCCGGTCGTCACCCACCCCTCGTCCGGGCCACCACCCCCGTGCGGCAGCCGGGATGCATCATCTGTGCAACTGTTCAGATTGGTCAACGTGAGATCGACCCGAGCCGCGTTGCGCGGTGGAAGGAACTGCGGCCCGCGGCGCAACCCGCCCTGACCCGTCTGTCGCCACTCCGACCGGGTCGTCGAGGAAGGGTTGGCTGCACTGCCCGACCGGGTTAGGGTCCGTCGACCTCGCGGACCCGGGCACGGGGCGCCGTGGGCGTGCCCGCCTCTCGCTCCGTGCGCCGGACAGTGCCCCTGTGTGTCCGCAGCGGTCGAACCCGGCGCCTGCCCGATGCCCACCCCTCCGGCCTCGTGGCAGGCGCCTGCTCCTGCCGACCCGGCCGTTCAGGATCACCCGTCGTGGACCGGAAGGGTCGGGCATCGACCGGCGCCGTCGGCGACCGGTGATCACGGCCGGATCAGGTCACCTCACGGCGGGCGCGGTCACGACCTCGACCAGCTCGAACCGCCCGCCCAGCTCCAGCACGCGGCGCGGCAGCCAGGTCTCGGGCCGCAGGAGGATCCGCATCCGGCCGCCGGCGCGCTCGATGGCGGCCTGGGCCAGGGCGAGACAGCGCACGCCGCAGACGGCGAGGAACCGGACCCCGGTCAGGTCGACCACCACCGATCTCGGCACCGGCCCGGCGGTGAGCCGCGACAGCGCGCAGGACAGCTCGCCGCAGTTGGTCAGGTCGATCTCGCCCGCGAGGGTCAGCACCGCCAGTTCCTCGGCCGGGTGCGTGACCGTCAGCTCGAGCGCGTCCATGAGTCTCCCGCCCGGTCGGCACGCCGCCGGCGCCTGCCGGCCACCGGCGGTACGTTCCATCCGACCGGGCGTTCCCGTGCCGCACCACGGCAAACCCCTTGTCCTCGCAAGGAACTCGCCCCTGGCCGGGGCTACACCACGGCGGTCTCCCCCCAGATGTCCTCGAGGTAGCGGTTGCTCGCCCGCAGGCCCGCGAGCCAGGCCTCGCCGTCGGCCTCCCCGGCCCCGGTCCTGGCGCGGAACACCGAGACCAGGGCGGCGCGGACGCCGGGGGCCATGGTGGAAGCGTTGCCGCACACGAGGACGACGGCTTCGTCCTGCAGGGCCTCCCACACCTGGTCGGCCGACGCCTCGAGGGCGTGCTGGACGTAGCGGTGCGGGTAGCCCTTCACCCGCGAGCAGGCCGCGATCAGGGTCGCGACGCCGTCGGCCTCGTAGCCCTTGAGCTCGTCGGCGTAGAGCAGGTCGTCCTCGGGGTCCCGGCAGCCGAGGAACAGCAGCGACCGGGCGATCGGGACGCCGCGGGCCCGCAACGACTCCCGCTCCTGGAGGAACCCGCGGAACGGGGCCATCCCGGTACCGGCGCCCACCATGATCATCGGCACGTGCGGGTTCTCCGGGGGCCGGAAGGCGATGCTCGGCTGTCGGACGAAGGTGAACACGGTGCCGCCCTCGGGCACCGCGCTCAGGTGCCCGGAGCAGACCCCGCGGAACGTCGAGCCGTCCCCGCTGCGCGCCGGGCCCTCGAGCACGCCGACGGTCACCGAGGCGGCGGAGCTCATCGTCGGCGACGACGAGATGGAGTAGTAGCGCGGGCGCAGCGGCGGCAGGAGGTCGAGGTACTCCGCGAACGGGAGGTCGCACTCCGGGTGCTCCTCCAGCAGGTCGAGCAGCGTGCGCCGCGGCACCGCGATCTTCTCCCGGTAGCGGGCCTTCGCCTCGTCGTCGGTCCCGGCCAGCCCGGCCAGCTCGTCGCGGTAGGGGCCTTCCGGCATGTGTGCCGCCATCGCCGCCAGGCCGGCCCGGCTCGCGACGTCCTGCAGCTCCACGCAGCCGGCCAGGATGCCGAGCAGGGGGTAGGGCTCGCCGATGGGCAGGTGGGTCGGGCTCGCCCCGGACGCGGTGAGCGTGGCGTACTGGCCGCCGTCCAGGCCGAATCGGGCGATCACCCGGTTGACGACCGCCATGTCGTTGCGCGGCAGCACCCCGAGGTGGTCGCCGGCGGCGTAGCTGGTGCCCGCGGGCAGCGCGATCTCCAGGTGCCGCACCGAGCGCCCGCCCGGGGTGCCCGCCCGGGCGGTGAGCTCGCGGTTGACCCGGACGGTCGCCGCCTGCCCGCGGTAGGACTGCAGGATCGGGCTCGCGGTGCGGCGCTGCTCCAGCTCCACGGCCAGCCGCGGGCCACCGCCGGCCGCCTCCGCCGCCCCGGCCTCCAGGCCCAGGGCCGACCCGAGCGCGTCCCACAGCCCGGCGTACCAGGCCTCGAACTGCCCGTCGAAGTCGCCACGGGCGTCGCCCTCCCCGCGGGGGTAGACCCGCGTCGCGCCGCGGGCCTCGAGCGCGGCGTCGACCCGCGTCGGCACCGCCTGGTAGGTCGCGGCCCAGTCGCGGTTGCCGCAGCCGAAGACCGTGTAGCGCACCCCGGCCGCCGAGGTGGCGGCGTCGTCGACCCAGGTGCAGAACTTCCCGGCGTTGTCCGGTGGCTGCCCGTTGTACGACGAGGTGACGACCACGACGGCGCCGTCGGTCGGCAGCTCGCCCACCGCGTCGTCGAGCCCGGCGGTGCGCGCCGTGTAGCCGCGGTCCGTCGCGTCCCGCGCGATCCGCGAGGCGAGGTCCTCCGAGGCCCCGAGGTTGGAGCCGAACAGCACCAGCAGCGGCGTGCCGTGGCGGTCGGCCGGCGTGACGGCGAGGGCCGGGGACCGCGGGATCGTGACGACCTCCGCCTGCCGCGACGCCGTACCCCAGGTCCGGCCGCTGCGCGGGCGGATGGTGATCGTCAGGCCCTCGGGCTTGAGGGTCAGCGACTCCTTGATCTTCAGCTGGTAGTTCGCGTGGTCGATCAGCTCGAAGCGCTGCAGGACCATGCCGAGCACCAGCGTGGCCTCCTGCAGGGCGAACTGGCGGCCGATGCAGGCCCGCTGGCCGGACCCGAAGGGCCGGAAGGCGTTGGGGGGCAGGGCGTCGAGGCGCTCGGGCGCGACGTGGTCCGGGTTGAACTCCTCCGCGTCGTCGCCCCAGACCGCCGTCAACCGGTGCAGCATCGGCGTCAGGGCGATGACCGCCTGTCCGGGCGCGAAGGGCCCCCACCCGCCCACGGTGGTCGCCCGCCGGGCCTGGCGGGTGAACGCCGGCGCGGTCGGCCACAGCCGCAGCGTCTCGTCGAGGATCTGCCGGACGTAGCCCAGCTGCTGGACCTGCGCCACGGTGGGCGGCACCGACGGGTCGGTGCCCAGCACGCGGTCGACCTCCTCGTGCGCCCGCGCGACGACCTCGGGGTGCTTGAGCAGGTAGGAGACGGCGAACGACAGCAGCCCGCTGGTCGTCTCGTGGCCGGCGACCAGGAAGGTCTGGCACTGGGCGACGATGTTGTGGTCGGGCAGCCTGTTCCCCTGCTTGTCCGTGCCGACGAGCATGTGCCCCAGCAGGTCGTTCCCGGGGTCCCCGGACGCCTTCCGCTCCGCGAGGATCTTCCCCACCGTGTCGTCCATGAACCTGCTGTTCGCCTCGAGCTGCCGTTGGGCCCCGCGGCGCATCTTGATCGCCGCCGGGAGCAGGCGCTGCCGGGCCTGCGTCTCGTGCAGCGCGCCCATCATGGCCGCGACGAACGGGTGCTGACCCTCGCGGTAGAAGGAGTTGAACCGGTAGCTGAACCCGCACAGCGCGATGGTGTCGAGGGTCAGGCGCGTCATGTCGGCGGTGACGTCGATCGGCTCGTCGGTGTTCAGCCGCTCCCACTTGAGGCACAGCTGCTCGGCGATGTCGATCATCGGGTCGAGGTAGCCCTTCATCGCCCAGGTGCTGAAGCTGGGCAGCAGGATGTCGTGCGCGGACTTCCACAGCGGGTCGTCGGTGTCCGCGGTGAACAGCCCCGCGCTCTCGTGCGTCTTGCGCAGCTCCCGCTGGCTCATCCCGACGAGCTTGTCGAACCGGGTGTCGTCGCAGAGGTCGTTCACCATCTCCAGGCCGGAGGCGATGTAGAGCGGCCCGTTGGGGGTGGTGAGCTTGAGCATCGGCCCCCACTCGCGCACGAGCTTCATCAGGTCCTGGATCATCGTGGCCTGGCGGATTTCGAACATGTTGCCGAGGAACGGCACGCCCTTGGGCCCGGGGATGTCGTCGACGGTCTTCGCGGTGAGAGGCGTGACGGAGGCGGTCATGGCTGGTCACTCCTGAGGCTCGGGCTGGTGGTGTCGAGGGCCGCGGCGGGCGCGGGCGCCGCGGGCCCGGTGTCGGGTTCGGGCGCCGGCGCGGCCGCGCCGGTGCCGGGTTCCGGCGCCGGTGCGGCCACGCGGTGGGCGTGGCGCAGCAGGAAGATCGAGATCAGGACGACCCACGCGGGGAAGACGAGGACGGCCGCCGGGTTGTTGGTCACCGCGAGCAGCAGGAACGCGGCGAGCAGGTAGGCGAGCACGGCCGGCACCAGCGGCAGCACCTTGGCGTTGCGCAGCAGGGTCGTGGTGGTGAGCGCGAACATGCCGGCCCCGCGGACCGCGAAGACGAACACCAGGCCGTAGCCGACGCCGGTCAGTGCCCGCGCCGTCTGCGGGTCCTCGGCGGGCGAGTGGCCGAAGTACACCCCGAAGGCGACCGCCCCGACCGCGGCGGTGCCGGCGAACAGCAGCGTCACGAAGATGGCCCCGGCCAGCAGGTTCAGCCCGTGCGCCATCGCCGACGGCGTCGGGGTCAGCGTGTCCAGGACGGCGCGGATCGCGGTCATGTGCCAGAGGAAGGCGATTCCCGCGAACGGCACGAGGTAGAGCCCGACGGCGACGAAGAGCTGGTCGCCGCCGTTCGCGTAGAAGCCCGCGTACGCCGAGTCCGGGTCGGAGAGCGTCGGGGCCCGGTGCACCAGCACCAGCGCCACCACGAACAGCGCCGCGAAGACGACCCCGCTGATCGCCGCGATCCGCGACGCGGAGGCGGTGTCCGACGACGACGTCCCGGCCGGCGCGTCCGGCGCGGAGGGCGCGTCCGGCGCGGGCGGGGTGGCCGGCGCGGGCGACGCGGTCACCGGAGCCGCCGCGGCGCGGGCCCGTCTCGGGGCGGCCCGGGCGGTTCGAGGTCCTCGAGGATCCGCAGCAGGTCGAGCGTGCCGGAGAACGGCAGTTCCCGGCCGGAGTCTGTCGTCACGGTGCCCCCCAGTCGCCCGTCGGCGGTGCGGAGAAGCTGGACCGTCAGGTGCATGACCTCCCCCTGTCACCGCGGACACGGTGGCAGGGACAGGAGCCGGCGGACCACGGTCGGACCTTCCAGCCGACCTTCCAGTTGACTCCGGCGGGCCCGGCCGACCGCCGTCCGTGACGGGGACGGGCCGCCGGAGCACGACGCTCGAGCTGCGCCGGTTCCCGGCCCCGCCGGACGGGGCGGGGCCGGATCGCGCGCGTCAGACGACGACGGTGTCGATCGCCTCGTGGTGCTTCTCGAACTTCACGTACTCGTCCTCCATGATCGCCCGTGGGTTGAAGAGCGGGTCGGCGAGGATGCCGTGCACGCGGCGGCGCTGCATGCCCATGTTGCCGCCGTCGTAGATGGGCAGCACCGACGCCTCGCGGAGGATCTTGCCGAAGCCGGCCTTGGTCTCCAGGGCGTTCACCCCGACGATCTGCATGCACTTGTACACGCAGTCGAACATCATCTCGGTGACCTGGATCTTGTTCATCGCGCCGACCAGCTCGGCGTGCTGGTCGTGCTTGTCGAGGTAGTCCGCCGCCCGCCAGGAGAAGTAGCGGCCCATCTCGATCTTCGCCGCCACGTCGCCGAGCACGTAGCCGACGTTCTGGAAGGAGATGATCGGCTTCAGCGCGCCGGCCGTGTTGCTCCGGGCGAAGTCGAGGGCCGTCTCGTAGGCGGCGCGGGCCATGCCGACCGCGGCGATCGCCGCGATCGGGCCGGACCACGCGAAGTTGCGGTTGATCACGAGGTCGCCGTTGCCCTCCGCCCCGGGCAGCAGGTTCGCGGCAGGGATGCGGGCGTTCTCGAAGACGATCTCGGCGTTCGAGGCGAGGCGGTGCCCGGTCTTGTCGAGGGTCCGGTAGGTGACGCCGGGGGTGTCCCGCTCCAGGACCAGCGCGGACAGCCCCTCGGTGCCGCCCTTGTCGGGGTCGGTGCGCACGATCAGCGTGCCCGCGTTGACGCCCCGCTCGTCCCAGCCCGCCGACGACGGCCAGTACTTGCGGCCGTTGACGACGAAGTCGTCGCCGTCGCGGACCGCGAGGAGGCCGACCCCGGCCGGGCGCGGCAGCGGGATGTCGAAGTTCGCCGTGCCGGCCGGGTTGCCCGGCGGCTCGCTGGCCGTCCACCCGCCGAGGTACTCCCCCGTCGGGTCCGAGGTCGCCGCCCGCAGGAACTTCTCCTTCTGCGCGTCGGTGCCGTACCAGGCGATCGGCATGAGGCCGAGGCCGTTGCACAGGACCGTGCAGGCGAACCCGGGGTCGACGACGCAGAGCTCCTCGGCCGCGATCGTCAGGTCGACGCACGACACCCCGCCGCCCCCGTAGGCCTTCGGCAGCATGCACATCGCGATCCCGGCCTTGTACGCCTCGACGTAGGCCGGCTTCGTCCTCTGGAAGCCCTTGAGCGGGTCGCGTTCGGCGTCGGCCTCCGCGACGACCGGCTTGAGGACGTTCTCGGCGAAGGCGCGCACCTCGTGCTGCAGCTTCTTCTGCTCGTCGGACATCGTGAAGTTGATGGTCATCGGAACTCCGGGTGGCGCTGGCGGTGTCCAGTTCGCTGTGGTGATCGCCGCCGGAACGAAGCGCGGCGTTCGACGCTACGCCGGTGGAGCCGCGCTGGATATCCGTCGTTGCGCCGCCGCAACGGCGCCAGGACGGAGTGCGGAAGCAGGTGCCGGGGGTCCTCCGGTCGGACGCCCGGGTGCCCGGCGATCGCCTCGCCGACGACCGGCCCGGAACCCTCCTCCTCGTGAGGGATCCCACCGGCGAACGCTCACGGCCGGTGGGCGGCCACCGCCTCCGCGCCGCGGGTGTCGCCGACCGCGCGGAGCCCGTCGACGACCCCGTCGATGTCCGCGGCCGGCCGGTTCTGGCTGAGCTTGAACTTCGCGTCGACCCGGTCGATGCGGACCTCCACGCCCACGATGGCGCGCAGCTGGCCGCGGAAGTACTTCTCCGGCGCGTCCTCGACGCGCCACGGCGCCGGCCGGTCCGCCTCGTGCAGGTCGGTCAGCCGCCGCACGACGTCGGCGAGCCAGTCGACGTCGTCGTGCACGGTCACGGTCCCGTGGACGTGGGCGGTCATGTAGTTCCAGGTGGGGACGACGCGCCCGTGCTCGGCCTTGGAGGCGTACCAGGTCGGGCTGACGTACGAGTCCGGGCCGCGGACGATCACCAGGCCCGGCCGCCCGTCGGCGCGCTTCCAGTGGTCGTTGTTGCGGGCGAAGTGGCCCAGCAGCCGGCCGCCCTCACGGTCGTGGACGAACGGCAGCATGGTCGCCTCCAGCCCGTCCGGGCCGTCCGTGATCAGGTCCGCGGCGCCGTGGTGGTCCAGCAGCTGCTGCACGTCCTCGTCGGCGGGGGCGAAGTGGGTCGGCACGTACACGATGCGGGCGCTCCTCCGGTCGGTCCCTGCCGCTCCAGGATGCACCCCGAGGCGGCCTTCGCAGCGTCTCGTCCGGGTGCTGGGTGTGCAGGTAGGCGAGCAGCTCGTCCCGGGTGCCGTCCGCGAGCAGGGCGGCCTGCCGCATGTCGAGCATCGCCGGGTCCGCGGTGCGCCGGTCGAGGCGCAGCGCCCCGACCGCCGCGGGGTCGGCGCAGACCCGGCCACCGAGCCCAGCCGGCTGTCGGCGTTCTCGGGCGACGCGTCGTACTCGGCCGGGCCCGCACCCGTCAGTCGTCGCGCAGCACGGTGCGGCGGTCGATCCGCCAACCGGCCGGCGTGCGGACGAGGTCGTCCACGACGGTGGTGAGCCGGTGCAGCCGCGAGGGCTCGCCGGTCGGCGTGCCGACGATCTGCAGGTAGGCCCGGGAGGTCAGGGTGTCCGGCCCCACCGGCATCACGTCCACGGTGCTGATGACGTGCCGCAGCACCTCGCCGGACTCCACGCAGCCGGCGTGGAAGCGCTCGGCGAAGGCCGTCAGCTCGGCCGCCCCGACGGCCGGGTCGGGATAGCTCGGCGAGTGGAACTCGCCGTCCGCGGTGAAGGTCGCGGCCCAGTCGGCCGCCCTGCCCGAGTCGATCGCATGGCTCTGCCGCCCGTACAGCTGGTGGACGGCGAGCACGTCCTCGGCCGAGATGTCCATGGCCGCATCCTCGCCCCTGGCCGGGGACGTGTCATCAACACCGAGGTCCGCGAGCCCCCGTGCTGCCCGGTGTGGTGCCGGGGTGCGTCAGGCCGGCGGGCCGGACAGCAGCTGCTGCCCGCCGTCGACGTCGTAGACCGCTCCGGTCAGGGCGGTGTTGGTCATGAGATGGAGGGCCAGGGCCGCGACGTCGGCCGGTCCGACCACCCGCCCGATCGGCACGGTGGCGCGGAGCTGCTCGCGGCGCCGGTCGAGGTCGTCGCCGAGCAGGCGGGCCGAGAGGGGCGTGTCGACGAAGCCGGGTGCGAGGAGGTTGACCCGGATCGGCGCGAGCTCGAGCGCGAGGTTGGCGGTGAGCGCCGGCAGGGCCGCCGTGAGCGCGGCCGGCACGGCGAGCCCACGCGCCGGGCGGCGCGCGCCGGTCCCGCCGACGAGCAGCAGGGTGCCGCCGGGCCGGCCCTTCGCGAGCAGGACGCGGGCCACGTGCAGCGGCAGCCAGAGGTGGTCGAGCGTGCCTCGACCGCGTCCGCGGCGCGCCGCAGCCGTCCGGGGTCGCGGCCGGTCAGCACGACGTCGGCACCCGCCGCACGGGCGAGTCGTGCCGTCTCCAGCCCGATGCCGGAGCTCCCGCCGATCACGACGAGCGTCTGCCCGCGCAGCTGCTGGTCGGGTCGCACGGTGGACGCGGTCGGTGCGCTGGTCATGGTGCCTCGCTCGAGGTCGTGGAAGGGGGCAGGGGCGGCGTCGGGCGCCCGGCGGCGATCTCGCCGTGCAGGGCCTTCAGCGCGGCCACGTAGATCTCGGAGAAGGTGGGGAAGGGCTGGACGGTGTCGCGCAGGACGTCCAGCGGCACCCGGGCGCGGATGGCCAGGGTGGCCTGCTGCAGCCACTCGCCGGCCTCCGGGCCCACGGCGTAGGCGCCCGTGAGGCACGTGCCGTCGCCGAGCAGCGTCAGGAAGCCCGGGAGGTCGGCGTAGGCGTGGGTGTAGGTCGCCGTCTTGGCCACCTCGGCCACCGGGACCGTCGCGCGGAAGGGAGCGTCGACGGCGCCGACCGCGGCGACCTGCGGGTCGGTGTAGACCACCCGGGGCACCGCCCGGTAGTCGGCCGGTCGCGGCGCGCCGAGGATGTTCGCCGCGACAACCTCGCCCTGGTACTTGCCCATGTGGGTCAGCAGGTACAGGCCGGTGCAGTCGCCGATGGCCCACAGCCGCTCCCCCGCCCGCAGGTGGTCGTCGACGGGGATGCCGCGGCCGTCGGCCCGGATCCCGACGGTCTCCAGGCCGATGTCGGCGACCCGGGGGCGGCGCCCGGTGGCGACGAGCAGCCGGTCGCCGCGCCGCTCGCGGCCGTCCGCGAGGGTGAGGACGAAGTCCGCCCGGTCCCGCCCCGCGGCGACGGTCGTGGTGCCCACGACGAGCTCGACGCCGTCCGCGGCCAGGACGCGGGCGAGCGCCTCGCCGAGCGGCGCGGGCTCGCGGGCGAGCAGGTGGTCGCCGGCCTCGACCAGCGTGACCGCGCCGCCGAGGCGGCGGACGGCCTGGGCCATCTCCACGCCCACCGCGCCCCCGCCGAGGACCAGCAGCCGCTCCGGGACGGCCTTCATGGCGGTCACCTCGCGGTTGGTCCAGATGCCGTCGAGCTCGCGGAGTCCCGGGACGGGCGGGAGGACGGGCGACGACCCGGTCGCCAGGACCACGTGCCCGGCGGTGTGGCGCACCCCGTCGACCTCGACCGCGCCGGTCCCGGCCAGCCGGCCGGTGCCCCGCAGCAGGTCGATGCCCTTGCCGGCCAGCCAGGTCTGCTGGCCGGTGTCGGTGTGGTCGGAGACCATGAAGTCCCGGTAGGCGAGCGCCGCCGGCACGTCGACCTCCGCGGTCGCCGCCGCGTCGCGCGCGCCGCGGACGGCCTCGCCCGGCCGCAGCAGCGTCTTGGACGGGATGCAGGCCCAGTAGGAGCACTCGCCCCCGACCAGCTCCCGTTCCACGAGCGCGACGCGCAGGCCGCCGTCGGCGAGCTCCCCGGCACAGTGCTCGCCCGGGGAGCCGCCGCCCACGACGATCACGTCGTACTGGCTGCTCACCGGCGTACCGCCGCGACGTGCCGGGCGGCGTCCGCGGCCGCCTCGTCGGGCGTCCGGCCGTCCTGCCGGGCGACGAGGTAGGCGGCGTACCAGTCCGACCACCGGTGCGGCGGGGCGGTCGCCTCGTACCCGCCGTGCCGCTCCTCGGTCTCGCGCAGGAGCGCGCTCAACGCTTCCGTCATGTCCATGTCGGTCCCCTTCACCGGCCCGGGAGCCGTTCCTGGATCTCCTGCAGGACCCACTGGTTGCCGTCGGGGTCGGCGAACGAGGCGAAGGACCCGTAGCTGCGACGTTCCGGGTCGGGGCCGTCGACGCGGCCCTCGGTGCCCGCGTGGTGGAACACCCCGCCGGCGTCGTGGAACGGGCCGCTGACCTGCACCCCCTTCTCGGCCAGCTCCGCACGCGCCCGCTCGAGGTCGAACACGACCAGGTGGAGGCCCTGGGTGGAGCCCGGCGCGGCGGTGGTGACCCCGGAGCCGAAGATGATCGAGCAGGCGGACCCGGGCGGGGTCACCTGCACCACGCGGAAGCCGGGTCCGGTGGTGACGTCGGCGTCGAGGCGCCACCCCAGGTCGCCGTAGAAGCGCAGGGCACGGTCCACGTCGGAGACGGGGAGGACCACGACCTCCAGCCGCATCGCCAGGGCCTGGTCCTCCGCCGCCTCGCCCGCGCTCTCCGGGCTCGTCTGCAGACTGCTCATCGTCGTCCTCCGAGTGGGGTCACGGGGTGCGTCACGCCCTCCCAGTAAGTCGGGACCGGCGGAACGCAAGGGCGACGTCGCGCGACCTCGCCCGACGCCCCCGAAGGCCGCAACGCCCTACCGCGAGCACGGCGCGTGGTGCCACACTCGCGAGGCCTCGAGCAGGGAGGCGCCGATGGAGGGAACCCGTCAGCGACGTGGCCGACCGGTCTCATGACCGGGGCCGCGAGGCTCTCCGCCGACCAGGAACGCCATCTCGTGGTCGCCGCGGGATCCGGTGACCTCGACGCGTGCCGCCGCCTCGTCGAGGAGTTCCTGCCCGCGATCGGGAGCCTCGCGCGCCGCTTCCCGCACGGGATCGGCGTCCAGCGCCAGGAGCTCCTCCAGGAGGGCGTGGCCGGGCTGTTGTTCGCCGCGCGGCGGTACGACCCCGACCTCGGGACCCCGTTCTGGGCCTACGCCTCCTACTGGGTCCGGAAGGCCATGCAGGACCTCGTCGCGGAGCTGACCATGCCGGTCGCCCTGTCCGACCGTGCGGTCCGTGCGCTGGCGGCGATTCGGGCGGCCCGCAACGAGCACCTCCGCCGGCACGGCGTCGACCCGACCACGGACCAGCTCACCGAGGCGACCGGCTTCACCCGGGACCAGCTCCACCGGCTCCAGGCCGCCGCGCGGACCCCGCGCAGCGTCTCCGGACCCGCTGCCCGCGACGGCGAGGGCGGCGCCGAGCAGCTCGGGGACGGGCACGCCGAGCTCGCGTTCGAGCAGGTCCTCGACGCGATCGAGACCCGCGAGGTCCGCGACCTCGCCGAGCGGCTCGGCGAGCGCGAGCGGACGGTGATCCGCGCCCACTACGGGCTCGGCGGTCCGGCGCAGACCCTGAAGCAGATCGGCCAGGGCCTGGGCCTGACCGCCGAACGCGCCCGGCAGATCGAGGCGGCCGCGCTCGGCAAGCTCCGCGAGGCGCTCGCCCGTCCGGCGCCCCCGCTTGATTCCGCTCCGTGAGTGTCTTATTGAAGGGTGGGCCACGTCCGACCAGGAGGTGGCAGAACGGCGAGCGATGAGATCCGGCACCACCGCCCTGCGGCACACCGCCCTCGTCTACGACTCCCGGGAGGAGTACGTGGCACGGGCGGTCGCCTTCCTCCGTGAGGGCCTGCGGTCGGGCGAGGGTGCCGTCGTCGCGCACACCCGCCCCGGGCTCGCCCTCATGCACGAGGCGCTCGGGCCCGACGCCGCCGCCGTCACGTTCGTCGACGTGAGCGCCGCCTACACCCGGCCCGCGCACACCCTGGCGGCCTACCACGACGTCTACGCGGAGCAGCTGCGGGCGGCGCCGTCGCTCCGCGCGGTCGCCGATGTCCAGTTCGGCCCCGACCCCGGCGAGTGGGACCTCTGGACGGGCTACGAGTCCGTGTTCAACGAGTCGTTCGCCCACCTCCCGGCCTGGGTGCTGTGCACCTACGACGGCCGGGTCCTCCCCGAGCCGATCCGGGACGCCGTGTGGCGCACCCACCCGGTCGTCCTCGACGACGAGTGGACCCGCAGCGACCGCTACGAGCAGCCCGGCCGGCTGCTCCGCCGGACCGCCGCACCGGCGGGGCCCCTGCCGGGCCTCCGCCCGATCGGGTTCGGCCGCGACGCCGAGGAGTTCCGCGAGCGGCTGGCCCGCGAGCTCGTTGCGGCAGGGGTCCCGGAGCACCGGACGCTCGACATGCTCCTCGCCGCGACCGAGGTCGCGGCGAACGCGGTGCGGCACGGCGGCGGCGTGCGCGACGTCCGGGTCGGCCGGGTGGCCGGGCGCTTCGCCTGCGAGATCGTCGACGCCGGCCCCGGCTTCGACGACCCCGTGGCGGGCTACCTCGCCCCTCGGCCGGGGATCGGGAGCGGCCTGTGGATCGCCCGCCGGCTCACGTGGCAGGTCGGGTTCTTCCGCGCGCCGGAGGGCTTCACGGCACAGATCCTGCTCTGACGGCGCGGATCAGCGGTCCGCGCTGCCCGGGACGAGCGGGACGAAGCTGACGTCGGCCAGGTGCTCGGTGCGGCCGTCGCGACGGCGGACGAGGGTGCCGACCCGGTGGTCGCCGACCGGGCAGACGATCGTCCCGCCCGGGGCGAGCTGGTCGACGAGGTCCGGCGGGATCGCGCCGCTGGCCAGGGCGGTCACCACGATCCCGTCGAACGGCGCGCGGTCCGCGGCCCCGCGCGTCCCGTCCCCGGTCCGCACCTCCGCGTTCGGGGCGAGCTCGGCGAGCAGCCCGCGGGCCCGCTCGGCGAGCTCCGGGTCGCGTTCGACGGTCACCACCTCGCCGACGCAGCGGGCCAGCACCGCGGCCGCGTAGCCCGAGCCGGTCCCGATCTCCAGCACCCGCGCCGACGGCGGCTGCTGCAGCGCGGCCACGCTGAACGCCACGATCCAGGGCGAGGAGATCGTCTGGCCGCGCCCGATGTCGAGCGGGTGGTCGCCGTAGGCCTCGCCGGCCAGCTCGGGCCGCAGGAAGCGCTCGCGCGGCACCTCCCCCATCGCGGCGAGCACCCGCCGGTCCGTGATCCCGCCCGCGCGCAGCCGCGCCACCATGGCCTCCCGTGCCTTCGCGGCGCCGTGCCCGTCGGTCGTCCGGCCTCCGCGCCCCCGGGCCATGCGACCACCTCCCGCCGGCCGACCTACCCGCTCCGCGCCCGCCCCAGTCGGGTCAGGGCTGGTCCTTCGTCAGGTGCAGCAACCAGTCCTCCCCGGTGTGGATCAGCGCGTAGCGCCGCGAGCCGGTACGCCCGTGCAGGGTGAAGACGATCCGCCGCTCGTCGCGGTCGTGCTCCTCCCACCAGCCCGTGTCGGCGATGGTCTTGTCCTCGTCGGTGTAGCCCAGGTGGTCGAGGTCGTGATCGGGGACGCTGACGGCCAACCGGTTGCGCCGCGGGTCGTCGGGGAGCCCGCGGGGCACCGCCCAGGACCGGAGCACCCCGCCCTCCTCCAGCCGCAGGTCGAAGTGCGGCCGCGGCCGGCGGTGGTCGTGCAGCACGAAGGCGGGACGGTCCACCCGTCCAGTGTGGCGCACGACCGCCGCGCCGACCGACCCCTCACCGCCCTCACCTCAGCGGCGCAGGGCGGTCTCCCGCTCCATGTGCGACAGCTTCTCGGGGTTGCGCACGGCGTAGAGACCGGTGACCAGGCCGTCGTCGATGCGCACCGCCACCACGCTGTCGAGCTCGCCGTCGAGCCGGAGGACCAGGGCGGGGTGCCCGTTGACCTGAACCGGCTGCAGGGACACCGCGCCGGCGACCCGGCCCATCCCGGCGCCGAGCAGCCGCGCCACCTTGTCCGCCCCGACGACGGGGCGCAGCACGGCCTGCCTGATCCCGCCGCCGTCGCCGACGAGGACGACGTCGGGTGCGAGGACGTCGAGCAGGCCTTGCAGGTCCCCGGTCTCGACCGCCCGCCGGAACGCGTCGAGCGCGCCCCGGGTCTCCGCCGGGGACACGACCTCCCGCGGCCGGCGGGCGGCGACGTGCGCCCGTGCCCGGTGCGCGATCTGGCGGACCGCGGCGGGACTCCGGTCGACCGCCTCCGCGATCTCGTCGTAGCCGAGGTCGAAGACGTCACGCAGCACGAACACCGCCCGCTCGGTCGGCGCGAGCGTCTCCAGCACCAGCAGCATCGCCATCGAGACGCTGTCGGCCAGCTCGACGTCCTCGGCCACGTCCGGCGAGGTCAGCAGCGGTTCCGGCAGCCACGGGCCGACGTAGGACTCCTTGCGCCGGCCGAGCGTGCGCAGCCTCGTGAGCGCCTGCCGGGTGGTGATCCGGACGAGGTACGCGCGCCGGTCCCGCACCGTGGCGAGGTCGACGTCCGCCCAGCGCAGCCAGGTCTCCTGGAGGACGTCCTCCGCGTCGGCCGCCGAGCCGAGCATCTCGTAGGCGACGGTGAACAGCAGGTTGCGGTGGGCGAGGAAGGTCTCGGTCGCGGGCCGGCTCGTGCTCCCGCCGCGATCCGTGGGCGCGGTCGGCGACATGGACGCCTCCTGTTGACGCTCGACTGGCTCTGTCGCCATCAGACGCCGGAGGTCGCCGATCCGTGACACCACGCCGGCATGAGCCACGTCACAGCGCGGCCCTGTCACAGGCCACGGCCCGGCGGCATCTGGTGTCCGACACGTGCCGCACCCACGAGGGAGGACGCCATCATGGACGCCCGGATCGACCTGTTCACCAACGAGCTGGCCGCGAAGTTCGGCCGGCGGTTCGCCAACGCCGCCATGGTGATCCACGGGTCGCCGCTGCCGAAGGCCACGCAGGAGCTGGTGTCGCTGCGCGCCAGCCAGATCAACGGCTGCGGCTTCTGCACCGACATGCACACCAAGGACGCCGCAGCCGCCGGTGAGGACCCGGTCCGGCTGAACCTGGTCGCCGCCTGGCGCGATTCCACCGTGTTCACCGAGGCCGAGCGGGCCGCGCTGGCGTTCGCGGAGGAGGGCACCCGGCTCGCCGACGCCCACGAGGGCGTGTCCGACGAGACCTGGGCCCGGGTGCGCGCGCACTACGACGAGGACCAGGTCGCCGCCCTGGTCTGCCTGCTCGCGCTGGTCAACGCGGCCAACCGGATGAACGTCGTCGCGCGCACCCCGGCGGGTTCCTACGAGCCGGGCATGTTCGCCGCCATGGCGGGCTGACCGTGCACCGGCCCGGCGCCCGGCCCGCGTCGGCGGCCGGGCCGGTGCCCTACGACCGGTCCGGCAACGCGAGGGGCGGCCCGACGATCTCGATCCCGTTCGCCCGCCCGACCTCGGCGAAGGCATCCGGGTCGACCGGACCGGGCAGGAGCCCCGCAAACCCTTCGAAGTACCGCTCCAGCCCCGCCGGGGTCGTGATCACCAGCAGCCGGCCGGTGGTGTCGCCGAGGTTCCGGAAGCAGTGAGGGGTTCCCCGAGGGCCGAACGCCATGCCGCCCTGCGGCAGGTCGAACTCGGCGTCGCCCGCCCTGAAGCGGTACTCGCCCTCGAGGACCCACCACAGCTCGTCGTCGTTGCGGTGCACGTGCAACGGCGGGCCGTCCTTCGGCTCGGTCACGAACTCGAGCACGGTCAGTGTCCCGGCGCTCGTCCCCGAGTCCACCTTGATCGTGACCGAGCTGCCGGTCGGGGTCGCGAGCGACCTGCCCTCGCCCGGCTGCACGGCGAACGGCTTCACTGCGGCGGTCATCGGGGCCTCCTCGGGCCGCGCGGCATCGACCGGCGGCGCGGACCCGCCGATGCTCCCGCCTGCCCACCGCCCGCGACATACGCAAAGCTACGTAGCGCTCCTCCCGGTACCCGGCGGGCCGCGTGACTCACGCGGGTGGCCGTCCGCCGGGACGGGTGGCGTCCCGCATGGCGAGCTGGCTCCACAGGGCCGAGGCGGCGGTGAGGGCCGCGGCGACGAGCACGGCGGTCCGGAGGGAGGCGAGCGCCGCGGTGACACCGCCGACGAGCGCGCCGACGGCGTAGCCCGTGTCGCGCCAGAAGCGGTAGCCGCCGAGCGCGGCGGCGCGGACGGCGGGATGGACGCCGTCGCTGATCGCGGCGAGCAGCGCCGGGTAGACCAGCGCGGTGCCGACGCCGAGCAGGAACGCCCCGCCGAGACCGGCGAGGAAGGCGTCGGACAGGCCGACGACGAAGGTCAGCAGCCCGACGGCCTGGATCCCCATGCCGGCGACGACGGGGATCTTCCGGCCGATGCGGTCGGCGAGGTGGCCGGTGGCGAGCATGCCGACGGCCCACATGAACGGGTAGAGCGCCTTGACGATCCCGACGCCGCCGACCGACACCCCGGCCTGCACCAGCAGGACGGGGAGCAGGACCCAGGTCAGGCCGTCGTTGAGGTTGTTGACGAGCCCGGCCTGGCTGATCGAGGCGAGGCTACGGTCGCGCCAGCTGATCTCGGCGAACATCGCGCCCATCCCGAGCGCCGCGACCCCGGATCCGCCCGTCCCGCCGTCGCCCCTCGCCCGGTGCTGCTCGGCCTCGAGGCGGGCATGGGCGCTGGTGTCCCGGACCAGGCTGACCGTGAGGGCGAGCCCGGCCACGGCGTAGGCGACGCCGAGGAGCTCGGGCGCGGGCCGGAGCCCGTAGGCGGTCGCGAGGTAGCCGGTCGCCAGGGCGGTCACGGCGACGCCGAGATAGCCGGCCGTCTCGTTGATCCCGAGGGCCAGGCCGCGCCGCGCCGGGCCGACCAGGTCGATCTTCATGTTGACCGTCATCGACCACGTGAGGCCCTGGTTCACGCCGAGCAGCACGTTCGCGACGATCACCCACCACCAGCTCGGGGCGAAGGCGAGCAGGACCGGCACGGGCAGCCCGACGACCCAGCCGACGATCAGCACCGTCCTGCGGGTGGAGCGGCCGACGACCGCGCCGCCGACGAGGTTGGTCACGGCCTTGCTGACCCCGAAGGCCATCACGAACAGCGCGACGGTGAGGTCACCCAGCCCGAACAGCTGCGCGCCGACGAGCGGGGTGACGGTGCGCTCGAGGCCGACCATGCCCCCGACGAGGAGGTTGACCATCGCGAGCAACGTGAACTGGCCGAAGTTCTCGCGCAGGCCGAGCCGGACCGGCGCCCCGGCCGTGGAGGACGTCACGCGCGGGCCCGCCCGCGGGCTCCGGTCCGGGGTGCGTCGGCCCCGTCGGCCCCGTCCGGCCCGTCGGTCCCGGTGACCAGGGCGTGCCCGGTGAGGTCCGCCCAGTCCCCCGGCCCGCCGACGACGAAGGCGACGTCGTGGTGCCCGGCGCGTTCGAGCAGGCCGGCGGCGGTGGCGGCACGCTCGCCGTGCCCGCACATCACCACCGTGGGCTCCGCGGGCAGATCGGCGGCGCGGTGCGGGAGGACGCCGAGCTCGACGTGGCGGGCGGAGGGCAGGTGTCCGGCCGCGTACTCGGCGGTCTGGCGGACGTCGAGGACGCGGGGCCGGCCGCGGTCCGCGTCCCCCGGGGGCGGCAGGTCGCCGGGGCGCAGGATCCGGGTGCGGGCCGTCTCGTGCCCGGCCGCGACCCAGGCGCCGATCCCGCCCGCGAGCTCCCCGGCCAGGCGGTCCACCCCGATGTTCAGGGCGGGCCAGACGATGTCGGCGGGGTCCTGGTCCGGACCGCGGACGATCACGACGGCGCCGTCCGCGGGGACGACCCAGCCCAGCCAGGTCGCGAACTGCGGGCGCAGCGCGAGGGACAACGACCCGGGCACGTGCGCGGCCGCGTACTCGGTCACCGGCCGGACGTCGACGACCGTCGCGCCGTCGGCGCGCAGCCGCCGCACCACGGAGACCGGGAGCGGGGCGAGCGTCCCGGCGCCGGCCTGGTCGAGCACCTCCGGACCGCGCCGGTTGGTCTCGGCCAGCCACCGGAAGTAGTCCGGGTAGCTGCCCAGCGACCCGAGGAGCGCCTCGACGAAGGCCTCCTCGTCCCGGCTCGCGAGCAGGGCGTTCGTCGCGAGCTCGTGCTCGATCGTCGAGGTGCGCCGGGCCCCGGACGGCGCCGAGCAGAACGACCCGGCGCCGTGGGTGGGCCACACCGCGGTGGCCGGGGGCAGGGCGGCGAGCCGGCGCAGGGAGGCGAACTGCGCCCGGGCCAGCTCGTCCGTGCGGTCCGGTCCGAGCAGGTCCGGGCGCGCGGCCGAGCCGACGATCAGCGATCCGCCGGTGAACACCCCGACCGGGCGCGGGCCGTCGGCGACCAGGAAGGACAGGTGCTCGTCGGTGTGACCGGGGGTGGCCACGGCCGTGAGGCGCAGGCCGCCGAGGTCGACCTCCTCGCCGTCGTGCAGCCCCCGGTGGGCGAAGCGGCGCCGGCCGGCGGCCGAGGCGAGGACCGTGGCCCCCTCGTCGTGGGCGAGCTGCACCGCCCCGGTCAGGAAGTCGGCGTGCAGGTGGGTGTCGGCGGCGAACCGGATCCGCAGCCCCTCGGCCCGGGCCCGGGCGTGGAGGGCGCGCAGGTCGCGCGGCGGGTCGACCGCCAGCGCCGACCCGTCGCCCAGGTCGAGGAGGTAGGCGGAGTTGCCCAGCCCCTCGTCGACCACCGCGTGGAGTCGGACCTGTGTGGGCGTGTCCATCGCTCCTCCTCGCCCGTCCCGGCGACCCGGCGGCGGCGAGCACGACCCGCCGGGAGCGGTACAGTATTCCATGGATTCATGGAGGAGGAGCCGTGCCCGACGGGGCGAAGGGTGAGCTGTTGGCCCAGCTCGCGCGGGTCGGCAAGGCACTCGGCAACGGCACGCGCCTGGAGCTGCTGGACCTGCTGGCCCAGGGCCCGCGCAGCGTCGCCGAGCTCGCCGCGGCGGCCCACCTGGGCCTGTCGACGGCGTCGGCGCACCTGCAGGCGCTCAAGCACGCCGGGCTGGTGACCACCACGCGGTACGGCACGACGGTCGAGTACGCGCTGGCGGGCGACGACGTCGCCGCGCTGTGGCATCGGGTGCGCGAGGTGGCCACGGCCCGCGTCGCGGACGTCGGGCGCGCCGCGCGGACCTACCTCGGGCCCGACGACACCGAGGAGATCGGCCGGGAGGAGCTGCTCCGCCGCGTGGCCGACGGGCGGGCCGTGGTCCTCGACGTGCGCCCGGGCCCGGAGTTCGCGGCCGGTCACATCCCGGGCGCGGTGTCGATCCCGATCGACGAGCTCGCGGGCCGGCTCGAGGAGATTCCCGCCGACCAGGAGGTCGTCGCCTACTGTCGCGGCGCCCTGTGCGTGTTCTCGCACGACGCCGTCCGCCTGCTCGCCGCGCACGGGCGGCGCGCGGTGCGGCTGACGGACGGCTTCCTGGAATGGCGCCTCGCCGGGCATCCCGTCGCCGGCGCGGCCCGGCCCTGAGGGTCGGCGGCGCCTCGGCTGCACCGGGCCCGTCCCGCCGGAACCTTTCGCGGCGAATCGGTGTAGGCCCGGGCTGAGGGGGAAGGTCGGTCGCGCCCGCCCACCCGTCCTCGCTCAGGGGTGTCCATGACCACGACCGCACCTCGGCCGGCCGAGACCCGCCCCTACCCCTCGCACCGGCCGGGGCTCGGGTCCCGGATGACGCACATGCTGCGGACGACGGACCCCAAGGACATCTCGGTCCTGTACATGGTCACGTCGTTCGCCTTCTTCATGGCCGGCGGGGCGATGGCGTTGCTGATCCGCGCGGAGCTGGCCCGGCCCGGGCAGCAGTTCCTGTCGAGCGAGCAGTACAACCAGCTGTTCACCATGCACGGCACGATCATGCTGCTGCTCTACGCGACGCCGATCCTGTTCGGCTTCGCGAACTACATCGTCCCGCTGCAGATCGGCGCCCCGGACGTCGCCTTCCCGCGGCTGAACGCCTTCTCCTACTGGCTGTTCCTGTTCGGCGGGCTGATCGTGCTGTCCGGGTTCCTCACCCCGGGCGGTGCGGCGGACTTCGGCTGGTTCGCCTACACCCCGCTCTCCGACGCGGTGCGTTCGCCCGGCGCGGGACCGGACCTGTGGATCATGGGCCTTGCGGTCAGCGGCCTGGGCACGATCCTGGGTGGCGTCAACTTCATCACCACGATCGTCTGCCTGCGCGCGCCCGGCATGACGATGTTCCGGATGCCGATCTTCACCTGGAATATCTTCGTCACGTCACTGCTGATCCTGATCGCGTTCCCGGTGCTCACGGCCGCCCTGTTCGGCCTCGCGGCGGACCGCCACCTGGGTGCCCACGTGTTCGACCCGGCCAACGGCGGCGCCATTCTCTGGCAGCACCTGTTCTGGTTCTTCGGCCATCCCGAGGTCTACATCGTGGCGCTGCCGTTCTTCGGCATCGTCACGGAGATCATCCCGGTGTTCAGCCGCAAGCCGGTGTTCGGCTACCGCACCCTGGTCTTCGCCACCATCGCCATCGGCGTCCTCTCGGCGGCCGTGTGGGCACACCACATGTACGCGACCGGGGCGGTGCTGCTGGCCTTCTTCTCCTTCACGACGTTCCTCATCGCCATCCCGACGGGCATCAAGTTCGTCAACTGGATCGGCACCATGTGGAAGGGAAAACTGACCTTCGAGACGCCGATGCTGTTCGCCGTCGGCTTCCTCGCCACGTTCCTTTTCGGCGGGCTCACGGGTGTGCTGCTGGCCTCGCCGCCGATCGACTTCCACGTGTCCGACACGTACTTCGTGGTGGCGCACTTCCACTACGTGCTGTTCGGGACGATCGTGTTCGCGACCTACGGCGGGATCTACTTCTGGTTCCCGAAGATGACCGGCCGGATGCTCGACGAGCGCATCGGCAAACTGCACTTCTGGCTCACCTTCATCGGCTTCCACACCACGTTCCTGGTGCAGCACTGGCTGGGCAACGAGGGCATGCCGCGCCGCTACGTCGACTACCTGCCGACGGACGGGTTCACCACGCTGAACATGATCAGCTCGATCGGCGCGTTCGTGCTGGGCGCCTCCACGCTGCCGTTCATCTGGAACGTGTTCCGCAGCTACCGCTACGGCCGGGTCGTGACCGTCGACGACCCGTGGGGTCACGGCAACTCGCTGGAGTGGGCCACCAGTTGCCCGCCGCCGCGGCACAACTTCACCGAGCTGCCCCGCATCCGCTCCGAGCGCCCGGCGTTCGAGCTGCACTACCCGCACCTGGTGGAGCGGGCCCGGGCCGAGGCGCACGTCGGGGGCCACGCCGCGCCGTCGGAGCATGCGGCGCAACGGGTCAACCGCGAGGCCGAGCCCGACGACGACCCGCGCTCGCACTGACCGCCCCGGAACACCGATGAGCCTCGACGAGAACCGGGCGCGCCCCCTCAGCCCCGCGGAGCTGCAGATCCTCGCCGGCCTCGAGCGCGACCTCGACACCGGCCTCGACACCGGCGCCGACCCCGGCCCGCCCCGGGCGGGCACGGGTGCGCCGGCGGGGATCCGGCGCGCGGCGGTGGCCCTCGGCCTGCTGGTCGCCTGCGCCTTCGTCGGGGTCGCCGCCGAGTTCGGCGGCCCCGTCCTGCTCGCCGAGGTCGCGGGCGCGCTCGGCCTGCAGGCGGCCCTGCTGTGCTGGTTGGTGCACCGCCGGCACTGAGGGCACCGGCACGGTGCACCGTCGAGCCGACCCGGCCTGTGATCGGATGGCAGCCGTGCAACGACATGTCACGGAGTTCTGCGACCGGTTCGGCCTGCAGCTGCCGATCCTGGAGGCACCGATGGCGGGTGCCTGCCCGCCGGAGCTCGCGATCGCGGTGGCCGAGGCGGGCGGGATGGGTGCCGACGGCGTCGTCCTCGACCCGCCCGATCGCATCACGGCGTGGGTCGAGCGGTTCCGGGCCGGCTCGGCGGGGCCGTTCCAGCTCAACATCTGGATCCCGGACCCGCCGATCGAGGCCCCCGCCCGCCTGCGCGCGGCCGAGGAGTACCTCGGGGGCTGGGGCACCCCGGGCGAGGCCGGGGCGGCCGCCCCGGTCTTCGCCGAGCAGTGCGAGGCGATGCTCGACGCCGCGCCCACCGTGATCTCCTCGATCATGGGGCTGTTCGACGCCGCCTACGTCGAGCGGATGCACGCCCGCGGGATCGCCTGGTTCGCCTGTGCGACCACGCTGTCCGACGCGCTGGCGGCCCAGGAGGCGGGCGCCGACGCGATCGTCGCGCAGGGCATGGAGGCGGGCGGGCACCGGGGCACGTTCGACCCGGCCGCCGCGGAGCACACCGACGTCGGGCTCTTCGCCCTGCTGCCGCACCTGGTCGACCGGATCCGGGTGCCCGTCATCGCCAGCGGCGGCATCGCCGACGGCCGGGGCGTGGCCGCGGCGCTGGCCCTCGGCGCCAGCGCCGTCCAGGTGGGCACGGCGCTGCTGCGGTCGCCGGAGGCCGGGATCGACGAGGGCTGGGCCGCAGCGCTGGCGGACCTGCCCCCGGAGCGGTCGGTCCCGACCCGGGCCTACTCCGGCCGGCTCGGCCGGGCCGTGCCGACGCCGTTCGTCACCGCGTGGACGCGGCCGGGGGCGCCCCCGCCCGCGCCGTACCCCGACCAGCGCCGGCTGGTCGGGCGGTGGCGGCGCGGGGCCGCCACCGGGGTGGACCCGGTCAACCAGTGGGCCGGGCAGGGTGCGGCGCTGGCGCGCCGGGCCCCCGCGGGCACGATCGTGCAGGACATGTGGGACACCGCCTGCGCGCTACTGGCCTAATGGGTCCTGCCGGGCCTGGTTGTGCGAGGCTCGGCGCTGGTGGCGGCCAGCGGGTCAGCACTCTTCTGGCCTGGGCTTCGAGCCCTTGAGTCAGATCGTGCGCCCGCTGGTCGTGAGC
>NZ_JAJSOK010000044.1 GCF_021283305.1 Pseudonocardia kujensis
TGGCCGGCGCCCTGAGCGTCTCCCTGCTCGCCGTCACCGGCATCACCAACAAGAGCCTGCGCGCCTTGATGACCGGACTGCTCGGCCAGCCCTACCCCACCAGCCGGGCCAGCTACGACCTGACCCGACTGCGCCGCAACGGCCTGATCACCCGCGTCGAAGGCCGCAACCTCTACCGGCTCACCGACGACGGCCACGCCTTCGCCATCTTCTACACCAAGGTCCACAACCGCCTGCTCCGACCACTCATGGCCAGCGCACCACCCACCCCGCCACCCCTGCGGGGGGCGCTGCGCACCATCGACCAGCACATCAACGCCCGCTTCGCCGAAGCCCGTCTACCGTCGGCGACCGCCTGAAACCCTGGACAACTGCCAAAGCCCTAGCGACCAAGGATCGCTAGTCCCGCGAGTCGGCACTTCCGGGTCACCGAACCGCACCTCCCGGGACCGCACGTTCGGTCGCGCGGGAGTGCCGGCTCGCGGATCAGCTCCCATTAGAGGGTGTAGGTGCTGCCGGCGCTGGGGGCGATCCACGCGTCGGGCAGGGCGGCGGCGAGGGCGTGCTGGGCACGCCAGCCCGTGCAGTGCCCGGGGACCAGCACGGCCGGGTCCGCCGCGCGCAGCGCCGCGACGGTCGGTGCGATGACCGGCTCGAAGTGGGGACCGCCGAGGTGCAGGCCGCCGATCAGCGCGTACAGCCCGGCGACGCCGGTCAGCCGCTGCGCGTGCCGGACGATGTTGACCGCGCCGGCGTGCCCGCAGCCGGTGAGCACCACCAGCCCCTTGTCCCGCACGTGCACGACGAGCGCCTGGTCGTCGACCACGGCGGCGTCGTGCTCCCAGGCCGACCCGGTCCACGCCTGGTGCGCGGGCGGCATGCCGCGCTCGAACTCCGTGGTCCGGTCGACCTCGCCGGTGATCAGGACCGCGCCGTCGAGCAGCACCGACGGGACCCGCCGCTCGACGAGCGCGAACCCCTCCCCCGCCAGCGCCCGGGGGCTGAGCGTCGGCAGCTCCCGGGTGTCGCCGCCGGGCAGCGCGAACCGGCGCCGGGTCCACGCCGCCGGGTGCAGGACCATCGGGAGCGCGCGCGGGCCCTTCCGCCCGGCGAGCCCGGCCAGCCCGCCCGCGTGGTCGGGGTGCCCGTGGCTGAGCACGATCGCCTGCACGCCGGTGAGGTCGGCGCCGACGCGCTCGGCGTTGACCGTGAGCGCATCGGGCGAGAGGCCGGCGTCGAGCAGCAGCGAGGTGGTCGCCGCGCCGCGCCGCACCGTGACCAGCGCGGCGAACCCGTGCTCGGCCCTCAGCCCGACGTCGGCGGCGCCGCCCACGAACTGCGCGGCGGTGGCGCGGCCCGCGCCCAACCCGACGCGCGAGACCCGCTCGTCGCCGGTGAGCAGGGCGTCGAACACGTTCTCCACCAGTGTGGTGATCCGCACCTCGTCGACGGGTTCGAGCTGGATCGGGTCGACCGCGGGTCCCTCGGCGGGCCGGGGCACGCCCTGCGCGACCTCGGTCGGGCTCGCATGTCCGTCGCACATTGCCGCACCGTAACGCCGCCCTCGATCCGCCGAACAGCCAGCAGACGACGGCGCGGTCACGGCGCGGCGCCCGGGGAGGCGATCATGACCGACGGCACGACGGCTCGTCCCGCCCGCCGCCTCCCGGCACTCGCCCCGCTGGCGGCGAAGGTGCGGACGCTGGTGCGCCGCACCCCGTTCACCAGCACGGTCGTGCTCGTGATGATCGTCGCCGGGTTCGCCACCGGTGCGTTCTGGCGAGCCGCCGACGGCCAGGCCTGGTACCCGTGGATCGCCTACGGGGTGCCCTCGCTGGAGAGCGGCCGCTGGTGGACGGTGCTCACCGGGCCGTTCCTCGCCGTCGTCCCGCCCTTCTACCTCGCCATGACCGGCAGCTTCGCGCTGTTCGTCGGCTGGGCGGAGTGGCGGCTGGGCACCGGGCTCGCCGCGCTCACCGCCGTCGCCGGGCAGCTGCTCGGCATCCTCACCGCGCTGGGCTTCCTGCTCCTGGTGCGCGGCAACGGCTGGCCCTGGGCGGACGCCACGAGTCGGTTGCTCGACGTCGGGTTCTCGGCGGGCGCGCTCGCCGCGCTCGCCGTGACCAGCGCGACCCTGCGCCCGCCGTGGCGGCTGCGGCTGCGGCTCGCCCTGGCCCTCTACGTGCTCGCCTCGGCGGTCTACCTGGGCTCGCTGGCCGACCTGGAGCACCTCGTCGCGGTACTGATCGCGCTGGTGGTGGGGCCGCGGTTGGTCCGCGGCCGGGCGGTGCCGGCCGGACGGCCGAGCCGGCGGGAGTGGCGCCTGCTCGCGGTGTTCGTGCTGATCCTCCAGGCGGCCGGGTCGGTGCTGAGCTTCCTGCTCCCCAACGACGGCCCGCTCGGGCCGACCGGGAACCCGGAGTCGAGCTGGATCGACCTCGCGATCACGGTCGTCGTGGTCGCGCTGCTGGTCAACGGCCTGCGCAAGGGCCGGCGCGTCGCCTGGCGATGGGCCGTGGGGCTGTCCGTGTTCAACGTGCTCCTGGGCCTGCTCGTCGCCGCGGTGTTCGTCGTCGCGGCGCATGTGGAGGGGGGTGCCGCGACCCTCGACCAGCCGGGCATCTTCGTCGCCGACCGGCTCGCCTGGACGGTGCTGCTCGTGCTGCTCCTGGTGGGGCGGCGCGCGTGGCGGGTGCCGTCGCGCCGGGCCCGACGAGCGGTCGGCGGCGTCACCGACCGCGAGACGGCGGTCGCCCTGCTGCGCCGGCACGGCGGCGGCACCGTCTCGTGGATGGCCACGTGGCCGGACAACGAGTGGTTCGTGACCGCGGACGGCGAGTCCTGCGTGGCCTTCCAGCGGCACGCCGGGGTGGCCATCGGCCTCGGCGACCCGATCGGGCCGCAGCCGCTCGCCGCCCTCGGGGAGTTCGGGGTGCGCAGCGAGACGGCCGGGCTCATCCCGTGCCTCTTCTCCGCGTCCGACCGCACCGCCCGCGCGGCCCGGGACGCGGGCTGGTTCAGCGCGCAGGTCGCCGAGGACACCCTCGTCGACCTGCCCGACCTGGAGTTCCGCGGGAAGGCCTGGCAGGACGTGCGGTCGGCGCTGAACAAGGCGGGCAAGCAGGGGATCACCCACCGGCTCGTCCGGCTGGCCGACGAGCGGCACGCGGTCGTCGACCAGGTGCGGGAGCTCTCCGAGCAGTGGGTCGGCGGCAAGGGCCTGCCGGAGATGGGGTTCACCCTCGGTGGCGTCGACGAGGCTCTGGACCCGAACGTCCGGGTCGGGCTGGCGGTCGACGCCGACGGCCTGGTGCACGGCGTGACCTCGTGGCTGCCGGTGTACGCCACGGGCGGCACGTGCGGGGCTGGACGCTCGACGTGATGCGGCGGCGGGAGGGCGGGTTCCGGCCCGTCGTCGAGTTCCTCATCGCCTCGGCCTGCCTGGCGTTCCGCGAGGAGGGGGCGGCGGTCGTGTCGCTCTCGGGCGCCCCGCTGGCCCGTACCGACGCCTCCGGCGACACGGCGGTGCTCGACCGGCTCCTCGACACCCTCGGCGCCCGGCTGGAGCCGCTGTACGGCTTCCGCTCGCTGCACGCGTTCAAGGCCAAGTTCCAGCCGCGGTACGAGCCCATGCACCTGGTCTTCCGCGACGAGGCGGACCTCCCGCGGCTGGGTGTGGCGCTCACCCGCGCCTACCTGCCGGACACCTCGACCCGCGAGCTCGTGCGGCTCGCCCGGGCGTAGGCACTCCTCCGGCCGGTGCCTGCTCCCCCGCCGGCCGGCGGGGGTCGTGAACCGTTCCCGCCGGGGGGACTGATCGCTAGAGTCCGCGCATGGCCGAGGCGTCCGCCCAGCAGTCCGAGGACGAGTTCGCTCCGACCGAGCGCGGCGCGGCCGAGCGGCTCACCTTCTTCTCCGACGCGGTCGTGGCCATCGCGATCACGCTGCTCGCGATCGAGCTGCCGGTGCCGCAGGGCGCCACCGCCGCCGAGCTCGCGGCCGGGTTCCTGGCCAACCGCGGCGAGTACCTGGCGTTCCTCATCAGCTTCGCGGTGATCGCCCGGCACTGGATCAGCCACCACCGGGTCTTCCGCTACGTCGGGCGCGCCACCCTCCCGCTGACCTGGCTGAACATGCTGTGGCTGCTGATCATCGTGCTCACGCCGTTCTTCACCCGGCTCATCTCCGAGGAGCACATCGACTTCGCGCGCTTCGCCGTCTACGCCCTCGCGGAGACCGTGCAGATCGGCACCTTCGCCGTCATCCTCGCGGTCCTCAGCCGCAGCCGGGGGTACATCGTCGGGACGCCGGGGCAGCTCGTCCGCTACGGCTGGGTGCCGTCGGCGGTCACCGGGTTCGCGTTCCTGGTGTCCATCCCGTTGTTCCCGCTGCTCGGCGTGTGGTCGTTCGCCGTCTGGGCGGTCGTGCCCTTCCTCGGGGACCGGATCACCGCCGCGATGGGCATCACCGGCGACGACATCTGAGCCGGTGCGACACGCACGCCGGGGCCGGCCGCCGGGGCGGTCACCGCAGGACGGCCCCGACGCGCTCGGCCGCGAGGGCGACCGCGGCGTCGCGGGCCGCGTTCGCCTCCTCGTTGGTCAGCGTGCGGTCCGGAGCCCGGAACCGGAGGGCGTAGGCGAGCGAGCGGTTCCCCTCGCCGACCTGCGCACCGGTGTAGACGTCGAACAGCCGGACCTCCTCGAGCAGCGCGCCGCCGCCCTCGGTGAGGGCCGCGGCGACCTCGGCCGCCGGGACCGCCTCGTCCGTGACCAGGGCGACGTCGACCGAGACCGGCGGGTACGGCGAGACGTGCGGCGCCGGCCGCGCGTCCTGCAGCGGGATCGCGTCGAGGTCGAGCTCCATCGCGCAGGTGCGCGGCGGAAGGCCCAGCGCCTCCACGACCTTCGGGTGCAGCTCGCCGGCATGCCCGACGACCCACTCCCCCACCCGCAGCGCGCCGCACCGGCCCGGGTGCCACGGGGCCAGCTCCGCCTTGGTCACCCGCAGCGCGACGCCCGCGGCGGCGCCGACGAGCCGGCCCGCCTCGATCGCGTCCTGCCAGCCGGCCCTGCGCCCGGGGCCCCACCAGCCGCGCGGCTCGCGGTCCCCGGCCAGCACGACGCCGACGTGCACGGGCTGGGCGGGCAGCGCCGCCTCGATCATCGCGATCTCGGAGTCCGTCGGCCGCCGGTCGACGCCCGGGTCCGGCATCGGCACGGGGTTGCGGTGCGGCAGCACGACCTGGGACAACGCGTAGAGCGCGAGGTCGTCGAACCCGCGGGCCTTGTTGCGCACCAGCGTCTCGAGCAGGCCCGGCAGCAGCGTGGTCGCGAGCCGGTCGCGGTCCGCGTCGAGCGGGTTGGCCACCGTGACGGTCCGCCGCCGGACGTCGTCCTCGGGCAGGCCCAAGGCGTCCCACACCGCGTCGGCGACGAACGGGAAGGGTTCCACCTCGACGTGCCCGGCCTCGGCCAGCGCGCGGGACACGGACCGCTTGCGCAGCTGGGCGGGGGTCAGCCCACGCCCGGCCGGCGCCGGCGGCAGGGTCGACGGGATGGTCTCGTAGCCCTCGAGCCGCAGGACCTCCTCGACCAGCGCCGCGGGCAGGTCCAGGTCCGGCCGCCACGACGGCGGCGTCGCGACCACCAGGGTGGTCGAACCGGCCTTGCCGTCGCCGCTGGTCTCCAGCTCCACCGCGCAGCCGACCTGGGCGAGCCGCGCGACCGTCGCCCCCCGCGCGTAGGTCACGCCGGCGGTGCGGTCCGGCAGGTCCAGCGCCATCCGGACCGGCGGGAGCACCGGCGCGGCGCCCACGTCGGTGCGGCCCGGCTCGATCCGGCCGCCGCCGTGCTCCACCAGCAGGTTCGCGACCGCTTCGGCCGCGATCGGCGGGAGCTGCGGGTCGACGGAGCGCTCGAAGCGCTTCGACGCCTCACTGGGCAGCTTGTGCCGGCGGGCGGCGCGCGCGATGACGGTCGGCGCGAAGTGCGCGGCCTCGATCACGACGTCGACCGAGCCCGTCCTGTCCAGCGGGATCTCGGTGGAGGCCCCGCCCATCACGCCGGCGAGGCCGATCGCCCCGGAGTCGTCCGCGATGACCAGGTCGTCCGGGTCGAGGGTGCGCTCGACGTCGTCGAGGGTCCGGAGCTTCTCCCCCGCCTCGGCCCGGCGCACGACGATCTCGCCCTGCAGCCGGGTCGCGTCGTAGGCGTGGATCGGCTGGCCCAGGTCGAGCATCACGAAGTTGGTGACGTCGACGGTGAGCGAGATCGGCCGCATCCCGGCGGCCAGCAGCCGGCGCTGCATCCACCACGGGGTGGGAGCGCTCGCGTCGACGCCGGTGACCCGCCGGGTGACGAACCGCGGGCAGCCGGCCTCGTCGGCGATGCGGACCGGCCAGGCCGGGCCCTCCGCCTCCGGGACCTGCACCCGTCGGGCCGGGTCGGTGAAGTCCTCGCCGAGGGACGCGGCGAGCTCGCGGGCGATCCCGCGCACGGCGAAGCAGTAGCCCCGGTCCGGCGTGATGGCCAGCTCGACGACCGGGTCGTCGACCCCGAGCAGCGGCAGCGCGTCGGCCCCGGGCTCGGCGGTGCCCGGCGGCAGCACGAGGATGCCCGAGTGGTCGGCGCCGAGGCCGAGCTCCTTGGCCGAGCAGATCATCCCGTTCGAGGTGCGGCCGTAGGTCTTGCGCGCCGAGATCGGGAACGGGCCCGGCAGGACCGCGCCGGGCTGCGCGACGACCACGAGGTCGCCCGCCACGAAGTTCCGCGCGCCGCAGACGATCCCGCGCACGCCGTCGCCGAGGTCGACCTGGCAGTACCGGATCGGCTTCTTGAACTCGGTGAGCTCCTCGATCTCCAGCACGCGCCCGACGGTCAGCGGACCGGTCAGCTCCGGCGTCCCGTGGATCTCCTCGAGCTCCAGGCCGACGCGCACGAAGGCCTCGCCGACCGCCGCGGCGTCGGCGGGCACCTCGGCGACGTGGTCGCGCAGCCAGGACAGGGGGACTCGCACCGAATACTCCTCAGATACCGAACGCGCGGCTGAACCGGACGTCGCCCTCGACCATGTCTCGCATGTCGGGCAGGCCGTTGCGGAACTGCAGGGTGCGCTCCAGGCCCATGCCGAAGGCGAAGCCGGAGTAGACCTCCGGGTCGACACCGCAGGCGCGCAGGACGTTGGGGTTGACCATCCCGCAGCCGCCCCACTCGACCCAGCCGGCGCCGCCCTTCTTCTCCGGGAACCAGACGTCCACCTCGGCCGACGGCTCGGTGAACGGGAAGAAGCTCGGCCGCAGCCGGGTGGTCGACTCGGCCCCGAACATGGCGCGGGCGAACGCGTCGAGCGTGCCCTTGAGGTGCGCCATGGTGATGCCCTTGTCCACCGCCAGGCCCTCGACCTGGTGGAAGACGGGGGTGTGGGTGGCGTCGAGCTCGTCCGTGCGGAAGGTCCGGCCCGGGCAGACCACGTACACCGGCAGCTCGCGCTCCAGCAGGGCGCGGACCTGCACCGGCGAGGTGTGCGTGCGCAGCACCGTGCCCTGGTCCGAGCCCAGGTAGAACGTGTCCTGCATGGTGCGCGCCGGGTGGTCCTTGCCGAAGTTCAGCGCGTCGAAGTTCAGCCAGGAGGACTCCACCTCGGGGCCCTCGGCGACCTCGTAGCCCATCGCGACGAACACGTCCGCGATCCGCTCGGCGATCTGGGTGATCGGGTGCCGGGCACCACGCGGCCGCCGGTCCCAGGGCAGGGTGACGTCGACGGACTCCTCGGCCAGCACGCGCGCGTCCCGCTCGGCGAGGAGGACCTCGCGGCGGGAGTCGAACGCGGTCTGGACCTCCTGGCGGGCGGCGTTGACCCGCTTCCCGGCGTCGGCCCGCTCGGGGCCGGGCAGGCTGCCGAGGGAGCGGCGGGCCAGCAGCACCGGCGCCTTGTCGCCGAGGTGCGCGGGCTTGGCCGCGGCCAGGGCGTCGAGATCACCCGCGGCGTCGAACGCCTCGACCGCGGCCTTGACGGCGGCGTCCAGCGACGCGGCGTCGAGCAGGTTCTCGGTCATCGGGTTCCCTCATGCACGGTCGGTGATCCTAGAGCGCCGGTGTGCGGCGCTCGCGTACAGGCAGACCGCCGCGGCGGTCGCGAGGTTGAGGCTCTCGGCGCGGCCGTAGAGCGGCACCCGGACCCGGTGGTCGGCCGCGTTCAGGACGGTCTCCGGGACACCGTGTGCCTCGCCACCGAATATCCATGCCACCCGGCCGCCGAGGACCTCCGCGGCCTCCGGGGCGTGCAGGTCGAGCTCGCCGCGCCCGTCGGCCGCGAGCAGGGTCAGCCCGGCGGCGCGGCAGGCCTCGAGCAGGCGGGGGGTGTCCCGGTCCCGCGCGACGGGCAGGTGGAAGACGCTGCCGGTGGAGGCCCGGACCGCCTTGCCGTTGTGCGGGTCGACGCTGTCGCCGGCCAGGACCACGGCGTCGGCGCCCGCCGCGTCGGCGGCGCGCAGCACGGTGCCGGCGTTGCCGGGCTCGGACACGCCCGCCAGGACGGCGACGAGCTGCGGGGAGTCCGCGAGTGCGGCGGCGACCGGGACGTCGATCAGGTCACAGACGGCCACGAGGCCCTGGGGGGTGACCGTGTCGGAGAGGACCTCGGCGACCCGGTCGCTCACCACGGTCACCGGGATGCCCCGGCCCTCGGCGATCCCGACGATGTCGGCGTTGCGCTCGACCGCGAGCGGGGTCGCGAAGAGCTCGTGCACCCGGACCTCGGCGGTCACGGCCTCCCGCACGGCCTGGGCGCCCTCGACGAGGAACCGCCCGGCCTTGTCACGACCCGCGCGCCGCAGCAGCTTGCGGGCTGCCACGACGCGCGGGGTGCGTTCCGTACCGAGCACGTGCTCGGTCAGGCGGCACTCTCGTTCTGCGGCGCCTGCGCCGGGACGTTGGCCTTGGCCAGGTCGACCAGGGCGGCGAACGCGGTCGGGTCGCTGATCGCGAGCTCCGACAGGTTCTTGCGGTCCACCTCGACGCCCGCGGCCTTGAGGCCCTGGACGAAGCGGTTGTAGGTCATGCCGTTGGCACGGGCCGCGGCGTTGATGCGGGTGATCCACAGCTGCCGGAAGTCGCCCTTCTTGGCGCGACGGTCGCGGTAGGCGTAGGTCATCGAGTGGAGCTGCTGCTCCTTGGCCTTGCGGTAGAGCCGCGACCGCTGACCGCGGTAGCCGGCGGACGCCTCGAGGATCGTCCGGCGCTTCTTCTGGGCGTTCACCGCGCGCTTGACGCGTGCCATGGGTCTGTCCTGTCTCTCGGGTGGCCGGCCCCGGGGGATGGGCAGGCCGGTTCAGCGGGTGGGTGCGGTGAGCCTCGCGCAGATGTTCGCTGCGCAAGCTGCGCCTGCGCAGACGTTCGCTGCGCAAGCTCCGCTCAGCGGCCGAGCAGCTTCTTGACGCGCTTGACGTCGGCCTTGTTCACCGGGACGACACCGGACAGGTCCCGGGTCTCCTTGCTCGACTTGACCTCGAGGCGGTGGCGCAGGCCGGCCTGCTGGCGCAGGAGCTTGCCGCTGCCGGTCACCTTGACCCGCTTGGCCGTTCCCTTGTGCGTCTTGTTCTTGGGCATGGCTGATCCGTTCGGTGTCGCGGTGCGCCCGGGGACGCACCGTGGGGTACCTCCCGGCCGGGACCGGGAGGTTCGTGCCGCTTGCTTCAGACTCAGGCCTGGGGCTCGGCCTCGGCGGCGGCGGCCTGCTGGGCCGCCGGGCGCTTGACCGGCTTCTTGGTCGGAGCGAGCACCATCGTCATGTTGCGGCCGTCCTGCTTCGGGGCGGCCTCGACGGTCCCGAGCTCCTGCACGTCCTCGGCGAGCCGCTGCAGCAGCCGGTAGCCCAGCTCGGGCCGGCTCTGCTCGCGACCGCGGAACATGATGGTGACCTTGACCTTGTTGCCACCCTCGAGGAAGCGCACGACGTTGCGCTTCTTGGTCTCGTAGTCGTGGGTGTCGATCTTCGGCCGGAGCTTCTGCTCCTTGATCACCGTGAGCTGCTGGTTCCGCCGGGACTCCCGGGCCTTCTGCGCGCTCTCGTACTTGAACTTGCCGTAGTCCATGAGCTTGCAGACGGGCGGGCGGGCCTGGGCCGCGACCTCGACGAGATCGAGCTCGGCCTCCTGCGCCAGCCGCAGGGCGTCCTCGATACGCACGATGCCGACCTGCTCGCCGTTCGGGCCGACGAGTCGGACCTCGGGAACGCGGATGCGGTCGTTGATGCGTGTCTCTGTGCTGATGGGGTCTCCTCGTTGTGCCGTCATGTCCTGCGACGACAAGCAAAGACCCGTCGATCAGAGCGGCCCGCGCTGAGGCGGACCGCCGACCGGGACCCGATCACCTGTCACTGCAGGCGGTGAGCGGGTGGGAGCGGGGCTCCACTTGATCGCCCTGACGCGCGGTTCAACGCGCGACGGGGTGGTCGCATTCCGCAGCGTACACGGCCCCCTCTCCCCCCGTCATCGAGGGGGCGGGGTGGGGCGCATGAGCGTCGCATTCGGAACGAAGTCCGCGCTGAGCGCGGGTTCCGTTCCACTCCCGGCGATCATGGCGAGGAAGTGCGCACGAACTCGCGCGAAACAGCTCGCCGCGGCCGCTCCTCCGATCATTCTGCCCGCATGGGCAACATGGGTGCGCGCGGCTGGTCGCGGGCGGGCCGACTGAATGCCGCGGCGGCGGACCGGGCGGAGTCGGAGGCCGAGCGACGGTTCCGCGCCCTCCTCCGCGGGGCCGGCATCACCGGGTGGGTGCTCGGCCTGGAGACCCCCGCCCGCGAGGTCGACGTGGCGTTCCCCCTGGCTCGCGTCGCCGTCGAGGTGGACGGCTGGGCCTGGCACGTCGACGTCGACCGCTTCCGCGCCGACCGGCGGAAGCAGAACGCGCTGGTACTCGCCGGGTGGAACCTGCTCCGGTTCACGTGGCACGACCTCGTGAACCGACCCGACGCCGCCGTCGCGCAGCTCCGTGCCGCCCTCCGACTCGCAGCATGGTCACCGGACGCGGAACGGAACCCGCGGTGAGCGCGGATTTCGCTCCGGAGCCGGCGATCAGGGGGTCCGGAGCTTGCCCTGCCGGGCGGCGCGGCGCTCGAACCAGACGGTCATGAGCGGCGGGATGCTGGAGAAGAGCGCCAGGACCAGCGTGCCGGCGCTCCAGCGGAGGCGGCGCGCGGCGAGGAGCGCAACGATCACGTAGAGCACGAACAGGGCGCCGTGGATCGGGCCGAAGATCTTCACGCCGATCTCGTTCTGCACCACCACGTACTTAAAGAACATGCCGATCAGCAGGCCGACCCAGGAGCAGGCCTCGGCGATGGCGACGGCGCGGAAGAGCCGGCCGATCCCGGTGACGGCAGTGCCCGCGGCGGTGGTGTCGGTGCTCGTGCTCATCGGGCTCCCAGTCTGGATTGTCCGGATCGACGGTTCACCCTCCATGGTGCCCCATCGACGCCGCGGAACTTCTACCGGGTGTCGAACTCCACGTCCGCCGATGACTCCGGGAAACGGGCGCGGTCCTCCCTGCAGACCGACCACCGAGGAGGAGCCGTGACCGCCGCGACCGCCAGCACCGCCCCCACGATCGACCTGGGCCCCGCTGCCCGCCGGGTCGCCGCCCTGCTCCCGGCGATCCGTGCCGAGCAGCTCACCGCCCCGACGCCGTGCCCGGACTTCACCGTGGCCGCCCTGCTCGACCACCTCATGGGCCTGACCACCGCCTTCACCGACGCCGCCCACAAGACCCCGGCGGGCGGCGGGGCGCCCGTCCCGTCGGCCGCGCACCTCGACCCCGACTGGCGCACCGAGCTCCCGGACCGGCTGGCCGCGCTCGTCACCGCCTGGCGTGAGCCCGCCGCGTGGGAGGGCGAGACCGAGGCGGGCGGCGTCGTGCTGCCGGCGCAGGTGCACGGCGTGGTGGCGCTCGACGAGATCGTGGTGCACGGCTGGGACCTGGCCCGCGCCACGCGCCAGCGCTTCTCGGTCGACGCGGCGAGCGCGGCCGCGTGCCTGGAGTTCTGCTCGTCGTTCGCCCACGGTGAGGCGGTCGAGGGGCTGTTCGGGCCGGCCGTGCCGGTCGGCGCGGGCGCCCCGGTCTTCCACCAGGTGCTGGGCTACGCCGGCCGCGACCCCCGCTGGTCCGCGAACCGGTGACCGCGGGGCGGCGGCGAGAATGCCGCCGTGCACCATCTGCAGACCCTCAGCGTCCACGCGGGCAACGACGTGGACCCCGGGACCGGCGCCATCCGCCGCCCGGTCGTCATGGCCAACTCCTACGCACTGCCGGACGACCCCTCCACGCTGAGCTGGTCGGACTTCGGCACGCCCCTCTACACCCGCAACGGCGGCGCCAACCAGGGCTGGCTCGAGGAGAAGCTCGCCCTGCTCGAGACCGCGGGCGAGCGCGGTGAGGTCGACGCCGTCGCCCTGGCCAGCGGGGTCGCGGCCCTGCACGCGGTCTTCTTCACGTTCCTGCGCAGCGGGGACCACGTGGTGTCGTCGGACGTGACGTACGTGGCCGTGTACCGGCTGCTCACCGAGCTGCTCCCGGAGAAGTACGGGATCACCGCGACGCTCGTCGACTCGTCCGACCCGGAGGCCGTGCAGGCCGCGATCCGGCCGGAGACGCGGCTCGTGCACGTCGAGACCCCGGCCAACCCGACGACGCGGATCACGGACGTCGAGGCCGTCGCGCGGATCGCGCACGAGGCGGGCGCCCTGCTCAGCGTCGACGCGACCTTCGCCACACCGGTCCTCCAGCGACCGCTCGCGTTCGGCGCCGACCTCGTCGTCCACTCGCTGACGAAGTACCTCAACGGCCACGGCGACGCGATGGGCGGCGCCGTGATCGGCGACCGCGCGCTGACCGACCGGATCCGGGCCGACGCGATGGTCAACGTCGGCGGCGCGATCAGCCCGTTCAACGCGTGGCTGATCATGCGCGGGGCGGTGACCCTGCCGTTGCGCATGCGCCAGCACTGCGAGAGCGCGCAGGCGGTCGCGGAGTTCCTGCAGGCGGACCCGCGGGTGGCGTATGTCGCCTACCCCGGGCTGGCGGACCACCCGCAGCACGCGCTCGCCGCCCGCACCATGAGCGGCTTCGGCGGGATGCTCGCCTTCGCGGTGCGGGGCGACGGCGACACGCAGAACCGTTTCGTCGCGAACCTGCGGGTGATCACGTCGGCGGTGTCGCTCGGGCACGACGAGTCGTTGATCGTGCACGTCGCGGGCGACGACGAGCGGGCCGGCGCCTACCCCGAGGAGTTCCGGCGGTGGGGCCACCTGCGCTTCTCGGTCGGGCTCGAGGACCCGCGGGACCTGGTGGCCGACCTCGACCGGGCCCTGACGACGACCCTCGGCCCGCGCTGACCCCTCCCGCGGGTCGGCGGTCCGAGGCTTCCGGACCGCACCTCTCGAGAGCTTCCGGGATGTGCAGTTCGCCCGGAAGTGCCGACTCGCGGGTCCGGAACGCGCGACTCGCGTGTTCGGAACGCGCGACTCGCGGAAGCCCAGCGCGCGACTCGCGGGTCAGTCGCCGTTGTCGCCCCCGTTGTTCCCGCCGTTGCCGCCTCCGTTGTTCCCGCCGCCGTTCCCTCCGTTCCCTCGTCCGCCGTTGCCGCCGTTGCCGCCGTTGCCGCCGTTGCCGCCGTTGCCGCCCCCGTTGTCGACGCCGTTGTCCCCGTTGTTGCGGCCGTTGCCGCCGTTGTCGCCGCCCCGGTCGCCGTTGCGGCCGGTGTCGTTCGGGGCGTTCTCGCCCTGGCCCTGGTCGGGGGCGGGCGGGGTGGCGACCTGGACCGACGGGATGGTGCCGGTGAGGTAGCGCGGGTCGGTGGGCGGCAGCGGCACGACCGGTTGGCCGGCGAGGATGTCGCCGAAGGCCCGGTAGAAGGTGCGGGCGGGGGCCTTGCCGCCGTAGATGTTGCCGCCGGAGCAGCTGCGCGGCGGGCTGCCGTCGCAGATCGGCCGGGGCGCGTTGGAGTCGTCGAACACGATGGCGGCGCCCGCGAGCTGCGGTGTCGCGCCGACGAACGCGGCGGACTTGTACTCCTGGGTGGTGCCCGTCTTCGCCGCGATCGGCCGGTTCCAGCCCATCTGCCCGGCGGCGGCCGCCGAGGTGCCGCCCGCGGCGTCGTCCTTCGACAGGCCGGTCATGAGGGTGTCGGCGATCGCCGGGTCGAGCGCCTGCCGGCACGCCGCCTGCGTGACCGAGACCGACTGCCCGGTCCGGTCGGTGATCGACTGCAGCGGTGAGGGCGGGCACCACGTGCCGTGGCTGGCCAGCGTGGCCTGCACGTTCGCCAGCTCCAGCGTGCTGGTCGGCGTGACGCCCAGGGTGAACGACGCCTGGTTCTGCTGCTTCATGACGTCGGCGATCGAGGCCGTGCCCGGCTTGCCGCTGTACGGCGTCTCGGCGAGCGAGGTGAGGCCCAGCCGGACCGCCATGTCGACCACCGGCGGGATCCCGGTGCTCTCCTCCAGCTTGACGAACGCCGTGTTGGGCGACTCGGCCAGCGCGTCCTGCAGGGTCAGCGCGGTCCGGTAGTTCCCGGCGTTGCCCACGGGGATCGGCCGCCCGGTCCCGTTCCTGTAGATCGGCGACGTGTAGCCGCTCGGCGGCACCGGGATCACGGTGTCGATGCCGATCAGGTGCTGCTCCATCGCCGTGGCCGCCGTGAAGATCTTGTAGACCGATCCCGCGCCCATGTTCTCGGGCTCGTAGGGCAGCCCGTAGCTCGACTGGCCCGGCTTGTTGCCGAAGGTGCGGTTGGCCGCCAGCGCGACGACCTGGTGGGTGTCGGCGCCGGGCCGGACCACGGCCATGACGTCGGCGACGTGCGGCTGCGTCGGCGGCACCTGCCCGTCGATCGCCGCCTTGGTCTTGGCCAGCGCGTCGGGGTCGAGGCTGGTCCGGATCGTGTACCCGCCGCCCGCGAGCTGGTCGGTCGGGAAGCCCGACTGCTTGAGGTAGGCGAGCACGTAGTCGCAGAAGTAGCCGGCGTCGCCCGCGCCGATGCAGCCCTCGGCCGGGATCGTCGGGTCCGGCACCACCCCGAGCGGCGCCGTCGCGGCGTGCGAGGCCTGCTCCTGGCTGATCGCGCCCTGCTGGCGCAGCGCCTCGATCACGACGTTGCGCCGGCCGGTGGCGCCGTCGGGGTGCGCGATCGGGTCGTACTCGGCCGGGCTCTGCACCATGCCGGCCAGCAGCGCGGCCTGCGGGACGGTGAGGGCGGAGGCGTCGACGCCGAAGTACGCCTTCGCCGCGGCCTGCACCCCGTAGGCGCCGTGCCCGAAGTAGACGACGTTGAGGTAGCGCGTGAGGATCTCGTCCTTCGACAGCTCGTGGTCCAGGCTGACCGCGAGCTCGGCCTCCTTCAGCTTGCGCGCGTAGCTGGGGGCGACGGCGGCCCGGCGCTCGGCGTCGGTCTGTGCGGCCACGTAGAGGTCGTAGTTCTTGACGTACTGCTCGGTGAGGGTCGACGCGCCCTGCGTCGCACCGCCGTTGGAGTTGTTGACCAGGGCGCGGGCGGCGCCGATCGGGTCGAACCCGCCGTGCTCGTAGAAGCGCCGGTCCTCGATGGCGACGATGGCCGCCTTCATCGCCTGCGAGATCCGGTTGCTCTCGACCGGGACACGGTACTGGTCGTACAGCGAGGCGACGGTCCTGCCCGTGGCGTCCTCGACCGTGGTGACCGCGGGCAGCACGCCCGCCTTCAGATCCGCGTTCGTGCCCACGGCGGAATCGCTCACCGCGCCGGCGAGGAGGCCGATTCCGCCGGCGAACGGGAACAGCATTCCGGCGACCAGGACCCCGGCCACGACGACCAGCACCGCCAGCCGCCGCACACCCCACGCGACACCCACGACTGCACTGTCTATCAGCAGCGACCGTCGGCCGCCGGTGAGCCCACGCGCGTGCCGAACCGCCCCTTCCGGACGATCATCCGCAATTCGTACGCAATTTCCTGCGGCTCCCGGAAATTGCCGACCCCGACGGTGGAGTGCGATTCCGGGGAGGCGCACACTGGGCGGGTCGCACGACGTGGAGGGACGGCGATGGGTGAGCTGAGCGCCTGGCACTGGCTGATCGTCATCGGGGTGTTCGTGCTGCTGTTCGGGGCGCGCAAGCTGCCCGAGGCGGCCCGCGGACTCGGCCGGTCCGCCCGCATCCTCAAGGCCGAGCTGCGGGCCGAGGACACCGCGCCCGAGGACACCGCGCCCGCCCCGGCCCCGCCCGCGGGACCGACGGCACCCGCGGCACCCCCGGCGCCCGCGACGGCACCCCCGGCGCCACCGACGCCCGCCGCGGCGGCCCCGGTCCCGGAACCCGCTCCCGCCCCCGAGACCGCCCGCCCGAACGGGACGTGACGATCCCCGCCCGACGGTCGGTCGACACCGCCCCGGCGGCGACCTAGCGTCATCCGGGTGAAGGTCAGGATCGGGATCGGGTCGCTGCCCACGCCGGCGACCGGGGGCGGCGGGTTCGCGGAGCTGGTCGACGAGCTGGAGGCCCGCGGGATCGACTCCGTCTGGCTGCCCGACCTGGTCGGCACCGACTCCGTCGACGCCCTCACGGGCATGGCGTTCGCCGTGGGTCGCACGCGCTCGCTCAAGGTCGGTACCGGGGTGCTCGTCCTGCCGGGCCGCAACCCCGCGCTCGTCGCCGCGCAGCTGGCGTCGCTCGCGGCGTTGGCGCCCAAGCGGATCCTGCCCGCGTTCGGCGTCCGCCCCGCCCGGCCGCGGGAGCGCCAGCTCTACCCCGTGCCCGAGGGCGAGCGGGCGGCCGTGTTCGAAGAGGCACTCGTCGTCGTCCGGCGGCTGCTGGCCGAGGAGCGCGTCACGCACCACGGCGCGTTCTTCCACCTCGACGACGCGACGATCGGCCCGCGCCCGCCGGGTCGCCTCGATCTCTGGCTCGGCGGCCGCGCACCCGTCGGCCTGGACCGGATCGGCCGGCTCGCCGACGGCTGGCTGGGCAGCTTCGTGACCCCCGCCGAGGCCGCCGAGTGCCGCGCGACGATCGAGCGGGCCGCCACCGCGGCCGGCCGGGAGATCGAGGAGGACCACTACGGCACCAACCTCGCCGTGGTCCCGCCCGAGGCGACGCCCGAGCAGGTCGAGGCGGCGCTCGCGGCGTCCCTGGACCGGCGGCCGGACGTGGACCCGCAGAAGATCGTGGCGCACGGCTGGGCCGAGGCGCGCGACCGGATCCGGGAGTACGTCGACGCCGGGTTGACCAAGTTCGTGGTGCGCCCGGCCACCCCGGTCGCCGCGTGGCGGGACTTCCTCGACCAGTTCGACCAGGAGCTGCGACCGCTCGAGACGTGAGTGGCCGGCCACGCCGCGACAGGAACGCCGGTCCCCGGTGTGGCAGGCTCCGGACACGTGAGCGCTCGACGGGTCCGTGATCGAGACGAGGCGGGACGCGCCCGCAACGCCCGCCCCCGGGACGCCTCCGGGCGGCCCCTCCCCTACGGCACCCCGGGCGTCCCGCAGGTGCCCGACGATCTCGACCTCACCCCCGAGGAGACCGTCACCGAGGCCCAGCGGCTGCTCGACGAGGGGCTGCCGTTCCAGGCGCACGAGGTCCTGGAGGCGGCGTGGAAGTCGTCTGGACCCGAGACCCGTGACCTGTGGCGGGCGCTCGCGCAGTACGGCGCCGGGCTCACGCACGCCCAGCGCGGCAACGCCCGCGGCGCCGTCTCGCTGCTCGAGCGGGCGTCGGACGGGATCGCCCGCTGGGTCGGCGACCCGCCCGCAGGCCTCGACCTGCGCGGCCTGCAGGACCACGGCTTCGCCCTCGCCGCACGGATCGAGCGGGCGGGCAGCACGGACGGCGTCACGGCCGAGGACCTGCGGCCGGCGCTGCGGAGGTGAGCGGGAGGGCGATCCGGGAGGCCGGTCAGGCCGCGACCTCGTCGACCGCCCGGAGCACCCGCAACGCGTTGCGGCCGGCCAGCTTCCCGCAGTCGGCGGCACTCCAGCCCCGGGCGAGCAGGGCGTCGAACAGCCGCGGGTAGCCGCTGACGTCCTCGAGGCCGGCGGGCAGCTCCGCCACGCCGTCGTAGTCGCCGCCGATCCCGATGTGGTCGATCCCGGCGACCTCGCGCACGTGCTCGAGGTGGGCGACCACGTCGTGGAGCGTCGCGCCGGGTGGCGGCGGGCCGTCCCAGCTCGCGGCGAAGGCCTCCCGCGCCCTCAGGTCCCGGTGGTCCTGCCCGGCCGCGGTCATCGCGTCGGCGAGCCGGGCGTCCCAGTCCGCGACGGCACGCGACACGAACCGCGGGACGAAGGTCACCATGCACACGCCGCCGTTGTCCCGCAACGACTCCAGGACGTCGTCGGGCACGTTGCGAGGATGGTCGGTGACCGCGCGGGCCGACGAGTGCGTGAACAGCACGGGCGCGGTGGTGGTCCCGAGGGCCGCGCGCATGGTGGTGGCGGCGACGTGCGAGAGGTCCACGATCATTCCGATCCGGTTCATCTCGGCGACGACGGTGCGGCCGAAGCCCGACAGCCCGCCGTGCACCGGCTCGTCCGTCGCGGAGTCCGCCCACTCCGTGTTCAGGTTGTGCGTCAGCGTCATGTACCGGACCCCGGAGCGACGCAGCGCCCGCAGGACCTGCAGCGAGCCGCCGATGCTGTGCCCGCCCTCGGCACCGAGCAGCGAGGCGATCCAGCCGTCGGCGAAAGCGGCCTCGACCTCGGCGGCCGTGGTGACCACGCGCAGGTCGGCCGGATAGGTCTCGGCGAGCCGGTGGACCCGCTCGACCTGCTCGACGACGGCCCGGACCGCGGCGTCGCCGGTGTAGGAGCAGGGCACGTAGACCGACCAGAACTGCCCGCCCACCTTCCCCGCGCGCAGCCGCGGCAGGTCGGTGTGCAGACGCGGCTCGCCCCGGGCCAGGTCGGGCTCGGGATCGCCGAGCGTGCGCAGGGCCCAGGGCAGGTCGTTGTGCCCGTCGATCAGCGGGGTGCCGGAGAGGAGGTCGGTGGCGTGCACAGCCGAGCAGTGTGCACCGATGATCGTGGACCGGCAGACTGGGCCGCGTGGACGGCTCCCCCGGTGTGGCCCGCGTGGCCCTGGTCCTGCACCCGCGCAACGACGTCACGGAGGTCGCCGAGCGCCTCGTCGGCCTCGCCCACGCCCACGGTCTGGAGGTGCTGGTGCGTGCCGCCGACGCACGCCGGGTACCCGGCGCGGTCCCGGTCGGGGCGGACGACCTGGCCGCGGAGGCCGACGGCGTGGTCAGCCTGGGTGGCGACGGCACCATGCTCGGCGCCCTGCGGCTGGTCGCCGACCGGCCCGTCCCGGTGCTCGGCGTGCACCTCGGCAACCTGGGGTTCCTCGTCGAGGTCCACCCGTCGGAGCTGGACTCCGCGCTGGCCCGGCTGCTCTCCGGGGACTTCGTGGAGGAGCCGCACAGCGCCCTGCGGATCACGGCCGGCGAGCGGCGGTCGGTGGCGTTCAACGACCTGGCCCTCGCCCGGCACCCCGGGCGCGGCACGGTCGACGCCACCCTCGCCGTGAGCGGTCTGCGGTACGGCTACTACCGGTGCGACGCGCTGGTCGTGGCCACGGCCGCGGGGTCGTCGGCGTACAGCTACGCGGCCGGCGGCCCGCTGGTGTCGCCCTCGGTGGGCGGGATCGTGGTCACGCCCTCGGCGCCGATGTCGGGGATCTCCCGGCCGCTCGTGCTGTCCGAGTCGGACACGCTGCAGCTGGAGCTCAACCCGCGGTGCGGGGCGCTCGCCCTGGAGGCCGACGGCATCGGCCAGGGCGAGGTCGGGGCCGGCGACCGGGTGGAGGTCGCCGTCCAGACAGCGGCCGGGCGGGTCGTCCGGCTGGATCCGGACGTCCACGCCCAGCGCAGCCGGGTCAAGCTGAGCCTGCTGGACCTCCCCCTGCTCCCCGAGCAGCTGCGCGAGCTGCTGCCCGGGGAGGTGCGGGAACGGCTGGAGGCCCGCAGCGGCTAGGCCGTGTCTCTCAATCCGGCGCCGCCGGGCCCGGTGATCCACGTCGTTCCCGGCAAGGCAGCCGGGCCGCCCTCATACCGGGCGTATTCGGGTGGCCCGGCAACGCCGGCGGGGACGGCGTGGGCGCCGGGAGCGGTGGTGGCGGATTGGGAGACACGGCCTAGTACAGGATCACGCCGCGGATGTTCTTGCCGTCGTGCATGTCCTGGTAGCCCTGCTGGATCTCGTCGAGCGAGTAGGTCTTGGTGATCAGCTCGTCGAGCTTGAGGTGCCCCTGCTGGTACATCTCCAGCTGGCGCAGGATGCCGAAGCTCGGCGCCGAGGCGCCGAACAGCGAGCCCTGCAGGCGCTTCTGGAACAGGGTGAGCTCGGAGATCGCGATCGGCACGCCGACCTCGGTGATGTCGCCCAGGCCCGTCACGACCGCCGTGCCCGCCTTGCGGATCGCGGCGAAGGCCTGCCCGACGTGCTCGGGCTTGGTCACGCCCACGGTGACGATCGCCGAGTCGGCGCCCTGGCCGTTGGTGAACTGCTTGGCGAGCTCCGTGGCCTCCTCCATCGTGTCGACCGCGTGCGTGGCACCCAGCTCCTGCGCCTTCTCGCGCTTGAAGGCCACCGGGTCCACGGCGATGATGTTCGACGCGCCGGCGTGCCGGGCGCCCTGCACGGCGTTGATCCCGATGCCGCCGATGCCCATGACGATCACGGTGTCGCCGGGCTGGACCTCCGCGGAGTTCACCGCCGAGCCCCAGCCGGTGCCGACGCCGCAGCCGACCAGGCAGGCCTTGTCGAGCGGGATGTCGTCCGGGACCACGACGGCCGAGTCGATCGCGACCGTGGTGGTCTCGCAGAAGGTCGAGATGCCGCACATCTGGCCGACGGGCCGGCCGTCGAGGTGCAGCCGGAAGCTCTCCGGGTCGTCCCAGCGCGAGCCCTGCAGCAAGGTGGATCCGAGGTCGCACAGGTTCTGCCGGCCCGTGGCGCACCAGCGGCAGCGGCCGCAGCCGGGCAGGAACGAGAAGACGACGTGGTCGCCCTCCTTGTAGCCGCGCGTACCCGGGCCGACCTTCGTCACGATGCCCGCGCCCTCGTGGCCGCCCGCGAACGGGTAGCAGCCGACCGGGATGTCGCCCGTGGCGATGTGGTCGTCCGAGTGGCACATGCCGGACGCGACCATCTGGACCTGGATCTCGCCGTTCTGCGGGTCGTCGAGTTCGAGATCGACCACCTCGTACTTGCCGGGCGCCTGCCGAATCACTGCTCCGCGGGTCTGCACGTCGTGTTCCTCCTGGGACACCGTCGTCACATGGGGAGATGCGCACCCGACCCTATGACCGGGGTCACGGAAGGGGAAGAGCCGGGTGGTCCGGCGTCACGCGACCGAGGAACGTCGGCCACCCGGCGCCGCGGGTCGGTACGGGCTGACGCCCCTGATGCTCTTGCCGCCGTGCACGTCCTGGTGCCCCTCGGCGACCGGGTCGAGGGTGGAGGTCCGGGTGACCAGCTCGTCGAGCGTGAGGACGCCGGCCTCGTACAGCTCCAGCCGACGGCGGACGTCGTCGTCCGGGTTGTGCGCCTACCGACCCGACCTCAGCGAGGCATGCGGCGCCAGAGCGCGCGGGGCGCGTGGCGGAGCAGGGCGAAGACCGGCTGCAGGATCCGCGGCACCCACACCTCGTCGCGCCCGCCCCGCAGCGCGGCGACCGTGGCCTCGGCGACCTGGTCGGGGGTGCTGGAGAAGGGCGCCGGCCGCATCCCCTCGGTCATCCGGCCGATCACGAAGCCCGGCCGCACGAGGACGAGCCGGACCCCCGAGCCGTGCAGGGCGTCCGCCAGCCCGGAGGCGAACCCGTCGAGCCCCGCCTTGGCGCTGCCGTAGACGTAGTTCGCGCGGCGCACCCGCGCCCCCGCCACGGACGAGAACACGACGATCGTGCCGCGCCCGCGCGCCCGCATGACCTGGGCGAGCTCGGTGAGGACCTGCACGTGCGCGACGTAGTCGGTGTGCACGATCTGCACGGCGTGCGCGGGGTCGACCTCGGCGCGCGCCTGGTCGCCGAGCAGTCCGAACGCGACGACGGCGAGGTCGATCCCGCCGTGCCGGGCCACCACGTCGTCGAGCAGGGGTCGGTGGGCGGCGAGGTCGTCGGCGTCGAACTCGACGCGCTCGACCGCCGCACCCTGCTCGCGGATCGCCTTCTCCTCGGCGTCGAGGTCACCGCTGCGGCGGGCGGCGAGCACGACGGTCGACGCCTCGCGCCCCGCCAGCCGCCGCGCCACCGCGATCCCGATCTCGCTCCGCCCACCCAGCACCAGCAGCGTCCCGGCCATGGCCGGAGTCTGGCAGGGGCGGTCAGTCGCCGAGCGACAGCCCGGGTCCGGAGCGGAGCTCGTCGGCGCTGGAGGTGAGGGTGCCCCGGTGCGACACGGTGACCTGGTAGAAGTCCTCGCCGGCCGGCACGTCGGGCACGGTGAAGGCGAAGTCGCAGGTGGTCGGGCTGCTCGCGCGGCCGGTCGCCAGCGCGCCGGTGGCGACCACGGCACCGGACGCGTTCGCGATCGTCACCCCGGTGCCGGCGTGGATGTCGGAGTAGCCGCCGCTGCCGCTGCAGGTCGTGCCGGAGCTCAAGCCGCGGTCACGGCCCCCTCACCCCGGACGACCTCGTCGGGCAGCTCCCCGGCCGGGTCGGCGGACGGGCGCTCGGGGTGGGTGGCGGTCATCGGGGTCCTCTCCGACGGCGATCGCGGACACCCGGCACATCGCCGCCCGGGCCGGGACCATGAACGACAGCGCAGCCGTTTCCTCACGATGAGGTACACAGCGCGCGGCAACACCGGCGAAACACGGGCCCCCTACCGTCGGGGGCGTGCCCGAGGTGATCTTCGACGTCCGCTGGCCGGACGGCTCCCGGCAGTCCTTCTACTCCCCCTCCCTGATCGTGGAGGAGCACTTCCGCGCCGGTGGGAGCTACCCGGTCGCCGACTTCGTCGACACGAGCCGGACCTGCATGCGCATCGCCGACCAGCGCGTCCGGCAGAAGTACGGCGTCGGCTGCGCCCAGTCCGTCGTGACCATGGCGGGCATCGAGCGGTCCGCCGCCCGCTTCGCCGGCGACGAGCACGTCACGCTGGAGGCGTTCCGGCGCTGAGGAGGCGCTGGACCATACTGGCCCGGTGACCGGCGAACGACGGGCCGCGGTGCTCGGCTCCCCCATCCGCCACTCGCTGTCCCCGGTGCTGCACCGAGCGGCGTACGAGGCGCTCGGGCTGACCGGTTGGTCCTACACGGCGCACGAGGTCGACGAGGCCGGGCTGCCGGAGTTCGTCGACGGGCTCGACGGGAGCTGGGCCGGGCTCTCGCTCACCATGCCGCTCAAGCGGGTCGCCCTGGAGGTCGCCGACCGGGTCAGCCCGCTCGCCGCGGCCACCGGCGCGGCGAACACGCTGGTCCTGCGGCCGGAGGGGCGGCTGGCCGACAACACCGACGTGGCCGGGATCGTCCGGGCCCTGCAGGCGGCGGGCGTCCGGGCGGTCGACCGGGCCGTGGTGCTCGGTGCCGGCGGCACCGCCCAGGCCGCCCTCGCGGCGCTGCGTGAGCTGGGCACGAAGGACCCGGTCGTCCTCGTGCGCAACGCCGGCCGGACCCGCGAGCTGGCGGGCGCCGCGGAGCGCCTCGAGGTCCATCCGGAGATCAGGGCGCTGCTGACCGGCGCCGAGGGTGACCTCGCGGCCGCGTCGGACCTGCTGACCGGGGCCGACGTCGTCGTCTCGACCCTGCCCGCGGGCGCGGCCGACGACTTCGGCGGGCTGCGCTGGGACCCCGCCACCGTGGTCCTCGACGTGATCTACGCGCCCTGGCCCACCGCCCTCGGCGCGGGCGCGGCCGCGGCGGGCTGCCGGGTCGCGAGCGGGCTGGACATGCTGCTGCACCAGGCGGTTGCGCAGGTCGAGCTGATGACGGGCCGCCCCGGGCCGGTCGCGGCGATGCGCGCCGCGCTCGACGAGGCGGTCCTCGCCCGCTCCTGAGCGCAGTACGGATCCACAACGCGCTCGGGCACCGGCCTCGCTCGCAGTATGGATCCACAACGCGCTGGAACCGCTGCTCCGGGCGCAGTATGGATCCACAACGCGCCGGGGGAGGTCGGTCGATGAGCGGCGACACCGAGCTGGAGGCGGCGATCGAGGAGCTGCTCGCCACCCGGACCGGCACCATCTGCCCCTCGGACGCGGCCCGGGCGGTCGACCCCGCGGGCTGGCGGGACAGGATGGACGAGGTCCGTGCCGCGGCCCGGCGGCTCGTCGCGGCCGGGAAGGTGGAGATCACGCAGAAGGGCGAGGTCGTCGACCCGGACACCGCCCGGGGACCGATCCGGATCCGTAGGGTCCGCTGAGTGAGCGACACCTACACCCACGGCCACCACGACTCGGTCCTGCGCTCGCACCGCAACCGGACCGTCGAGAACTCGGCCGCGTACCTCGCCCCGCTCCTCCGGCCCGGGCTCGACCTGCTCGACGTCGGCTGCGGGCCCGGCACCATCACCCACGACCTGGCCGCCCGCGTGGCGCCGGGCCGGGTCCGGGGGATCGACGTCGTCGAGGCACCCCTGGTCGAGGCGCGCGCAGCGGGCGACGGGGTCGAGTTCGCCGTCGACGACGTCTACGGGCTGGCCGACCCGGACGACTCCTACGACGTCGTCCACGCCCACCAGGTCCTGCAGCACCTGTCCGACCCGGTCGCCGCCCTGCGCGAGATGCGCCGCGTCGCCCGGCCCGGCGGGGTCGTCGCCGCCCGGGACGCGGACTACGCGGCCTTCACGTGGTTCCCGCACGACGACCGCCTCGACGCCTGGCTCGCCCTCTACCGCGCCGTCGCGCACGGCAACCGCGCCGAGCCCGACGCCGGCCGCCGCCTGCTCTCCTGGGCCCGCGCCGCCGGGTTCACCGAGATCACCCCGTCCGCCTCGGTCTGGTGCTACGCCACCCCGGAGAGCCGCGACTGGTGGGGCGGGCTGTGGGCGGAGCGGATCCTGTCCTCGTCGATCGCCGTGCAGGCGGTCGAGCGCGGCCTCGCCACCCGCGCCGACCTGGAGGACATGTCCGAAGCCTGGCGGGTCTGGGCCGCGAACGACGACGGGTGGTTCCTCGTCCCCCACGGCGAGATCCTGGCGCGGGCCTGAACGACCGTTCGGCGATTCGTACTGAACGAACGCTCAGCATTTCTCGGCGGAATCCTGCACGCTGAGGTGACCGCCGACACGAGGGAGTGCTGATGGTCGACACCGACGTGGTCATCGTGGGGGCCGGGTTCGCCGGCCTGTACCAGCTGCACCGGGTGCGCGGGCCGGGCCTGCGCCCGCGGGTGTTCGAGGCCGGCAGCGGCGTGGGCGGCACCTGGTACTGGAACCGCTATCCCGGCGCCCGGTGCGGCGTCGAGAGCCTCGAGTACTCCTCTTCCTTCCCCCCGAGCTGGAGCAGGAGTGGGACTGGACCGAGCGGTACCCCGCCCAGCCGGAGATCCTGAGCTACGCCGAGCACGTCGCCCACCGCTTCGACCTGCGCCGCGACATCACGTTCGACACCCGGGTCACCGCCGCGACCTGGCGCGGCGACCACTGGGAGGTCGGGACCGACGGCGGGGAGCGGATCACCGCCACCTACTGCGTGTTCGCCACGGGCTGCCTGTCCAGGCCCAAGGATCTCGACCTGCCGGGGGTCGGGACCTTCGCAGGGCCGACCTACCTCACGTCGAGCTGGCCCCACGAGGGCGTGGACTTCACCGGGCGCCGGGTGGCGGTGGTCGGGACGGGCTCGTCGGGCGTGCAGGCCATCCCGGTGATCGCCGAGCAGGCCGCGCAGCTCACGGTCTTCCAGCGCACGCCGAACTACGTCGTCCCGGCGCGGAACGGGCCGCTGGACCCGGAGGCGCAGCGGGCGCGCAAGGCGGACTACCGGCGGTTCCGGGAAGAGGCGAGCCACACGCTCGGCGGGCTGCTCGGCACGCCCTCCACGGTCTCCGCGCTGTCGGTGGACGAGGACACCCGGCGGAGCGCCTACGAGCAGGCCTGGGCGCAGGGCGGGCTCACGGCCTTCCGCCAGACCTACGGCGACATCGCGCTGGACCTGGCGGCCAACGACACCGCCGCCCGGTTCATCCGGTCGAAGATCCGCGAGGTCGTCCGGGACCCGGACACCGCCGCCGCGCTCGGGCCCACGAACCACCCCTTCGGCGCCAAGCGTCCGTGCCTGGACACCGGCTACTTCCAGACCTACAACAAGCCGACCGTCCGGCTCGTCGACCTGCAGAAGACGCCGCTCACCGAGATCGTCCCCGGTGGGGTGCGCACCACCGAGGAGCTCGTCGAGGTCGACGACCTGGTGCTCGCCACGGGGTTCGACGCGATGACGGGCGCCCTGCTCGCGATCGACATCCGGGGCCGGGACGGGGTCCGGCTGGCCGACGCCTGGGCGGACGGCCCGCACACCTACCTCGGCCTGGGTGTGGCCGGGTTCCCCAACCTGTTCACGATCACCGGGCCGGGCAGCCCGTCCGTGCTCTGCAACATGATGGTGGCGATCGAGCAGCACGTGGACTGGATCACCGACTGCCTCGCCGCGCTCGACGGGCGGACCATCGAGCCCGAGGAGACCGCGCAGGAGCACTGGACGGCGCACGTGGCCGAGGCCGGCACGAAGTCCATGATCATGCGCGGGAACTCCTGGTACCTGGGCGCGAACGTGCCCGGCAAGCCGCGGGTCTTCCTGCCCTACGTCGGCGGCCTCGGGCCCTACCGGGACACCTGCGACGAGGTCGCCGCCGAGGGCTACCGGGGCTTCCGGCTCACGGAGACCGCGTAGCCGCCACCGGTGTAGGGCTCGCGGTCCCAGGTCGCGAAGCGGTCCTCGGCCACGAGCCCGGCGGCGGCGCACCAGGCGTCGTACTCGTCGAGGCCGGGCCAGCCCACCTGCAGGCTGAACCCGGCGATCAGCCGGCCGCCCGGCGCGAGGTGCCGGGCGCTGCCGGCGACCACACCCGCGCGCTCCCGCGCGTAGGGGATCACGTTGCCGGCCAGCACCACGACGTCGAACCGGTCGGTGATGTCCAGGTCCTCCAGGCCGCAGCGGATCCAGCGCAGCTCGGGGGCCTTCGCCGTGGCGGCGGCGATCATGTCCGGGTCGGGGTCGACGCCGACCACCACGATCCCCCGCCGGGCCAGCTCGATCCCGACGCGCCCGGTACCGCAGCCGCCGTCGAGCACCGAGCCCGGGGAGTACGCCGCGACGAGGTCGGCCTCGCCGTGCACGTTCCTGCCGGCCGCGGCGAGGGCCTCCCACCGCGCGTCGTAACGGCCGACCTCGACCGTGTCCTTCCATTGCGACCAGTTCTCCGGGAGCGGCACGCCCGCAACCCTAGGACGCGGTCACGGCGCGGCGCGCGCGGTGAGGCGTCGGCGCAGCCACCGGCCCAGCCGCATGCCGCGGTAGTCCGGGTGCACCAGCAGGACCAGCTCCCCGTCGCCGCCCGGTGCCGGCCCGTCCAGGACGGTGCCGAGCCCGACGAGCGCGCCGGCCTCGTCACGCACCACCAGGGCCGGGCCCCGGGGCGTGACGAGGAGGTCGCGCAGCTCGCGGTCGGACCAGCCGGCGGCGTGGTTCTCCCCCGGCCCCAGCGCGGCGAGGCAGGCGCAGAGCAGGTCCTCGACGGCGCCAACCTCGTCGCCGGTCGCGGGTTCGGCGACGAGCTCGTCGCCGGAGAGCAGCACGATGTCCCAGCGTGGCCGGACGGGCTCGAGGTCCGTCGCGCGCAGGAACGCCTCCGCACGTGCATGCTCGGTGACGGTGAACGGCGCCCAGTCGCGCCTCGCGACCAGCCATCCGCCGTTCGGCGCGGGCACCGCGAGGACGTGCGGGTGGCGCGGGGGCTCGGCCGGCCGGATCCGGACGTCGTCGGCGTGCACCAGCGCGCGCAGGCCCCGGGCCAGCGCGGAGTCGTCCCCCGACGCCGCGCCGGCGACGGCCTGCACCGCGAGGTCGAGGGCGCGGGTCGGCGCGTCGACCAGGTCGTGCGGGTCGGCGGGCGTGACGAGTACGGCACCCGGGTCGCTCGTACCGAGCCCCTCGCGGACCGCGCGGGCGAGCTCGTCGGCGCCCCGCGAGGACCCGACGAACATCTCGTCGACCACCGAGCGCGAGTCCTGCCCGTGCACGGCGAGCCCGAGGATGTTGCCCTCGGCGCGGGCGACGGCCTCGGTGAGCCGGGCGAGGGCCCCGGCCTCGTCGGGCAGCCGGACGCGGACCTTGTGCAGCACCTGTGGGTCCCCGGGCCCGCCGCCCCGGCCGCCGGGCTCGCTCGCGCCCTCGGCGCGGACGTCCCGCGACGCCGGCTGGTCCGGCACCACGCGCAGGTGCGGTGTCGGGGTCGACCCGGCCGCGCCGTGGATGAGCGACTGCCCGGGCCCGACGGCACGGTGCCCGACGGCCCGCAGCGCGGCCCACATCGTGACCTGGTTCGCCGTGAGCACCGGCTTGCCGAGCAGCCGCTCCAGCGGGGCGATCACGTCGTAGGTGGACAGGTTGGTGCAGCTGATGAACACGGCCTCGGCCCCGGGCCGGTCGGCGGCGCGGACCGCGCGCACGACCTCCTCGTAGGACACCCGCCAGATCTGGCCGAGCAGCCCCAGCCCGACGCTCGCGACCGTCTCGACCCCGTGGGCGGCGAGGAACTCCTCGAGCCGGCGGGTGAGGTCGTCGACGTACGGCGTGACGACGGCGACCCGGTCCACCTCGAGCGACCGCAGGCCCTCGACGAGCGCCCCCGCGGTGGTGAGCGCGTGCGGGGCACCGGCCTCGCGGATCACCCCGGTGAGCGCGATCTCGCCCGCGGCCCCGTCGACGAAACTGCCGGAGGTGCAGGCGTAGGCGACGACGCCGGGCTCGGGGACCAGCACGTCCCGGGTGGCCCGGCGCACCGGCTCCGGGTCGGAGATGGCCCGCGCCATCTCCGCGGTGACCGGCGACGGGACGAACGGTGTGCGCGTGACGTGCAGGGCGGCGTCGTCGGGCACCCAGCGCCACAGCTCACGGTCGAGGGCGAAGTCGAACGGCACGATCACCCCGACCCCCGAGGTCGGCGACGGCCCGGGCGCGGCCAGGGCCTCCGCCGCGTGCTCACGGCCACCCACGGGGCCTGCGACGCTCTCCTGCATACCGCCACGGTGGATCTCCCGCATGTCGGCACCGCATCCGGCGTGTTGCCGACAGGTAAGGGAGCCGGACATCCCGGCGTGCCGCAGCTCAGCCGGCTGTGATCTCCGCGCTGATCCCCGCCGTGATCGCGCCAGGGGCACCCGCGGCGATCCCCGCGGCCTCCGCGTGCCGGCGCAGCGTGTTCAGCGCCCGGTGCTGCATCGCCCGGACCGCGCCCGGCGTGCTGCCCACGACCTGCGCGGTCTCGTCGGCGGACAGTCCCATGGCGACGCGCAGCACGAGGACCTCGCGGGCCGCCGCGCTCAGCCGGTCGAGGGCCGGCCGCAGCCGCGCGAGGTCGTCGCGCACCAGGGCCCGTTCCTCCGGCCCGGCCGCGTGGTCCGCCCGGTCCGGGACGAGGTCGGCCAGCTCCGGGCTGCGCGCGGCGGCGCGGTAGGCGTCCCCCACCTCGTGCACGGCGATCCGGTGCACCAGCGCCAGGAACGGCCGGCCGCGGTCCTCGTAGCGGGGCAGCGCCCCGAGCACGCCGATGCAGACCTGCTGGGCCAGGTCCTCGGCCGTGACACCGGGCAGCACCGTCCCCATCCGCGCGCGGCAGTAGCGCAACGCGAACGGCCGGACGATCCGCAGGACCTCCTCGATCGCCCCCGGTTCCCCCGCCGATGCCCGGGCCACCGTCCCCCGGTCCGGCCCCTCCGGCTTCCTCGCGCGCTCCCCTGTTCCCCGTCTCCCCCTCAACACCACTCCACGACCTTGGCCCGAACCGCTCGCGAAGCGGTAGGACGGCGCTGAGAGGACCCTGTGAGCCGGACGGCGGAATCGGGTTGACTCCTTCCGGGTTGGGCGGAGGGTGAAGGTGGAGATCTGGTCCGACGTCGTCTGCCCGTGGTGCGCCCTCGGCCGGCGCCGGTTCGCCGCGGCCCTCGCCCGCTTCCCGCACGCCGACGAGGTCGAGGTGCGCTACCGCAGCTACCAGCTGGACCCCGGGGCGCCGCGGCGGCACGAGGGCGACCGCGAGGAGCGGCTCGCCGCGAAGTTCGGCAGCGACCGGGCGCAGGTCCGTGCGATGCACGACCGCATGACGGCGATGGGTGCCGCCGAGGGCGTCGAGTTCCGGTTCGACGACGCACAGGACGGCTCGACGGTCGACGCGCACCGGCTCCTGCACCTGGCCTGGGACGAGGGCGGCGCGGCGTTGCAGGAGACGCTGAAGGAGCGGCTGCAGCGCGGGTACTTCGCCGAGGGCGAGCCGATCGGCGAGCCGGAGGCCCTGCGCCGCCTCGCGGTCGACGCCGGGCTGCCCGCCGCGTCCGTCGACCGCGTCCTGGGCTCCGACGAGTACCTCGACGCCGTCCGCGCCGACGAGGACCAGGCCCGCCGCCACGGCATCAGCGGCGTGCCCTTCTTCGTGGTGGACGCGACCTACGGCGCCTCCGGCGCCCAACCCGCCGACACCCTCCTCCGGCTGCTGGAGAAGGCGTGGGAGGAGGGGCGGGCCCGCTCCGCGTGAGCGGTCAGGTGGGCAGGAGGGCGTCGATCACGGCCAGGGCCTCGCCCGGGCCGACGGGCGGCACGAGGATCGGCAGCTCCACCCCGGCCTCGCGGTAGCGCGCCAGCCGCTCCCGGCACCGCGACACCGGTCCCAGCAGGCAGAACGAGTCGAGGAGGCGGTCGCTCAGGGCGGCCCCGCCCTCGCCCGCCGCCATCCGGTCGGTCTCCTCGACGAAACCCTCGGAACGCCACATCCGGCGGAAGAACGGGAAGGTCGTGTACAGGCCGAGGTTCTGCCGGGCGAGGTCACGGAGGGCGGGCAGGTCGTCGCCGACGAAGGTCGGGAGCCCGGCGAACCAGTCCCGCAGCTGGGCCGTGTAGCGCACCAGGTCGCCGCCCGGGTCGTCCATGGCGATGCCGAGCGCGGCGTTGACGGGCCGCGAAGCCGGCATCTTCAGCGGCCCGCGCGACCGTCCGCACGTCGGCCGCCCGCCAGCCCGCGCCGGGGATCACCGCGATTCCGATCGACTCCGTCGCCATGCGCGGATGGTCCCTCCGGCACGGCCGAACCGGCCATACGCGGACCTGCGTACCGTCAGGCCGGCGGGGGCAGGTACTCGTCGACCGCGCCCTCGCCGTAGAGGGCGACCAGGGCGGCGGAGATCCACATGAGGGCGGCGAGGTAGTCGTCGCCCAGCTCCTCGGCCACCGGGCCGATCGCCTCCGCCCGGTCCTCGTCGGAGCCGAGGATGCCGATCACGCGGTCGACCGCGACGGCGGGTCCGTCGCCCAGGGTCGAGCGCACCCACTCCGGCACGCGGGTGCGGGCGGACGCCGGGATCGGGCGCGGGCCGCTGTTGGCGAGCCAGCCGAGCAGCACCGCGAAGGCGAGGGCCTGGGCGGGGGCGCCGGCCGGGTCGCCCGGGGCCAGGTCCGGCGGGGCCGTCTCGCCGTCCGACGCCACGAGGCAGCGGACCTCCTCGCGGGCCGGCTCGGGCGACGAGGAGGCGAGGGTGTCCCCGACGGCCCGCCGCACCCGGTCGTCGATGATCTCGACGACCTGGTCGTCCTCCTCCGCCCCGGCGAGGGCGCCGACGTTGGCCTCCATGACCTCGAGCCACTCGGGGTTGCCGTCGTAGGGCCCGACCGCGCGCACCGTGCGGATCTCCGCGACGGCGTAGCGCATCTCGTCGACGGCCTGCAGCTCCTCGACCTCGGCCGGGTCGCCGTCGAGGCCGTACTGATCGAGCCCGGGAAGGGTCACCACGGGGCGCAGCGGCGCGGGCTCGCGCCTGACCTTCCTCCGCCGCGCCGCGACCTTCGCCGCCCGCTTCTGGCCCCGCGACTGCTGCTTCTTCCCCACACCGCTCCTCGTCCGCGTTCCGGCGCGGGTCAGTCCTGGGAGCAGACCGCCCCCTGCGCCGCCGACCCCACGAGTCTCGCGTACTTCGCCAGCACGCCCCGACGCCGCCCCGGGTCGCGCGGGGTCCAGCCGGCCCGCCGCTTCTCCAGCTCCTCCTCGGGAACGTCGAGGTCGAGGGTCTTCGTGGCCATGTTCAGCACGATCGGGTCGCCGTCCTCCACCAGCGCGATGGGGCCGCCGTCGGTCGCCTCCGGCGCGACGTGCCCGATGCACAGGCCGGTCGTCGCCCCGGAGAACCGGCCGTCCGTGACCAGCAGCACCTCCTTGCCCAGCCCGGCCCCCTTGATCATCCCGGTGACGGCGAGCATCTCCCGCATCCCGGGGCCGCCGCGCGGGCCCTCGTACCGGATCACCACGACGTCGCCCGGGACGACGGTGCCGTCGGCGACGGCGTCGAGCGCGCCCTGCTCGCCGTCGAACACCCGGGCGCGCCCGCGGAACTCGGCGGCGTCGAAGCCCGCCGACTTGACGACGGCACCGTCCGGGGCCAGGGACCCGCGCAGGATGGTGAGCCCGCCCGTCGGGTGGATGGGATCGGTCAGGGCACGGATCACCGTCCCGTCGAGGCCCGGCGGGTCGATCTCGTCGAGGTTCTCCGCGACGGTGCGCCCGGTGACGGTGAGCGCGTCGCCGTGCAGCAGGCCGGCGTCGAGCAGCGCCTTCATCACGACGGGCACGCCGCCGACCTGGTCGACCGTGCTCATCACGTGCGCGCCGAAGGGCTTGACGTCGGCCAGGTGCGGGACGCGCTCGCCGATGCGGTTGAAGTCGTCGAGCTCCAGCGGCACGCCCGCCTCGGCGGCGATCGCGAGCAGGTGCAGCACGGCGTTGGTCGAGCCGCCGAACGCCAGGACGACCGCGATCGCGTTCTCGAACGCCTCCCGGGTCAGGATCTGCCGGGCGGTGATCCCCTTCTCCAGCAGCCCGACCACGGCCTCGCCCGAGGCGCGGGCGATGCCGTCCCGCCGTCGGTCGACCGCGGGCGGGCTGGCCGAGCCCGGCAGCGCCATGCCCAACGCCTCGGCCGCGCTGGCCATCGTGTTCGCCGTGTACATGCCGCCGCACGCGCCCTCGCCGGGGCAGATCGCCCGCTCGATCTCGGTCAGCTCCTCGCGGCTGATCAGCCCGCGCGCGCAGGCCCCGACGGCCTCGAACGCGTCGGCGATGTTGACCTCGCGGCCGTCGACGTGCCCCGGCAGGATCGACCCGGCGTAGACGAACACGCCGGCCAGGTCGAGCCGGGCCGCGGCCATCAGCATCCCGGGCAGGGACTTGTCGCACCCGGCGAGCAGGACGGTGCCGTCGAGCCGCTCGGCCTCGACGACGGTCTCCACCGAGTCGGCGATGATCTCGCGGCTGACCAGCGAGTAGTGCATGCCGACGTGGCCCATGGAGATGCCGTCGGACACCGAGATCGTGCCGAACTCCATGGGGTAGCCGCCCGCGCGGTGCACGCCCTCCTTCGCCGCCTGGGCGAGGCGCTGCAGGGACAGGTTGCAGGGGGTGATCTCGTTCCAGCTCGACGCGATGCCGATCTGCGGTTTGGCGAAGTCGGCGTCGCGCATCCCGACGGCGCGGAGCATGCCGCGGGCGGCCGTGCGCTCGATGCCGTCGGTGACCTGGCGGGACCGGGGCTTCAGATCGGGCATGGCGGGCGCTCCTCGTCGATCGCGGTACGTGGTGGGCTCGAGGGTCATCGTGCTCCCTCACCGCCGTCTCGGCAGCTCTCGGCGACCTCGAGATCGCCGGGGGACGATCCGGACTCCGGGCACGTCCGGTCGAGTTGCGGTCACGGCCCGTCACCTGTATTGCGCGCGATCGTTGCGGCCTTCGGGAACGGGCGAAGGGACGACGAGACGATGGCACGACACGCCTGGCGCGCCGAGGGCGGCCGGCGACGGATCACGGGGCTCGCCGCGGCCGGTGCGCTCACCGCGCTGCTCGGCGGCGCGGCCCTCACCGGCGCGGCGTTCGCCGACGACGGGCACGACGGGCACTGGAACCAGACCGACGGCACGCCGTGCTCCAAGCAGGCGCGGGCGTGCGTCGACCTCGCCCACAACCAGGCCTGGCTGATCCACGACGGGAAGATCACCCGCGGCCCGGTCGGGATCTCGCACGGCGGGCAGGGCAAGGAGACCCCCACCGGGGACTTCGAGGTCCAGTGGAAGGACAAGGACCACAAGTCCGCGGAGTTCAACGACGCCGCGATGCCGTACTCGGTGTTCTTCGCCGACGGCGGCATCGCCTTCCACGAGGGCAACCCGCAGAACCCGTCCGCGGGCTGCGTGCACCTCGCCCACGACGACGCCGTGGCCTGGTACGCCGACCTCGAGGTCGGCGACCCCGTGGAGATCCACTAGAGAACGCGGAAGGGCCCCGCACCTCGACCGAGGTGCGGGGCCCTTCGCCGTGCGCGGGTCAGTCCGTGGCGCCCGCGGGTGGCGCTCAGTTCGTGGCGCGGTCCCGGCGGACGTTGGCCCGCCGGCCCTTCAGCGTGGTGACGCCGCGCAGCGAGCGGAGCACGTCGTCCGCCGCGTGCTCGGGGATCTCGACGAGCGAGTGCCGCTCGTGGATCTGGATGGCCCCGATGTCCCGGCCGGACAGCCGCGACTCGTTGGCCAGCGCGCCCACGATGTCCTGCGGGCGGATGCCCGCGGCCCGGCCGGCGGAGACGAACAGCCGCGTGGCACCGGCCCGCGGCGGGCGGGCACCCTGGCCGCGGCCGCCCGGACGGCCCTCCCGCGGACCGCGGTCACGGTCGCGCGGACCGCGACCCTCCCGGGGCGCGGACAGCGTCGGGATGTCGATCTCGTCGTCCGCGGTGGTGCTGCCGGCACGCGCGATCCGCACCGCCGCGGCGGCGACGTCGAGCGCGTCGAACTCGCCGGCCAGCGACTCGACCATGGCCCGGACGCCGTCCGGGTCCGAGTCCGCGTCGGCACGGAGGTCCGCGACGAGCTGCTCGTGCAGCTGGGTGCGGGTGCGCTCGAGCCGGGCCTGCTTGAGGTCCGCGACAGTGGGCACCGGGGCGACCGGCACGCTCTTGCCGATCAGCCGCTCGATGTTGCGCAGGTGGCGGATCGCGCCGGAGGGCACCAGCGTGATCGCGACGCCCTCGCGGCCCGCCCGGCCGACCCGGCCGATGCGGTGCACGTACGCCTCGGGCGACTTCGGCACGTCGTGGTTCACCACGTGCGTGAGCTGCTCGATGTCCAGCCCGCGGGCGGCGACGTCCGTCGCGACCAGCAGGTCGGTCCGGCCGGACCGCAGCCGCTCGACGACGCGGGTGCGGTGCTCCTGGTCCATGCCGCCGTGCAGCGCCTCGGCCCGCAGCCCGCGGGCGGTGAGGGTCTCGGTGACCGCGTCGACGTCCGCCCGGGTGCGGCAGAACACGATGGCGGCGGTGGGCCGCTCGAGCTCCAGGATCCGGCCGAGCGCGGTGGTGGTGTGGGTGCGCGGCACCATGTAGGCGGTCTGCCGCACGCGCGGCGCCTCGCCCGCCGGGACCTCCTCGCGCGCGATGCGCACGGTCACCGGGTTCTGCAGGTACTCGCGGGCCAGCGACTCGATGCGCCGCGGCATGGTGGCGGAGAACAGCACCGCCTGCCGGTCCGCCGGGGTGGCCTGCAGGATCGTCTCGATGTCCTCGGCGAAGCCCATGTCGAGCATCTCGTCGGCCTCGTCGAGGACGACGGTGGCGAGGGCGTCGAGGGACAGCGCACCGCGGTTCATCAGGTCGATCGCGCGGCCGGGGGTGGCCACGACGACGTCGACACCGCGCTTGAGCGCACCCAGCTGCGGGCCGATCGGGGCGCCGCCGTACACGGCGAGCACGCGCGCGCCGATCGCGGAGCCGTAGCGGGTGATCGCGTCGTTGACCTGCATGGCCAGCTCGCGGGTGGGGGCGAGGACCAGGCCGTAGGGACGGCGCTCGCCCCCGCGGTCGGTCTCGCTCAGGCGCTGCAGCAGCGGCAGCCCGAAGGCGGCCGTCTTGCCGGTGCCGGTGGCGGCCTGGCCCAGCAGGTCGCGCCCCTCGATCAGCGAGGGGATCGCCTCGGCCTGGATCGGGCTGGGGCTGTCGTAGCCGAGCTCGTCGAGCACGCGGAGGATGCCGGGCGCGAGGCCCAGCTCGGCGAAGCCGGCGTCGGCCGCGTCGTTCCCGGTGTCGTTCCCGGTGTCGTTCCCGGTGTCGTTCCCGGTGTCGTCGCCGTCCTCACGCTCGGAGGCGAGGTCGTTCTCGAAGTCGTCGAAGTCGTTCTCGGGCAGGTCCAGCAGAGTGCTCACTCAAGTCCTCGTCGCAGCGGGGTGGCCGACCGACATCCGGACGGACGACGCACCCGCGGGGAAGCCCGCGGGCCCGGAGCGGCTCGGTACCGCCGAAAAGGACCATGGGGCTCTCGGCTGACGTCATCGCTGACAGCCGACGGCACCCATTGTCACACGTGGGTCGCGGGAGATCGCAGCGGGCCGGGGTCCTGCCCGCCTACGCACGGATCAACACACGTCGGGGCCGAGGTGTTCCCGGTCGTTCCCGCCCTGTTCAGGCCCGTGATCGGGCGACATCGGTGATCCGCCGCGAACCGGACGTGCCTCCGGTCACCATTCCACCCGGCGTTCACCGACCGCGGGGACCCTCGGACGGGTGAGCACCTCGCTGCCCCCGGACCTGCGCACCCCGGCCAACCTCCGCGACGTCGGCGGTCTGCCGACCATCGACGGGCGCCGCGTGCGCGCCGGCGTGTACCTCCGCAGCGACGCCCCGCAGCCCGGCGACCGCACGCCGCTGGTGCCCGGCACGGTCATCGACCTGCGCTCGCGCGTCGAGACCCGCGGCCTCGCGCACCCGCTCGCCGGGGTCTCCGACGTGCACGAGGTGCCGCTCGGCGTCTCGCTCGCGCCCGACCTCGTGGCCGCCACCCCGACCGCCGACCGGGACCTCGCCTGGGCCTACCGCCTGCTCGTCACCGAGGCGACGGCCGAGCTGGCCCGGATCATCCGGATCGTGGCGCGCTCCCGCGGGCCGGTGCTGGTGCACTGCGCGGCGGGCAAGGACCGCACCGGGATCGTCACGGCGGTGGTGCTGGGCGTGGTCGGGGTGCCCCGCGAGCACGTGCTGGCCGACTACCTGCGCACCAACGAGAACCTCGAGCGGCTGTGGGCCCGGCTGGAGGCCGGCGGCGTCCCGCTGCCCGGCGACGTCCAGGGCCTGTTCGGCGTCGACCGCGCGGCCCTCGAGGCGGTGCTCGACGCCATGGAGGCCCGCCCGGGCGGCCTGCGCGGGCACCTGCTGGCCCACGGCACCGACCCGGACGACCTCGATCTGCTCACCCGCCGCCTGGTCGGCTGACCCGCCGGCGGCGGGCCCCGCCGCGGCGCCACCGCCGGAACGACCGGCGGCGGCCGCCGGAGCGGCCGCCGCCGTGGGAACGCCTACTTGAAACCGGCGCGCTTCAGGGCGTCGGCCATGGCGTTGTTCAGCGGTGCCGGCTTCTCCTGCCGGTTCCGCTGCCCGCCCTGCCGACCGCCCTGGCCCTGCCGGCCCTGACCGGCCTGACCACCCTTGCCGCCCTGACCGCCCTGCCGGTCGCGGCCGCCCTGCCTGCCACCGCCCTGCCTGCCACCGCCCTGCCGGTCGCCGCCCTGCCGGTCGTCGCGCCGCCGGTCCCCGCCGCCGCGGTTCTGCCGGCCGCCGCCGGCGCCGCCCTTGCCCGGCTCGTCGTCGAGGCGCAGGGTGAGCGAGATCCGCTTCCGGTCCTCGTCGACGTCGAGCACCTTGACCTTGACGACGTCGCCGGACTTGACGACCTCGCGCGGGTCCGACACGAACTGGCTGGACATCGCCGAGACGTGCACGAGCCCGTCCTGGTGGACGCCGACGTCGACGAACGCGCCGAACGCGGCCACGTTGGTGACCACGCCCTCGAGCACCATGCCCGGCCGCAGGTCCGCGATCTTGTGGACGCCCTCGGCGAAGGTCGCGGTGCGGAACGCCGGCCGCGGGTCGCGGCCCGGCTTCTCCAGCTCGGCGAGGATGTCGGTGACGGTCGGCAGCCCGAACCGGTCGTCGACGAACCGCTGGGGCTGCAGGCTCTTCAGCTTCGCGGTGTTGCCGAGGAGCTCGTCGATGCCGGCCTTCGCCGCCTCGACCATCTTCCGGACGACCGGGTAGGCCTCGGGGTGCACGCCGGAGACGTCGAGCGGCTCGTCGCCGCCGCGGATCCGGAGGAAGCCGGCGCACTGCTCGAAGGCCTTCGGACCCAGCCGTGGGACGTCGGCGAGCGCGGTGCGGGTGCGGAAGGGGCCGTTGGCGTCGCGGTGGGACACGATCGCGGCGGCCAGCGACTCGCTGATGCCCGACACCCGGCGCAGCAGCGGCGCGGAGGCGCTGTTGAGGTCCACGCCGACGGCGTTCACACAGTCCTCGACGACGGCGTCGAGCGAGCGGGACAGCGAGGCCTCGGGCAGGTCGTGCTGGTACTGGCCGACGCCGATGGACTTCGGGTCGATCTTCACGAGCTCGGCGAGCGGGTCCTGCAGGCGGCGGGCGATGGAGACCGCGCCGCGCAGCGAGACGTCGAGGTCCGGCAGCTCGGCGGACGCGTACGCCGAGGCCGAGTAGACCGACGCGCCCGCCTCGCTGACCATCACCTTGGTCATCTTCAGCCCGGGGTTCATCGCGACGAGCTCGCCGGCGAGCTTGTCCGTCTCCCGGGAGGCGGTGCCGTTGCCGATCGCGATCAGGTCCACGGAGTGCTCGGTGGCCAGCTTGGTGAGCCTGACCAGCGCGCCGTTCCAGTCCTTGCGGGGCTCGTGCGGGTAGATCGTGTCGGTGGCGACGACCTTGCCGGTCCCGTCGACCACGGCGACCTTCACGCCGGTGCGCAGGCCCGGGTCGAGACCCATCGTCGCCCGGGTCCCGGCGGGCGCGGCGAGCAGCAGGTCGCGCAGGTTGGAGGCGAAGACGCCGATCGCGCCCTCCTCGGCGGCGGTGCGCAGCCGCACCCGGATGTCGATGCCCAGGTGCAACAGGATGCGGGTGCGCCAGGTCCAGCGCACGACGTCGTTCAGCCACCGGTCCGCGGGCCGGCCCTGGTCGGAGATGCCGACGTGCGCGGCGATCAGGGTCTCCCAGTCGGTTCGCACGCCCGGCTCGGCCGGCTCGGCGTCGGGCTCCAGGGAGACGTCGAGGACCTCCTCCTTCTCCCCGCGGAAGACGGCCAGGATGCGGTGGCTCGGCAGCGAGGTGAACGGCTCGGAGAAGTCGAAGTAGTCCGAGAACTTGGCGCCCTCGACCTCCTTGCCCGGGCGGACCTTCGACACCAGCACGCCGCGGCTCCACATCCGCTCGCGCAGGCCGCCGATGAGGTCGGGTTCCTCGGAGAAGCGCTCGACGAGGATCGCGCGGGCGCCCTCGAGCGCGGCGGCGGCGTCGGCGACGTTCTCCCCGAGGTACTTCGCCGCCTCCTCCTCGGGGGTCAGCGAGGGGTCGGCGAGCAGGGCGTCGGCGAGCGGCTCGAGACCGTTCTCGCGGGCGATCATGGCCTTGGTGCGGCGCTTGGGCTTGTAGGGCAGGTAGACGTCCTCGAGCCGGGCCTTCGACTCGGCGGCCAGCACCTGCTGCTCCAGCTCGGGGGTGAGCTTGCCCTGCTTGCGGATCTCCTCGAGCACGGCGCTGCGCCGCTCCTCCAGCTCGCGCAGGTAGCGCAGCCGCTCCTCAAGGGTGCGGAGCTGGGCGTCGTCGAGCCCGCCCGTGGCCTCCTTCCGGTAGCGGGCCACGAACGGCACGGTCGACCCCTCGTCGAGGAGGTCGACGGCCGAGGCGACCTGGTGCCGGCGCACTCCCAGCTCGTCGGCGATGCGATGCTCGATCGACGGTTGGGGGGTGGTCTGGGCCGAGGACTGCGGAGCCGATGCCGCCCCGGTGGGGGCCGCGGGGGCCGCTGCGGGAACCGAACCTGTCACTCCCCCATCCTCCCCGGACGGCCCCCCGGCGGGTACGGGTGGGGTGGGGTCGCGCGAACCGGAGGTCGCCGCCCGCGGTGCGGGAGGGAGCCGCCCCGCCGGCGACGCGATCCGGCGCCGGATTCACAGCGGCTCCACAGCCTTCTCCGGGCTCGTCCCCAGCCGGCGCGGCAACGGTGCCCGGGTGGGTCACTACGGCCACGGCCTGTCCCTGCTGACCGGCTGGCTCCCTGTCGCGATCCCGGCGGTCACGGCCGCCGTCCTGCTCGTGGCCCTGGTGCGCCGCGCCGGGCGGCGGTGGTACCTCGTGTGGCTGCCGGTGGCCGCGGTGGTCGGTCTCGCGGCGAGCCTGTTGGTCCGCGAGCAGGTCACCGCCGACGGGCTGACGGACGACCCGGCGCCCGTCGTGCTCTGGATCTGGATCGGCGTGGCGGTCGGCGCGGCCGTCGTCGCGGTCGTCGGCTGGCGGCGGACGCCCTGGTGGCGACGGACGCTGTCGATCCTCGCGGTGCCGCTCGCGGTGCTCTGCGTCGCGTCGGTCCTCAACCAGTGGGTCGGCTACTACCCCACCGTGCAGGAGGCCTGGGGCGCCGCGACCGCCGGTCCGTTGCCGGACGAGGTCGACGACGCGCAGCTGGCGAGCCTCGCCTCCGCGTCGACGCGGCCCGCGCACGGTGCCCTGCTCGGCGTGGACATTCCCGCCACGGCCAGCGGGTTCACACACCGCGAGGAGTACGTCTACCTGCCGCCGGCCTGGTTCACCGGGAGCGACCACCATCCCGCCCTGCCGGCGCTGATGATGGTCGGGGGCGAGTTCAACACCCCCGCGGACTGGATCCGCACCGGCAACGCCCTGGACGTCGTCGACGGGTACGCGGCCGCGCACGGGGGCCTCACGCCGATCCTCGTCTTCGTGGACTCGGGCGGCTCCTTCAACAACGACACCCAGTGCGTGAACGGGCCCCGGGGCAACTCCGCCGACCACCTGACCGAGGACGTCCGGCCCTCCGTGGTCTCCCGCTTCGGCGCCTCCGCCGAACCCGCGAGCTGGGGGGTCGTGGGCTGGTCGATGGGCGGGACCTGCGCCGTGGACCTCGCCGTGATGCACCCCGAGCTCTTCGGCACCTTCGAGGACATCGCGGGTGACCTCGGCCCGGCCGTCGGCGGCAAGGACGAGACGATCAGCCGGCTGTACGGCGGGAACGCGGCGGCGTGGGCCCGGTTCGACCCACTCACCGTGCTGGCCGCGCACGGCCGCTACGCCGACACCGCAGGCTGGTTCGAGGACTCCTCCGGCGGGGGCCCGGGGTCCGGGCCCGGCGGACGGCCCGGGTTCGCGTTCCGCGGCGGACCGCGCCGGCCCACCGGGTCAGGGTTCGGCGGGCAGGCCGACCCGGGCGCGGAGGGGAGCGAGCCCCAGGAGGCGGCGCAGCTCTGCACCGCGATGACGGCGCAGGGCATCGCCTGCACGCTGCACACCACGCCGGGCGGCCACACGTGGCAGGTGGCCGCGACCTCCTTCGCCGACGCCTTCCCCTGGCTGGTGGGCCGGGTACAGGGCGGCACCGGGGTGGGCACGGCGCAGACCACGTCCACCGCCGGCGTTCCCGCCGCGGCGGCGGCAGTCGCCCCGACCGGCCCGACCGCCCCGGCCGGGAACACGGGCGGGGCCACGGCCGGGGGCACGACCTCCTGAGGCCGGCCGCCCGGGCCCGTGATCAGGCGAAGGTGACCTGTCCGGTGATGCTGGGGTCGGCGCCGGGCACCCCGCAGACCAGGTCGGAGCCGTCCGGCTTGCCCGTCGCCACCACCGGGGCACCGGCGAAGGCGGGCCGGCGCAGGCGGTAGGAGAACTCGGCGACCTGGCGGTCCGGGGCGAAGCGGCGGGGCAGCTCGAGCAACATCAGCGCGAGCAGCGGCCCGTGCACCACGAGCCCGGGGAAACCCTCGACGTCCCGGGTGTAGGGCAGGTCGTGATGGATCCGGTGGGCGTTGTAGGTCAGCGCGCTCATCCGGAACAGCAGCACCTCGTCGGGGCGCAGCACCGCCTGCCACTCCCCCGGGGCCGCCGGATCGGGCTCGCGCGGCTCCGGCGCCGCGGGCGCCGCGGTGCGCGCCGCCCCGGGCTCCTGCTCCCGGTAGACGACGTCGTGCTCCTCGACCTGGGCCACCTCGCCGTCGCGCAGGTACTCGTGGGTCAGGGTGACGAAGAGCATGTCGCCGGACCGGCCGGACTTCGGCGTGATCGAGCTCAGCGCGCTGCGCCGGGTCACCTCGTCGCCCACGCGCAGCGGCGCGTGCACGGTGAGCCGGCCGCCGGCGAACATCCGCCGGCGATTCGGGATCGGCGGCAGGAAGTGCCCCTCGCGCGGGTGCCCGTCCTCGCCGAGCTCCGAGGTGGCGGGCCGCTCGAGGAAGTGGAAGGCCGTCCACAGCGGCGGCAGCGCGGTCGACCCCTGCCCGGTCGCGTCGATCGGCGAGGGCTGGTCGAGCAGGCCGGCGAACGAGTCCGACGGGACGCGGTCCAGGACCTCCCGCACCTCGACGGGTCCGGGCTCCCAGCCCTCGACGTACTCGGCGATGCCCATGGTCCTCCTGTCTGCGGTCGTTCCCGCTGTCAGCGGGGGTCGCGCTCGGGTTCGAACAGCGCGACCGACTCCATGTGGTGCGTCATGGGGAAGGCGTCGAAGGAGCGCAGCGCGGAGAGCGCGTACCCCCGCGCGGCGAAGAGCCTGACGTCGCGGCCCAGGGCGGCGGGGTCGCAGGCCACGTAGACGACCCGCTCCGGCGCCCGGACGCACAGCTCCTCGACCATCGCCTTGCCCAGGCCCTTGCGCGGCGGGTCGGCGACGACGACGTCCGGATCGGGCAGTCCGGTGACCACCCGCTCCACCCGGCCCACCCGGAAGGCGACCTGCGGCAGGTCGCGCAGCGCGCGCTCGCCGTCGGCCACGGCCTGCCGGGCCGACTCGACGACCGTCACCGACCCCTCGGGCCCGACCTGCCCGGCCAGCACCGCGGCGAACAGCCCGACGCCGCCGTAGAGGTCCCAGGCCGTACCCCCGGAGGGCGCCGCCGCCCACTCCCGCACGATCCCGGCGAGGGTGTCGGCCAGATCCGGGTGCACCTGCCAGAAGGCGCCCGGCGAGAGCTCCCAGTCACGGCCGACCGCGTGCTGCACGGAGGCGCTGCGCTCCGCCGGCGGCACGCCTGCGCCGAGGTGCCGCTCGCCCCGGGCGTCGACGGCCACCTCGATCTCGTCGCCGGGGCGCCAGTGCCGCGCGAGCAGGTCGTCGAGCAGCCCGGCGGGCGCGAGCAGGCAGTCCGAGATCGGGACGACCTCGTGGCTGTGGTGCGCGCGCAGCCCGGCCCGGCCCTCGTCGTCGACCGCGAGGCGCAGGCGCTGCCGCCAGCCGAGCGGACCGCCGGGGAGCTCCTCGACCTCGACCGACCCGGCGAGCCCGCCGGTCAGCCCGCCGAGGCGGGTGAGCTGCTCGCGCAGCACGGCGGTCTTGAGGGCGCGCTGCGCGGGCGGCGCGACGTGCTGGAAGTCGCAACCGCCGCAGCCGCCGGCGCGCGCCCACGGGCACGGCGCCGGCACCCGGTCCGGCGAGGGCTCCGGCACGGAGATCGCGTCGGCCAGGCAGAACGACCCGCCCTGGTCCTCGGTCACCACCGCCCGGACCCGCTCGCCGGGCAGCGCGTGCCGCACGAAGAGCACGCGGCCCTCGTGCCGGGCGACGCAGTGCCCGCCGTGGGCGACCGGGCCGACCTCCAGCTCGAGCACGCGGTCGGTCCAGTCGAGGGTCTGCTCAGCGGACCGGGTCACCGCTGTCCTTCCTGGTGGAGGCCTCCGAGCCGGGTGTGGCGCGGGTGCCGGGGCTGCGGGTGGCGGTGGCGCTCGGGGTCTGGTCGCCGGGCAGCTGCTCCATCGAGGGGTAGCCGCGACGCGAGGCGCCCGGCGCGAAGTGCGGCGAGAGCGGCTGGGCGGCGGCCGAGGAGACCAGCTGCCACGGCACGCTCGTGACCATCACCCCGGGCTGGAACAGCAGCCGGCTCTTCAGCCGGAGCGCGGACTGGTTGTGCAGCAGCTGCTCCCACCAGTGGCCCACGACGTACTCCGGGATGTAGACGGTCACGACGTCGCGCGGGTTGTCCGAGCGGATCCGCTTCACGTAGTCCAGGACCGGCCGGGTGATCTCCCGGTACGGCGACTCGACGACCTTGAGCTTCACCGGGATCTTCCGCTTGCCCCAGTCCGAGATCAGTTTCTTGGTGTCCGCCTCGTCGACGTTGACGGTCAGCGCCTCCAGCACGTCCGGGCGCGTCGCCCGGGCGTAGGCGAGCGCCCGCAGGGTGGGCTTGTGCAGCGTCGACACGAGCACGACGGCGTGGTTGCGGCTCGGCAGCACGGCGTCGGACTCACCGGCCAGCAGCTCCGCCGAGACGCGGTCGTAGTGCTTCTGGATCGCGACCATGAGCACGAAGAACCCGGCCATCGCCACGATGGTGATCCACGCGCCGAGGGCGAACTTCGTGACGAGGACGGTCAGCAGGACGAGCCCGGTCATGATCGCGCCGAACCCGTTGATCGTCTGCGAGCGGCGCATCCGGCGCCGCTCCTTCGGGTCGGTCACCGTCTGCAGCTCGCGGTTCCAGTGCCGCACCATGCCGGTCTGGCTCAGCGTGAACGAGACGAACACGCCGACCGTGTACAGCGGGATCAGCCGCGTGACCTCCGCCTGGAAGCCGATCACCAGCACGACCGCGAAGGCCGCGAGGATCAGGATTCCGTTGGAGAACGCGAGCCGGTCGCCGCGGGTGTGCAGCTGGCGGGGCAGGAAGCGGTCCTGGGACAGGATCGAGCCCAGCACCGGGAAGCCGTTGAACGCCGTGTTCGCGGCCAGCGCCAGGATCAGCGCCGTCATGATCACCACGAAGTAGAAGCCGGGCCGGAAGCCGGAGAAGACGGCGTCGGCCAGCTGGGCGACCATCGTCTGCTGCTGGTACCCCGGGGGTGCGTCGGGGAACTGGCCGGCGGGGTCCTCGGCGATCTTCACCCCGGTGAGCCGGCCCAGTGCGATCAGGCCCATGAACATCGTCACCGAGATCAGGCCGAGCAACAGCAGGGTGGTCGCGGCGTTCCTCGACTTCGGCTTGCGGAAGGCCGGCACGCCGTTGGAGATCGCCTCGACACCGGTCAGCGCGGCCGCGCCCTGGGTGAACGAACGCAGGATCAGCAGCACCAGCGCCAGGCCGGTGAAGGTGTCGCCCTCCGCCACGAGGTGCAGGTTCGTGCTGGCCGTCACGACGTCCTGGCCCAGGATCAGCACCCGGGTCAGGCCCCAGAGGATCATCGTGCCGATGCCGATCATGAACAGGTAGACCGGCACGGCGAACGCCGCGCCCGCCTCCCGGATCCCGCGCAGGTTGATCGCGGTGAGGATCACGATCGCGAGCACGGCGAACAGCACCTTGTGCTGGGCCACGAACGGGATCAGCGCACCCACGTTCGCCGCGGCCGCCGAGATCGACACCGCGACGGTGAGCGTGTAGTCGACGAGCAGGGCGCTCGCCACGGTGAGCCCGGCCTTGCGGCCGAGGTTGACCGTCGCCACCTCGTAGTCGCCGCCGCCCGACGGGTAGGCGTGCACGTTCTGCCGGTAGCTGGTGACCACCGTGAGCAGCACGACGACGACCGCGAGGCCGATCCAGGGGGACAGCGCGTACGAGGTGACCCCGGCGACGGACAGGGTCAGGAAGATCTCCTCGGGCGCGTAGGCGACCGAGGACATGGCATCGGAGGCGAAGACCGGCAGCGCGATCCGCTTCGGCAGCAGCGTGCTGTGCAGGCGGTCGCTGCGCTGCGGGCGACCGACCAGGATGCGCTTGACGGCGACGCCGAGCTTGGACACGTCGGAAGCCTATGCTCTCGGCGGCGGACCGACGCGATAGCGTGCGCCGACGACGAGCCCCGGCCCCGATCGGAGGTGCCGCGGCCCGTCGGAACGTGAGACCGAGCGAGCCCGGGAGGGCCCATCCGATGTACGTCGTGATCATGGGCTGTGGCCGCGTCGGCGCGTCCCTCGCCGCCGGGCTCGAACGCCTCGGTCACGAGGTCTCCGTCATCGACCGGGACGTGCAGGCCTTCCGCCGGCTCGGCACGGACTTCCGCGGCCGTCAGGTCGTCGGGTTCGGGTTCCACCGCGAGGTGCTGATCGAGGCCGGGATCGAGAAGGCCGACGCGTTCGCCGCGGTCTCCTCCGGTGACAACTCCAACATCCTGTCCGCCCGGGTCGCCCGGGAGACCTTCGGCGTGGAGCGGGTGGTCGCCCGGATCTACGACGCCAAGCGCGCCGCCGTCTACGAGCGGCTCGGCATCCCCACCGTCGCCACGGTGCCGTGGACCACGGACCGGTTCATGCGGATGGTCCTGCCCGACGGCGTCGCGACGGCGTGGCGCGAGCCCGCCGGGACCGTCGCGATCCTGCCGCTGCCGCTGCACGAGGACTGGGTCGGGCACCCGATCCGCGAACTGGAGGAGGCCACCGGTTCCCGGGTGGCGTTCCTCGTCCGGTTCGGCACCGGCGTGCTGCCCACCCGCGAGACGGCCGTGCAGGCCGACGACACCGTCTACGTGGCGGCGGTCTCGGGCACGGTCTCCGACGTCACGGCCGCGGCGGCCGCACCGCCCACCGACTCCTGAGAACCCGAGAGGGCGTGAGGTCATGAGGGTCGCCATCGCGGGGGCCGGAGCCGTCGGCCGCTCCATCGCGCGGGAGCTCGTCGAGAACCAGCACCAGGTCATGCTCATCGAGCGTGACCTCAGCCACATCGACCCCGCCGCCGTCGAGGAGGCGGAGTGGGTGCACGCCGACGCCTGCGAGCTGCAGACGCTCGAGGACGCCGGCATCGAGAGCTGCGACGTCGTGATCGCCGCGACCGGCGACGACAAGGTCAACCTGGTCGTCTCCCTGCTGGCCAAGACCGAGTTCGCGGTGCGCCGGGTGGTCGCGCGGGTCAACGACCCCCGCAACGAGTGGCTGTTCGGCGAGAACTGGGGCGTCGACGTCTCGGTCTCCACCCCGCGGCTGCTCGCGGCCCTGGTCGAGGAGGCCGTGGCCGTCGGCGACCTGGTCCGGCTGCTCACCCTGCGGCAGGGCCAGGCGAACCTCGTGGAGGTCACGCTGCCCACGCACACGCCGCTGGCCGGGCGTCCCGTGCGGGACCTGGCGCTGCCGCCGGACTCCGCGCTGGTCACGATCCTGCGCGGCGGCCGGGTGATCGTCCCGCAGGCCGACGACGCGCTGGAGCCGGGCGACGAGCTGCTCTTCGTCGCGACCGCGGCCGTCGAGGAGGAGATCCGGGCGGCCGTCGTCGGGGCCTGACCCGGCCTCCCCGGGCCGCGCGCCGAGGCGGCCCGCGCGGCCCTCAGCTCGTGGCGGGGGTGCGCTCGGCGCGGCGGACGGCGACGACCGTCCCGACGATCGCGAGGCCGAGCAGCGGGTAGCCCATGACCAGGCGGGCGATCCCGAGCCAGGTCTCCTCGTCGGCGTTGTACAGCCAGCCCTGCACCACGAGCCGGGCGGCGAACACCAGCGCCCAGAGCGCGCTGGCCCAGCTGTACGCCTTCAGCATGCGGGGGTTGCGGCGCCAGTCCTGCCCGTGCCCGTTGACGGCGTGCCAGACGACGCCGGCGAGCGGCCACCGGACGACGATCGAGATGAGGAACGCGACCCCGAGCGCGGCACTGTAGAGCAGGCCGGGCAGATAGAACCCGCGCGCCTCGCCGGTGCGGTAGGCGATGAACGCGCAGACGGCCACCCCGAACAGCCCGGAGACCGCGGGCTGCAGCGGCTGCCTGCGGACGATGCGGAACAGCGCCACCAGCACGCCGGCCGCGATCGCGGCGATCAGGGCGGGCTTGAGCGCGAACAGGACGTTGGCGACGACGAACACCGCCACCGGGACCGTCGACGCGATGATGCCGGGGATGCCGCCCATCTGTTCGAGGAGCGTGGGGCGGCGCTCGGTGTCGACCGTGTCGTTCGCGGTGTTCGCGGTCTCCGCGGCGCGGTCCGCCGGGGCGCCCGCGGTCTCCCTGGCCGGGACGCGCGGGATTGGGCCCGTGGCCGAGTCATGGTCCGCCGGTTCGCCGGCCACCCGCGGGAGACGGGTGGTCGGCTGGTCCCCCTCGGGACCCGACGTCACTGCGCCTGGCAGATCTCGTAGTACGGGTTGTACAGGACCTTCCGCCCGTCGCGGACCGAGATCCTGCCGCGCACCCGCATCGTCCGGCCGGGCTCGATGCCCGGGATCCGGCGTCGACCCATCCAGACCAGCGTCACTCCCTCGGTGCCGTCGTACAGCTCCGCCTGGAGCTGCGCGCTGCTGTCGTCCTCGGGGCAGAACTCCACACTCCGGAGGCGACCCAGCATGGTCACCTCCTGGCCGCACGCACACTCGCTCGCGCGTTGCGCGCCGGAACGCTCGGAATCCTCGGACAGGTCGTCCGCGTCCAGGACGTCGACGTCGCTGGTGAGCTTGCGAAGCATGCGGCGGAACGCCCCACCGTCCGTGCTGCCCATCTCTCTCCTCGGCTGCTGGGGCGCGCGCCGTCTCCCTTGATCCGGCCGCTGCCCGTGCAAGGGTAACGCGGGAGAAAGGGGAAGTGTGCCCCGAACGAGCGGGTTCATGCGCCCGGGCGCACTCCCGATCTCCTCCGTCGGTGAGCGGCGCGACCACGGCGCCGACCTGCGGCTGCCCGGACGGGTGAGAAGCCGGTCCGCGTCCGGATGATGCCGTTCTGGGCGGATCTCCCGGCGCAGGGTCCCGCTCGTCGGCGCGGTGGGTGGTCGTGACCCTGCTCGCACGCCGTTCGGCGTGCCGGTGGGGTGACGGCGGCGTTCTCGGCAGAGGTTCGATCGTCGTCCTTCGCGCCACCGGTCGGGGCATCGTCCAGGAGCTCCGACGTGCGCGGAGGACGGGCCGTGTGGGTGAGCGCCAGGAATGCGTCTTCGCGCGTCGGACCCGGCGGCGCGCTCCGTGCTGGTGTGCCGGCCGGTCGCCACGGGTGTGGCGGGCGGCGGCCTACTCGGGCCGGCGGTGACGGCCGCGGTCGGGGTCGCCGCCGTCGAGCGGGTCGCCGCCGTCGAGCGGATCACCGCTGTCGAGCGGGTCACCGCTGCTGAGCGGGTCACTGCCGTTGAGGAACGACAGCGCCGGCCGGGCGCCCGGGCCGTGGCCGTGGCGGCGCTCGTCGGGATCGGGCTTCCCCTGGCCGTGAACCGCGCCGGGCTCGGGCGCGCCGTACCCGTTCGGGCTGCCGTGGCCGTTCGGACCGCCGAAGCCGTTCGGGCTGCCGTGGCCGTTCGGAGGGCCGTAGCCGTTCGGAGCGCCGTAGCCGTTCGGAGCGCCGAAGCCGTTCGGAGCGCCGAAGCCGTTCGGAGCGCCGAAGCCGTGCGGAGCGCCGAAGCCGTGCGGAGCGGGCCGGCCGTCCGGGCTGCCGTGGCCGTTCGGGGCACCCCGGCCGCCGGGGCCCGGGGCGTCGTGGCCGGGCGCCCCTCCGGGGCCTTCGCCGTTCGGGCCGCCCCAGCCGTTGCGGCCGCCGTGACCGTTCGCGCTCCCGTGGACGGCGTGCCCGTTGCCGGGATTGTTGCCGTTGCGGGGGGCGGGACGGTGGTCCGCGGCGCGGTCGGTGGACTCGGCCATGAGCGCGTCGAACAGGCTGGTCGGGACGTCGGCCGGCGAGCCGGGGCCCGTGCGGACGCCCGCGAACCCGGTCACCTCGCGGCCACCGACCTGCGACGACCAGCCGGAGGCGGTGTACCCGTACTGCGGCAGCCGCCCGGAGTCGCGGTCGACGGTCTCGTAGCCCGGACCGGGCGGCTGGTGCACGGTCGGGGTCCAGCCGTCGGGCCGGCCGTCGGCGGTGTGGCCGCCCTGCGGCGCCCCGTACAGGCCGTCCCGGGGTCCGGCGCCGCCCGCCCGGGGCGGGCCGCCGGCGACACCGTTCTGCCGTTCGGCGCCCCAGCCGGTCGCCGACGGGTTCGGGTTCCCCCCGGCGCTCGCGGCCGGCTGCGGCCCGCCGGCCCAGCCGCTCGGCTGCTCCGACACGCGGCCGGGCTGCCCGCCGGCGCCTGCCCAGCTGCCGCTCGGCTGCTCGGAGGCCCGGGCCGGGCGCGGCGCGTCCGGGAACTGCGGGTCGTGCCCGGGCCGGGCGGACCCCGGCGCGCCGGACCAGCCGTTCTGCTGGTCGGCCCAGCCCGAGGGCGCGTCGGCGGGGCGACCACCGGTCGCCCGGGCACCGCTCGTCCGGTCGGCCTGCGGCTCCGCGTGCCGCGCACCGCCGCCCGCCCGGAGCTGTGCGGAGTCCGGCCCGCGGTGGGCCGGCTCCTCGTCGGACCAGTCGGGTCGGTACTCCGCGGTCGCCCACCCACCGCTGTGCGGGGTGGCCCGCGGCGCGGGGTCGACGGTGCGGTCGGCCCAGGGCTCGGCGCCGGCCCCACCCCGACCGACGACGGGCAGGGCGCGCGTCTCGCCCGCGCCGGCCGGGCCACCCCGGCCTGCGGCGTCCGAGGGCGCCGGGGCACCGGGTCCACCCGCCGGGAACCCGCTCGGGCCCGCGTGCGCACCGGTCGAGGGCGCGGCCGGACCGCCGAGGAGCGGGTCCGGGCCGGGGCCCTGCGGGCCCTGCTCGCCCGGCACGTGGCCCACGCCGTCGGCGGGCGGGAAGGGCGAGCCGGCCGGGGCGAACGAGCTCCCGGTTCCGGGGCCGTAGGCACCGGACCAGCCGGTCGCGGGAGCACCACCCGGAGCACCGGGCACACCGCCCTGCTGGACCGCGGGGCCGGGTCCGCCCGCGGCTCCGAAGCCACCACCGGGCCCGAAGCCTCCGCCGGTCTCCGCTCCCCCGGGAACGCCGTGCCGACCGCTCGGGTCGCCGAACGGACCCGGCCCGCCGGCCGGTCCGCCGATGCCCGGGGTGGACGCACGTCCGCGCGGGTCGGGGCCGAACGGTGCGGGGGCCGCCGGGCCCCCGAACGCCGCCGCGCCCCCACCCCGACCACCGGCTGCGGGGCCACCGAAACCGGGACCGCCGCCCGCCGGGCCGCCGCCGGTCGGGCCGCCGAAGTCCGCACCGCCGGCCGGGGCACCGAAGACCTGGCCGTCGGACGCCGGGCGACCGGTCGGGCCGCCGAAGACCTGGCCGTCGGACGCCGGACCACCGAACGAGGGGCCGCCGAAGCCGGGCTCGCCGCCGGGCTGACCGACGGCGGGCCCACCGAAGCCAGGTCCACCGACGCCGGGCCCACCGGAGCCGGGTCCGCCGGCACCGGGCCCACCCGTCGCGGGGCCGCCGGAGCCACCCCCGGGCACACCGAAGCGGCCGCTCCCGGGCCCGCCGACCGCGGGGCCGCCGAACTCCGGACCGCCGGGCCGCGGCCCGCGCGGCAGGCCGGGCTGCGGCGCACCCGTCACACCGGCACCACCGGGCGCACCGGGCGCACCGCCACCAGGCGCACCGGGCGCGACGGCACCAGGCGCACCCTGCGCCCCTGCCGATGCCGCGGGTGCCATCGGACGGGCCCCGCCGGGAGCACCGCCCTGCCCGATCGGAGCCGGCCCGCCGGGCGCCGGCGGCGCCACCGGGTCGGACCCGCTCGCGACCGGCTCCTCCGCCTCCGTGGCGGGCGAGACCGTGCGCGTCCGCAGGGTGAGCGTGGCCTTGGGCTGCGGCGCCTCGGCATCGGGATCGGGGGCCTCGTCGACCGCCGACGGGAGCGTCAGGGGCAGCACCGTCCGCGGCGGGTACGGAGACTTGCCGCGCACCACGATCGTGCCGCGCAGCATCCGCCGCATCTCGGCGTCGAGCCGCTCGGCCTGCTCCTCGGGACCGGCCGCGACGCCGTAGACCATCCAGCGCTCGCCGTCGATGCCCACGAACACCGAGGACGCGATCTGCGTGGTCGCGCGCAGCTCCCGGCCCCACTCGCCGGTGTAGGAGCGCACGGTGGCGCCGCCCTCGCGCAGCGACTCCGCGATCTCCTCGCAGAGGTCCTTCCACAGCCCGCCGGAGCGGGGCGCCGCGAGCGCGGACAGCGACAGCCGCCCGCCGCCCGGCATCGAGATGTGCACCGCGGACAGCCGCGCGCCGTCCTCCGGCTCGACGACGCTGCCCTGCGGCGGGATCGGCACCTGCACGGCGCCGAAGTCCATCCGCGTGAGCGCGTCGGTCATCTCCGGGTCGAGCTTGGCGACGTCGAACGGGCCGAAGTCCGGCCCGTCGTAGTCGCTGTCGTACTCCTCGTCGAACTCACCGTCGTAGTCGCCGTCGTACCCGGGATCCACCGAGTCGTCGGCCTCCAGGTCCTCGAGGTCCTCGCCGTAGCGGACGCTCACGGTCCGTCCCCTCCTGCCAGCCGGTCGTGCCCGCCCGTCGAGCCGTGGCCGCCCGGTCCCCGGTCGGAGGCCGGGAGCTCGGACACCTCGACGAAGCGCGCGTACTCCACCTTCTGAACGACCAACTGGGCGATCCGGTCACCCCTGCGCAGCGAGATCTCCTCGCGAGGGTCGTGATTGATCAGACACACCTTGATCTCGCCGCGGTATCCGGCGTCGATCGTGCCCGGCGCGTTGACGACCGACAGCCCCGCGTGGGCGGCCAGCCCGGAGCGCGGGTGCACGAAGCCGGCATAGCCCACGGGCAGCGCGATCGCGACCCCCGTGCCGACGACGGCGCGCTCGCCGGGGGCGAGGACGAGGTCGGACGTGGTCGCGAGGTCCGCCCCCGCGTCGCCGGGTCGGGCGTACGCGGGCAGGGGCATCTCGGGGTCGAGGCGGGTCAGCAGCACGTCGACGAGCGGCGTGACCATCGGCTCGTGCGGGGGAGCATCGATCGGGCCGGGCACGACGGGCGACGTTACAGTGGGTCGTCGTGAGCGAGCACCCGTCCAGCGCCGGTCCTGCGACGTCCGGCCGTCCTGGGTTCGACGAGCGGTTGAGTACGCCGCTCTGGTGGTTCCTGTTCGCCGGCGGCGTCGCCGTGCTGCTGGGCGCCGAGATCCACATGGGATATCCGGGGGTGCGCTCCTGGATCGGCTACGTCGTGCTGATCCCGCTGGCCCTGCTGGTGGTGTGGCGGCTCGGCAGCGTCCGGGTCCGGGTGACCGGGACCGAGCTGGTCGCCGGCGACGAGCGGATCGCCCTGGAGCACGTCGGCCGGACGCAGATCGTGTCCAAGGAGGACAAGCAGCAGGCGCTGGGCCCGGAGCTGGACCCGATCGCCCACGTCCTGCACCGGGGCTGGATCGGCCCGGTCGTGCGGATCGAGACGCGCGACCCGGCGAGCCCGGTGCCGTACTGGGTGGTCAGCAGCCGCCGCCCGGAGGAACTGGTGGCCGCGCTGAGCGCCGCCCGGGCCTGAGCGGGCCCGAGAACGCCGAAAGGGGCGTCCCGGCAACCCGGGACGCCCTCGTCGGTCTCCGCGGCGGATCCGGGTGGATCCGCGTCATGTCGCTGTCGTGTCGCTCCGGTCGGGGCGGTGGCGCCGTCGTCAGGCCGCGCAGTCGCGGCAGATGAACAGGTTGCCGCGGGTCTCGGCCAGCCGGCTGCGGTGGTGCACCAGGAAGCAGCTGCCACAGGTGAACTCGTCCGCCTGCTTCGGCAGGACCTTGACCGTGAGCTCCTCGCCCGAGAGGTCCGCCCCCGGGAGCTCGAAGCTCTCCGCCGTGTCCGACTCGTCGACGTCGACCACGGACGACTGCGCCTCGTTCCGACGGGCCTTGAGCTCGTCGAGCGAGTCCTCCGCCATGTCGTCGGCCTCGTTGCGCCGCGGTGCGTCGTAGTCGGTAGCCATCGTTCCCACCCTCAGTACTCTTCGTCTTCGGTCGTGCCGCTGCACAACGTTCCGGCCGCGGGCGTTTGTGCCCGACGTCGGAGTGACGCCGGTCTCACCCGTTTGCGGAAGAGCGCAGCCCGGTCGGGACCAGGGCGCGGACCCACCGGCTCGGCCCCGCGACCGGGCCCCGCGAAACGTCGTGGCTCCCCCGTCGGCGCGCAGAGGGTAGCCGAGCGGTCAAGCCCCCTGCACCGGGCCCACCCGTGTCGTCCGCCCGTCGCCGCCCCGCGGGGGCGTTAGGGTTCCGCCGTGCTGATCCGCGGGGTGTGTACGGCTGGGGTGGACGCGTGAACGCGGGGCTGCGTCCGTACCGGCGGCGCCGCACCCGGCCGGTCGCGATCACCGTCGCGGCCCTCGCCGTGGCGGCCCTCGTGACCTGGACGATCGTGTTCGTCAACTCCGCCGCGGAGTCCGGCCTCGCCGCCTGCAACACGCCGGCCCCGGGGTCGGCCGGCAGCGTGCTCGACTCCGACGCCCTGGCCGCGGCCGCCCCGACGCCGCCCGCGGAGGTCCGGGCGACGGTCCTCAACGCCGGCGGCCAGCGCGGCCAGGCCAACCTCGTGGCCGCGCAGCTCGGCGACCTCGGGTTCGGCGAGGCCCGCCAGCCGGACAACGACCCGCTGTACCCGAACGGCGACCTCGAGTGTCACGGCCAGCTGCGGTTCGGGCAGTCCGGCGAGGGCGCCGCGGCCACCCTGCAGCTCGTCCTGCCCTGTCTCGAGCTGGTGCAGGACGAGCGCGGGGACGACACGGTCGACGTCGCCGTCGGCACCGGGTTCACCGACGTCAACCCCGTCCGCGCCGTCCGCGACGCCCTGGAGCAGCTGGGCGCCCCGGGTTCCGGCGAGACGGGCGAGGGCCAGCAGGTGGCCACGCCACAGCTCGACCCGCAGGTGCTGGCCGAGGCGCGCGCGGCCGCCCGCTGCTGACCGGCCCGGCCGGCGGCGGACCGTCGGCACTCGGAGATCCGGGTCAGACCCCGGCCGCACCCGCCTCGCGCAGGAGCTCCGCGAACGCCGCCGCCACCCCGGGCGCGGCGGCGATCGTCACGTCCTCCCCCAGCTCGGTGCCGTCCGTGCGGCGTCGTCCGGGCGCGGGTCGCACCCGGACGACGGCCCCCGCCTCCCGCGCGATCAGCGCCGCGGCCGCCCAGTCCCACCAGTGGATGCCGTGCTCGACGTAGGCGTCGAGCTGCCCCGCGGCCAGCCCGCACAGGTCGAGGGCCGCCGACCCGGTCCGCCGCAGGTCACGGACCCGTGGGAGCACCGCCGCCATCATCGCCGCCTGGCGCGCACGCCGGCCCGCGTCGTAGGAGAAGCCGCAGGCGACCAGCGCCTGGGAGAGCTCGGTCTCGGCGGTGACCCCCAGGGGCACGCCGTCGCAGGTGGCCCCCGCCCCGGCGGCCGCGCTCCACACGCGTCCCGACGCCGGCTCGACGACGGCCCCCGCCAGCGACACCCCGTCCCGCACCGCGGCGACCGACACGGCGTACCAGGGCATCCCGTAGAGGTAGTTCACGGTGCCGTCGATGGGGTCGACGACCCAGCGGGCGGCCGCGGCGTCGCCCGCGGCCTCCTCGCCGTACACCGGCTCGCCGGGCCGCAGCCGCGCCAGCCGGTCGCGGACGAGCCGCTCCAGGGCCTGGTCCGACTCCGTGACGACGTCCGTGGGCGTGCTCTTCGTGCCGACCGCGCCGGTCTCCCGGGGTGCCGGCAGCGTGCGCAGGTGGGCCGCGGCCTCCCCCGCCACCTGCTCCGCGACACGCCGGAGCTCGGCGAGCTCGGCGGCGTCCGGAAGGGTGGTCGTGTCCGTGCCGGGTACCCCGGCCGTACCGGGAGGGCTGCTCGGGACCATGTCGCCCATCCGACCACAGGCCGCAGGTCGGCGACGGTTTCGGTCCGGCCCGCCGGGTGCCGCCCGGCGCAGCGGGGCGTCCGTCCGGCCCGCCCGGGCCCTCTCTGAACCGATGCGGGTGCTCTGAAGAGGGCGCGACCGGCGAGCACCGGGCCGCAGCGCAGTTACAATGGCTCAGAACTTCACCCCCGGGACGCGCGCCGACCCCACGAGAAACGGCGGCGACCGGCGAGGCGAAGTCACTCGAAGCCAGCCGGACCGGAGCGCCCGTCGCGTTCTCGGCAGCTCCGGCGGACCGCAAGCGCACGCAGCGAGAGGGCCTAGGTGGCAGCCGCAGACTCCGCAACCCGAACCGACTCGACCGTGGACGAGACGGCGGCCGCACCCGCCCGTCGTGGCCGCGGGGCGGGTACCGCGACGAAGTCCCGGCCGGCGCGCCCACGTGGGGGCGCGAAGCCCGGCCCGAAGACGCCGGCCAAGAAGAAGGCGACCTCGCCGGAGGGCGACGAGGAGGCCGTCGACCTCGACGACGCCGAGCTCGGCGAGGACGTCGAGCTGGAGGACGTCGAGATCGACGACGTCGAGGACGACACGGCCGACGCCGCCGACTCCGCCGAGGACGAGGACGAGGACGACGAGGAGGAGGAGCCGGCCAACACCGGCGCCAACCGTCGTGCCCCGACCACCCGCTCCTCCCAGCAGAAGTCGACCGAGTTCGTCTGGGACGAGGAGGAGTCCGAGGCGCTGCGCCAGGCGCGCAAGGATGCCGAGCTCACCGCGTCGGCCGACTCGGTCCGCGCCTACCTCAAGCAGATCGGCAAGGTCGCGCTGCTCAACGCGGAGGAGGAGGTCGAGCTCGCCAAGCGGATCGAGGCCGGCCTCTACGCCGCCGAGCGGCTGCGCCGGGCGATCGAGGCCTCGGAGAAGCTCTCCCCGCAGCTGCGCCGCGACCTGCGCTGGATCGTGCGCGACGGGGAGCGGGCCAAGAACCACCTGCTCGAGGCGAACCTGCGCCTCGTCGTGTCGCTGGCCAAGCGCTACACCGGCCGCGGGATGGCGTTCCTGGACCTGATCCAGGAGGGCAACCTGGGCCTGATCCGTGCGGTCGAGAAGTTCGACTACACCAAGGGCTACAAGTTCTCGACGTACGCGACGTGGTGGATCCGCCAGGCCATCACCCGCGCGATGGCCGACCAGGCCCGCACCATCCGCATCCCGGTGCACATGGTCGAGGTCATCAACAAGCTCGGCCGCATCCAGCGCGAGCTGCTCCAGGACCTGGGCCGCGAGCCCACCCCGGAGGAGCTGGCCAAGGAGATGGACATCACCCCGGAGAAGGTGCTGGAGATCCAGCAGTACGCCCGGGAGCCCATCTCGCTGGACCAGACCATCGGCGACGAGGGCGACTCGCAGCTCGGCGACTTCATCGAGGACTCCGAGGCGGTCGTCGCGGTCGACGCGGTGAGCTTCACGCTGCTGCAGGACCAGCTGCAGTCGGTGCTGGCCACGCTGTCCGAGCGCGAGGCGGGCGTCGTCCGGCTGCGCTTCGGCCTCACGGACGGCCAGCCGCGCACGCTCGACGAGATCGGCCAGGTCTACGGCGTGACCCGCGAGCGGATCCGGCAGATCGAGTCGAAGACCATGTCCAAGCTGCGCCACCCGTCGCGGTCGCAGGTCCTGCGGGACTACCTGGACTAGGCCCTTTCCGACGCGCGGCCCCGGGCTCTCCGCCCGGGGCCGTCGTCGTTCTCGGACCCGTTCCCGGACTGCTCCGTCCGGCGTACGGACGCACCTCCCGCGCCACACCACGTCCCCGGCTCTGACGACGGGCGTTAACGGCGCTGCCGGTCCATACGTGCTCGGTCACGGACGATCGATCACGTACAGGAGCAGCGCATGAGCCTCACCACGGACACCCCCGAGCTCGGCTCGCTGGTCACGGGCGCGGTGCTCGCGCCCGGCGACCAGGGCTACGCCGACGCCGCCGCCGGCTACAACCTCGCGACCGAGCACCGCCCGGACTTCGTGGTCCGCGCCGCGGACGCGCAGGACGTGGTCGCGACCGTCGGGTACGCCCGCGCCACGGGCCGGCGGGTGGCCGTGCAGGCGACGGGGCACGGGGCCGCGGCCGCCGGGCCCGGGACGGTGCTGGTCGTGACCGCCGACCTCGACACGCTCGCGGTCGACCCCGCGGCCCGGACCGCCACGCTCGGTGCCGGGGTGCGCTGGCAGCAGGTCCTCGACGCCGCGGCCCCGCACGGCCTCGGCGGGCTGTGCGGCTCCTCGCCGGGCGCCGGTGTCGTCGGCTACACCCTCGGCGGCGGCCTGAGCCCGATCGGCCGGACCTTCGGCTGGGCGGCGGACAACGTCCGGTCGATCGACGTCGTCACGCCCGACGGCGTGCTGCGCACCGTCGACGCCGACCACGGTCCCGACCTGTTCTGGGCCCTGCGCGGCGGCGGCGCGGCGTTCGGGATCGTCACCGCGATGACCATCGACCTCGTGGAGGTGCCCGCGCTCTACGCGGGCGGGATCTTCGTCGACGCCACGACCGCCGACGTCCCCGCCCTCCTGCGCACCTGGCGGGACTGGGCGGAGACACTGCCCGGGACGGCCGGTCCCTCCGTCGCCCGGCTGAACCTCCCGGACCTGCCGATGGTGCCGGAGCCGTTGCGCGGCAAGGCCGTGTTGCACGTCCGGTTCGCGTTCGTCGGCGACGCCGCCGAGGGTGAGCGGCTGCTCGCGCCCCTGCGCGCCGCGCTGCCCGAGCCCCTGCTCGACGCGGTCGGCCCGCTGCCGGTCCCCGCGTTCGCCGCCATCCACGCCGACCCGGTCGACCCGATGCCGTTCGTCGACCGCGGGGTCCTGCTCGCGGAGCTGCCCGACGCGGCGCTCGACGCGTTCGCGGAGATCACCGCGCCCGCCGCCGGCCTGCCGTTCGTGCTCAGCGAGATCCGGCTGTTGGGTGCGGCCTTCGCCCGGCCGCCGGCGGTGCCCAACGCGGTCGCCGGCCGGACCGCGGCGTACTTCCTGGACTCCGTCGGGATGCTGGTCCCGCCGGTCGCCGAGCACGTGCCCGGCGCCCTCGCCGCGATCGTCGAGCGGCTGCTGCCCTGGTCGACCGGCGGCACGACCACGAACATCGCGGGCGGCGTCGACCCGGAGGCGGTCGAGCGGTTGCGGACCGGGTTCGGCCCGGAGACCGTCGCCCGGCTCGACGCGCTGCGCGCCGAGGTCGACCCGGAGGGCCTGCTCGACCCGGCCGCCCGCTGGACCAGCCCGCCGCTGTCGCCCGCCCAGGGCGTCTGATGGCCGACGGCCCGGGGACGGCCGCGTCGAACGCCGAGCAGCGGGCGCAGTGGAGCGGGGAGCTGGGGTTGCTGTGGGCCGCCCGGGCCGCGCAGTTCGAGGCGTCCGCCGCCGGCTACGACGCGGCCCTGCTCGAGGCCGCCGCGCTCGGGCCGGGCCTGTACGTGCTCGACGTCGGGTGCGGGACCGGCTCGGTCACCCGCAAGGCGGCCGCCGCGGTCGCCCCCGGCGGCACGGTGACCGGGGTCGACATCTCGACGCCGATGCTGCAGGTCGCCCGGGACCGCAGCGCCGAGCTGGCCGGGGTCACCTTCCTCGAGGTCGACGCCCAGGTCCACGACTTCGCCGGCCGCTACGACCGGGTGGTCAGCCGCGCCGGCGTGATGTTCTTCGGCGACCCGCCGGTGGCCTTCGCGAACCTGGTGCGCGCGCTGCGGCCGGGCGGCCGGGTGGCGTTCCTCGTGTGGCGGTCGCTGGCGGAGAACGCCTGGTTGTCCGACCTCCTGCGGGCCGTGCTCGGGCGCCCGCCCCCGGCGCCGCCGCCCGGGCCGGGCGCGTTCGCCCTCGCCGACCCGCAGGAGGCCCGGGCACTGCTGGAGGGGGCCGGGCTCGCCGAGGTCGGCGTGCAGCCGTGCGCGGCGCCCGTGGTGCTGGGCCGCGACGTCGAGGAGGCGTTCGGGCTGGTGCGCCGGATGCTGGCCGGGACGCTCGACGGGCTCGGGCCCGGCGCGCAGGAACGGGCGGTCGCGAACCTGCGGGCGGTCCTGACCGGGGGGTCCGGGCCCGACGGCGTCGCCCTGGCCTCGGCCGCCTGGCTGCTGACCGGGCGCCGGTCCGGACCGGTGGCGGCGCCGAGCCCGTGACCGGGCGCTCCGGGCACCGACCCCGAGCAGCGGCTTCCCGGCGCGTCGCGCCCGCGCTTCACTGGCCGGGTGCAGACCGTGGCCCGCAGCCCCGTCCTGGTGGGACGGGCGGCCGAGCTGGCCGAGGTGCGCCGGCTCGTCGCCGCGACGGCGGCGGGCGGCGGCGGGTCGGTGGCCGTCGTCGGCGAGGCCGGGATCGGCAAGACCCGGCTCCTCGACGAGATCGCCGCCGCCGCGACGACAGCCGGGCTGACCGTGCTCACCGGGCGGGCGGTGCCCGGCGGCGGGGTGTTCCGGCCGCTCGCCGAGGCCGTCCTCCCCCGGCTCGACGACCCGGCCGCGGCGGCCGACGGGGTGCGCCCCTACCGCTCGGCGCTGGAGCGGCTGCGCGCGGGCACCGGGCCGGAGTCCGGGCCCGGCGCCCCGGACCAGGCGGTGGTCCTGGGCGAGGGCCTCCGCCGGCTGCTGCGGGCGGTGGGGCCCGGCGGCTGTGTGCTGCGGCTGGAGGACCTCCACTGGGCGGACCGCGACACCCTCGCCACCGTGACGTCCCTGACCGGCGCGAGCCCCGGGCTGCTCGTCGCGGTCTCGAGCCGCCCCGGCCCGGCGGCCGGGCAGCTGACCACGGCCCCGGGGATGCGGGTGCTGGAGCTGCGGCCGCTCGACCGGTCCGGGGTCGCGGCGCTGGTGGCCGCCTGCCGTGGCGGCGCTCCGCCGTCCGACGACGAGGTCGCCGCCCTGCACGCCCGCTCCGAGGGGCTGCCGTACGTGGTCGAGGAGCTGCTGG
>NZ_JAJSOK010000045.1 GCF_021283305.1 Pseudonocardia kujensis
CAAAGCCCTGCGCCGGGTCAGCCTCTGCCCCCGCCGCATCGGCGCCATCACCGCCGCTGCGCTCGTCGTCCTGCACCACGAACACGACCGCACAACATGATCAACGGCCTACTGAGAAAGGCTCAATGCGCATTCCCACGGCTCCTGAGCGCGTTATGGTTCCATAATGCGCATTTCCACGGCTCCTGAGCGCATTATGGTTCCATAACGCTGAACAGTGCGGGTCGTCAGCGGCCCTCGATCCACACCGTCTTGGCATTGACGAAGGTCCGCGGGCCGAACTCGGCGAGCTCCCGGCCGTAGCCGGAGTTCTTGGTGCCGCCGAAGGGCACCTCGGGCGTCGACTCGGTGAACCGGTTGACGTAGATCATCCCGGTCTCGATCTCCCGGACGAGCCGCTCCTGCTCGGTCTCGTCGTTCGTCCAGGCGCTGCCGCCGAGGCCGAAGGGTGAGTCGTTGGCGATCCGGATGGCGTCGTCGAGGTCCTGCGCGCGCCAGACGCTCGCGACGGGCCCGAACAGCTCCTCCCGGTGGGCGGGCGAGCCGTCGGGGATGTCGGCCAGCACCGTCGGCGGGTAGTAGAAGCCCGGCCCGCTGCCCGGCTCCCCGCCCGTGACGAGCGTGGCACCCGCGGCGACCGTGTCGCGGACCTGCTGGTCGAGCGTCTTCACCGCGTCGCCCGACGACAGCGGCCCGACGTCGGTGTTCTCGTCCATCGGGTCGCCGACCGTCAGTGCGGCCATCGCCTCGCCCAGCCGGCGGGTGAACTCGTCGGCGATGTCGGTGTGGACGATGAAGCGCTTGGCGTTGATGCAGGACTGGCCGTTGTTCAGCGTCCGCGACGTCACGGCGTTGCGGACGGCGGTGTCGAGGTCGGCCGAGGGCATGACGACGAACGGGTCGCTGCCGCCCAGCTCGAGCACGCTGGTCTTGATCTGCTGGCCGGCCGCGGCGGCCACCGCGCGGCCCGCCGGCTCGCTGCCGGTCAGGGTCACGCCGCGGACCCGGTCGTCGGCGACGACCTTCTCGATCTCCGACGAGCCGACCAGCAGGGTCTGGAACACGTTCTCCGGGAACCCTGCGCGCAGGAACACGTCCTCGATCGCCAGGGCACACTGCGGCACGTTCGACGCGTGCTTCAGCAGCCCGGTGTTGCCCGCCATCAGCGCGGGGGCGGCGAACCGGAACACCTGCCAGTACGGGAAGTTCCAGGGCATCACCGCCAGCACGGGCCCGAGCGGCTCGAACCGGGTGAGTACCCGGGCCCCCTCCACCGCGTGCGGCACGTCGGCGAGCATCGACTCGGCGTTGTCCGCGTAGTAGCGGCATCCCTTCGCGCACTTGTGCACCTCGGCGACGGCCGAGGCGTAGGTCTTGCCGACCTCGAGCGTCGCGAGGCGCCCGAGTTCCTCGGCGTCCCCGTCGAGCAGGGCGGCCAGGTCCCGGAACAGGGCGGACCGGCGCTCCGTCGGCACGTCCCGCCAGTGCCGGAACGCGTGCGCCGACGCCATGATCTTCGCGTCGAGCTGCTCGGGGGTGAGCGCGTCGAAGGTCCTCCGCTGTTCACCGGTGCTGGGGTCGATAGTCGCGATGGCCATGCCCCGACGGGTACCGCACCCGCGCCGGATCATGCAGCCACCGGGATGGACCGCGGAGTACGGGGAAGACCCTGGGCATGGAGACCGAACTGACCCTGCGGGTCGACGGCGCCACCCACCACCTCCGCGTCGACACCCGGACCTCCCTGCTCGACGCGCTGCGGCAACGGCTCGGGGCCACCAGCCCGAAGAAGGGGTGCGACCACGGCCAGTGCGGTGCCTGCACCGTGCTCGTCGGCGGCCGCCGCATCCTCGGCTGCCTCGCACTCGCCGTGGCCCACGACGGGGCCGAGGTGACCACGTCGGCCGGTCTCGCGCCGGGCCCCGACGAGGCCCACCCCGTGCACCGCGCGTTCGTGGACCACGACGCCTTCCAGTGCGGCTACTGCACGCCCGGGCAGGTGTGCTCGGCCGTCGGCGTGCTCGACGAGCTGGAGCGCGGCTGGCCCAGCGCCGCCACCGCCGACGTGGTCGCGGGGCCGGACCTGGGCGACGCCCGGGCCCTCGACCGGGAGATCGCGGAGCGGATGAGCGGCAACCTCTGCCGCTGCGGCGCCTACAAGGGCATCCGGGCGGCCGTGGCCGAGGTCGCCGGCGTCGAGGACGGGGCACGCCGATGAGGCCCTTCGCCTACGCCACCCCGCCCGACGCGCGCGAGGCGGTGCTCGCCGTGGCCGAGCGGCCCGACGCCACCTTCCTCGCCGGCGGCACCAACCTCGTCGACCACCTGCGGCTCGGCGTGGCCGCGCCCGGCCTGCTCGTCGACGTCACGGCGCTGACCTCCGCCGAGATCGACGACCTGTCCGACGGCGGCCTGCGGATCGGGGCGGCCGTGCGCAACTCCGACCTCGCGGCCGACCGCCGGGTCCGCGCCCGCTACCCGGTCCTGGCCGAGGCGCTCCTCGCCGGCGCCTCCGGGCAGCTGCGCAACATGGCCACCACCGGCGGGAACCCGTTGCAGCGCACCCGGTGCGTGTACTTCCAGGACGTCACCACCCCGTGCAACAAGCGCGCGCCGGGCTCGGGCTGCGCCGCCCTCGGCGGGGCCACCCGCAACCACGCCGTTCTCGGCGCGTCCGAGCACTGCATCGCCACGCACCCGTCGGACATGGCGGTCGCGCTGGCCGCGCTCGACGCGCGGGTGCAGGTGCTGGGGCCCGACGGCGAGCGCGAGATCCCCTTCACCGAGCTGCACACGCTCCCCGGCGACACCCCGGAGCGCGACACCGTGCTCGAGCACGGCGAGCTGATCACCGCGATCGACGTGCCGGACCTCCCGATCGCCACCCGCTCCCGGTACCGCAAGGTGCGCGACCGGGCGTCGTACGCCTTCGCCCTGGTGTCGGTGGCCGCCTGCCTCGACGTGGCCGGCGGGGAGATCCGCGACGCCCGGATCGCCCTCGGCGGGGTGGCGCACAAGCCCTGGCGCGCCCACCGGGCCGAGGAGGCGCTGCGCGGCGCCCCGGCCACCGACGAGTCCTACCGGGCCGCCGCCGCGGCCGAGCTCGCCGACGCCCGCCCGCAGGAGGGCTTCGACGGGGGCAACGCGTTCAAGATCCCGCTGCTCACCGGGACGCTGGTGAGCACCCTGCGCGCGCTGGCCGGAGAGGAGACCCGGGCATGACCACCACCCTGGAACCGAGGGCCATCGGGCGCGACCTCGCGCGTCGGGACGGCGGGGCGAAGGTCCGCGGCACCGCCGTCTACGCCGACGAGACCCCGGTCGCCGACCCGCTGTTCTGCCGGATCGTGCAGGCCACCGTCGCCCGCGGCCGCGTCACGGAGGTCGACACGGCCGACGCCTCCGCGCTCGACGGCGTCGTCGCGGTGCTGACCACCGCCGACGCCGAACGCCTCGCCTCCACCGACGACGCCGAGCTCGCCGTGCTGCAGGGCACCGGGATCGGCTTCCGCGGGCAGATCGTGGCCGCGGTGCTGGCGGGGACCGACGAGGTGGCCCGCGAGGCCGCCGACCTGGTCCGGGTGACCTACGCCGAGGAGGAGCACGACGCCCGGCTGTCCGCCGACCGCGACGACCTCTACACACCGGAGTCGGTCAACCCGACCTACCCGCCCGACACGGCCGAGGGCGACATGGCGGCGGCGATGGCCGAGGCGCCGGTGACGCTCGACCGGACGTACACGACGCCGATGCACCACAACAACCCCATGGAGCCGCACGCCACCACGGCGCTGTGGGAGCCGCGGGAGGGCGACGGCGGGCACCTCACGCTGTGGGACTCCACCCAAGGGGTGCACCCCGTCCGGCAGACCGTCACGCAGATCTTCGGCCTGGAACCCGAGCAGGTGCGGGTGATCTGCCCGTTCGTCGGCGGCGGCTTCGGGTCGAAGGGCACCCCGCACGCCAACGTGGTCATGGCGGCGCTGGCGGCCCGCGCGGTGCCCGGCCGGCCGGTCCGGCTCGCCCTCACCCGCCAGCAGATGTTCTCGCTCGCCGGCTACCGCACCCCCACCATCCAGCGGATGCAGCTCGCCGCCGAGCGGGACGGGCGCCTGCGCGGCATCGCGATCGACGTCGTCGAGCAGACCTCGCGGATCAAGGAGTTCGCCGAGCAGACGGGCGTGCCGACCCGGAACATGTACGCCGCGCCGAACCGCCGCACCACGCACCGGCTGGCGGCGCTCGACGTCCCGGTCCCGTCGTGGATGCGGGCGCCGGGCGAGTGTCCCGGCATGTTCGGGCCCGAGGTCGCGATGGACGAGCTCGCGACCGCGCTGGGCCTCGACCCGGTCGAGCTGCGGATCCGCAACGAGCCCGAGGTCGCCCCGGAGACCGGCAAGCCGTTCTCCTCGCGCAACCTCGTGGCGTGCCTGCGCGAGGGCGCGGAGCGCTTCGGCTGGGCCGGGCGGGACCACCGCCCCGGCGTGCGCCTCGAGGACGGCTGGTGGGTCGGCACCGGCGTGGCGGCGTCGGTCTACCCGACGATGCGGATGCCCAAGTCGACGGCCACGGTGACCTACGACGGCGGCCGGTACGTCGCGCGGATCGGCGCCGCGGACCTCGGCACCGGCGCGTGGACCGTGCTGCCGCAGATCGCCGCGGACGCACTCGGTGCCCCGGTCGAGGACGTCGACGTGCTGATCGGCGACACCGACCACCCCGAGGCCTCGGTCGCCGGCGGCTCGTCGGGCACCACCACGTGGGGCTCGGCGCTGGTCGAGGCGGTGCGGGAGTTCCGGGACAAGTACGGCGACGCCCCGCAGGACGGCGACGCGGCGTCCGGGTCGGTGAAGCCGAACCCGGCCGAGGAGGAGTACGTGATGTCCGCCTTCGGCGCGCAGTTCGCCGAGGTACGGGTGCACACCGACACCGGCGAGGTCCGCGTGCCCCGGTTGTACGGGGTGTTCGCGGCGGGTCGCATCGTCAACCCGAGGCTGGCCCGCTCGCAGTTCCTCGGCGCGATGACCATGGGGCTGGGTATGGCCCTGCACGAGCAGAGCCTGCTCGACCCGCGGACCGGGCACGTCGTCAACCACGACCTGGCCGAGTACCACGTGCCGGCCAACGCCGACGTGGACGACCTGCAGGCGCACTGGATCGACGAGGACGACCCGTACGTCAACGCCATGGGCTCCAAGGGGGTCGGCGAGATCGGCATCGTCGGGACGGCCGCGGCGGTGGCCAACGCCGCCTGGCACGCGACCGGGGTGCGGCTGCGAGACCTGCCCGTCACCCTCGACCGGGTGCTGCCGGGGCGCTGACCGGCCGCGACCGGCCGTCCGGGTCCGTGTCGGCGAGCGCGTCGAGCAGGATCCGGGCGGCGTGGGCCGTGTCCACCGCGGGCGACCAGCCCAGCTCGCGGCGGGCCCGGCCCGTGTCCATCACCGGGGTGTCGACGGCCAGGTCGAACCAGCCCGTGGTCGCGCCGAGGACGTGCAGCCGGTTCAGCAGGCCGAGCGCGGCCCGGACCAGCAGACGGGGAACCGGCAGCGGCCGGGCGCCGGCGACGGCGGCGAGCTGCCGGGACCCCAGCGCGTCGGCGGCGACGTTGACCGCCCCGGCCGTGCGCCGGTCCAGGACGGCGGCCACCGCCCGGCCCAGGTCGTCGGCGTGCACCAGCTGCAGGACGAGCCCCGCCGGCAGCGGCAGCACCGGGAGGCGCCCGGCGCGCAGGGCACGCAGCAGCACCGTGGGCACGGCCGGACCGAGGAAGAGCCGCCGCATCCGGCCGGCCGCGTCCGACCGGACCACCAGTGCGGCCCGGACCCGGGTCACCGCGACCGCGGGGTGGTCGCGCGCGAAGTCGTCCAGCATCGTCTCCGCGGCGACCTTGTCCCGGCTGTAGCGGGAGCCGCGGTGGGCGCGGACCGGCCAGGACTCGTCGACCGGGCGGTCCGGCTCGCCGGGCGGGTGCGGGCCGTACACGGCCTGCGAGGACAGGAAGACCACGTGCCCGACGCCCGCGCGGCCGGCCGCGTCGAGCACCGTGGCGGTGCCCTCGAGGTCGATGCTGCGCGGGGTCGACGCGTCGCCGACCGGCTGGATGGCCCACGCCAGGTGCACGACGGCGTCGGCGCCGCGCAGGATGGCGGCGAGCCGGTCGGCAGCGTCGTCCGCCAGCAGGTCGAGCGGGTGCCAGGCGAGCCGTCCGGACTCCGCGGTGTCTGCGGGCGGGTGCCGGCAGACGGCGCGCACCGTCACCTCGGGGCGCGCCGCCAGGGCGTCGAGCAGCCCGGAGCCGACGGTCCCGGACGCCCCGACGACCACGACCGTGCGCGCCGGACCCGTCATGCGGGTGTGCCGGCCCGTTCGGTCTCGCCGTCGAGACCCTCGCGCAGCTGCACGAGGGTGCGCGCGAGCAGGCGCGACACGTGCATCTGGGAGATGCCGACCCGCTGGGCGATCTGGGTCTGGGTCATCTCGCCGAAGAACCGCAGGGTGAGGATCAGCCGCTCGCGCTCGGGCAGCGCGTCGATCAGCGGGCGCAGCGACTCGCGGTACTCGACGTGCTCGAGTGCCTTGTCGACCTCGCCGAGCGTGTCGGCGACCGGCTGGTCGTCGGCGTCGTCGACGGCGGTGAGCGAGCCGGCGTGCTGGTTCGCCTTGGCCGCCAGCGCCTCGACGATCTCCTCGCGGTCCACGCCCAGGTGCCGGGCCAGCTCGCTGGGCTTCGGCGCGCGCCCGAGCTCGTGTGCGAGCGGGCCCGAGGCCTTGCCGATGGCGACGCTGAGCTCCTTGAGCCGCCGCGGCACCCGCATCGACCAGGTGCGGTCGCGGAAGTAACGCAGCATCTCGCCGCGCACGCAGGGGATGAGGTAGCCGAGGAAGTCGCCGCCGGCCCGGTCGGGGTCCCACCGGTCGATCGCCGACATCAGCCCGATCGTGCCCACCTGGACCAGGTCCTCCATGCCGGCGCGGTAGCCGGAGCCGTGTCGCCGGGCGAGGTGGCGAACCACCGGCAGGAAGGCCATGACCAGGTCGGAGCGCAGGCGGTCGCGGTCGGGATGGTCGGCCGGCAGGGCGGCGAAGCGCTCCAGCACCGGCATCTGGTCGGCGTACTCGCTGGGGCCCTGCACCGGGGCCGTTCGTCCGGTCGTGCGGCGGGTTTGCGGGACCGGCTCGGGAACCGGTATCGGGGCGGTCATGAGAGGGCCTCCTCCACGTCGGGGGACGTCAGAGGCAGCTGGCTGTACCTCGTCGAGCGGCGCGGGGAACTGCGCGCCGGCGGCGTCGATCGTGCGTCGGTCGCCCCTCGACCGTACAAGCGCCCACCTCCCGCCGCAGGTCGAGCTCCTTGCGGGCGCATGACGTGCGCTGACCGGGGTATGACGCGCGACACAGCACGTCCGGCCCGACCACCGTGAGGGAGCCACCGATGATCGTCCGTCACGCCCCGACCCGCCCCGGCCACGCCGAGGCGGCCGGGCGCCCCGCGCCCCCTCCCCCGGCCCCGACCGACGTGCCGGCCGTGCTCGGCCCGTTCGTCGCCTGGTTGGCGAGCCGCGAGCCGCACGAGGCCCTGCGCCGCAGACAGGTGCGGGTCGTGGAGCGGTTCCTGCGGTGGGCCGCGGCCGACCGCGGCGACCCGCGCACCCGGCGGAACCGGTTCGAGGCCGAGCTCGGCGTCGCCGGCACCGCCGAGGCGCAGGCGGTGGCGGCGGCCCTGGACCGGCTCGCCGAACACCGCCGCATCCTCGCCATCGCCCCGGACCTCGACGACTGACCGGACGACCGCGGAGACGATCGACGACGGGGGCGCCGCCGTGCCGCGCACCGCCCGTGCCCGGCCTCTATCCTCGCCCGTGTCCGGCCTCGCCGGGCAGGTCGCCGCCGCGCGCAGGCGGCCGGAGAGGAGCGACGTGAACGCCGACTCCGGACCCGCGCGCGACCCCGCCCCGGCCTGCGGCGCTCCCCCTGCGCACCTGCCCGCCGCGCTGCCGCTGCTCCCCGACCTCCGGCTGGCGGCGCTGTGGGTGCCCGCCGCGCCGCCCGGCCCCGCCACGGTCCCCTCGGCCGACGGCGCCGCCCCCGCCGGCGACTGGCTCGACGTCGTGCCGCTGCCGGACGGGCGGCTCGCCCTGGCCGTCGGCGACCTCGTGGGGCCCGCGCCGCGGCCCGGCGCCGTCACCGGCCTGCGCACCGTGCTCCGTCAGGCACTGCACACCGCACCGTCGCTCGCCGAGGCCCTCGAGCAGGTCGACCGCGCCGCGAGCGTCGACGACGCCCTGCACGGCGCATCGCTGACCGTCGTCGTCGTGGGACCGGACGGAGAGGTCGAGCACGCCCGCGGCGCCCACCCGCCGGCGCTGGTGCGTGGGCCGGGCGGGCTCGTGCCGCTGCCCGGCCAGGCCTACGGGCCGCTGGGCGTCGGCGCCGCGCCCCCGGTGCCCGAGCGCGCGCGGCTGGCCCGCGGCGAGACGCTCCTGCTGTACTCCGACGACCTCGTCGAGGGCCGCGGGCGGACCCGCTCCGGGCGGGGCGCCCAGGGTCTGCGGCTCGACCCGGACACCCCGCCCGACGATCCGGCCGCGCTCTGTGCCCGGGTGGCCGCGCGGGCGCCCCGGGGCGGCGTCGCCGTGCTGGCCGCGTACCGGCCGCTCGCCCCCGTCGAGCCGCTGCGGCTGGTGCTGCCGGTCGACCCGTTCGCCCTGAGCCCGCTGCGCGAGACCGTCACCCGCTGGCTGGAGGCGGCAGGCGTGGCGCCCCGGACCGTGGTCGCGGCTCCGATGGTCGTGTCCGAGCTGGCGGCGAACGCGATCGAGCACGCCTACCCCGAGGGCGCCACCGGCGAGATCCGGGTCGGCGCCGAGCTGACCGGCGCCGGACTGTGCCTCACGGTCGCCGACGACGGCGCCTGGCAGGCCCCGGGGACGGACGGGGACGAGAGCGACGACGACGGCCCGGGCTTCGGGCTCACGGTCGTCCGCGACCTCTGCGATGCCGTGGTCGTGGACCCCGGCCCGGACGGCACGACGGTCAGCGCAATCCTGGCGGTCGGCAGGCCGGTCGCGGTCGGCGACGCCCCACGGCCCGGGCCGACGGCCGTGCCCGAGATGTTCAGCGTCCAGCCCGGGGAGGGCCCCGGCGTGCTGCACGTGCGCGGGGACGTGGACCTGCCGGCCGTGCCCACCCTGCGGGCCGCGCTGCTCGACGCCGCCGCGGGCGGCGAACCGTGCGTCCTCGACCTGTCCGCCACCACGCTGTTCGCCAGCGCCGGGGTGCGGCTGCTGCACCAGCTCGACGCGGACACCGACCTGCGCGTGGTGGCGCCTCCGGGCAGCGTCGCGCGCCCGGTGCTGGAGCTGACCGGCCTGGCGCACCTGCTGACCGACCGGGCCGAGAGCGCCTGACCGGAGGGCCGGCCCGGGTGCGGGCCGGCGCTCCCGGCGGTCGGGCCCTCAGCCGGTGCCGTCGAGCGACGCGCCGGGCTCTGCGGATCCGAGGGTGGTTCCGAGGGCGGTTCCGCGGGCCTCGGCGGCCTCCCGGTACACCTGCTCCACGGCGGCGGTCAGCCGGTCCCGGCCGTACCGCGACACCGCCCGGTCGCGGCCCGCGATGCCGAAGGCCATCGGCACCGCGCCCTCCCGCAGCAGCGCGCGCAGGGCGTGGGCCAGCGCGTCCGGCCGGCCGGGCGGCACCAGGACACCGGTGACCTGGTCGACCACGGTCTCGGCGAGCGCGCCGACGGCCGACGCCACCACCGCGCGGCCGCAGGCCATGGCCTCGAGGGCGACCATCCCGAACCCGGTCCGGTGCGGGACGTGGACGAGCGCGTCGGCGGAGCGGAGCAGCGCCGGCAGCGTCTCCCGGCGCACGGCCCCGAGGAAGCGGACGCGGCGCTCGACGTGGGCCTCCCGCGCCACGGCGTGCAGCCGGGCCAGCTCGCGGTCCCGGGCAGGGTCGACCTCCGGGTCGTCCGTACGCGGTCCGCCGGCGACGAGCAGCTCGGCCTCGGGCACCGTGCGCAGCGCTCGGATGATGTCCTGCACGCCCGCCTCGGCGTCGAGGCCGGCGACGGCGAGCAGGCGCGGGTGCTCGCCCCGGCGCAGCGTCGGCCCGTCGGGATGGAAGGTCGCGGTGTCGACGCCGTAGGGGACGACCCGGATCGCGGAGCGGCGGGCACCGAGCCGGACCAGCGCGAACACGTCGTCCTCGCCGCTCGCGAGGACCCGGTCGGCGCGGGACACGAGCACGTGCTCGGCCGAGGCGCGGCCCCGGCTGTCGACGGACGGGTCGACCGGCCGCGCACCGACCCCGGGCAGGGTCACGACGAAGGGCAGGCCCAGCTCGCGGGCGGCCGCCGCGGCCGCCAGCCCGGCGGTCCAGGAATGGGCGTGCACCACGTCCGGCGGCTGCGCCCGCCACCGGCGCTCCAGCTCCTCGGCGAGCACCGGCACCTGCGTGACCAGCCGGTCCTCGGGCAGGGGCGCGGCCGGGCCGGCGTCGACGTGCCGGACCTCCAGCCGCTCCGCCGTCCGCACGGCGGGTTCCTGGGCGGGCGAGTCCCGGCGGACGAGGACGGTCACCTCGTGGCCGGCCGCGGCCAGGTCCGCACCGAGCCCGGCGAGGTGCTCGCTCAGGCCGCCGTGGCCCGGCCGACCGGGTTCGGCCAGCGGGCTGCACCGGTCGCAGACGATCTCGACGCGCACCGTGGCTCCCCTCGTTCGCGTCGTGCGGTCCGGACGACGGGCCACACCGGTCCTGCTCCTCGGACCGTACGGACGTCGGGCCCGGCACGCCAACGCTGGTCGGCGAGCGGTGCGGCGCAACGGCCCGCACGCCCGCACGGCCGCGCTCGAGCCGACCGCTCGGCCCGATCGCTCAGCCCGACCGGACGCCCGGCACGGCGTCCCCGCCGGAGGCCTCACCTGTCCCGTTGTCGGAGCCGGTGTCGGGGGCGGCGGGGTCGTCGAACCCGTCCGCGCCCGCGGCCACGTGGTCGCGCTCGGCGCGGTCGTCCTCGACCCGCTCGTGGCGGCCGGCGCCGTGCCGGCCGGAGGGCCGGGGGCGGGGGTCGTCGGTCTGCGCGGTCTCGGTCGGGCCGCCGTGCGGCACGCCGTAGTGGTCGAACAGCGCGGCCTCGGTCTCGCGGCTCAGCTTCCCCTCGGGCACCTCGGGCGCCGTGCGCAGCTGCTCGGCGTCGTACGGCAGGTGCAGCTCGCCGTCCTCGATCATGCCGCCCGCCAGGGGCAGGGCGGCGCGGCGCGACCCCGCCAGGCCGCCGGTCGGCACGACCCACTCCGGCCTCTGTGTCTCGTCGTCGACGTAGACCGCGTCGACGGAGCCGAGGTCGGCGCCGTCCCGGTCGCGCACCGTCAGTCCCTGCACACGGGCCGGATCGTCGAGGTCCGCCATGGCTTCCTCCCCGGTTCCTGGAGTCGTTTCACGGAGCCGTCCTCGCCCGGGCGTCCCGGGCGGTCCCCGCGGGGATGCCCGGCCACACCGCGCGCACACCCCTCGTGGGTGTCCTCACACGTCCGCGCGGTTGGGAGCACGCAAGATCGGGCACCATCAAGGCGTGGGAGTGCGCACGTGGATCGAGGGCTGGCCGGTCTACCGGCAGCTGACGGGCCCGGACAAGCTCGGCCGCGGCACCGCGTCGCGGTCGGACCGGACGGAGTCCCTGCGAGCCCGCACCCAGGACGCCGACCGCGTCACGCAGTCGATCTGCCCCTTCTGCGCCGTCGGCTGCGGCCAGCGGGTCTTCACCCGGGGCGGCCGGGTCGTCCAGGTCGAGGGCGACCCCGACTCGCCGATCAGCCGCGGGCGCCTGTGCCCCAAGGGCTCGTCGACGCTGTCGCTGGTCACGGCGCCCGAGCGGGTGACGACGGTCCGGTACCGACGCCCGCACGGCACGGAGTGGGAGGACCTGGACCTCGACACCGCCCTCGACATGATCGTCGACCGCGTCCTCACCACCCGCCGGCGGACCTGGCAGGAGACGGACGACGAAGGCCGGCACCTGCGCCGCACCACGGGCATCGCGAGCCTCGGAGGAGCGACCCTCGACAACGAGGAGAACTACCTCATGAAGAAGCTCTACACCGCGCTGGGCGCGGTGCAGATCGAGAACCAGGCCCGTATTTGACACTCCTCCACGGTTCCCGGTCTGGGGACCTCCTTCGGTCGCGGCGGCGCGACGAACTACCAGCAGGACCTGGCGAACTCGGACTGCATCGTCATCCAGGGCTCGAACATGGCCGAGGCCCACCCGGTGGGTTTCCAGTGGGTCATGGAGGCGAAGCGGCGCGGCGCGACCGTCATCCACGTCGACCCGCGGTTCACCCGCACCTCGGCGGTGGCGGACCTGCACGTGCCGATCAGGGCGGGCACGGACATCGCCTTCCTCGGCGGCCTGATCCACCACGTGCTGGAGACCGGCGCGTACTTCGAGGAGTACGTCCGCGCCTACACCAACGGGCCGATGCTGCTGCGCGAGGACTTCGCCGACACCGAGGACCTCGACGGGCTGTTCTCCGGGTTCGACCCGGAGACCGGCAGCTACGACACCGAGACCTGGCAGTACGCGGGCATGACGGCGACGTCCTCGGCGGGCGACCGGGACCTCGACGTCCACGAGGCCGAACGCGGCCAGATGCCCGGCTCCGGCGGGGCGCCGATCGCGACCGATCCCGACCGCGACGACACCATGCAGGACCCCCGGTGCGTGCTGCAGGTGCTGCGCCGGCACTACGCCCGCTACACGCCGGAGAAGGTGCACGAGATCTGCGGCATCCCGGTCGAGACCTTCCGCCGGGTCGCCGACGCCCTCGTCGAGAACTCCGGCCGCGAGCGCACCAGCGCCTTCGCCTACGCCGTGGGCTGGACGCACCACACCGTGGGCGTGCAGTACATCCGGGCGGCCTCGGTGCTGCAGGCCCTGCTGGGCAACATCGGCCGGCCGGGCGGGGGGATCCTCGCGCTGCGCGGGCACGCCAGCATCCAGGGCTCCACGGACATCCCGACCCTGTTCGACCTGCTTCCCGGCTACATCCCGATGCCGCACGCGCACCGCGACCAGGACCTCGCGACCTTCATCGAGGCCAACGGCGGCACCAAGGGTTTCTGGGGCGACCTGGACGCCTACGTGGTGAGCCTGCTCAAGGCCTGGTTCGGCGACGCCGCCACCCCGGAGAACGACTTCTGCTTCGACCACCTCCCCCGGCTGACCGGCGACCACTCGTCGTTCCGGACGGTGATGGACCAGGCCGAGGGGAAGGTCCCCGGCTACTTCGTGATCGGCGAGAACCCGGCCGTCGGCACCGCGAACGCCCGGATGCAGCGGCACGGGCTCGCACAGCTGGAGTGGCTCGTCGTCCGCGACCTCAACATGATCGAGACGGCCACCTTCTGGAAGAACGGGCCGGAGATCGCGACCGGGGAGATGCGGACCGAGGACATCGGCACCGAGATCTTCTTCCTGCCGGCCGCCGCCCACACCGAGAAGGACGGCACCTTCACCAACACCCAGCGCCTGCTGCAGTGGCACCACAAGGCGGCCGAGCCCCCGGGCGACTGCCGCAGCGACCTGTGGTTCTACTACGAGCTCGGCCGGCGGCTGAAGGCGCGCGTCGCCGGGTCCGACGACCCGCGGGACCGTCCGCTGCAGGACCTGACCTGGGACTACCCGGTCGACGGGACGGGTGAGCCGAGCGCCGACGCGGTGCTGCGGGAGATCAACGGCGTCGACGGGGAAGGGAAGGCCCTGCCGGGCTACACCGCGCTGAAGGCCGACGGGTCCACCAGCTCGGGCTGCTGGATCTACTGCGGCGTGTACGCCGACGAGGTCAACCAGTCGGCCCGGCGCAGGCCCGGCGCGGAGCAGGACCTCCTCGCGCCCGAATGGGGCTGGGCCTGGCCGATGAACCGGCGGGTCCTCTACAACCGCGCCTCGGCGGACCCCGACGGGCGGCCGTGGAGCGAGCGCAAGAAGCTCACCTGGTGGGACGGCGAGCGGTGGGCCGGGCCGGACGTGCCGGACTTCCCGGTCGACGTCCCACCGGACTACGTGCCGCCGCGCGACGCGCGCGCGGCGAAGGCCATCGGCGGCGCCGAGCCCTTCGTCATGCAGTCCGACGGCCGGGCCTGGCTGCACGCGCCGGCCGGGCTCGCCGACGGCCCGATGCCGACGCACTACGAGCCGGAGGAGTCGCCCGTCGGCAACGCCCTCTACGGGCAGCGCGCCAACCCGGCCCGGCAGCGGTTCGAGCGCGCCGACAACCCGTACCACCCGGAGCCCGGGACGCCGGGGGCCGCGGTCTACCCGTACGTCTTCACGACGTTCCGGGTGACCGAGCACCACACCGCGGGCGGCATGAGCCGGTGGACGCCGCACCTCAACGAGCTGCAGCCGGAGATGTTCCTCGAGGTCTCCCCCGAGCTCGCCGCCGAGCGCGGGCTCACGCACGGCGGCTGGGCACACGTCGTCACCGCGCGGTCGGCGATCGAGGGCCGGGTGCTGGTGACGGAACGGGCCAAGCCGTTGCGGCACGGGGACAGGGTGATCCACCAGATCGGCGTGCCCTGGCACTGGGGCCCGAACGGGCTGTCCACCGGCGACGCGGCCAACGAGCTCCTCGGCGTTTCCCTGGACCCCAACGTGCACATCATGGAGACGAAGGCCGCGACCTGCGACATCCGCCCCGGCCGGCGCCCGCGCGGCCCCGAGCTGGTCACGTACCTGGCCGACCGCCGGCGGCAGGCCGGCCTGGAGGAGGAGCAACGGTGAACCCGGTGAACTCCCTGTCCGGCCCCCTCGCGGACCCGGCCGCCGACGCCGGGTACGCCGCCGGGCACCCGCCGCGCGTCGGCTTCTTCACCGACACCAGCGTCTGCATCGGCTGCAAGGCCTGCGAGGTCGCCTGCAAGGAGTGGAACGCGCTGCCGGCCGACGGCGTGGGCGACCACGGGGCCGCCGGCGACGTCCTGGGGCTGACCGGGATGAGCTACGACAACACGGGCGGGCTCGGCGCGAGCACGTACCGGCACGTCGCGTTCGTCGAGCAGCGGGTGCCGGCCCGGGACTCGGCGCCGGTCGACCTCGGCATGCCGTCGACGGACCTGCCGGGTGCGGTGCAGCCCGGGGCGGACCGCGAGGACGCGACCGAGGTCCGCTGGCTGATGTCCTCCGACGTCTGCAAGCACTGCGCGCACGCCGCCTGCCTGGACGTCTGCCCCACCGGCTCGCTGATCCGCACCGAGCACGGCACCGTGCTGGTGCAGGAGGACATCTGCAACGGGTGCGGGTACTGCATCCCCGCCTGCCCGTACGGGGTGATCGACCAGCGCCAGGGCGACGGGCGGGCGTTCAAGTGCACGATGTGCCAGGACCGCCTGGGCGCCGGGCTCGCCCCGGCCTGCGCCACCGCCTGCCCCACCGAGTCCATCCGGTTCGGGCCGCTCGACGAGCTGCGCGAGCGGGCCGACGCCCGGCTCGCCGAGCTGCACGACCGCGGCGTCGGCGAGGCCCGGCTCTACGGCCGGGACCCCGACGACGGGGTCGGCGGCGACGGGGCCTTCTTCCTGCTGCTCGACGAGCCCGAGGTCTACGGGCTGCCGCCGGACCCCGTCGTCACCACCCGGGACCTGCCGTCGATGTGGCGGCACGCCGCGGGCGCCGCGCTGGCCGTGGCGGGGGCCGTGGCGGCCGCGTTCCTGGGCGGCCGGCGGTGAGCGCGCCGGAGCACCGCACCGCGACGGGGGCCCCCCGGCGGCGGCACGGAGGGGGGCGGGGGAAGGGGCGCGGCGAGCGGCTGATGGTGCCGGAGGCCGAGTTCACCTCGTACTACGGCCGCCCGATCATCAAGCCGCCGGTGTGGAAGGTGCCGGACGTCCCCGCCTACCTCTACCTCGGCGGGCTGGCCGGGGTGTCCGCCCCGCTGGCCGCGCTCGCCGACCTGACCGGGCGGCCCGGCCTGCGCCGGCTCGGCCGGATCGCGGCGGCCGGCGGCGCGACCGCGAGCGTCGGGTTCCTGGTCCACGACCTGGGCCGGCCCACGCGGTTCCTGCACATGCTGCGCGTGCTGAAGGTGACCTCGCCGCTGTCGGTCGGCTCGTGGATCCTCGCGCCGTTCGGAGCGCTGTCCGGGGCGACCGCGGCCGCCGAGGTCCTCGGCGTCACGCCACGGCTGGCGCGTGCGTCCGGGCTGGCGGCCGGGGCGCTGGGCCCGGCCCTGACGACCTACACCGCGGTGCTGGTCGCCGACACCGCCGTCCCCGCCTGGCACGAGGGGTTCCGGGAGCTGCCGTTCGTGTTCGCGGGGAGCGCGCTGGCGTCGGGCGGCGGGGCGGGGCTGCTCGCGCCGGGCGACGTCACGCCCGCACGCCGCGTCGCGGTCGCCGGGGCCGCACTCGAGCTCGCGGCCACCGCTGTCCTGGAGCGCCGGATCGGCTTCGCCGCCAAGGCGTACCGGACCGGCCGGGCCGGCACGGTGCTCAGGGCGGCCCGGGCGGGGACGGTCGCCGGCGCGCTGGGCGCGCTCGCCTCCGGGTTCCTGCGGGGCCGGCGCGGCCGGGCGCTGGGCGCGGTGTCGGGCCTGCTGCTCAACGCGGCCTCCGCCGCGACCCGCTACGGCGTGTTCGAGGCCGGCATGGCCTCGGCCCGCGACCCCGAGTACACGGTCCGGCCGCAGCGCGAGCGCCTCGAGGCGCGGCGCTCCGGCTGAGCCGAGACGGACGGGGCAGGAGAGGCCGACGCCGGTCACATCGGGGTCGACGGCGGTGCGGGCGGGACGACCGGGTGCGCGGCCGGACCCGCGGCGACCGGTCCGCCCGTGTGACCGGCCGGCACGGTGTGGGCGGCGGGGACGGTGTGGGCGGCGGCGACCGCCGCCGCTGCGGCGTCCGTGGGCGTCGTGGAGGCGGTGTGCCCGCCGAGCCCGATGATCAGCCCGAGCGTGACCGCCGCGGCGGCGACGAGGCCGCCGATCAGGAGGGCGACGGCCCGTCCGGTGCCGGGGCCGGTCTCCTCCCGGTACCGGCGGTCGTCGTCACCACCCGTCGCGGCGTGGAGGGCGGTCCAATAGTCGTAGCCGAGGCCGTAGCCGTAGCAGTCCATCCCGCCCAGGGCGAGGGCCCAGCTGCTGGGCCGGGTGCCCCGTGCCGGGACCGGGTCGTTCCCGGCCGGGACCGGGCGGACGGCCGGGCTCCCGTCGCCGCGGCGGGCGTGCTCGGGGCCCTCCGGGTCGGCGGTGATCGTGATCCTGGTGCTCATGGCGGTCCTCCTGGGTCCGGCGGGGCGTCGGGAGTGGTGTGCTCCGACGCCCCGACCCTGCTCCCGGTCGGGCCGCCGTCCCGTCGGGCCGGTGGTGGACGTACCGGCTGATCCCGGTGTCCCCCGATCGCCCGACGCCCCGGCGCGGGTCCGCCCCACCCCGCCGCGCCGCCCACCTGACGCGTACGTACCTCTACGCAGCGACAACCGACGACCGACGGGAGCACGCTGGGGGATTCCGCAGGACCGAGCCACCCAGGGACACGGGAGGTCGAGATGGCGAAGTTCGCGTTCTTCTTCAGCTACAGCCCGGAGACGTGGAACCGGATGGTGATGAAGCCCAACGACCGCACGGCCGCCGTCCGGACCGCGGTCGAGGCCCAGGGGGCACAGCTCGAGTCGCTGTACTACATGTTCGGGAGCCACGACGGCATCGTGATCTTCGATGCCCCCGACTCCCGTGCGGCGGCGGCGATCTCGCTCGCCGTGACGGCGTCCGGCGCTCTCGGCCAGTGCGAGACCCGCGAGCTGATCACCCCGGCCGAGCTGGTCGACGTGCTGGACAAGGCGGGGGCCTCGCAGCAGGCGTACGTCCCGCCGGGGACCTGAGCCCGCACACCACGGAGCCACGGCGCACCCCCGCGGGATGCGCCGTGGATCCGGGTCGACTCAGATCGGGAAGCGCAGGGTGGCGCCGATGCCGTCGGCCAGCTCACCGTGCGCGAGGAGGCCGGGCTCGGGTGCCTCCTCCCCCGTCGCGTCCGCGGCGGCGCGCGCCTCCTCCTCGGCCCGCCGGGCGTCGTCGAGCCGGTCCCTGCCGAGGACGACGGCCGGGTCGTCGAGCCGCACCAGCTGCCCGTCCTGGCACGCCAGGGCCCGGATGACCGCCGGCACCGCGGGCACCCGGTGGGGCTCGCCGGCGTTGAGCGCCTCGAGCTCCTCGCGCTGCACACCGAGGTGCGTCGGCTCGGACCCGGCCCACACATCGGCGTCGGTCAGCGTCGCCGGGTCGAGGAACAGGGTGTCGACGGCCGCGGCCCGCACCGCCGCGACGACGTCGGCCAGCCCGGTCACGGCCTGCCCGTCGGGCCGCCCGGCCAGCTGCCGGTAGTGGTTCCAGGCCGCGCGGCGCTCGGCGTCGAGGACGTCCTCGACCGCCGCGGCGACGGTGTCCGGCAGCGCGTCGGGCGAGGCACCCCCGGTGTGCTCGACCTCGGCGACGATCCGCGCCGAGCGCTCCGGCAGCGCGTCGACCAGCCGGGACCGGGCCCGCGAGTCGCCGAGGACCACGAGGGCCCGCGCGGCGCTGGCCCGCACCCGGGCGTCGACCCGCGCGGCGACCTCGGCGGTGTTCTCCCGCCAGGTCTCCTCCACCCGCTCCTGCATGTTCAGGGTCGACAGGCCACCGCCCCGGACCTTGTGCACCGGGTGGTCGCGGCCACGGACCTCCTCCGGCTCGGCGTCCCCGGGGGCGAGCACCTCGCCGCCCTTGTCGTCGATCCGCACGACGACGACCGGGACCTCCTCGCGCACGGCCTCCGTGACGCTGGTCAGGTCGGGCAGCGCCGACCAGGCGGTGACGGCGGCGCGTGGCGGCGCGGGCAGCTCGGCATCGACGAGGACGCCCTTCTCGGCCGCCACGAGCACGCGCCCGCCGGTCCCGTCGGGCGTCGGGGCGGACGCCAGCGCGCCGTCGACGGCCTCGACGACGGACTCCGGCGCACCCTGCCCCGAGAGCTCCTCGCGGACGCCGCGGCGGCGGAGCTCCTCCTGGCGCGCCGCGTCCTCGGTGTCGTGGGTGACGTCGAGGACGACGGTCGCGAAGGGGCCGGGCGCCGCGCAGACGTCGCGCAGCCAGTCGAGTCGCACGGGTTCCTCCGTTCCGGGCGCCGCGGGGCGGGCCCTGTCGACGGACAGACACGGTCGCGGTCGGCGATACCCGGTGGCCCCGCAGCGAAACGGCCCCGGGCCCCACGCAGGCTCGGTGCGCCGGACCCGCTGCACCCGGTTCGCGCAGGTCGGATGGCCGATCCCGCCGACCCTCGTGCACACCCGGGCGGGTGAATTCCGACCCCGGACGGTGCCCGGTCCACGCTGGACCGTAACGGCCCGGCGAGTGGTGACGAACGGGACAACGATCACCGGGACGATCACGGGTGGTCGTCGGGGCGGTGGGAGGAGCGAGGTGGACGGTCTCTCGCTCGTCGACGGGTGGCTGCCGATCGTGCTGCTGGCGGTGGGCGGTCTCGCCGTGTTCGGGCTGCTCACGCGGTGGGGCCGGGGCGCGGTCGCCACGGCCGTCCTGGCGGTCCTGGTCGCCGCCCTGGTGTTCGCCGGGCTGAACCTGCTGGTCGTCGGGGCGCTGGACCTCGTCCCCGAGCCACTCCCCCGGCAGGTGCTGATCTGGATCGCGATCGGGCTCGGGGGCGTGGTGCTCGCCCTCGGGTCGCTGTTCGGCACCCGCCCCGGCCGGAAGGTCCTCGCGCTCCTGTGCGGTCTGCTCGTCGTGGTGGCCGCCGCGTCGCAGGTCAACGTCTACTTCGAGCAGTACCCCACGCTCGCCGCCCTGGCCGGTGGCGGCGACGAACGGTCCTTCACCGGCGGGCACGGCGCCCCCTCCCGCTCCATGACCACCCCGGTCGCCACCCGCTGGAGGGGTCCGGCCACCGGCGCGTCGAGCATCGAGACCTCGACGATCCCCGGGACCGTCAGCGGGTTCACCGGCCGGGACGCCCAGCTCTACCTCCCCGCGGCCTACAACTCCCCGAACGCGCCGCTGCTGCCCGTGCTCGTCCTCGTCGCGGGCCAGCCGGGTGGCCCCGAGGACTGGGTCGTGGGCGGCACGCTGCAGGCCTTGATGGACGAGGTCGCGCAGCGGCATGGTGGGCTCGCGCCGGTGACCGTCGTCGTCGACCCGAACGGGGCGGACGGGAACAACACCATGTGCATGGACTCGGACATCGCGAAGGCCGACACCTACCTGTCGGTCGACGTGCCGCGCTGGATCGAGGCCAACCTGGGGATCGACGCGAACCACGCGCACTGGGCCTTCGGCGGCTGGTCCTTCGGCGGCACCTGCGCGATCCAGATGGCCACCCGGCACCCGGACCTGTACCCGAACTTCGTCGACATGGCGGGCGAGCGCGAGCCCGCGATCAGCGCCGACCGGACGCAGACGATCCAGGTCGCGTTCCACGGCGACACCGCGGCGTTCGACGCGCTCACGCCGCTGACCCTGCTCGCGGAGCGGAAGTACCCGGAGGTGTGGGGCTACTTCGCCTGCGGTGGGGACGAGCAGGAGGTGGGGGCATGGCAGACCGAGGTCTCGACGGCCGCGCAGCGGGCCGGGATGACGGTGCGGACGCAGGTCGTACCGGGGCAGGGGCACTCGTGGGGAGTTCCGCACGCGTCGCTCCCACCGGCACTGGACTTCCTGGGCCCGAGACTCGGGCTGACGGCGGCGGCGAGGTGAGCGCGCCGGACGTCCCGCCGACGGCCGAGCCGGTCCCGACGGCCGCGGCGCCGCCCGTCGAGAAGCCCGCAGTCGGGAAGCCCGCCGTCGGGAAGCCCGCGAAGGCTTCCGGCCCGCCGCCGACCGCGCCCGTCACGGCTGCGGCCGCGCCGCCGGCGTCGGCCCCGCTGCCCGCGGCCGCCGGCCGGACGGCGCCCTTCGAGGTCTGGGCCTCCCGGCTGACCGCGGCCCTCCCCCAGGCGTGGCGCCGGACACCGTTCACGATCGGCGTGGTCGCGGTGACCCTGCTCGTCGGGCTGGTGGGGCGCACGATCTGGCGCCCGCTCTGGCAGGAGGGCTGGTTCCCGCAGGTCGCCTACGGCGTGCCCGCGCTGCAGGAGGGCCGGGTCTGGACCCTGTTCACCGGCTGGTTCTTCGCGATCACGCCCGGCCAGTACGTCAGCGGGCTGTTGCTCTTCGCGATCGTCGTGGGCGCGTGCGAGATCCGGATGGGGACGCGGGTCGTGGCGGTCGCCGCGCTCGCCGGCGAGATCGGCGGCGTGCTGGTGGCGTCGCTGCTGATCTGGGCCCTGGCGCACACGTCGTGGCCGTGGGCGGTGCACCTGGCCACCGTGCGGGACGCCGGGTTCACCACCGGCGCGCTCACCGTCCTCGCAGTCACCACGGCCGCACTCCGTTCGCCCTGGCGGCTGCGGATCCGGGCGCTGCTCGGCTTCTGGGTCCTGGTGGCGTTCCTGTTCGAGGGCACGCTCTCCGACGTCGCCCACCTCGTCGCCGTCACGACGGGGTTCGTGGTGGGCCAGCGGCTGTTCGGCGTGGAGCCCGGCTTCGGGCCGCGGACCCGGCGGGAGACGCGGCTGCTGGCCTTCGCCGGGCTCGTCGCGATCGCGCTGACCGAGCTCGTGGTACTGCTGTTCCCGGGCCGCGGGCCCTTCGGCGAGACGGCCGGCGAGACCACCTCGCTGCTCGACGTGCTGATCGACATCGTGATCGTCGGGATCGTCGCCAACGCCCTGCGGCTGGGCAAGCGGTGGGCGTGGTGGGTCACCGTCGTCCTCGGTGGGCTGAACGCGCTGGTCGCCGTGGCCGCCGTGGTCATCCTGCTGGTGGGCGGGGTGGTGACCGACGAGGCGATCACCCTCGGCACCGGGGTGCTGTGGGTCGCCGTGCTGGTCGTGCTGCTGTTCAACCGGCGGGCCTTCCGGGTCCCGATCCGACGGCGGGTGCCGGGCGGGGTCGCCGCCGACGAGGCCGACGCGCTCCTGCGCGCCCGGACGCTGCTCACCGCGGTGGGCGGGTCGACGATGTCCTGGATGACGCTGTGGCCGGAGATGCGCTACTACTTCCTGCGCGACGGCCGCGGCTACGTCGCCTACCAGCGACACGCGGGGATCGCCCTCGCCCTCGCCGACCCGGTGGCACCGCAGGGCACCATCGCCGCGGCGGTCACCGAGTTCACCGAGGACGCCGAGCGCGGCGGGCTCACGCCGTGCCTGTTCTCGGTCACCGACACGGCCGCCGAAGCCGCCCGGGCGGCGGGCTGGCGGACCGTGCAGATCGCCGAGGACACCCTCCTCGACCTGCCCGGCATCGCCTTCAAGGGCAAGAAGTGGCAGGACATCCGCACCGCGCTGAACAAGGCGAAGCGCGAGGGCATCGAGTTCCGGGTGGTCACGCTCGCCGAGGAGTCGTTCGCCGTCCTCGCCCAGGTCCGGGCGATCTCCGAGGAGTGGGTGGGCGACAAGGGGCTGCCGGAGATGGGTTTCACCCTCGGTGGCGTGGACGAGGCGCTGGACCCGGCGGTGAAGGTCGGGCTGGCGATCGACGCCGGCGGCAGCATCCACGGCGTCACGTCCTGGCTGCCCGTCCACGCGGAGGGCGGCCGGATCCGCGGCTGGACCCTCGACGTCATGCGGCGGCGGACGGACGGGTTCCGCTCGGCGATGGAGTTCATGATCGCCTCGGCCTGCCTCACCTTCAGCCAGGAGGGCTACGAGTTCATCTCGCTGTCCGGCGCCCCGCTGGCCCGCGGCGACGACGAGGCCGAGCTCGACCGCACCGACCGACTGCTCGACAAGCTCGGCGGTGCGCTCGAACCGTTCTACGGTTTCCGTTCCCTGCACGCGTTCAAGGCGAAGTTCTCCCCCCGCTACGAACCGGTGCACCTCGCATTCCGTGACGAGGCGGATCTCCCCCGTATCGGAATCGCGCTCACGCGTGCGTATCTTCCGGACGCGACGCCTCGGCAGCTGCTCGCGGCCGGTTTCTCCGGGGGCGGCAAGGAGCCTGCGCGGCGCTGAGGAAGGTCGATTCCTCGTCGATCCTGATGATCCACGGGAGCGGGGCCTTGTGGCGACGGAAAGGACGCGCTAGCTTCCCTTCCGCACGGGGGATGCGCACTTGGGGCGCCCTGTCAGGTTCAATTCCTGTGTCCTCCACCAACGTCCGGCCGGGGGCCGATCGCCACGCGCGATCGGCCCCTCGTCGCGTCGAGGGCCCGGTCGCGCGCCGGCGCCGGTCAGACGGCCGCGCGCGAACGGTCCCGCTGGGCCGCCATCAGGCCGTCGAACACCGGGCGCCAGTCCGCGGCCAGCGGGTAGCCCTTGCGCTCCGCCTCCTCGAGGCTCAGCTCGAGGGGCATGCCGAAGGTGTCGTGCAGCTCGAACAGGTGCTCCCCCGTCACGACCTCGCCCTGGCGGTTGAGCCGGCGCAGCATCGACAGCCCCTTGCGCAGGGTGCGGGCGAACTGCCGCTCCTCCTTCTGCAGCACCGCGACGATCCGCTCCTCCTGCTCGGCCACCTCGGGGTAGACGTCGACGAACAGCTTGCCGACGATCGGGACCAGCTCGGCGGCCACGCCCTCGGTGAGCTCGAGGTCCAGGCCGAAGCGCAGCGCCCGGCGGACCAGCCGGCGCATCACGTAGCCCTGCTTGCTGTTCCCGGGCTTGACCCCGTCGGCGGCGAGGAACGCGGCGCCGCGGAGGTGGTCGGCGACCACCCGCATGGCGTGGACGACCTCCGGGGCACCGCCGTCGTACGCCTTCCCGGAGATCTGCTGGATCTTCTCGACGATCGGCCACAACAGGCTGACCCGGTAGACGTCGGGGTCGTCGAGCGACGCCGCCGCGATGCGCTCCAGGCCGCCGCCGAAGTCGACGTTGTGCTTCGGGAGCTCGGCGACACCGGTCTCGGTCTTGCGGAAGGTCATGAAGACCGAGTTGCCGATCTCCATGAACTGGCCGCCGTCGGAGTTCTGGTGCGGGTACCGGCCGTACCGCGTGTCGTGCTCCACCTGCGGGAAGTAGTAGAAGACCTCGGTGTCGGGACCACCCGGGTCGCCCACCGGCATCTCGTCCGGCCCGCCGAAGCGGCTCCACCAGTTCTTGTGGCCGTAGAACGCGATCCGCGCGCCCTGGTTGCCGTGCTCGTTGCCGTACTCCTCGGTGCCGAGGTCGATGCGGCGGCTCTCGATCCCGCGCTCGGCGAACAGCCGCTCCCAGATCTCGGCGCTCTCCTCGTCGCGCGGGATCCCGTGCTCGGGATCGCCGAGGAAACACGTCACGTAGAGCCGGTTCGGGTCGAGGCCGACGACGTCGACCAGGAAGCGGAACACCCGCGGGATCTGCTCCGCCTTGTCGTAGTCGCCCAGGCTCCAGTTCCCGAGCATCTCGAAGAACGTGGTGTGCCGGTTGTCGCCGACCTCGTCCATGTCCTGGGCGCGCAGGCACGGCTGGACGTCGGCGAGCCGGGCGCCCTGCGGGTGCTCGGCCCCCAGCAGATACGGCAGCAGCGGCTGCATCCCCGACCCGGTGAACAGGGTCGTGGGGTCGTCGCGCAGGACGATCGGTGCGCGCGTCACGATGGCGTGGCCGTCCTGGGCGAGCATGTCGAGGAATGCCCGGCGGATGTCCTGTGCGTCCATTCCGCCGATCCTGCCGCGATGATCAGCGGCACCATAAGGCCAGAACGGGGTACGGCCGGGAACGAATGCGCGATTCCGTCACGCGTGGTCGTGCAGGAATCGCGTGCGGTGACGAATCGCGGGCTCGACCGGGGTCCTTCGGCTCCGCCGTCGCACTTCCCGGGGCCTGCGGCCCGTGTGTGACGGCGGCACCGGTCGACGGCCGGGCGGGCCGGCTTCTTGATCACTGGGTGTGGACCGCGAAGGCCGGAAATCGACCGTGTCCGTCCCGAAATGGTGATCACAAATGGGGCGAGGTGCCGGCCCCGGGCCGGGAGCGTGATCGTCGGTCGTGGAGCGGGAAGGTCGAGAATCGACCGCTTCCATCCTGAGGCGATGATCATGGCAAGGATCGCCCCGGGGTTCGCTCTCGCGGAGGGGCCGGTCCGCTCCGGCTGGGGCCTGCCCCGCCCATCACCCCGACCCACGACCCACGACCGGGCGAGGTCGGTCAGTGCCTGGGGCCTCCTACGGTTCGGCGAGCCAGGCGAATCCCAGGGCGGGGAGATGGGCGCGGCCGTCGTGGACCTGGATCGGCCCGTCCGGGCCGAGCACGGTGTCGAGCCCCGCGACCAGGCCCGCGTCGACCGAGGCGGGGTGCTCGGCGAAGTTGGCCAGGCCGAGGAAGGTGCCGCTGCGGGGATGGCGTCGACGCCAGGCGAGGACGTGCGGGTCGTCGAGCACGAGCACCTCGGCGGGAGCGCCGGCGTGCAGGGCGAGCAGCTCGGCGCGGGTGGCGGCGAGCCGGCGCAGCCAGCCGGACACCCGGCCCTCCACCGAGGTGGCGTCGTGCCGGCGGGCGAAGGCGCCGGCGTCGAGCCAGGGCCGGTGCATCCAGCGGTTGTCGGCGGCGCGGGCGGGGTCGGCGAGGTAGGAGTGGTCGTTGCGGAGGGCGAGCTCGTCGCCCATGTACAGCAAGGGCACCCCGCCGTACGCATAGGCGACCGCGTACAGCAGCACCAGGCGCCGGATCCCGGCCTCGAGCCCGCCGCCGTCGCCGACGTCGAGGGCCTGCTCGATGCCGCAGAGCGAGGCGGCGGTGCCCGAGATGCGGGCGTCGCCGGTCTCCGGGTTCTCCTGGAACAGCGCGCCGCGGGCGAAGGAACCCGGGAAACGGCCGGAGTAGAAGTCGTTGAGGAACCGCCGGTGCGCGGGGCCGGTCCAGCCGACGGCGGCGGCGTCGACGTCGCTGACCGCCCAGCCGATGTCGTCGTGGCATCGGACGTAGGTGGCCCAGGAGGCCTCGTGCGGGATCGGGTCCATGCGCCGCAACGCCTGCACCGCGAGCCGCGCGTCCTTCGTCGCCAGGCACGACCACAGCAGCACCATCAGCTGGTTGTGGTAGGCCAGCTCGCACTCGGGCCGGTGCCGGGGGTGCCCGCCGAGGTAGGGCACGAGGTCCTCCGGCGCGACGATCGCCTCGGCCTTGAACACGGTCGCCGGGGCGGCGAGCTTCACCGCGGCGTGCAGGGCCTGCAGGATGTCGTGCACCTCGGGCTGGTTCTGGCAGTTGGTGCCCAGCCGCTTGCCCAGGAACGGCACGGCGTCCATCCGGAAGATCTCGACGCCGCGGTCGGCCAGCGCCAGCACGGCCCCCAGCAGCGCCGCGAAGACCTCGGGGTTGGTGTGGTCGAGGTCCCACTGGTAGTCCCAGAAGGTCGTCCACACCCAGCCGCCGGCGCCGTCGCGGGCCTCCGGGACCCAGGTGAACGAGCCGGGCGCCCGGTCCGGGAAGACGTCGGGGACGGTCGCCTCGTAGGCGTCGGGCAGGGTCCGGTCGGGGAAGGCGATGTAGAAGCCGGCGTACCGCGGATCACCGGCGAGCCACCCGCGCGCCCACGGGTGCTCGCGCGCGGTGTGGTTGAGGACCAGGTCCACGCACAGGCTCATCCCCCGTGCCCGCAGCGCCCCCGCCAGCTCCTCCAGGTCGCCGAGGGTGCCGAGCCGGGGGTCGACGGCGCCGTGGTCGGCCACGGCGTAGCCGCCGTCGTTCTCCCCCTCCCGGGGGCGCAGCAGCGGCATGAGGTGCAGGTAGGTCACGCCCAGCTCGGCGAGGTGGTCGAGGCGGGCGTGCAGGCCGCGCAGCGTGCCGGCGAACCGGTCGGTGTAGGCGACGTACCCGACCATCCGCGGCTCCTGGTACCAGCGGAGGTGCACCTCGCGACGGCGGTCCAGCTCGCGCATCGGCGCCGGTCGGGCGGCCGCGGCGGCGAGCGCGTCGCGGACGAGGCGGGCGGCGAGGGCGTCGGTGTCGTGGCGGTCGCCGTAGAGGGCGTCGAGGGGCAGGTGCAGGTCGGGGAACCACAGCTCGAGGCGGGCCAGGAACCCGACGGCCTCGGCCCGGCCGAGCGCCTCCTCGGCCTCGGGCCGCAGGGCGGGCAGGAGGGACCGCAGGCAGGCGGCCGCCGCGCGGCGCCGCTCGGCGTCGGGACGGCGGCGGCGGGCGTCGGGATCCGGCGCGCCGCCGGGGAGCGGCGCCGGCCCCTCGCGGTCGATCATCCGTCCATCCTGCCCCGCCCCGACCCCGTCCGCCGGGAGCGCCGCGCCCGGTCCGGCGCCCCTCAGTCCCGTCCGTCGACGGTCCAGCGGCGCAGCTCCCGCGCCGTCACGCCGACGAGCGCCACGCACACGACGCACGCGGCACCACCGGTCGCCGCGGCCGGCTCGGGGCCGACGTACCCGGCGACGAGCCCGGCGCGGGCGTTGCCGATCCCGGGCGCGCCGACCCCGACGACGTACTCCGCGGCACTGACCCGCCCGAGGTGCGAGTCCGGCGTCGCGAGCTGGATCAGCGTGCCGCGGGAGATCACCGAGACGGTGTCGGCCGCCCCGGCCACGGCGAGGCAGACCAGACCGGCCACCAGGCCGTCGACCAGCCCGAACGCGGCGAGTGCCAGCCCCCACAGCCCCGCCGCCCACACCATCACGAGGCCGGGCCGCCGGGCCCGCGTGGCCGGCCCCGACGTCAGCGCGGCGACGATCCCGCCCGCCGCGATCGCCGACAGGAACAGCCCGAGCGTGCGGGGGTCGTCGCCGAAGCGCTCGGCGTTGAGCGCCGGGAAGAGGGCGACGGGCATCGCGAGGAGGGTCTGCGCCAGGTCGGTGGCGAGGGCCGCGCGCAGGACCGGGGTGCGCAGCAGGACCTGCCAGCCCTCGACCGTGTCGCGCAGCCCCGCTGCGAGTCCCCGCCCCGCGTCGGTCCGGTCCGGACGCATCGCGGGGAGCCGCGCGACGCCGTAGAGCGACAGGGCCGTGGCCGCGGCGTCGAGGCCGTAGGCCGCGGTGGTCCCCCACCCCGCGACGAGCAGGCCGGCCAGGGCGGGTCCGACCAGCATCGCGGCCTGGAACGCGATGTGGTTGAGGGCGAGTGCCGGGCCGACCTGGCCGCGCGGGAGCAGCCGCGGCACGAAGGTCCGCCGGGCCGACGAGCCGAGCGCGGTGGCGGCCGTCTGCGCCGCGACCAGCGCGAGGACCAGTGCCCACGAGCGCAGACCGATCGCCGCCTGCAGCGCGAGCAGCCCTGCGACGACGGCCGCCGCCGCGCTGGTGACCAGCACCAGCCGGCGGCGGTCCAGGGCGTCGGCGAGGGTGCCGCCGAGGGTGCCGAACACGGCGATCGGCACGCCCGTCGCCAGCCCGACCACGCCGACCAGCACCGGGCTCGCCGTCAGCTCCCAGACCTGGGTGAGCACGGCCACCACCGCGACCTGACCGCTGAAGGTCGACGCCGTCGTGCCGACCCAGAGCCGCCGGAACCCGGGATGACCGCGCAGGGGCCGGGTGTCGAGGACCCGGTCGAGCGCGCTCACCCGCCGCCGGTCCCGGCGAGGTGCGCCCGGATGCGGTCGAGGAAGGGGCGCTCGTGCAGCGCGGCCGCGACGTCGGAGATCACCCGGGTCATCGGGTACGGCAGGGCGGCGTCGAGCTCGGCGAAGGCCGCCTCGGTGGCGCGCCACTCCGCCTCCAGGAAGGGCACGAGCGCGCGGCCCTTCTCCGTGAGCACGACCTCGCGGGTGCGCGCGTCGGCGCCGGGCGCGGTCTCGACCAGCCCTTCCTTGCGCATCTCGGTGACGGTCTGGCTCATCGCCGAGTGCGTGACGTCGAGCTGCGCCGCCAGCTCCTTGATCGGGATCGGGCCGCGGTGGTGGAGTCGGATCAGCGCCATGCTGAACCGGGTGCGCACGCCGCGGACCCCGCGCTCGGCGTAGAGCTCGGCGATCGCGGCGTCCATCGTGTCGAGCAGGTCCTTGAGCGGCCGCAGCCAGCTCTCGAGCGTGGGGTCCGACGATGTCACAGTGCTAATATAACAGCACTGTCAGAACCGGCGCGGCCGACACGGCGGGTCCGCTGCCCGACGGCACCCGCGGGCTCGGGCACGATGGGCTCATGACCGAGGGCGCCGCGTGAACCGCACCGCGGCGACCCTGCTGTCGCTCCTGCTCGTCGGGGTGCTCGTGGTGGGCGGCGTGCTCTGGTGGACGAACACGCGCCCCGAACCGAAGTGCGTGGTGACGGGGGCGGGGCGGTCGGTGTCGCTGACCCTCGAGCAGGCGGACTACGCCGCGACGATCGGCGGGGTCGGCTACGCCGAAGGCCTGCCGGACCACGCCGTCACCGTGGCGATCGCGACCGCGCTGCAGGAGTCCCGGCTGCGGAACCTCACCGGCGGCGACCGCGACTCGGCCGGCCTCTTCCAGCAACGGCCGAGCCAGGGCTGGGGCACGTACGCGCAGGTCACCGACCCGGTGTACGCGGCGCAGGCCTTCTACCGGGCACTGAAGAAGCTGCCGGACTGGCAGGACGTGTCGGTCACCGAGGCCGCCCAGCTCGTCCAGCGCTCGGCCGCCCCCGACGCCTACGCCCAGTGGGAGCCGCAGGCCCGCGCGATCGCCGGCGCCCTCACCGGGCAGGAGCCCGCGGCGCTGCGCTGCCAGGACCTCACGCCGCAGTCCCCACCCGACGACGTCGCCGCCGTCGCCGCGCAGGAGCTCGGCACCGCGCGGCTCAGCGGACCGCAGCCGGCGCAGCGGGGCTGGGCGATCGCGAGCTGGCTCGTGGCGCACGCCGCCCGGTTCGGCCTGTCCGAGGTGAGCTACGACGGCCGCACGTGGTCGGCCGAGGAGGGCACGTGGAACACCGCCGGTCCCCCCGACGGCCGGCTCTCCCTGGTCCGCGACCAGCCCTGACGGCTCGACCCCGCCGATCGGCGCCGACGGGTCCGGTCAGGAGCAGACCGGGGCCGCTCGGCGGGCCGCGCGGGCCAGGGCCAGCCGCAGGACCAGGGCCGCGGCGGTGATCACCACGATGACCAGCGCGTAGACCTCGGCCGTGAGCCGCAGGCCGAACGCGGTGCCGGCGAACCCGGCCGCCACTGCCGGGACGCTGAAGGCCACGTAGGAGATCACGAAGGCGACGGCGAACAGCGCCCCGCGCTCGTGCGGCGCGGCGATCCGGGCGAAGGTGCCGAAGGTCGCCAGCGCCGCCGCCCCGAACCCGACGCCCGCGACCAGGGTCCCGAGCGCCGCGACGGCGATGAGCCCGGTCGTCAGGCCGACCAGGGTGACGAGGGTGCCCAGGCCGAGCAGCGCGGCGGCGGGCGCCAGCAGCTGCACCGCCGACCGGTTGCGCAGCAGGAACGCGGTGGCCGCGCCGGTGCCGCACAGCAGCGTCACGACGAAGCCGCCGACGAGATGGTTGCGCAGGTCGAACAGCCCGGCCGTGACCGACGGCCCGAGGGAGAGGTACAGCCCGCCCAACGCCCAGCTCGCGATCATCACCGGCACCACCGGGGCGACCTCGGCCCGCAGCCGGGCCGGCACGCCGACCTTCGGGCGCAGCGACCCCAGGGCACCCGGCCGCCGTGCGGACGTCTCGGGCATGAGCGCGACCACCACCGCCGCCAGCCCCATCCCGGCCAGGAGCAGGGCGTACACGAACCGCGTGGGCGCGGGCCCGAACTCCACGAGCGCACCGCAGCCCAGCGCGCCCAGCGCGAGCCCGGTCGTCGGGGCGACGGAGTTGACCACGCCGGCCCGCCCGGGCGCGGCCGGCGACTCGAGGTCGACCAGTGCCGCACCGAGCGTCGTCATCGCGACGCCGGTGGCGACGCCCTGGAGGAACCGCGCGACCGAGAGCACGACCACGTCGCCGGCCAGCACGAACAGCACCAGCGCCACGATCTCCAGCAGGATCGCACCGAAGAGGACGGGCCGGCGGCCGACATGGTCGGACAGCGCGCCCACGACCAGGAGCGAGCCCAGCAGGCCGACCACATAGATGGCGAACACCACCGTGAGCACCGTCGGCGTGAAGCCCCACAGCTGCTGGTAGACGACGTAGAGCGGGGACGGCGCGCTCGACGCCGCCAGGAACAGCGTGATCATCGCGGCCACGCCCGCGAAGTACGGCCCCCGCAACCGGATGTCCCGGGCCGTCGCCCTTGTCGTGACCGACATGCTCGCCTCGCAAGTTCGTGCAGCGATCTGTGCGTTAACGCTGTCACCGTAGCACGAACGCACAGATCATTGCGTTAGCTTGACGCAGCAATCGGTGCAATAATCGCCTACATGGCTGCATCCACGCCGGTCAAGGGCACGCACACCCCGAGCGCGGGCACCGGGTCGCGCCCCGGCGGGCGCTCGGCGCGGGTGCGTGCGGCCGTGCACCGGGCCGTCGAGGAGCTGCTCGCCGAGGAGGTGGGCGACGGGCTGACCATCCCGGCCGTCGCCGCCCGGGCGGGCGTGCACGCGACCACCCTCTACCGCCGCTGGGGCTCGGTGGGCGAGCTGCTGGCCGACGCCGCGACCAGCCGGTTCTCCGGCGACGTCGTCGTCCCCGACACCGGGTCGCTGCGCGGGGACCTGCAGCGCTGGGCGGCCGACGTCGCCACCGACCTCGCCGACCCGGACGTCCTCGCCCTGATGCGGGCCACGCTCGGCGCCGGCGGCGAGCAGGGCGCCTGCGCCTGCCGCGGCGACCGGGAGGACCAGCTCGCGGCGATGATCGCGCGGGAGGAGGCGCGGGGCGGCGCCGTCCCCACCGTCGAGCGGGCGGCCGACGCGCTGCTCGGGCCGCTGTACTACCGGGCGATCTTCACCGGCGAGCCGGGCTCGCCGGGCTGGGCGCGCGGGCTCGTCGACGCGCTCCTGCCGGACTGACGGCGGGCCGCTACCGGTTCGGGCCGCTGCCCACAGGGGTGACGCGCTCGGCGAGCCGCGCGGAGTAGATCGAGTAGCCGTCCACCCACCGCGACACCGCCGTGGCCACGAGGGTCGCGACCATCATCGGCACCATCAGGCCGAACCCGCTGTGGGTCAGCTCCAGCACGAGCGCCAGCCCGGCCAGCGGCGCCTGCATGCCGGCCCCGATCATGGCCGCGGCCCCGATCATCGCGTAGGCGCCGACGGGCGTGCCGGGCCACAGCAGGGACCACGCCCCGCCCAGGCAGGCGCCGAGCGCCGCGCCGGTGGCGAGCGTCGGCGTGAACAGCCCGCCGGAGGCGCCGCTGCCCAGGCACAGGACCGTGACCAGGGGCTTCAGCACGAACAGCGCGGCGAACAGCCAGAGCGGGCCGATCCCGGCGAAGGCCTGCGCGGCGATGTCCTGCCCGTTGCCGTAGAGCTGCGGGAAGGCGAGCCCCAGCGCGGCGAGCACCGCGAACGCGGCGAGGGGCGCCACGAGCGCCACCCGGCCGCGCGGCACCCGGTGCGAGACCCACGCGATCAGACGCACGAAGAGCACCGCGAGCAGGCCGATCAGCACCCCGGCCGGGATGGCCCAGACCAGGGCCGATGCGGAGAACGCGAAGTCCGGCACACCGGGGTAGATCGGACCGGAGGGCAGGCCGATCCACGCGGTCAGCGTCGCGACGGCCGAGCACGCGAGCGCGGGCAGCATCACGGGCAGCCGCACCGCGCCGACCAGCACCTCCGCGGTGAACAACGCCCCGCCGAGGGGCACGTTGTACACACAGGCCAGCCCGGCGCCCGCGCCGCAGGCCACGAGCAGCCGGCGCTGCGGCGTCGTCAGGCCGGCCCAGCCCGCGAGCAGGCTGCCGCACACCCCGGCCATCAGCTTCGGTGCGGCCTCGCGACCCAGCGACGCCCCGAGCCCGACCACGGTCACGGAGAGCACGGAGCTCCCGGCGCTGCGGCGGAACCCGAGCCGGCCGTCGCCGGTCCAGACTGCGTCGTCGACGTCCGAGCGACCGGGGACGTGGCGACGCAGCAGGAACCACCCGATCCCCCCGATCACCCCCGCGACCAGCAGCGGGAGCACCCGCCGGAGCCAGGAGGCCCGTTCGACCGCGGCCAGGAAGTCCACGTCCGCGCCGGGCCCGAACGCGAGCCTGGCGACGGTGCCGAGGAGCAGCATCAGCACGATCCCGAACAGGCCCGCGCCGACGCCGGTCAGCACGACCACCAGCCAGAACCGGACGGTCAGCGGGACGTCGCCGTCGCCGGTGACGTTCGGCTGGTCCATCGCCCCGCGCCCGGACGCGATCCGCCTGCGCAGCAACGGCTGCGGCTGCCGGAGGCGTTCGCTGGGCCGTTCCTCGCCACGACGGCCGGACCTGCCGATCCCCACGTCGGATCATCCTGCCCGGACGGGCAGCCGTACCGCGAGACGGGTGCTGGCCACACTCCGGGACGCCCGGTGACGCGGTCGTCGCCGACGCCCTCCGCCCGGGCGGGCTCGCGGCGCTCACCGCCGCCGTTGTCGGCCCCGCCCTGCAGCCCGGCGACCGCGGCTTCGCCGACGCGGTCGCCGGCTCCGACGTCGCCCACGCCCCGGCCGCGGCCGTGGTGGTCGGCGCGACGAGCACGGACGACGTCGCCGCGGCGGTGCGGTACGCCGCTGCCGGACGCCGGGTGCGAAGCCGTAGCGGCGCGCCGGCGGGCGGAGGCTCTGGGCGGTCCGCGGAGGCAAGGGCAACTTCGGGATCGTCACCGAGATGGAGTTCCACCTCGTCCCGGTCGCCCGGTTCTTCGGCGGCGCGCTGACGGTCGGCGCCGGCGCCGGCGCCGGCGCCGACGCCGACGACGCCGCCGCCGTCCTGCACGCCTGGCGCGAGTGGGCCCCCGGGTCTGCCCGAGGACACCACCACCTCGGTCGCGCTGCTGCGCCTCCCGCTCGAGACGGCCCGCCGGTACTACCCGGCCGGCACCTTCGCCACGAACGTCGTGATCGGCTGACCCGCGCACGGCGCCCGGTCGGCGGAGCCGCGGGACTCGTGCCCCCGGCTCCGCGGTGTGTCCGCAGGGTCGCTGTGGACGCCCTGTGAGCCGGCCCGAGCCGTGAATCGATCGGCCGCGAACCGGGTACAGTGGCGCATGGCCACTCCGAGCGACGAACGCGCCGCCGGTCACCGGACCCACGGCGGCGACCCCGACTCCGCCTCCCCGCCCGACGTGCGCGCCGCGGCGACCTCCATCAAGGGCCGGCCGGTCCTCGGCTTCGGCGGCCCGAACTCCGGCACCGGCTCCCACGACGGACAGAGCGCCCTGAAGCTGCACCGGGGCATCTCGGTGCTCGCGTTCCTGCTCTGCGTGCTGGTGACCGTGGTGTTCCTGATGGACGGCGCACTCGTCCCCGCGATCGTCTTCGCCGTGATCGCGCTGGCCTGCGTCGGCATCTTCGGCTGGACCAGCGTGCAGCTGCGCCGCGCGACCGGCACCCACGACCCGGATCGCGAACCGTACGTGACCTGATCGATACTCCCCGTGACAGTCGCCGACGTCACGGGGAGGACCGATGCGGGTCGCCCGCCACCGCACGCCCGCCCGGACCGGTCCGCGCGCCGCGATCGCGCTGGTCCAGGTCCTCGGGCTCGCGGTCTGGTTCTCGGCGTCCGCGGTGGTGCCCCGGCTGCGGGCCGAGTGGGGCATCGGCGACGCGACGGTCGTCGGGCTCACCGTGTCCGTGCAGCTCGGCTTCGTCGCGGGCGCGGTCACGTCGGCGCTGCTCACGTTGCCGGACCGGGTGCGCCCGCACCGGTTGCTGGCCTGGTCCGCGCTGGGCGCGGCCGGCTGCACGCTCGTGCTGGCCACCGCTGTCGACTCCCCCGGGCCCGCGCTCGTCCTGCGCGCGCTGACCGGCGTCTTCCTGGCCGGGGTCTACCCGGTCGGCATGAAGCTGACGGCGTCCTGGTCCGGCCCCGGCACCCGCTTCCGCGATCTCGGCGTGCTCGTCGGCGCCCTGACGCTCGGCTCCGCCCTCCCCCATCTGCTGGGCGGTCTCGCCGGACCGGGGCTGCCCTGGCGCGGCGTCCTGCTCGGCGCCGCCGCCGCAGGCCTGCTGGCGGCCCTGCTGGCCGCCGTGCTCGTCCGGCCCGGGCCGGGCCACGCGCCCGCGCCGCGCCCCGATCCCCGGTACGCCGTCCGGATGGTCCGTGAGCGCCGGCCCCTGCTCGTGGTGTGCGCCTACCTCGGGCACATGTGGGAGCTCTACGCCTTCTGGACCTGGCTGCCCGCCTACCTCGCCGCGACCCCGTCCGCGGGCGGGTTGCCCGTCGAGCTCGTCGTGTTCGCGGTCTCCGGGCTGGCGGGAGCGCTGGGCTGCGCCGTCGCCGGGCGGCTGGCGGACCGGGTGGGCCCGGCGCCGGTGGCGGTCGCCGCGCTGGTGGTGAGCGGCAGCTGCTGCCTGCTCTCCCCGGTGATGGTCGGGGCCGGGGCCCCCGGGCTGGTCGCGTTCTGCGCGGTGTGGGGGGCGGCGGTCGTCGCCGACTCGGGCGTGTTCACCGGCGCGCTGAGCGACGTCGCCGACCGCCGGTACGTCGGCACCGCGCTGACCACCCAGACCGCGCTGGGCTTCCTGCTCACCGCGGTGAGCATCCCGGTGGTCCCGCTGGTCGCCGGCTCCGCCGGGTGGTCCGCCGCGCTGCTCGTCCTGCTCCCCGGACCCGTGCTCGGGGCGATGGCCATGCGGTCCCTGCTGCCGTCGGCGACCGCGGTGCCCGTCCGGGCCTGAGGCGGCGGTTCGGCCGGCCGCCGTCCCCCGATCGCCCGACACCGGGACCATCCGCCGGACCCCCCGGTCGCCCGGCGGTGCCCGCCACGCCCCGGCGCGACCCTTCTCCCGTGCCGCGGGAACCACCCGTGCAAGGCCGGAAGAAGGCTCGCCATGACCGCCCCCCACGGATTCGCCGCCACCGACGCCACGGTCCGCGTCCCCACCCCGCTCCGGCCGGCCCGAGCCGCCGCCGACGCCGGGCGGCTGTGGTCCGGCGGTCTCGCCACCGCGGTGGTCGCGGCGCTCGCCGGTCTGGTCGGCGCGCTGGTCGTGCGGGTCGTCGTCGGGTTCGTCCCGGCGGCGCACATCATCGCCACCGGGACGTTCGGCACCGCCGGGCTCGTGCTCTTGTGCACCCTGGCCGCCGCGGCCGCGCTCGTCGCGACCGGCGTCGCCCACCTGCTGCTGCTCACCACCCCGCGCCCGTTGGAGTACCTGGGCTGGATCGTCGGGCTGGGGACCGCGGTGGCCGTCGTCCTGCCCTTCGTCACCTCGGTGTCGCTCGGCGCGGCCCTCGCCCTCGCCGCGGTGCACCTGGTGATCGGACTCGCCGTCGCCACCCTCACGGGCAGCGCGGCCGCCGCCTCGATGCGGATCGCCGCCCGCGCCCGGGAGGTGTGAGCGCGCGAGTCGGGGCGACGCCCCGGCCGAAGGGGTGGCCGCCCGGGCCGATGGGGGGCCGGGGCGCCGCCGCGTGTCGTGGGGACGGTGGGCCGCCGGGGGGTGTCGGTGGAGCGGGCGGGTGTGAGCGGCGCCGCCCGCGGCTCCCGCACCGATCTCCGCTTGTCACACTGGGGGCATGGCGCCTGATCCCAGCCCCGTTCCCGGGTCCACCGACCTGCTCGTCGTCGGGGCCGGGCCGGCGGGGTCCGCGGCCGCCGCGTGGGCCGCCCGGCAGGGCCTCGACGTCGTCCTGGCCGACGCCGCGGCGTTCCCCCGGGACAAGACCTGCGGCGACGGGCTCACCCCCCGCGCGGTGGCGGAGCTGGACCGCCTCGGGCTGGGCGAGTGGGTGCGCGGGCACGGCGCGAACCGCGGTCTGCGCGCCGCGGGCTTCGGGCAGGAGCTGCTGCTGGAGTGGCCGGGCGGGTCGCTGCCGTCGGAGGGCAGCGCGGTGGCCCGCACCGAGCTGGACGCCCGCATCCGCGAGGTCGCCCTCGAGGCCGGGGCCGTGCCGGTGCAGGGCGCCAAGGCGGTCGGCGTGGAGCGCGACGGCGAGCGGGTCTCGGGCGTGACGTTCGCCCTGGCCGAGGGCGGGAGCGCCACCGTCCGCTGCGAGCGGCTGGTCGTGGCCGACGGCGCCCGCTCCACGCTCGGCCGGGTGCTCGGCCGGGAGTGGCACAAGGACACCGCCTACGGCGTCGCGGCCCGCGGGTACATCCGCTCCGGCCGGCACGACGATCCGTGGATCTCCTCCCACCTCGAGCTGCGCGGCACCGAGAACGAGGTCCTCGCCGGATACGGCTGGGTGTTCCCGCTGCACACCGGCGAGGTCAACATCGGCGTCGGCACGCTCGCGACCGACAGACGGCCCGCCGGCGTCCAGCTGAAGTCGCTGATCGAGCACTACGCGACCCTGCGCCGCGAGGACTGGCAGCTCGACGGGCCCGTGCGCCTGGTCCGGTCCGCGCTGCTGCCGATGGGCGGGGCGGTGTCCGGGGTCGCCGGCCCGAACTGGGCGCTGGTCGGCGACGCCGCGGGCTGCGTCAACCCGCTCAACGGCGAGGGCATCGACTACGGCCTGGAGACCGGCCGGCTGGTCGCCGAACTCATGGCGACCGAGAAGGACCTGGACCGGGCCTGGCCCGCCACCCTGCGCCGGCACTACGGCCAGGCCTTCTCCATCGCCCGCCGGCTCGCCGGGCTGCTCACGATCCCCCGGCTGCTGCCGCTCGCCGGGCCGGTCGGGATGCGCTCGACGCCGCTGATGCGGGTCGCGCTGCGGGTCATGGGCAACCTCGTGACCGAGGAGGACACGGACCTCGTGGCGAGGGCGTGGCGCGCCGCCGGCCGGCTGTCCCTGCGGTTCGACGAGCGCCGCCCGTTCCCCGCCGCCGATCTGCACGGCTGACCGGCGCCCCGGGCTCGTCGCCGGCGATCAGGGCGAGCCCACCCCACCAGTTCTCCCGCCGAGATCACCACTCCTGGAGCGGGAGGGTCGAAAACCGACCCTCACCGTCCCCGAGCGACGATCATGGTCGAGCAGTGAGCTGCGGCGGCCCGATTCCCCGGCCGATTCCCCGGCCTGTTCCCTCGGCCCTGTTCCCTCGGCCCCGTCCCTCGGCCCCGTCCCTCAGCCCTGTCCCCGACGGGGCGCAGGGACGATGCCGACGCCGGGGTCCCGGGAGTGGCGGGGGTCGGCGCGCCGGTCCCGGTGCGGGTCGAGCGGGATCGGGAGGTTCTGGACCGGGATCCGCCCCGGGTCGGTGGCGTGCCGCGGAGCCGGGAGCGCGGGCGGGAACCGGCCTTCCGCCCCGCCGGCCGGCCCGATGCCGCTGCGGGTGGAGGTGACGTCGTAGCCCGTCTCGGCGTGCTCGTGCAGGTCCAGCCCGCCCGCCTCGGCCTCGGTCGAGGCGCGGAACCCGAGGGTGAAGCGGATCAGGTAGCCCAGCGCGAGGGTGACCACGAACGAGTACCCCGCGACCGCCCCGGCCGCGACCGCCTGCCGGCCGAGCTGGGTGAACCCGCCACCGTGGACCAGACCGTCGGCGGGCAGCGCGGCGTTGACCGCGGTCGAGCCGAAGACCCCGACGAGCAGGGTGCCGACCAGCCCGCCGACCAGGTGGAGGGCGACGACGTCGAGCGAGTCGTCGAGCCGCAGCCGCCACTTGAGCGCGCAGGCCAGCGGGCAGACCACCCCGGCCACCGCCCCGATGGCGATCGCGCCCCCGAGGTCCACGAACCCGCAGGCGGGCGTGATCGCGACGAGCCCGGCCACGGCCCCGGAGGCCGCGCCGAGCGTGGTCGGACGCCCCGTCCGCAGCTGTTCGACGAGGAGCCAGGCCAGCACGGCGGCGCAGGTCGCGACGGTGGTGTTGCCGAACGCCAGCGCGGCGAGCCCGTCGGCGGACAGCGCCGACCCGGCGTTGAACCCGTACCACCCGAACCACAGCAGGGCCGCGCCCAGCACGGTGAAGGGCAGGTTGTGCGGCCGGGCGACGACGTCGGGCCAGCCCCGGCGCCGGCCCAGCACGATCGCCAGCGCGAGCGCCGCGGCCCCGGCGTTGATGTGCACGACCGTGCCGCCCGCGAAGTCGACGGCCTGCAGCCGGTTCGCGATCCAGCCGCCGACCGCGTCGGGGGCGAGGAAGCCGTCGAACGCGAAGACCCAGTGGCCGACGGGCGCGTAGACGAGGACGCTCCACAGCGCCACGAACACGACCCACGGCCAGAAGCGGGTGCGTTCCGCGACCGCGCCCGAGATCAGCGCGGGGGTGATCACCGCGAACATGAGCTGGAACATCACGAACGCGACCACCGGCACCGCGTGCCCGCCCGGCCAGGGCACCCCGTCGCCGGCGAAGCCGGCCGGCTGCGTGACCGACCAGTGGTCGCCGGGCGGGCCGACGGAGCCGATCAGGCCGGCCGCCCCGTCGTCGCCGAACGTGAGGTCGAAGCCGACGACGACCCAGACCAGGCCGACCACCACGAGGCAGACGACGTTGGCCATGAGCATGTTCAGGACGCTCTTCGCCCGAACCATTCCGGCGTAGAAGAATGCGAGCCCCGGGGTCATCAGCATGACGAGTGCGGCGCTCGCGAGCACCCAGGCGGTGTCGCCGGTGTTCGCGCTCACGCGGCGGCGCCGGCCCGGCGCGCCGGGCCCCGTCTCCCACCGATCATGCCGCCCACCACCGCCTTCTCCGTGCCCGTCCGTCCACACCGGCCGCCCCGGCGCGGCCAGCCTAGGTCGCGGACCCGCCGGTTCCGGACGGCCGCAGGGATGTTAACGAACCGGTAACCCCTTTCGCGAATGATCTGCACGACGATTCCGGACACATTCCGACGGTCCGTGTCCGACCGATCACGAAGGGCTGTCTTCCGACACTTCCGTCGCGCTCACGGCACGCGCGAGCGACGCTCCCCGCGCACGGCGTGTGAGGGTGAGGGTCCCCCTCACTCCTGCCGGAAGCCGTACAGCACCGCCGCCATGTCCTCCTCGGCGTGCCCGCGGGCCGCGGCCTCGGCGAACCGGTCGTGCATGGCGGCCATGACCTGGTCGGACACCCCGTTCGCGGCGAGTGCCTCCGCGATCAGGCCGGAGTCCTTGACCGCGCCGTCGAGCGCGAACGCGGGCGGGAAGTCCTCGGCGATCATCGCCTTGCCCTTGAGCTGCGCGTACCCGCTGTCGAGCGGGCCGCCGGCGATCGAGTCGAGCCACTGCTTCGGGTCGACGCCGAGCGCCTGCGCCAGCGCGACGGCCTGCCCGGTCGCGGTGACGATCGACACCACCCACGAGTTCGCGACCAGCTTGAGCCGGTGCCCGTCGCCCGGCTTCTCCCCGACCCACACCGTGCGGGAGCCGATGGCGTCGAACACCGGCGCGACGGCCTCACGCACCTCCTCCGGCCCACCCGCGAGGACCACGAGCTGCCCGGCCTCGGCGGGCTGGCGGGTGCCGAGCACGGGCGCGTCGACGAACGCGATGTCGTGCTCGCCCGCCAGCGCGGCGAGCCGGTCGGTGCCCTCGAGACCGACCGTGGCGGTCTGCACCCAGATGACGCCCTCCTTCGCGGCGGGGAGGGCGCGCTGCATGACCTCGGCGACCGAGTCCGCGTCGAACAGCATCGTCACGATCACGTCGGCACCCGAGACGGCCTCGGCGGGGTCCTCCGCGACCCGGGCGCCGGCGTCGGCCAGCGGCCGGGCCTTACCCGGGGTGCGGTTCCAGACGGTGGTGTCGAACCCGGCCTTCGCCAGGTTCGCGGCCATCCCGGCGCCCATGATCCCGGTCCCGAGCACGGTCACTGCGGTCATCGTTCCTCCAGCAGGTCGACGGGTCTCACGGGGCGAGCACGCGCCACGAGTGCGGCGGGAGCAGGAGCGCGTCCTCCGGCGTGCCGCCCTGCGCATCCTCCAGCGTCTGCCCCGCGAGCTCGCCGGGGAAACGCCGCGGCTCGTCGTCGACGGAGAGGAGGGTCACGAGCGACCCGTCGGGGCCGCTCGACCGCAGCGCCATCGTGGTGTTGGTGAGGTGCTCGACGCTCGTGCGGGCACGGACCAGCCACGGGTGCCGGCGGCGCATCCCGATCAGCCGCTGGTGCAGCTCCTGGACCGGGGCGCCGAACGGGGCGAGCCCGGCGGGCGTGTCCGGGAAGGGCGGGCGCACGGCGTCGTCGCCGAACTCACGGTCCTCCTTCACCCCGGTGAAGGCCTGCTCGTCGCCCGCGTACAGGCTCGGCACACCGCCGACCGTCATCAGCACCGCCACGGCGTGCCCGATGTGGTCGGTGCGGTCCAACCTGCTCGCCAGCCGCGTGACGTCGTGGTTCCCGACGAAGGTCAGCGGCGCGAACGACTCCACCATCGCCGAGTGCCGCTCCAGGGCGTGGGCGAGCTCCCAGAGGTTGCGGTCGTTGAGCGCGCTCCAGATCGCCTTCCACAGCTCGTACTGGGTGACCGAGTCCAGCCCGGACTCGGCGACGATCGCGGCGTAGTCGCCGTGGATCACCTCGCCGACGAACCAGGCGTCGGGGAACTCCTCCCGCACGCCCGGCAGCACGGCCCGCCAGAACGAGGTCGGGACCTGGTAGGCGGCGTCGAGCCGCCAGCCGTCCGCCCCGCGACCCAGCCAGTGCCGCATGACGGCGGCGACGTGCTCCTGCACGGCGGGCTCGTCGTGGTTCAGGGCGACCAGCCGGCCGTGCCCCTCGAAGGTCGCGGGCGCGTCGCCCTCCCAGTGGAACCAGCGGCGGGCCCCGGCGTCGCCCTCCTCCGCCTCGCGGAACCGCGCGAACCCCCGGCCGACGTGGTTGAACACCCCGTCGAGCAGCAGCCGCACGCCCCGGGAGCGCGCGGCCTCGACCAGGGCGTCGAAGTCGGCGTCGTCGCCGAGGCGGGGATCGATGCGGAAGTGGTCCACGGTGTCGTAGCCGTGGGTCTCGGAGGCGAAGACGGGCCCGAGCGCGAGCCCGGAGCACCCCAGCTCGAGCAGGTGCTCGAGCCAGGGTTCGAAGCGGCTGAGGCGATGGGCGACGGGGCTGCCGGGCGGGAGCGCGTCGCGTTCGGCGCCGACGAAGCCGAGGGGATAGGCGTGCCACCAGATCGCGTGGTCGATCCACCGGTCGTGCATGCCGCCACCCTTCCCCACGACGGCGGAACTCGCTGGGCCGGACGCCCGCGTCGATCTACGGTCGGCCCATGACCGCCATCGCGACCTTCTCCCTGGCCGCCCTCGACACCCGGGACCCGCTGGGCCTGGCGCGCTTCTACTCCGCGATCACGGGGTGGCCGATCCGCCCGGGCGACGAGGCGCCCGGCACCGACTGGGTGGAGCTGGTGTCCGGCGGTGGCGCCACGCTCGCCTTCCAGCTCGCGCCCGGGCACACACCGCCGGACTGGCCGGGCGACGTGCACCCGCAGCAGGCCCACCTCGACTTCGACGTCCCGGATCTCGACGAGGGCGAGACCCGGGTCCTGGCGATCGGCGCGCGCAAGCACGAGGTGCAGCCCGGGACGAACTTCCGCGTCTACCTGGACCCGGCCGGGCACCCGTTCTGCCTGGTCCTGGAGCACTGACGGGAGCTCACGGGGCGAGCTGCGCGCGGTTGCGGGCCATCACCGCCCGCCGCCGCTCCTCCAACGCGGCCAGGTCGGTCGACCCCGCCTCCGCGATCGCCCGCTCGGTCTCCAGCGCCGCCAGCACCGGCGCCCCCGAACCCTCGACGTACATGCGCTTGACCGCCTCCAGCACGTCGGCGGGCGGTTCGGTCGCCGCGGTCGCGAGCTCGACGGCGCGGTCGAGCAGCCGCTCGTGCGGCACGACCTCGGTGACCAGCCCGATCCGCAGCGCGAGGGCGGCGTCGACGACCTCGCCGCAGAACGACATCCGCCGCGCCCAGGCCGTGCCGACCACGCTCGGGAGCCGCGCCGTCATCCCGCCGCCGGGCCGGACGCCGACCCGGGCGTGGGTGTCGGCGAAGACGGCCCGCTCCGAGGCGACGAGGAAGTCGCAGCCCAGCGCCAGCTCCAGGCCACCGGTGAAGCACGCCCCGTTGACGGCGCCGATGACCGGCTTCCGCATCCGGCCCGTCTGGGCGATCACCGGCTCGTCCCGGTGCCGCCGGAAGTAGGCCTCGCCCTCGGCCGCGGCCTGCTTGAGGTCGACCCCCGCGCAGAACGCCGGATCGGCCCCGGTCAGCACCACGGCCAGCACGCCCTCGTCGGCGTCGGCCTCGACGAGCGCGCCGTGGAGCTGCGAGATCACCTCGCCGCTGAAGGCGTTGCGGGCCTCGGGCCGGTCGATCCGGACGACGCGGACGGCGCCCCGGTCCTCGGTGTGCACGACGTTCATGGCTGTCCCCTTTCGGCCGCGCCCTTGCGCACCTCGGCCGCGGTCTCACCCACCACCACTGCTGCCACCTCCTCCTCGGTCCGTCCGGGGGCGATCCTCGGCAGTCCGACGAGCGGGAAGTCGCCGAGCTCGGTCCGCTCGGTGACCGTCGCGGCGAGGGGCGGGCCGGTGTCGATCGTCACCGCGGCCTCCGGGCGTTCAACGGACCTGCTCCGCGAGGGCGAGACCGGCGACGACGTCGCGACGGAGCAGCTTGCCGGTGGGGCTGCGCGGGATCTCGGCCCAGGCCCGGATCCGGTCGGGGGTCTTCGAGCTGCGCAGGGTGGCCCGCACGGTCTCGCGCAGCCCGTCGAGCGCGGCGGCGTCGAGGTCGGTGCCCGGACGGGCGACGACCACGGCCTCGATGCGCTGGCCCCACTCCTCGTCCGGCACGCCGACCACGACGGCGTCGGCGACGTCCGGGTGGGCCAGCAGGACGTCCTCGATCTCGGCCGGGGCGATGTTCTCCGCCCCGCGGATGATCGTGTCGTCGATCCGGCCCTCGAGGAACAGGTAGCCCTCGGCGTCGAGGCGGCCCTGGTCGCGGGTGTCGAACCAGCCCGCCCCGTCCAGCGAGGAGCCCCGCCCTGCGTACTCGGTCGGGACCTGCTCGCCGCGCACCCAGATCCGCCCGGGCACGCCGGCCGGCACGGGGGCGCCGTCCTCGTCGCGGACCTCGATCTCGATGCCGGGCACCGCCCGGCCGGCCGAGGACAACCGGCCCCGCACCGCCTCGTCGGCTGAGTCCAGCGCCGCCCGGTGCTCGTCGGGACCGAGCACGGTGACCGTCGAGGAGGTCTCGGTGAGCCCGTAGGCGTTGACGAACCCGACGTGCGGCCACTCGCGCAGGGCCTGCTCGACGATCCGGCGCGGCATCGCCGCCCCGCCGTAGGCCAGCGACCGCAGCGACGGCACGGCCCGGTCCAACCCCGGCTCGTCCATGATCCGCGCCAGCATGGTCGGCACGACCATGGCGTTCGTGACCTCCTCGCGGCGCACCAGGTCGATCCAGCCCGCCGGGGTGAACGACTCCAGCACCAGCACGCGACGGCCCGCGTAGAGGTTGGTCAGCGCGTTCGACACCGCCGCGATGTGGTACGGCGGCACGCTCATCACCGCCGCCTCCGCCTCCTCGGCGCCGGCGAACTCCACCGTGCCCAGCACGTAGGAGACGAGGTTGGCGTGCCGGAGCACCACGCCCTTGGGTGCCGAGGTGGTGCCCGAGGTGTAGATGATCACCGCGGCCGAGTCCGGGTCGACGAACCCCTCGTCCGGTGGCGCCGACTCCACCGCCGCGGCCGCCGCATCACGCAGGAACTCGTCCGGGGTGCGGAACGCCGGCCCTGCCCGCTGCGCCGCGGCGGCCTGGGCGGCGTCGGCCACCACCAGCGCCTTCGGGTGCTGCGCGACCAGGTGGTCGAGCTGCGCGGCGCCGAGGCGGTAGTTCACCGGCACGAGCGGCACCCCGGCCCGGGCGGCGGTGAACAGCGCCACCGTGAACGCCGGGCCGTTGACGGCCAGGTACAGCACCGCGTCCGCGCCGGCCTCGGCGACCAGGGACGCCCCGCCCGCGGCGAGCTCCCGCACCCGGCCGGCCGTGAGTCCCTCCGCCCGTGTGCCGACGACGACCCGCTCGCCGAAGCCGTCGGCCGCCATGTCCAGGAGCACCGACAGGTTCACGGCGCGGCCTCAGTCCGACGCCGGCAGCGGCTTGGCGTCCTTGAGCGGCAGGGGCGCGCCCCCCACCGCCAGCGTCCCGCTGCCCGCCTTGGTGCACAGCAGCTCGATGCCGAGGTCGGGATCGGCGTAGCGCTTGCCCATCCGGGTGCCCGCCTGCTGGTCCGGGTCGGCCGGGTGCGTCGTGCCCGCGTCCGGGCCCTTCGCGTCCACCATCGGCGCGCCCCCGCAGGTCACCTCCACGTCCGCGTCCCCCCACCGCACCACGACGGCGGTCGTGGCGTCGGTGGTGCTGGCCAGGGTCGTGCCGATGCGCGGCTTCATCGCGGCGCCCTCCGTGTCGACGAGCGGGCCGCCCGGACGGGACGACCCCGAATGAGAGTGTGACGTCAGCGTCACAATGCCACCCGGAGGGGCGGTAGGGAAGACCGGCCGGAGATCACCCGTCACACGAACCCGTGGAGCCACGAACACCGGGGTGCCAGACTCCCCCGCGCACGCCGGTGGGTCCGACGGCTGGGGGACCGATGCTCGCGCTCGTCGTCATCATGCTGATCCTTCTCGCCTGGGCGCTCGTCGCCGGCAGGCTCGCCCGCTTCAGCGTCACGATGCCGTTCGCGATGCTCGCGGCCGGCGTCGCGCTGACGGCCGGGCCGGCCCCGGTGTTCGTCTTCGACATCGACTTCGAGCCGTCCGAGCACGTGGTCGAGGGGATCCTGGCGATCCTGCTGTTCACCGACGCGACGGAGGTCCCCGGCGGGATCCTGGGCCGTCAGCCGCGGCTCACGCTGCGGCTCCTGCTGATCGCCCTCCCCCTGTCGGTCGTGGCCGCCTGGCTCGCCGGCGCCGCTCTGTTCGGCGGGAGCGGCCCCTGGTTCCTCCTCGTGCTCGCCGCGGTCGTGATGCCGGTCGACCTCGCGCCCGCCATCGCCGTCGTCCGGGACCGGCGGATCCCGGAACGGCTGCGGCAGGTGATCAACGCCGAGAGCGGGCTCAACGACGGCCTCATCGCCCCGGTCTTCCTCTTCGCCCTCGCCGGGGCCACCCCCGCCGGTGGCGAAGGGCTGGGCGATGCCGCGCTCCACGCCCTCCCGTCGCTGGTCATGGCGATCGTGGCCGGGGCGGTCGTCGGCGCCGCGGCCGCGCGGGTCCTCCACCGGGCGCTCGCCTCCGGCTGGACGCAGTCCTCCGCCCTCCGGATCGGGGTCCTCGCGCTCCCCCTGCTCGCCTACGGCGCCGCGGTCCTCGTGGGCGGGAACGGCTTCGTCGCGGCCTTCGTGGCCGGGGTGTTCTTCGAGCCGGAGGCGCGCCGGCTGCCGGCCGGCACACTGCACCTCGTCGAGGACGTCGGCACGCTGCTCTCGCTGGCCCTGTGGTTCATCTTCGGCGCGATCGTCAACCACACCCTGGGCGGCGGGGCGATCACCTGGCAGATCGTGCTGTACTCGCTGCTGGCGCTGACCGTGGCCCGGGTGCTGCCCGTCGTCGTGGCGCTGATCCGCACCGACGTCTCCGCGAAGGACCGGGTCGTCCTCGGCTGGGCGGGCCCACGCGGCATCGCGACCCTGGTGTTCGGCATGCTCGCGTTCATCGAGCTGGAGGGGCCGGAGAAGGACCAGGTGCTCGCCGTCACCGTGGTCACCGTCGTCGCGAGCATCGTCGTGCACGGCCTGTCGACGGGGCTGGTGGCGCGGCACTACGGCCGGACCGCGGTCGCCGGGGACGTCGGCGCGGGTGGCACTGGTGGGACGGGTGGCAATGGTGGCACTGGTGGCACGGTGCCGGAGTCCGCGGCGCCGGGCGGGCCCGGCCCGGCCGTCGCCCCCGCCGAGCGGAGGGGCTCGTGGGCCCGGTGGTGGCGGCGGGGGACGGAGCCGTGACCGGATGAGTCGGAGCGGTTGCCGGGTCCCGGCGGGGTGCGGTTGACTCCTCGCGTGATGCGCATGCGGCTCGAGTACTTCTGGCCGAGCCGCCGCGTGTGCCAGTTCGACGAGTTCTGTCCGCGGGCCGCGTAGCCGCCCCTGCCCCGTCGCGGGCAGCCCGGGCCGCCGCGCGGCCGTCTCGTGTCCCGGTCGCGGGAACGAGCCGCGACCTCGCCTGTCGAACCCTGGAGACCCCATGTCCGTCACGGACGAACTGCTGGCCAACAACGCCCGCTACGCCGAGACCTTCTCCGGCCCGCTGCCCCTGCCACCCGCCCGCAAGGTCGCCGTCGTCGCCTGCATGGACGCACGCCTCGACGTCTACCGCATCCTCGGCCTGCAGGAGGGCGAGGCGCACGTCATCCGCAACGCCGGCGGCGTGGTCACCGACGACGAGATCCGGTCCCTGGCGATCAGCCAGCGGCTGCTCGGCACCGAGGAGATCATCCTCATCCACCACACCGACTGCGGCATGCTGACCTTCACCGACGACGACTTCAAGCGGTCCATCCAGGAGGACACCGGCATCAAGCCGGTGTGGGCCGCGGAGGCCTTCCCGGACCTGGACGATGACGTCCGCCAGTCCGTCGCCCGGATCAAGGCCAACCCGTTCGTCCCCCGCAAGGACTCGGTCCGCGGCTTCGTGTTCGACGTGGCGACGGGGAAGCTGAACGAGGTCGCCTGACCCGGCTCCCGCCCGTCCGGCCGCGCCTCAGCGCGCGGCCGGGCGCGGCTTGTCGACGAACCGGTGGTAGGCCTTCATGCCGTACCGGTCGACCGCCGTCTTGATCAGACCGAAGATCGCGCCCTGCAGCGTCGCGGCGAGCAGCACCTCCTTGGTGCCGTAGTCGCGCGACAGGGGCTGCGGCGTCTCCGGCTCGTTCGAGACCCGCTTCCACACCAGGGCGAACACCTGGCCGGCGATCAGCCCGCCGAGCACGCCCGACACCAGGCCGACCGGCTTGTACGCGAGCTTCAGCGCGCCGGGCAGGTCGTCGCCGAGCTCGGCGGGTTTGTGGTCGGTCTTCTTCGTGCCGCTCATGCCGGGCACATACCCGGGGTCGTCGCCGATCACACGCCGCCGACACCCACCGCCGGTCACCGGCCCGGCCGGTCACCCCCTCGCGCACGACGACGGCCCGTCCCCGCGGGACGGGCCGTCGTCATCGTCCAGGGGCGCTCCGCCGTCAGGCGGGCGGCGGGGGCATCTCCCCGCGCTGCGGCGACCGGTCCACGTCCCCGCGCCACGCGCCCTCCTCGGCGCCGCGGGACTCGATGAACTCCTTGAAGCGGCCGAGGTCGCCCTTCGCCTGCTTGCCGACGATGCCGAGCGCGTCGCCGGCCTTCTCGACCAGGCCCTCCGGCTCGAAGTCGAGCTGCAGGGTCACCCGGGTGTGCTTGTCGTCGAGGCGGTGGAAGGTCACCGCGCCGCCCTGCTGCGGGCCGCTCACGGCCTTCCAGGCCACCCGCTCGTCCGGGTGCTGCTCGGTGATCTCGGCGTCGAACTCGCGCTGCACACCGGCGATCTTCGTGACCCAGTGCGTGCGTGTCTCGTCGAGCTGCTCGATGCGCTCCACGCCGCCCATGAACCGGGGGAACGACTCGAACTGCGTCCACTGGTTGTACGCGGTGCTGACCGGCACCTCGACGTCGATGCTCTCCAGAACGTTGGTGGACATGTCCGTGGGGTACCTCGGGCGGTGCCACGGAAAACCCCGGGATCCACGGACCCCGGCGCGAGCGGCGGGTCCCGGGCCCGGCCCCCGGGTCAGCCCTCGGCGTCCGGCAGGGGGTCCGAAAGGGCGGGTGCGGCCCGGGAGGCACGGCGCAGGTGCAGCGGGACCAGCACCCACAGCACCGCCGTGGCCGTCAGCAGCGCCGAGGTCCCGACGATCGCCGCGAGCCGGCCGACGGCCAGGTCGAGCACCAGCATCAGACCCGCCGCCAGCGTCAGCGCCAGGGAGCACAGCCCGGCCAGGGCCAGCCGGTGACCGGCCCGGACGAGCTCGCGCTTGCGGTTGCGCTGGAAGAGGATCCGGTGGGCGGCGACGGGCGCCACGATCAGCGTCGACGACGTGGCCGCGCCGGCGAGTGTGGCCACGAACAGGGCGTGCTGCATGGCGTCGAGGTCCTTGAACCGGTCGCTCAGGGACATCGTGAGCAGGAAGCCGAACAGGATCTGGACGCCGGTGAACACCACCCGCAGCTCCTGCAGCAGCTCCGCGAAGTTCCGGTCCGCACGGTTCAGCGGGCCCTCGGCGCGGTGCCGGGTGTTCCAGTCCTCGGTCTCGTCGGTGACCGTCGCCGCCACGGACATGCGCTGCTCCCTCCCGTCGCCGCTTCCCGGACCGCTCTCCTGTACCCGTTTCCTCCGATTTCACGCGAACGGGTGACCCTGCCGACCTGCGCACGGTGTGACAGAGGGATCGGATCGGGTGCGTATGCCGCGGACGCGGAGGGGGTACGCCCGGAGACGACGGGCGATGGCGGACGGCGGGAAGGGGGTAGCGGGATGACCTCGACCGGGACCGCGACGGTGCAGGACGACGTCGCCGGCGACCACGTGTGCTGGTGTTACGGCCCCGCGCCCGACGTGCCCGCCGGGGTGCGCCGGCGACTCGGCCCGGTGCTCGAGGCGTGGCGCGTGGAGGGCGAGACCGCCGACGACGTGCTGCTCGTCGTCACCGAGCTGGTCGCGAACGTCGTCGACCACGCCGGCACGCCCTTCGAGATCGCGCTGTACCGCGAGCCGGGCACGCTGCACGTGACCGTGCGCGACGGGTGCCCCGAACCGCCCGAGCCGCGCGGCATGGACCCGAACTCCTCCCGGGGTCGCGGGCTGCTCGTCGTGCAGGCGGTGTGCCGGGACTGGGGGTACGAGGTGCACGGCGGGTCCGACGCCGACCCGCCCGGGAAGACCATCCGTGCCGAGCTCGCGGCCTGAGCCCGGCGCGGTTCGGCACGCCCCCGTCGGGTACCCGGTGTGATGACCGGAATCGCGCGCCCCGGCCCCCTGCGCTGGCTGGCCTACGCCTTCGGTGCCGGGCTCCCCGCCCGGTACCGGACCTGGGTGCTGCACGACGTCACGGCCCCCACCTGGGTGCTCCGCCACCTGGTCCGCGCCGTCGTGCAGATCGCCCCCTTCGGCGTCGCCCTCTACCTGCTCGTCCCGGGGTCCCCGGGTATCCGGGCGACCGCGGTGGTGATGGGTGCGGTCATCGGCCTGCTCTACTCCGTGGCCTTCGTCGAGGCCGCCGCGGAGCACCGGGCGATCAAGGCCGGGTACCCGGAGGGCACGGCGGCCGCGACCCGCCGCGAACGCCGCGGCCGGCACGGGCCGGGCAGGAACCCCGGTGGACCGACGGGCCCGCCGCGCATCCCCACCCCGACGAACGGAGGCACCCGATGACCGATCCCGCCCACCCCACCGACCCCACCCGCACCGAGGAGACCGTCGACCGCCTCGAGGAGGACGTGGTCGGGCACCGCGTGGACCAGTCCCGCGACGAGGAGGACGACCCGCGCCCCGCCCACCGGCAGGACGTCGAGCCGGGCACCGACGCCGAGGACGGGCCCGGCGCCGAGCCGTCCGACTGACCCGGCCCCGGTCGACCCGTCCGCCCGACCGCCCCACGCGACCGCCCCGCCCCGGAGGAGAGCGCGATGATCCCGACCCTGTCGGACCCGGGCGGCGTCCCGGGGCGCCGCGAGGAGCACGACCCGCACACCGGGTTCCATCCCCGCGACCCGCACGACGCCCTGCGTCCCGACGCGCCACCGGAGACCCTGACCACCCCGGCGCCGGAGACGCGGTTCGGGGCGCTGGTCGTCGGGCTCGACGGGTCGCCGCAGGCCCGCGCTGCGCTGCGCTGGGCGGTGGCCGAGGCGCGGACGCGGGACGTGGCCGTCGACGTCGTCCCCCTCGCCGAGGACCACGACGGGTGGCTCGACGAGGTCCTCCGGGCGACCGACGAGGCGGTGGAGGTGCGGACCGTGGAGGAACGCGGCGACCCCGCGACCGTGCTGCTCGCGCACGCGAGCGCGGCCCAGCTGCTGGTGCTGGGACACGTCGGCGGCCGGCTCGACGACGTCGCGCGGCGGTGCACCGAGCACGCCCGCTGCCCCGTCGTGCTCGTCCCGGTGGCCGGGCGCTGACCGTGGCCCGTCCCGACGAGTCCGAGAAGTCCGGGAAGTCCGGGAAGTCAGGGAAGTCAGGGAAGTCAGGGAGGGCCGAGCGCTCCGACTCCCCCGGGCGGCGCCCCCCGCTGCCCCTGATCGCCGCGGTGGTCCTCGCACTGCCCGGTCTCTACCTCGGCGCGGCGAGCGTGCTCGGGCTGCCGCACCCCGAGCTCCCGGCCCCGGCCGCGGTCGCGGTCTACGGACTGGCGATCGTCGGCGCCGCCTTCGTGCTGTCCTGGGCCGGCGAGGCGGCACAGGTGGACATGAGCGCCGGGCTCGCGCTCGCGATCCTGGCGCTGCTCGCGGTCCTGCCCGAGTACGCCGTCGACTTCGTGTTCACCATGCGGGCGGGCGAGGTCTTCTCCGCCCAGGGCGAGTGCGTCCCCGATCCCGGCGGCACCAACCCGTGCTCGCTGGCGCTGGCCAACATGACCGGCGCGAACCGGGTGCTGGTCGGCATCGGGTGGCCGCTGGTCGTGCTGGTCGCCGTGCTCGCCGCCCGCAAGCAGGGCCGCCGGGCGGACAGCGGGCGCGAGGGCGACCGCGCGGGCGTGCGGCTGCCGCGCACCCTCTCCGCCGAGGTCGTGTTCCTCGGCATCGCCACGCTCTACTCCCTGACGCTCCCGCTGCGCAGCACCCTGACCATGGCCGACACGGTGGTTCTCGTCGCCGTGTTCGTCGGCTACGCGCTGCGCCTCGCTCAGGGGCCGGCGGAGGAACCCGACCTGCACGGCAGCGCGAAGTGGGTGGCCGAGCGGCCGGCCACGGGCCGGCGGTGGCTCTACGGGGTGCTCTTCGCGGTCGCCGCGCTGATCATCCTGGCGACCGCCGAGCACTTCGCCGACGGGCTGGTCCACACCGGCTCCGAGCTCGGCGTCGACCGGTTCGTGCTGGTCCAGTGGGTGGCGCCGCTGGCGAGCGAGGCCCCCGAGCTGATCGTCGCGTGCCTCTACGCCCGGCGGCTGCGGGCCGGGGACTCGCTCGGCACCCTGCTCTCCAGCAAGGTCAACCAGTGGACGCTGCTGGTGGGCACGCTCCCGCTGGTCTTCGCGATCGCGTCGGGGTCGTTGCACGGCCTGCCGCTCGACGACCAGCAGCGGGTCGAGCTGCTGCTCACCGGCACGCAGTCCTTCTTCGCGGTGAGCATCCTGGTGACGCTGGGGCTGACCTGGCGCGGGGCGCTCGCGCTCGTCGTGCTGTTCGCGGTCCAGTTCGGGACGTCGATCTCGCTGCCGGCGCAGACCGTGCACACCGTGTCGCTCGCGCTCTCCGGGGTGTACCTGCTGCTCGGCGTGGCCCAGCTCGTCCGGCACCGGCGGGCGTTGCCCCGGCTGGTGCGCGACGGCCTGCGGACGGACCCCTACCGGCTGGCCGAGGAGGCGGCCTGATCCCTGGTCGGGTGCGGTCGGGGCGGTCCTGGCGCGACCCGCGGGCGGCGGCCCGTGAGGCGGTGACGTCGGGTGGCGGCGTCGGGTGGTGACGTCAGGGTGGTGACGTCAGGCGGTGACCTTGTGCGGGGTGCCGCGGAAGGCGTACCAGAAGGGTTCGAGCTCCGGGTCCGCCGCGGGGCGGGCCTTCGCACCGGCGGCCTTGCCGAACATCCGCTTCAGCGCCCTCTTCGCCGACCGCTCCGCGGCCGCGGCCAGGTCCTCCGCCTCGGACCGGCGCGGCCCGCGCAGCACCGCCACGAACACGAACCGCCGTGTCGCGGCCCGCGCGGCCGGTCGCCACGCCGGGACCCACTCCAGCTCCGCGGTGAGCGGGCGGTCCGGGTCGGTGCAGATCGCGCGCGTGAGCGCGGCCTCCAGGACGTGGGGATCGACGTCCGCGGGCGCCTTGACCCGCAACAGAGCCATGACGGGTTCGGTGGACGTGCGCACGTCGACCCCTTCGTCGGTGGTCCCGCGGCCGGCGCGGGCGGGTGCGCCGCTGCCTGCTCAACGTGCGTTGCCCCGCACGATGGCACATCGCGGCGGGTTGCGCAGCGGGTATCCGGGTATTGCCGATCACGAGGCCGCGGGCGCACCGCGGCCCGGGAAGGAGAGCCACGATGGGTGTACTGGACGGCAAGCGCGTCGCGATCCTCGCGACCGACGGCGTCGAGGAGGTCGAGCTGACCGAGCCACGCAAGGCGGTCGAGGACGCCGGCGCCACCACCGAGATCGTGTCGATCTCCACGGACGCCATCCAGTCCATGAACTCGGACATCTCGCCGAGCGGGGTCTACCCCGTGGACAAGGTGGCGTCGCAGGTCTCGGCGGCGGACTACGACGCGCTGATCATGCCGGGTGGCACCGTGAACGCGGACCGCCTGCGCATGGACCAGGACGTGCTGAAGTTCGTCAAGGACGTGTTCGCCGCCGGCAAGCCGGTGGGCGTGATCTGCCACGGGCCGTGGACGCTCGTCGAGGCGGATCTGGTGAAGGGCCGCACGCTGACGTCGTTCCCGAGCCTGCGGACGGACATCCGCAACGCGGGTGGCAACGTGGTCGACGAGGAGGTCGTCACCGACCAGGGGCTCGTCAGCAGCCGCAACCCCGGCGACCTCGAGGCCTTCTGCGCCAAGATCGTCGAGGAGTTCGCGGAGGGCGAGCACTCCGTCCACCCGGAGGGCGCCACCGCGTGACCGCAGCCGCCCGCCGGGCCATGATGCCTGCATGACGAGGTGCTCATGAGGGGGCCGGCGTGACGGCGGGCGAGGAACGGGCGGGCGTCGCGCTCTCGAGCCTGGACTCCGCCCTCGTCGACGGGGACACCGCCACCAAGCGGGACCTCGTCGACTACCTCGACACCGTCGCCGACCGGATGGTCCCGGTCCTGGCCGACCGGCCGCTCTCGGTGATCCGGGTGCGGCCGGGCCAGGAACCGTTCATGCAGAAGAACCTCCCCCGCTACACCCCGGACTGGGTGCGCAGCACGGTCATCCGCTCGCAGACCGGCCGCGAGGTCCGTTACGCGCTCTGCGACGACCGGCGCACCCTGCTCTGGCTGGCCAACCAGCGGTCCGTGGAGTACCACCCGGCCCTGTTCACCGCGGGCGTGGACCGGGCCTCCCAGCTGGTGCTGGACCTCGACCCGCCGGAGGGCGCCGGCTTCCCCGCCGTGGTCGCGGTGGCCCACCTGGTTCGCGAGGCGCTCGCCGGGGCCGGGCTGACCGGCGCGGTGAAGACGAGCGGGTCCAAGGGCGTCCACATCGTCGTCCCGTTGGCGCCCACCCCGTTCGACGACGCGGCGGCCGCCACCCGCGCGCTGGCCGCGCGCACCGAGCGGCTCGATCCCGGCATCGCGACCACCGCGTTCCTCCGCGAGGAGCGCGAGGGCAAGGTGTTCGTCGACTCCACCCGCGCGGGCGGCGCGACGGTGGTCGCCGCCTACAGCCCGCGCATCCGGCCCGGCCTGCCGGTGTCGTTCCCGCTCCGCTGGGACGAGCTCGACGACGTCTCCCCCACCGACTTCACCCTCCGGACCGCGCCGGATCTGCTCGCGGGACGACCATCCTGGACCGAGGCACTGCCCGCGCCGCAGGAGCTCCCCGCCGACCTCCTCGAGGAGGGGCACGCGATCCCGGTCGCCCGGGTCCAGGCGATGCACGAGGGTAAACGGCGCAAGCGCGCCGCCGCCGACGGCGCCACCGATCGCGCGGCGCCGGACCCGGCCCGCGAGGGCTGAGCCCGGGCCCGGGAACGGACGGGGCCGGAGCCGGAGCCACGTGCCCCCCACGCGCGACCCCGGCCCCCGACCTCCCGGCCCCGACCTCCCGTCCGGCCCCGTCAGCCGGTGACGGGCAGGCTCTTCTGCACGACCTCCGGTCGCGGCGCCTCGCCCGGCTCCGGCTCGTGCTTCTTCACCACGGGCTCGGCCTCGTGCTCCTTCTCCTCCTCCAGGGCGCACGTCGCGGACCCGACGGTGATCTTCAGCAGGTCGCCCTTCGGCGAGAGCGCCCTGAGCAGGTCGTCGACCGTCCTGAGCGGGGTCTTCTGCAGGTCCGGGAGCTGCCCGGTGACCAGGCCGACGAGGTCCGGGGCGACCTCCTGCTCCTCCTTGTTGAGCGGGCGCTTCGGGTCGTCCCGGTTCGGCAGCAGGGTGAGGGTGAAGCCGGTGACCGTGATCGAGTCGTCGTCGCGGTCCTGCTGGTTGAGCGTGACCTGCAGGAGCGGGGAGACGTCGAACCGCTGCTCCTCGGCCGGGGCCTTCACCGGGGTCCCCAGGATCGAGGCGTTCACGAGGTCGACGCCGGCCGACCCGCCGTCCGCGCCGTCGCACCAGGTCCGGAAGGTCTCCGCCTTGAGCACGTCGAGCAGGTTCACCTTCGCCACGGTCGCCTCGGCCCGGTGGCCCTCGGCCTCGGCGACCAGGGCGGAGAGGCCGATGCCGGGCTTGCCGTGCAGCGGGAGCGCCGTCACGTCGGCCACGCTCTGCCGGTCGTGGTCGCCGTCGCGGGACTCGGCGTACGGGCTCGGGCTGATCGACAGCAGGCCGTCGGTCCGGAAGACGTAGGCGGACGAGTCCACGACGGGCTCCGCGGAGGCGGCCGTGGAGCCCAGCAGGAGCACCGCCGCGGCCGTGGCCGCACCCACCGCGGCCGCTCCGGCACCGGCGAACTTGGAGGTCTTCACGCGTCGGGTCCCTTTCGTGATCATGCTTCGTCGATCGTCACGAGCGTGCCCAGGGGCACCTCTCGGAGCTGGCGCAGCGCGTCCGCGGGGACGCGGATGCAGCCGTCGCTGGTGGCGGTGCCGAACACGTCCGCGGTCGGCCAGGTGTGGATCGCGACGGTCCCCGGGCCGCCGCCGAAGGTGTCGTGCGTGGGGCTGTGCGTGCCCAGCGGGAGGATCACCGGCGAGTACCTCTGCTGGTCGTCGCTGAACGCGCCGAGCAGGAAGGTGCGGCCGGTGGGGGTCGGCGCCGAGGGCTTGCCGATGCCGACCGTCCACTGCGCGAGCCGGGTGCCGTCCTCGAACAGCTCCAGCTTCATGGAGCCGAGGTGCACGGCGATGCGGTAGGGCGTGGTCTTGACGTCGAGATCGGCCATCGGCAGCCAACCCGTCGAGGAGCTGGGCCGCGAGGGCAGCAGGACCTGCGCCCAGTCGCCCTGCCGGGCGATCACGGGGAGCCACGTGTCGCCGATCTGCGTCACCGGCATGCGGGCGATCGGGGTGCCGTCCGGGGCGTCGCGGACCACGGTCTCCCGGACCGGGTGCGCGACCCGGCCGTCCGTGGTCGCCTGCGGGGCCGGGTCGGGCACGGTTCCCTGCAGCGTCGTGTACGTCGTGCTCTCCTGCAGCGACGCCGGGTCGACGGCCGCCGCGACCGGGCCGGCGCCGGAGGCCGGTGCGCCGCCCTGCTGCGCGACGGGCGAGGGCGCGCCGCCGAGCAGCAGCCCGACGACCAGGACGATCGCCAGCGCGGCCACGACGCCGAAGCCGGCCCAGAGGACCAGCCCGGACCGGGTACGCCGGCGCGGGGCGGACCGGCGGTTCCGCGGGGGCAGGGTGTGGTTCGCCATCACGCACCCCATGACCGGTTGGCGGGGGTGGCGACGCGGACCGGGGAGGTTTCCGACGCGCTGTGCACGATCGGATGAACGACCGGCTCCACGATCAGGTGACGGCGTGCCCCGCGACGGGCGCGCCGCGTTCCGGCGGACGGAGTCGATCACGCGACGGACGGTCGTCACCCGCCGTTCGTCCGAGCCGGCGAGCGCCGAACGGTGTCCCGGCGGCGCCACGGACGGTTACCCTCACCCCGGCAGGAATGACGGAGCGTGACGGGAGACGGCGTGCTGCTGGCGGACGAGCGGGTGCGGATCGTGGAGTGCTGCCGGCGGATGGCCGCGGCGGGCCTCACGGTGGGCACCTCGGGCAACGTGAGCGAGCGGCGCGGGGACCTGGTCGCGATCACGCCGACCGGCGTCGACTACGGCGCGCTGACGCCGGCGGGTGTGTGCGTGGTCGATCTCGGGGGCGGCGCGGTCGAGGAGGGGCCGCGCGCGTCGTCCGAGCTGCCCATGCACCTCGCCGTGTACACGGGGACCGCGGCGCGGGCCGTCGTCCACACCCACCCGCTGTACGCGACGGCGCTGTCCACGGTGGTCGACGAGCTGCCGGGCATCCACTACCTGGTCATGCAGCTGGGCGGCCCGGTGCGGGTCGCGCCGTACGAGCGGTACGGGTCGGCCGCGCTTGCCGAGGCGAGCGTGCGGGCGATGGCGGGGCGCAGCGCGGTCCTGCTGCGCAACCACGGCGCCACGACCTACGGCGACACCCTCGCGCGGGCGTACGACCGGGCCGTGACGCTGGAGTGGCTGTGCCGGCTCTACCACCAGGCGCGGCTGCTCGGCGAGCCCGCGCTCCTCGCCGACGACGAGCTGGCCGCCGCCGGCGAGCAGCTGCGGACCTACGGGCAGCCCGGCGCTCAGCGCGGCTGAGCCGTGCGCCGGCGGGTCGCGAACCAGTAGTGCGCCGCCACGCTCACGAGGATCCAGAAGATCGGGCCGCCGGGCCAGAAGAACGACACCGGCCCGGCCACCCAGCGCACCAGGACGATCGCGACGAGCGCGAGCGCGAGACCGACGTGGATCATCAGCCGGCGGCTGGCGTCGGGCGTCAGCTCCCGGCGGCCCGGTAGGGCAGGCGGCGGCGCCGGCAGGTCGGCGGTCAGCGGGACCAGGTCCGCCGCGACCCTCGCGGCGTAGGCGGCCTGCTGGCGCTCGTCGGCCTCCTCGAGGGTCAGCCGGCCCTCGGCGGCGGCCACCCGGATGCGGTCGGCGACGGCCTCGCGGTCGGCGTCGGAGAGCCGCACCGCGGCGTCGCTGCGGAGGCGGGCGGTGTGCGCGGTGTGGTCGGTGCTCTCGTTCACGGTGTCCCCCAGGTGTTCTCGTGGTGTGCCTCCACGGTGCCGGGGACGGGCGGCCGGTACATCGGCCCGCGGGCGGGACCTGCGCTGCCACCCGAGGGGGGCCACGGCTGCGCCGCGTACGCCCGCGGGAGTACGCGGCCGGTCCCCCGCCGACCGACGCGTGCGGGGCGCGCGGCGCTCTAGGGTGCCGGGTGTGTCCTGGTGGGTCGGGTTGCTGCGGCGTTCGTGGCAGAGCGTGCCGCACACCGTCCTGACGCCGGCCGCCTGGCTGCTCGTGGGGCTGGTCGCCGAGCTCAACGCGGCACGCTTCGTGCCGACGGCCCGCCCGGTCGACGCCCTCGGCATCGCCCTGATCGTGCTCGGCCCGCTGCTGCTCGTCGTCCGCCGGGCGCACCCGCCCGCGGTCCTGGTCGGCTGCACCGCCGTCCTGCTCGTGTACCTGGCCCTCGGCTACCCCTTCGGGCCGGTGGTCGTGCCCTCGCTGGTCGCGCTGGCGGAGGCGATCGTGCACGGGCACCGGTGGGTCGCCTACGCCACCACCGTCGTCGCGGTGCTCGCCGGACTGGCGATCCAGATCGGGCTCCGCGGCGGCCTCGCCGGGATCGAGGGCCGCCTGGGCTGGCTGGCGTGGCTGGCGGCGTACGTCGCCGGCTGCGAGCTGTGGCGGGCCCGCACGGAGCGCCGCGCCCAGGCCCGGGCCGCCCGCGAGGAGACCGCGCGGCGGCAGGCCGGCGAGGAGCGCCTGCGGATCGCCCGCGAGCTGCACGACGTGCTCGGCCACCACGTCTCGCTGATCAACGTGCAGGCCGGCGTCGCCCTCTACCTGCTCGACGACGACCCCGAGCAGGCCCGCAGGGCGCTCGCCACGATCAAGGACGCCAGCCGGGACCTGCTGCGCGAGATGCGCTCGACGCTCGGGGTCCTCCGCGGGGTCGACGAGGAGCCGCCGCGGGCGCCCACGGCCGGGCTGGCGATGCTCGACCGCCTGATGGCCGACAACGAGGCCGCCGGCCTGGCCGTCACCGCCGCGGTCGACGCCGACGTCCGGGCCCTGCCACCGAGCGTCGACCTCGCCGCCTACCGCATCGTCCAGGAGGCGCTGACCAACGTCCGCAAGCACGCCGCGGCCGCGCACGCGCTGGTCGAGGTGACCGGGACCGACGGCGCGCTGCGGATCGTCGTCGACGACGACGGCGCGGGCCCGTCCGACCGGCCCGGCGAGGGCGGCGCCGGGCCGGTCG
>NZ_JAJSOK010000046.1 GCF_021283305.1 Pseudonocardia kujensis
TTCAAAGCCCTGCGCCGGGTCAGCCTCTGCCCCCGCCGCATCGGCGCCATCACCGCCGCTGCGCTCGTCGTCCTGCACCACGAACACGACCGCACAACATGATCAACGGCCTACTGAGAAAGGCTCACTATGGAACCATAATGCGAATTTCGCGGGCCTCAGAGCGCATTATGGTTCCATAGTGCGCCAGATCCGGGCGGGGAATCGCATTATGGAGCCATAATGCGCGGCTCACGTCAGGGAGACCGCGACGTCCTCGAGGGCGTCCATGGAGGTCTGCATGCCGCCCTCCATGCCCGACCCGATGTGGGCGTCGCGGTGCTCCTGGCTCTGGTGCTGCACCAGCATGGTGAGCGTGGTGCGCCCGTCGGACTCGGCGAAGTCGAGGGTGTTCACGGCGTGGGCGTCGGGCATGCCCTCGAACACCTCGGTGGTCACGATCCGTTCGCCGGGCACCAGCTCGCGGTACTCGCCGTGGAACGCCACCTCGAACCCGCCGTTCGCCTCCATCACCCAGCGCCAGCGGCCGCCGACCCGCAGGTCGATCTCGGCCGACGTCACGGTCCCCATCGTGCCGGCCCACCAGCGCTTCACCAGCGCGGGCTCGGTCCAGGCGCGGTAGACCGCCGCGGCCGGCGCCGCGAACTCGCGCACGATCAGGATCTGGTCGGCGGCGGGCAGCGTGACGACGGCGCTACCCCTCGTGGTCGTTCCCATCGGTCTCCCCCGTGAGCTCCTCCAGCACGGCGTCCAGCGCGCCGAACCGGTCCTCCCAGTGCCGCGCGAAGCCGGCCACCCAGTCGTGGATCGGCTTGAGCCCGCGGCCCTCCAACCGGTAGAGCCGGCGCCGCCCGTCCTCCCGGACCGCCACCAGCCCCACCTCGTGCAGCACCCTCAGGTGCTTCGAGACCTGCGGCTGGGCGAGGTCCAGCGCCGCGACGAGGTCCGTCACCGACCGCTCGCCGGCGGCGAGCACGTCGAGGATCTGCCTGCGCCGCGGTTCGGCCACCGCGTTGAACGCGTCGGTGGTGGTCGCCGCCCGTGCCACGCGACCAACCATATTCCGATATGGGAATACGTCAAGCCCGGCGTCGGGACGGCCCGGGAACGGCGGTCTCAGTCCGTGACGAACGGGTCGTAGTGGATCTGCTCGGGCGCCGCGCCGGCGACCCGCAGCGCCCGCACGGTGGCGGTCAGCATCGCCGGCGAGCCGCTGACGACGATCTCGCAGTCGCCCCACGACCCGAACCCGGTGACGACGTCGGCGAGCCGGCCCACCAGTGGACCGGGGTACGGCGGCTGCTCCTCGACGACCGGCACGACGTCGAGCCACGCGTTGCGGTAGGTCATCCGGCGCAGCTCGTCGAGCGCGTACAGGGCGTCCCACGACCGCGCCCCGTAGAAGACGACGACCCGCTCGGCGCGCCCGCCCTCGCGCTCGAACTGCTCAAGCAGGGCGCGGATCGGGGTGATGCCGGTGCCGCCGCCGATCATCAGCAGTTCGCGGCCCGGTCGGGCGGCCCGGTCCAGGGCTCCCATCGCCGGGCCGATCCGCCAGCGGTCGCCCGGCCGGGCGGAGGCGACGATCCCGCGGCTCACGCTGCCGTAGCCCAGCGCCCGGACGTGGAACTCCAGCACACCCGACGGGTCCGGCGCGGTCGCCGGGGAGAGGTAGCGCCACAGCCGGGGGTGCTGCGGGGTCTCGACGCCGACGTACTGCCCGGCCCGGTACGGCACCGGCCCGTCGGCACCCTCCACCTGGACGCGCAGGATCGCCGTGTCCCGGTCGACGCGCTCGTGGGCCACGACGACGCCCGGCCACCACGGGGGCCCGGGCTCGGCCTGCGCCGCCTTCTGCATGGTCCCGGCGAGGAAGGCGAAGGTGTACTCCCACGCCTCGGCGACCTCCGGCGTCCACGCCTCGCCCGCGGTCTCGGCCAGCGCGGTCAGGAAGGCCTGGCCGAACAGGGTGTAGTGCTCCTCCCGGACGTCGAACTTGCGGTGGTCGCGGCCGAGCTGGGCCAGGAACGCCACCAGTGAGGCGGGGTCGTCGAGCCCGTCGACGAGGTGCACCAGGGCGCGGCCGAAACGGGCGTACTGGGTGGTCATCGACAGTGGGAACAGCGCCCGCAGGCCGGGGGCGTAGCCGAAGAGCGTGCGGTAGAAGCGCGGGACGAAGCCCTCCAGGTCGAGCTGGAGCTCGGCGGCGCTGCGCCGGGCACGCTCCAGGTACGGCGCCAGGGATCCGGGCAGGGCGCGACTCTCCGTCGTCATCGCCGGGACCGGGGAGCCGCCACCACGGGCGGAAGCGTAGCCGCCGCCGCGGAACGGCGGAGCCCGGCCTGCCCTGTCCGGCGGCCAGCGGTGCTCAGGGTGGGTTCGCTGCGCGCCCCCACAGCACGACGACCAGGGCACAAGATCACTGGCTGTGGAGCGGAAGGGTCGGGAATCGACCTCCTCGCTCCACGACTCGCGATCATGGGGCCGCGCTGACCCCACCGGGCGGACATTGTCCGACGGCCCCGCCGGAGCGGCTCCCGACTCCAGCAACGGGCGCCCACGGGGCAAGATCACCGGTCAAGGAGCAGGGGGGTCGGAAACCGACCTTCCCGCTCCACGACCCGCGATCATGGCCCCGAAGAACGCCCCTGCCCGTCCAGAACCGGCGATCACGTTCGCCGCGCGTCCCGGCCCATCTCGCCCACGACCGACGATCACGTTCGCCGCGCGTCCCTGCCCATCTCGCCCACGACCGACGATCACGTTCGCCGCGCGTCCCGGCCCATCTCGCCCACGACCGGCGATCACGTTCGCCGCGCGTCCCGGCCCGCCTCGCCCACGACCGGCGATCACGTTCGCCGCGCGTCCCTGCCCATCTCGCCCACGACCGACGATCCTGACTCCCGCACCCAGACCCTCCCCGCCCACAACCGACGATCACGGTCTGGGTGCCGCGAGGCGTCCGGCGCCGTCGGCTGTCGGCGTGCGACCACCCGGTGTCGCGGCCCTCCCGGCCCGTCAGACGTGGGCGGCGCGGAGGGCGGCGTTGCGCTCCTTGACGGCGAGGTCCTTGTTGACCGGGTTCTGCGCCTCGTCGGGCTCGGTGCAGCCGGCCTCGACGGCGATCCGGTTCATCGTCCCGAACATCCGGACCAGGTGTGCGAGCCGCAGCTCCTCGCCGTCGACCGGCTGCTGGTCGCCGTGCAGCAGGCCGAACGTGGTGTCCACCCACATCGCCTCGGCCTGCATCCCGGCCGCGCGCAGCACGTCCTGCACCCGGTCGGCGAGCAGCCGCGGCGGCAGCCCGATCCAGCTCTCCAGGCTCCGCGCGTCGAGGGGGAAGAGTCGGTCCCGGTCGCGCAGGTAGAGCAGCTCGAGGGCGTAGCCGTGCGCGTAGGCGCAGTAGAGGCAACCGTTGTAGAGGGAGATGACCATGCCGGCCAGGTGCGTGCGCTGGTGCCCGAGCACCCGCATCGAGACGAGGTAGCGCGGCATGTTGGCGGCGAACCACCGGACGGCGCCGCCCGCGCCCATCCGGGCGACGATGTGCGGGATCATCCGCGGTGCGAAGCCCCACATCCACCGGCATCCGGCCTGGAGAACGCGGACCGTCGCACGGTCGATCGCCCCTCCGGCCATCGCGCACCCCTCGCTCACGGTCAGTGTACGGATCATACCCCGGGGTGGCAGCCGCGGACAGCGCTCGCGAGGAGGTCGGGACGGAAGTCCTGCGCAGACGCTCCTGTCCGGTCTAGCCTCCGGCGCGTGGGACGCGTCTTCCTCCTCCGGCACGGCGAGACCGAGTGGTCCGCCACGGGCCGGCACACGGGCCGGACCGACATCCCGCTGACCGACCGTGGCCGCGAGCTGGCCGCGCAGGCCGGCCCGACGCTCGAGGCCCTGCGCCGCGGCGATCCGCCGCCGGTGCGGGTGATCGTCAGCCCGCGCAGCCGCGCCCAGGAGACCGCGAAGCTCGCCGGCCTGCAGCCCGACGAGGTCGACGAGCGGCTCTCCGAGTGGGACTACGGGGACTGCGAGGGCCGGACGACGCCGCAGATCCGCGAGGAGATGCCGGGCTGGACGGTGTGGGCCCACCCCTGCCCGAACGGGGAGACGGCCTCCCAGGTGGGCGCCCGGGCCGACGCCCTGCTCACCGACGTCCGGGCACTGCTGCCCGAGGGGGACGTCGTGCTCGTCGGGCACGGCCACTTCAGCCGGGTGCTGACGGCCCGCTGGATCGGGCTGCCGCCCGAGGGCGGCGTGCACGTCGCGATGGACGCGGCCGCCTGGACGGTCCTCGGCGACGAGCGCGGCGTCCCCCGGCTCGACGCCGTGAACCTGCGGATCCCCTGAGGGCCCGCGGGCCCGCGGGCCCGGGGGCCCTGGGGCCCTGGGGCCCTGGGGGCTCAGTGCACCTGCACCTCGTCGCCGACCTGCAGGGTGTTGAAGTAGGCCACGGCGTCCTCGTGGGCGAGGTGCACGCAGCCGTACGACGAGCTCCGCAGGCTGCCCTCGTGGAAGGCGACCCCGCCGTCGGCGAAGAAGACCGAGAACGGCATCGGGGCGTGGTTGGGCATGTCGCTGACGTGGTTCTGGTCCTTCCACTGCACGTGGAAGGTGCCGACCGGGGTGGGGTCGGTGGCGTCGCCCGGCATCATCGGCACGGGTCCGCGGGCGACCTTGCCCTCGTCGAGCAGCCAGGTGCGGTGGGACGCGAGGTCGACGCAGGCGCGCGCGGTGGCGGTGCAGGGGGTGCCGGCCACCGTGGCGGACGCGGCGGTGTCGCCGCGCGGGGCGCCCTGGGCGGGCGCGCCCTGGGCGGGCGCGGCCTGGGCGGGAGCGGCCACGAGTGTGCCGAGGCCGAGGACGGCCGCCGTCACCGACGCGGCCCGGACCCTCCCGGCCGCCGTCCGCTTCACGCTGTGTCTACCCACTCGTCACTCCTCGGCGTTCCTACCCCCACACGTATGACGAGTGGGAGCAGGAGAGGTTGCTCCGTTCGCCGGAGAAGATTCCGCCGCTGAGCTGCGGATATCGTGCACTCGTGACGGAGCGGTGGACGAATCGGGTGCGGCGGGTCGAACCGGGCGACGTCGAGGCGGTGGTCGGGCTGGTGCGCGAGCTCGCCGAGTACGAGAAGGCCCTCGACCAGTGCCTGCTGACCCCGGAGCAGCTGCGGACAGCGCTGTTCGGCGAGGCGCCGGCGCTCTTCGGGCACGTCGCGGAGGTCGACGGGACGGTCGTCGGCTGCGCGCTGTGGTTCCTCAACTTCTCCACGTGGGAGGGCGTCCACGGGATCTACCTCGAGGACCTCTACGTGCAGCCCGCGCACCGCGGCTCCGGGCTGGGCCGGACGCTGCTCGCCGCGCTGGCCGCGACCTGCGTGGAGCACGGCTACGCGCGGCTGGAGTGGTCGGTGCTCGACTGGAACGAGCCCTCGATCGGCTTCTACCGGTCCCTCGGCGCGGTGTCGATGGACGAGTGGACGATCTTCCGGCTCACCGGGGAGCCGCTGGCCTCACTCGGCGCGTGAGCGTTCGTCGGCCCCCATGGACCAGCGCCGGGCCGGCTCGCTGACCAGCAGCAGGAACGTGCCCACCACGACCAGCAGGGCCACGATCCCGATGCCGAGCCGGCCCTCGGCGAGCTGCGAGTAGACGAACGGGACCAGCAGCAGCTGGGCCACGATCGACGGCGTGCGGGCGCCGTGCCTGCCGCGCCACAGCAGCACCGCGCACAGCAGCAGGGCGCCGCCGAGCAGCACGAAGTACGAGGCCTCGCCGAGGCGGGCGCCCAGGCCGCCCTCCGAGGCGATGCCGAAGACGACGGCCGCGCCGAGCCCGATCAGCCCCTCCAGCCCGACGACGCCGGCCGCCGCGCGCACCTGGACGGGCGGGGCGCCCGGGGCGGCGCCGTCCGTCTTCCGGCCCGGCTGCTGACTCGGCTCGGAGGTCACGACGACGAGGATACGGGCCCGGTTACGCTCGGGTCCGTGCGCGCGCTCCTCGTCGTCAACCCCCGGGCGACGTCGACGACCCCGGCGGGGCGGGACGTCCTGACCCACGCCCTGGCGAGCGAGCTCAAGCTGGACGTCCTGGAGACGGCCTACCGCGGCCACGCGGCCGAGGCGACGGCGGCGGCCTGTGCCGCGGGCGTCGAGCTGATCGTCGCGCTCGGCGGCGACGGCACGGTCAACGAGGTCGTCAACGGCATGCTGGTCGACCGCGAGGCGACCGGCCCGCGCGCGCCGGACGGCAGCGACCCCGACGCCCCCGCGCTGGCCGTGGTGCCCGGCGGCTCGGCCAACGTCTTCGCCCGGGCGCTCGGCATGCCCCGCGACCCCGTGGAGGCCACCGGGGCGATCCTGGGGGCCCTGGAGCGGCGCAGCAGCCGCCTGGTCGGCCTCGGGCGGGCGGACGACCGGTGGTTCACGTTCAACGCCGGGATGGGCTGGGACGCCGACGTCGTCGCCGCGGTGGAGCGCGCCCGCGCCGCGGGCCGCGAGGCCACCCCGATCCGCTACGCCGGCACCGCCATCGCGGAGTACCTGCGCCAGCGCGTGCGGCCGCCGTCGATGACGGTGGAGGTGCCGGGGGCCGGGCCGCTGGAGGACATCCGGCTGGCGTTCGTGAGCAACACCGACCCGTGGACCTTCCTGGCGGGCCGGGCGGTGCGCACCAACCCGGGCGCCACGTTCGGCGCAGGTCTCGCACTCTTCGCGCTGCGCCATCTGGGGCTGCCCACGATCGGACACACCCTGCGCCACATCCTGTCCCCCGACGGCGACCCGCACGGCCGGAACATCGTGCGGCAGGACGCCGTTCCTTCCATACGGATCCGCAGCGCGGAGCCGCTGGCCCTGCAGCTGGACGGGGACCACCTGGGGTCGAGGACGGACGTCGAGTTCGTCTCCGTGCCCGGAGCGTTACGCGTCGTCGTGTGAGAGACGCCCCTCGTCGCAGTTCGGGCGGTGTCGGCACTCGGACGAGTGACACATGGTGGCCATTCACCGATGCTCGGCGACCACCGAGCAGCTAGGGGCTCGCACCTGCGCGGACCGTGATCCAAGGTAGGTCCTGCGAAAGCGAGGGACTGCGCCGGGGTCACCCGGCATGGTCCGCGGGAATTGGGGTAACCCGGCTCCCGTTGGGCAGGGACACTGTCGTTCGCACTTCGCGGCGGTGCGCGGCACGGATCGATGCAGTAACCGAACGTGTCGGGTTTCGTTGCGAAGTGTGGGTGAGGCTCCTCACCCGCCCGGACCTTGTCCCTTGAAGAGCGACGGCGCTCGTGAAATCATTCACAAGCGCGGAAACACCGTGACAGACAGACGTGCGATCGGCGCGACCCCGATCGCGAAGTACGAGGAGTAGGACGATCATGGATTGGCGTCACCGCGCTATCTGCCGCGACGAGGACCCGGAGCTCTTCTTCCCCGTGGGGACGAGCGGCCCGGCCCTCCTGCAGATCGCCGAGGCGAAGACCGTATGCCGCCGCTGCCCGGTGGTCACCGAGTGCCTGGCCTGGGCGCTCGAGAGTGGCCAGGACGCGGGTGTCTGGGGTGGCATGAGCGAGGACGAGCGTCGCGCCCTCAAGCGCCGCAACGCCCGTACCCGCGCCCGCACCGCCTGAGAGAGCACGACCAGCCCCGTCGAGGGTCGCCCCCAGCCCTCACCCAAGCTCCCTCAGCAGACTCCGAAGAGCGGGCCCGAAGCCGGACGCCACCGGCGACGGGCCCGCTCTTCTGTCGTTCCGGGCTGTGTCACCGCACCGCCCCGGAACCGTGACCGTCGAGCACGGCACCGGCGCGACCTCGGCACCGGGATCGGCGATCACGCGTCAAGGCTATCGCGCCGTCATCGGCACCGTGATAAGGGCCTCGGTTCCGCCACCCTCGCGCGGCCGCAGGGCCAGTTTCGAGTCGAGCTCGGCGAGCAGCGTGCGCACGATCTGCAGGCCCAGGCCGTCCGCCCGGTCGATGTCGAACCCGTCCGGCATGCCCACGCCGTCGTCGGCGATGATCAACTCGAGGGTGTGCGAGGAGCGGTTGGCCTTCACCACGACCTCCCCCGCCTGGCCCGGCTCGTAGGCGTGCGCCAGCGCGTTGTGCACCAGCTCGGTCAGCACGAGGACGAGCGGGGTCGCCAGGGCCGACCCGAGCGTGCCCAGCGAGCCCTCCCGGCGGACCTTGGCCCGCACCTCCGCCGTGGCGCCGTCGCCGATCGCCGGCAGCACGGTGTCCACCAGCTCGTCGAGGTCCACCATCTCGGCCACCGAGTAGGCCAGCGCCTCGTGCACGAGCGCGATGGAGGTCACCCGCCGCACGCTCTCGGCGAGCGCCCGGCGGGCCTCCGGGATCGGGGTGCGCCGGGCCTGCAGCCGCAGCAGCGCCGCCACCGTCTGCAGGTTGTTCTTGACCCGGTGGTGGATCTCCCGGATCGTCGCGTCCTTGCTCAGCAGAGCCTGGTCCCGACGGCGCAGGTCGGTGATGTCGCGGACCAGCACGAGCGCGCCGGCCGCGTCGCCGCGCGGGCGCAGCGGCAGCGCCCGCACCAGCATCGTGGCGCCGCGGGTGCGGATCTCCATCCGCAGGGAGGTGCGGCCGTCGAGGGCCGCCTGGATGCGCGCGGCGACCTCGCTGGCGTCGAACGGGTCCCGGGTCAGGGACTTCGTCAGCGAGGCCAGCGGCACGCCCACGAGGTCCGTGTCGTGGCCCATCCGGTGGTAGGCGGACAGGGCGTTGGGGCTGGCGTACGCCACCAGGCCGTGCGCGTCGAGCCGGATCAGGCCGTCGCCCGCCCGCGGGCTCGTGTCGGCGCCGGCCGCCGCCGCGGTCGTCGGGAAGGTGCCGTCGGCGATCATCTGGCAGAGGTCCGACGCGCTGCCGAGGTAGGCGATCTCGAGCGGGCTCGGCACCCGCGGCATGGCCAGGTTGGTGTCCCGAGACAGCACGGCGACCACACGCCCGTGGTGCCGCACCGGGATCGTCTCGCGGCGCACGGGCACCTCCAGGTGCCAGCGCGGCTCCTCCTCGCGGCAGATCCGCCCCTCGACGACGGCCCGGCGCAGCTGCAGGTTGTCCCGCGTGTCGACCCGGGCGCCGACGGCGTCCTCCGGGTGGGCCGTGGGAGCGGTCGTCGGACGGGCCTGGGCCACGCAGAGGAACTCCACCGGGCCGCCCGCCATCTCGACGTCGGCGTCCTGCGGCAGCGGGATCCAGAGCAGGAAGTCGGCGAACGACATGTCCGCGAGAAGCTGCCACTCGGCGACGACCCGCTGCAGGTGCTCGACGGCGTCTCCGGGGAGACTCGTGTGCTCGGCCAGCAGTTCGCTCAGGGTCGACACGGGCTCATCCAATCACGTGGGACACTGGTCCCAGTCCTCAAGTACTTGTGAAGGAGGGACGAGCATGTCGAAGCGTGCACGCAAGCGTCGCGACCGCAAGAAGGGCGGCGCGAACCACGGCAAGCGGCCCAACACCTGAGGCCCGCCCCACGACGCACGAACGGCCCCTCCGCTCCGTCCGGAGCCGAGGGGCCGTTCGTGTGTGGTCGATCAGGCGTGACGTTCGATCCGGGTGGCGCGGACCTCGACGGTCGTGCCGCTCGGCCCCGTCTCGACGCTCACCTCGGCCTGCTCCAGCACCGCGGTGCGGATCTGGCGGCGCAGCCGGTCCTTGAGCCCGTCCGGCGCGATCTCGCCGCTGCACTTGCGGGCGAGGAGCTGCTTGAGCTTCTCGTCGATCCCGTACTCCTGCAGGCACGGGGCGCACTCGTCGAGATGCTGCACCAGCTGGCGCTTCCGCTCCTGGTCGCACTCGCCGTCGAGGTACAGCCACACCTCGGCGAGGACCTCGGAGCAGTCGGTGTCGTGGTGGTTCCCGCAGCTCATGAGCTCGTCACCTCCTGCTCGCCCCGGATGAAGCCGCGCTCTCGAGCCGTGTCGGTCAGCATGTCGCGAAGCTGCCGGCGCCCGCGGTGCAGTCGCGACATCACGGTGCCGATCGGCGTCCCCATGATCTCCGCGATCTCCTTGTAGGCGAAGCCCTCGACGTCGGCGAGGTACACCGCCATCCGGAAGTCCTCCGGCAGCCGCTGCAGGGCTTCCTTGACGTCCGAGTCCGGCAGGTTGTCCAACGCCTCGACCTCGGCCGAGCGCAGCCCGGTCGACGAGTGCTCGCCGGCCTGGGCGAGCTGCCAGTCCGTGATCTCGTCCGTGGGCGCCTGGATCGGCTGACGCTGCCGCTTGCGGTACCCGTTGATGTAGGTGTTCGTCAGGATCCGGTACAGCCACGCCTTGAGGTTCGTGCCCTCGCGGAAGGTCCGGAACGCCGAGTACGCCTTGAGGTAGGTCTCCTGGACCAGGTCCTCGGCGTCGGCCGGGTTGCGGGTCATCCGCAGGGCGGCGCCGTAGAGCTGGTCGAGCATCGGCATGGCGTCCCGCTCGAAGCGGGCCGCGCGCTCGGTCTCGGTCTCCTCCGGGGCGCGGTCGAGCGAGTCGGTCGCCTCGTCCTCCCGACCCGGGCCCTGTCCCGGGTCCTGCGCCGTCTCGGCCGCCGTGTCGTCCGGCACCGCGCTCCTCTCCCCCGCGACCGTCTCCACGATCGTCCGTGAGCCTGCGGGGGTCGAGCGTACGCGCCCGCGACACGACGGGCGCGGCCGAGCCGGTCGGGCCGCGACCGGGGCGTCCATCAGTGCTGAGGTCACGTACGGTCTCAACACCGTCGGCCGGGCACCGATTCCCGGCCGGCGCGGTGAGGAGGACGGGACGAGTGGCAGGGCGGGGCACCCCGGCGACGGCGCTGCTGACCAGGAAGAAGATCGCGCACACGCTGCACTCGTACGAGCACGCGGGCGGCGCGGCCTACGGGCAGGAGGCCGTCGACGCCCTCGGCCTCGAGGCCGGGCGGGTGTTCAAGACCCTCGTCGCCGAGGTCGACGGGAACCTCACCGTCGGGGTGGTACCGGTCGACGCCACCCTCGACCTCAAGGCGCTCGCCGCCGCCGTCGGGGGGAAGAAGGCGCGCATGGCCGAGGTCGCCGACGCCGAGCGCGCCACCGGGTACGTCGCCGGCGGGATCTCGCCGCTCGGGCAGAAGAAGCGGCTGCCGGTGGTGGTCGACGCCTCGGCCACGGCCTGGGACACCGTGTTCTGCAGCGCGGGGCGGCGGGGGCTCGAGGTGGAGCTGGCGCCGGGCGACCTGATCTCCGCGGTCGACGCCCGCACCGCTCCGATCGCCGCGCGGGGCTAGGAGCCTAGGCGAGGTGGCGGGCCAACCAGTCCGCGACCGCCTTCTCCACCGCGGGGACGTCCTTCTTCAACGAGTGGTCGCCCGCCAGCAGCACGACCTCGCGGGTGGCGGCGGGTCCGGGGCGGCCGAAGGGGTCCGACTCCCCCTGCACCACCAGCATCGGGACCGTGACGCCGTCGATCTCCGCCATCCGGTGCTTCTCCGGCCTGCCCGGCGGGTGCACCGGGAACGCCAGGCAGACGACGCCGAGCGCCCCGCCCGCAGCGGCGCACCGGCACGCCACCCGGGCGCCGGAGCTGCGCCCCCCGAACAGCAGCGGGAGCCCCGCGAGCAGCCCGCGGACCTCGTCCGCGCCGCCCTCGCCGTCGTCGCGGCCGTCGTCGCTGCCGTCGTCGCTGCCGTCGTCGCTGCCGCCACGCAGCGTCCCCACCACCGCCTCCCACGCGGTGTCGAGCTGCCTGGCGGGGGCGGGGGCGCGGCGCCCCGCCACCCGGTACGGCTGCTCCACCAGCACGACGTGCAGGCCGGCGTCGAGCGCGGCGCGGGCGGCGGCACGCAGGTCCGGCGCGTCGACCCCGCCCCCGGCCCCGTGTCCCATCAGCAGCGCGCCGCGCGCGGTGCCCGGGACGCGGCGGACGTGCACGCGGGCCGGGCCGTGCGGTGTGGGGACCTCGACGACCTCGGCGGGCCCGAGGTTCGTCACCCGAGCAGGTCCAGCTGGATCGGCTCCTCGACCTGGGACGGGTCGAGCGGCTCGAGCAGCTCCTTGCCGTTGTTGCGCACGCTGTTGACCTTGTCCGACACCGGCACGATGTCCAGCGTGCCCACCAGCTCGGGCGAGGGCGGGGCGAGCCAGCGCTTCACCTCGTCCGCCTGCGCGTCCGAGTCGGGGTCCAGCCACGCGTCCCACGCGTCGGGCGGGAGCACCAGCGGCATGCGGTCGTGGACCTGGGCGAGCGGGCCGACCGCCTCGGTGGTCAGCACCGTGCAGGTGACCAGGCCCTCGGGGAACTTCTCGAGGAGCTCGCCCTCCTTGGGCCGCCAGAACTCCCACAGCCCGGCCATCGCGAGCGACCGGCCGTCCTTGTAGTGCGTGAAGTACGGCTGCTTGCTCGCCTTGTGGTCCTTGGTGGCGGCCCGGCGCTGCCACTCGTACCAGCCGTCGGCCGGGAGCAGGCAGCGACGCGCGGCGAGGGCGCGGCGGAACGCCGGCTTCTCCGCGGCCGTCTCGCTGCGCGCGTTGATCATGCGGGCGCCCGCGGACGGGTCCTTCGCCCAGGACGGCACGAGCCCCCAGCGCACGAGCCGCAGGCTGCGCTCGGTGGTGTCCGGGTCGGGGTTGCCCTCCGCGTCCCTCGGGTGGCGCTGCACGACCGCGATCACGTCCCGCGTGGGCGCGACGTTGTAGTCCGGCCGCCGCTCCTCGCCGGCCTTCTCGGTGACGGCGTCGACGGCGGTGAACTCCTCCGCCAGGTCCGTCGGCGCCTTCGTCGAGGCGTACCTCCCGCACATGGCTCCATCGTGGCACGTCCCCCCGACGGTTCGTGCGGACACGACCCGGGGGCGGCCCCCCGCGGCCGCGGCCATGCGGAATCATGGGGTCGTGGCCCAGCCCAGCGCCCCGACCAGCCCCTACACCGCACCGACGGCGGACGGACCCGTCCGCGGGACGGTGTCCGTCCCCGGCTCGAAGTCCGTCACCAACCGCGCGCTGCTGCTGTCCGGGCTCGCGCAGGGCCGCTCCGTGGTGCACGGCGTGCCCGCCACCCGCGACTCCGCCCTGATGTGCGGCGCGCTGCGGTCGCTCGGGGTCGGGGTCCGGGCCGACGGCGAGACGGTCACGGTCGACGGCGGCACCCTCGTCGGCGGCGGCGCGGTCGACTGCGGGCTGGCCGGCACCGTGATGCGGTTCGTCCCGCCCGCGGCCACCCTGGCCGACGGCGCCGTGGTCTTCGACGGCGACCCGCACGCCCGCGAGCGTCCCATGGGCACCGTCCTCGACGCCTTGCGCGCCCTCGGCGCGACGGTCGACGGCGACCGCCTGCCGTTCGTCCTGCACGGCGCGGGCGGCCTGCCGGGCGGCGCGGTGACGATCGACGCGTCGGCGTCGAGCCAGTTCGTGTCCGGCCTGCTGCTCTCCGGCGCCCGCTTCGACAAGGGCGTGGCCGTGCACCACGACGGCAAGCCGGTGCCGAGCCTGCCGCACATCGACATGACCGTCGCGATGCTCCGCGAGGCGGGGGTCGGCGTCGACGACGCCGAGCCGAACACCTGGCGCGTCGAGCCCGGCCCGATCGCGGCGCGGGAGTGGGCCGTCGAGCCCGACCTGTCCAATGCCTCGGTCTTCCTCGCCGCGGCCGCGGTCACCGGCGGGGAGGTGACGGTCGTGGGTTGGCCCGCCGCGTCCACCCAACCGGGGGTGGAGATCCTCGAGGTCCTCGAGCGGATGGGGGCCACCGTGACCGCGTCCGACGCGGGCATGACGGTCGCGGGCCCGGACCGGCTGCGGGGCGTGGACGTCGACCTGCACGAGGCCTCCGAGCTCACCCCCACCGTCGCCGCGCTGGCCGCGCTGGCCGAGGGCCCGAGCGTGATCCGCGGGGTCGCGCACATCCGCGGGCACGAGACGGACCGGCTGGCTGCACTGCGCACCGAGCTGGGCGCGCTCGGCGGCGCCGTCACCGAGACCGACGACGGGCTGGAGATCCGGCCCGCCCGGCTCATCGCGGGCGAGCGGCCCTGGGGCGCCTACGCCGACCACCGGATGGCGACCGCCGGCGCGATCCTCGGGCTCGTCGTCCCCGGAATCCGGATCGACGACGTGACCTGCACCGACAAGACCATCCCGGACTTCCCCGGGCGCTGGGCCTCCCTGGTCGCGTGAGTCGGCCGCGCCAGTACGACGAGTCCGACGTCCGGGTCCGCCCGGGCCGGGGGTCCCGCCCGCGCACCAAGCGCCGCCCGGACCACGCCGACGCCGAGGAGGCCATGGTCGTCGTGGTCGACCGGGGCCGCTGGACCTGCGCCCCCGGCGGCGACGCCGACCGCCCGCCGGTCACGGCCATGCGCGCCCGCGAGCTCGGGCGCACCCCGATCGTCGTCGGCGACCGGGTCGGGCTGGTCGGCGACCTCTCCGGCGCGCCGGACACCCTCGCCCGGATCGTCCGGGTCGAGGAGCGGCGGACCGTGCTGCGCCGCACCGCCGACGACACCGACCCCTTCGAACGCCTGGTCGTCGCCAACGCCGACCGGCTCGTGATCGTGACGTCGCTGGCCGAGCCGGAGCCGCGCACCGGGTTCGTGGACCGCTGCCTGGTGGCCGCCTACGCGGGCGGGCTGGAGCCGGTGCTCTGCCTGACCAAGGCCGACCTCGCCGACCCGGGGCCCTTCGCCGCGCACTACGCCGAGCTGGAGTTCCCGGTCGTGGTCACCCGCCGCGACACCCCGCCCACCGAGCTCGCCGCGCAGCTGGACGGGCGGGTCTCGGCCCTGGTCGGGCACTCCGGCGTCGGCAAGTCCACCTTGGTCAACGCCCTGGTCCCGGACGCCGAGCAGCGCACCGGCCGGGTCTCCGGCGTCGGCAAGGGCCGGCACACCACCACCGCGGCACTGGCGCTGCCGCTGCCGGCGGGGCGCGGCTGGGTGGTCGACACCCCCGGCGTGCGGTCCTTCGGGCTCGCCCACGTGACCCCCGACGACGTCATCGCGGCCTTCGACGACCTCGCGGCCGCCGTCGAGGACTGCCCGCGCGGGTGCGGGCACCTCGGGCCGCCCGCCGACCCGGAGTGCGCGCTCGACGCGCTGGTCGCCGAGGGGGCGCTGCGCCCGGGGCGGCTCGCCGCTCTGCGCCGCGTGCTCGTCGCACTGCGGGCCGCGCCGCCCGGTGCGCTCGCGGCGGACCGATAACCTCGTAGGCCTTCCCGGCTGAACGAGGAGGCGGAAGGTGCCGCACCGCAGTGGGTCGGCAGCGGGGCCGGCCCGCACGCCGCTCGCCCTGGCGCTCGCGGCGATCGCCGTCCTCGTGATCGGGGCGGGGGTCGTCTCGTGCGCCCGGGGCAACTCCGAGGACGCCGGCGAGGCGCACGGCCTGCCCAAGTACTACGCCGCCGCGGACCTGCTCACCGCCGTCACCCAGCGCCAGCACGCGGACCGTACGGCCCACCTGAGCCTGTCCGGCCGCGTCGACGCCGTGGAGGGCGCCCCGACGGCCCTCGGCGGCGACGGCGCGCTGCGCGTGGAGCAGGGCGGCGGCCTCTCCGTGCAGTTCGTCCAGACCCTCAGCCCGCCCGGGGGCGAGCCGCAGAGCACGGCGTTCCTGGTGCTGCCCAACGGGCAGGTGTGGCGCCAGGGCGACACCGGGTGGACGCGGATCGACGAGGCGGCCACCGGAACGCCGGAGAAGATCCTGGCGACCACGGCAGCCAACGTCGTCGCGAGCGCCGACCCCACCGCCAACCTGGCCCGCTACCGGGACGCCGCGCTGGTCGCGGACGCCGCGGACGACGCGGTCGGGGGCGTCCCGGCGGTGCGGTACCTGGTGGTCGTCGACCTGGTCCGGGCCGCGGAGCTGGAGCAGGACCCGGCGGTGCAGGAGGCGCTGCGCACCCAGGCCGGGGCCGGCGTCACCCGGATCTCCTCCACGCTGTGGGTCGACGCCGCGAACCGCCCCCTGCGCAGCGAGACCCGCCAGACCATGCCGGGCATCGGGACACTGGCCCTGACCTCGGACTACCGCGACTGGGGCACCCCCGTGGCGATCGCCTCCCCCGGGACCGCCGCCTGAGCGGATGCGGTTGACTGGGCCCGTGCCCGGCCCCCGCGTCGCTCCGCGCAGCATCGGCGGCTTCACGATCACGCGGCTGCTCGGCGAGGGCGGGATGGGCCGGGTGTACCTCGGCCGGCGCGGCGGCGTGCAGGCGGCGGTGAAGGTCGTCCGGGCGGAGCTGGCGGGCGACCCGGAGTTCCGCGCCCGGTTCGGGCACGAGATCGAGGCGGCGACCCGCGTCCGCAGCCCCTACACCGCGGCCCTGCTCGGGGCCGACGCCGACGGCGACCCGCCGTGGATGGCCACGGAGTACGTGCCGGCCCCGTCGCTGCGCGAGGCCGTCGGGGTCCACGGGCCGATGCCCGCCGAGCAGGTCCGGCTGCTGGGGATCGGGCTGGCCGAGGCGCTCGCCGCGATCCACGCGGCCGGGATCGTGCACCGCGACCTCAAGCCGGGCAACGTCCTGCTCGGCGCCGACGGGCCGAAGGTGATCGACTTCGGGATCGCCCGGGCTGCCGACGCGACCGTGCTGACCCGCACGGGCGCCGTCGTCGGCTCGCCGGGGTTCATCGCGCCGGAGCAGATCACGCACGCCCGCTCCGAACCCGCCGGCGACGTCTTCGCCCTCGGCGGGGTCCTCGCCTACGCCGCGACCGGCCGGGCCCCCTTCGGCACCGGCGACGTCAACGCCCTGCTCTACCGCACGGTCCACGGCGAGCCGGACCTCGCCGGCATCCCGGAACCGCTGCTCGGGTTGGTGCGGGTGTGCCTGGACCGCGACCCTGCGCGCCGGCCGACCACCGACGGGATCCGCGCAACGCTCTCGTCCGGACCTCAGGACCGCCCGACGGGCGGCTGGCTCCCGGCGGTGCTGGAGCCGACGCCCCCGCGTCCGGTCGCGCGGGCGCCGCGGTGGAAGGCGCCGGTGGCGGTCGGGGCGGCCGTGGCGGTGCTCGCCGCGGTCGCGGTGGTCGGGGTTCTCGCCCTGCGCGGCCACGGCGACACCGGCGCCGCGGCGGCTGTGCGCACGGCGCCCACGATGCCCACGATGCCCACGGTGCCCACGGCGCCCCCGACCTCGCCGACGAGCGCGGCCCCCGCCACCACGACCGCGGCCGACGTCCGGGTCTCGGCCGAGCCCGCCGGCTTCAGCAGCCCGAGCGGCAACATCGCCTGCTTCCTGCAGCCCAACTCCGTGCGCTGCGACATCGCGCAGGCCGAGTGGGACCCGACGACCGTTCCGGACCGGCCCGCGGGGTGCGCGGGCGTCTGGGGCGACTCGCTGCAGATCACGGGCACCGAGCGGGCCGACCTCGTGTGTCACTCCGACACGGTCTTCGGCACCGGCCCGGTGCTCGACTACAGCCGCGCGCTGCGGGTCGGCGACGTCACCTGCACGAGCCGGCCGACCGGCGTCGAGTGCCGGGTCGGGGCGAGCGGGCACGGGTTCGGCCTCTCCCGCACCGCCTACCAGCTCTTCTGAACGGGCGCCGTTTCCTCAGCGCCCGGCGTTGAGCCGGGCGGCCCGACGGGTCAGGTGGTCGCGCTCGGCGAGGTTGGGTGCCTTCCGCGCCGCCTCGGCGTACAGCCGGGCTGCCGTCGCGGTGTCGCCGTCGCGCTCGTGGAGGTACGCCGCCACCGCGGCGTACCGGGGCAGGGAGTCGTCCAGCGCCGCGAGCGCGGCCAGGCCGGCGCGCGGTCCGTCGGCCTCGCCGACGGCCACCGCACGGTTGAGCCGGACGACCGGGCTGTCGGTCAGGCGCGCGAGCTCGTCGTACCACTCGACGATCTGCGGCCAGTCGGTCTCCCCGGCGGTGGGCGCGTCGGCGTGCAGCGCCGCGATGGCCGCCTGGGCCTGGAACTCCCCCAGCCGGTCGCGGGCCAGCGCCGCCTGCAGGATCGCGACGCCCTCGGCGATCGAGCGGGTGTCCCACCGGGTGCGGTCCTGTTCGGCGAGCGGGACCAGGCTGCCGTCGGACGCGGTCCGGGCGGCGCGCCGGGCGTGGTGGAGGAGCATGAGGCCGAGCAGCCCGGCGACCTCCGGGTGGTCGAGGGCGGCCGCGAGCCGGCGGGTGAGCCGGATCGCCTCGGCGGCCAGGTCGACGTCGCCGGAGTAGCCCTCGTTGAACACCAGGTAGAGGACGCGCAGCACGGTGGCGACGTCGCCCGGCCGGTCGAACCGCACGCCGGAGACCGTGCGCTTGGCCCGGCTGATGCGCTGCGCCATGGTCGCCTCGGGCACCAGGTAGGCCTGGGCGATCTGGCGGGTGGTCAACCCGCCGACGGCGCGCAGCGTGAGCGCGACCGCCGACGACGGCGTCAGCGAGGGGTGGGCGCACAGGAAGTAGAGCTGGAGCGTGTCGTCGGCCGCGGATGCCGGTCCGGGCGCAGGCTCGTCCTCGACGAGATCCTCCCGCCGGCGGCGGGCGGCGTCCGCCCGGGTCGCGTCGAGGAACTTGAGCCAGGCCACCGTGACCAGCCAGCCCTTCGGGTCCCTGGGCGGGTCTGCCGGCCAGACGCGCAGCGCCTCGACGAGCGCGTCCTGCACGGCGTCCTCGGCCGCCGCGAAGTCGGCTCCGCGACGGACGAGGACCGCGAGCACGCCCGGCGTGAGGCTCCGGAGCAGGACCTCGTCCACCGGTGACGTCACTCGGTGACGGTGGGCGGGGCGGTCAGGAACGGGCGCAGCTCGAGCCACTCGTGGATCGGCTTCCCGCCCGCCCCGGGGGCGGCGGACAGCTCGCCGGCCAGCTCGACGGCGCGTTCGTAGCTGTCGACGTCGATCACCATCCAGCCGGCGACGAGGTCCTTGGTCTCCGCGAACGGCCCGTCGGTGACCGGTGGGCGCCCCTCGCCGTCGAAGCGGACGAACGTCCCCTCGGGGGCGAGCGCCTGGCTGTCGACGAACTCGCCCGTCCCCTCGAGCCTGGCGGCGAAGTCGCGCATGTACTGCACGTGCGCCGAGACCTCCTCCGGCGTCCACCGGTCCATCGGCACGTCGTTGATCGCGGCGGGGGCGCCGCGGTAGTGCTTGAGCAGCAGGTACTTGGCCATGGTGGTTCTCCTCCGTGCCGGTGCGGCCCCTCGTGGCCGCGCGCACCCCGGGGACGGAGCCGGTCCGGGCTTCTCGACATCGCGCCCGGAACTTTCTCGGCACGCAGTATGGATCCACGACGCGCGGAATCGACCGCCCTCGGCGCGCCGTGGATCCATAATGCGGTCATGACCACGGGGGGCGACGGCGCGCTGCGGATCGGGACGGCCGAGCGGGAGGCCGCCGCGGCGGCGCTCAACGCGCATCTGGAGGCCGGCCGGCTGGGCGTGGAGGAGTACGCGGACCGCTCGGCGGTGGCGGCCAACGCCGTGACCGCCGACGAGCTGACGGCCCTGTTCACCGACCTGCCGGAGCCGCACCCACGGCTGCCCGGCGGCCCCGGCGGCGCGGGCAGCGCGGGCGGCGCGGGCAGCGCGGGCAGCGCGGGCAGCGCCCCGGCCGTCCGGCCGCAGGCGGCGGTGCAGCAGCGGGGTTTCGGCGGCAGCTGGGGCACCCGGATCGCGGCCGCCAGCCCGATCGTCGCGCTGGTCCTGTTCTTCGTGCTCAACGCCGCCGGGGTGCCGATGGCGTGGCTCGCCTTCCTGCTGATCCCGCTCGTCGGGGCCCTCGGGTTCTCCAAGGACCGTCAGGACGCGCGGGAGCTGGAGCGCGAGCAGCGCCGGGAGCTGCCCGACGAGCGCCGGGACGGCTGACCCGCCCCGGCGCGAACCCTCAGTCCATCCCTGCCGGCCGGCTCGGCCAGCGCTCCAGGATGTCCGGGTAGTCGGCGCTCACCGTGTTCGGGAACGCGGGCGCCCGCTTCTCCAGGAAGGACTGCACGCCCTCGACCACGTCGGCGCTCTGCCCGAGCCGGTGGATCGCCTGCGAGTCGACGCGGTGCGCCTCCCACGGCGTGTCCGCGCCGAGCATCGCCCACAGCATCTGCTTGCTGAGCGCGACCGACACCGCCGAGGTGTTCTCCGCGATCTCCTGCGCGATCCCGTAGGCGTGGGGCAACAGCTCGTCGGGCGGGAGGACCTTCGACACCAGCCGGCCGGCGAGGGCCTCCTCGGCGCCGAACACCCGGCCGGTCGCGACCCACTCCATGGCCTGCGAGATCCCGACGATCCGCGGCAGGAACCAGCTCGACGCCGCCTCCGGGACCAGACCGCGACGGGCGAACACGAAGCCGAACTTCGCGGTCTCCGAGGCCAGCCGGATGTCCATCGGCAGGGTCATCGTGGCGCCGATGCCCACGGCCGGCCCGTTGATCGCGGCGATGACCGGTTTGCGGCACGCGGCCGTGGTCAGCGACGTGACACCGCCGCCGTCCCGCGGGGCCCCGCCGATGGTGCCGATGTCGCGCCGCTCCGCGGCCCGGGCCGGGTCCTCGGCGTTGAACGTCGAACCGCCCCGCTGCAGGTCGGCGCCGGCGCAGAAGCCCCGCCCCCGCCCCGTGACGACGACGACGCGCACCGCGTCGTCGGCGTCGGCCGCGGCGTAGGCCCGGACCAGCTCGCGCATCATCGTGGTGGTGAAGGCGTTGAGCCGGTCCGGCCGGTCGAGCGTGATCGTGGCGACGCCGTCGGAGACCTCGTAGGCGATCTCCGTGTACGCCTGCTCGGTCACGGGGTCCTGGGTGCTGGTCACGTGACCGCCCACTCGCCCGTGAACACCGGGTCCCGCTTGGCCATGAAGGCCTCGAAGGCGGCCGGCGCGTCCGTGCCCGCGAAGTTGATCGTCTGCGCGCGGGCCTCGCTCTCGAGCGCCTCGCGCAGCGTCTTGTCCGTGTTCTCGTTGAGCATCCGCTTCGACTGCGCGAGGGCCATGGGAGCCCCGGCGGCGAGCGTCTTGGCCAGGTCGGCCACGAACCCGTCGATCGTCCCGGGCTCGACGACGTAGGTCACCAGGCCGAGCCGCTCGGCCTCCTCCGCGCCGATGATCTCGGCGAGCAGCGCGAGCCGCTTGGCCTGCTGCAGCCCCACGATCTTGGGCAGCAGCCAGGACCCACCGAAGTCCAGCGACAGCCCGCGCTTGGCGAAGATCTGGGAGAACCGCGCGTCGCGCTCGGCGACCACCAGGTCGCAGCCCAGCGCCAGGTTCCACCCGGCGCCGACGGCCACGCCGCTGACCTTCGCGACGGTCGGCATCGGCAGGCTGTGCAGGGCCATCGCGATCTCGTTGATGCGGTGCATCCGGGTCAGGGGGTGGCCCCCGGCCGGGCCGCCGGACAGGTCCGCCCCGGCGCAGAAGTCACCGCCGGCGCCGGTCAGCACCAGCACCCGGACGGACGGGTCGTTCGCCGCGTCGGCGAAGGCCGTCTGCAGCCCGTCCCAGGTCTCGGCGTTCAGGGCGTTCTTGCGCCGCGGCCGGTTGATCGTCACCGTGCGGATCCCGTCCGCCGTCTCGACGAGCACCGGGTTCTCGGTCGTGCTCTCGGTCATGTGCCGCCCTTCCTCAGACGCCCAGCCGGTCGGCGAGCCGTGCCCGGTCGCGCCCGGGGGCCCCGAACAGCAGCTCCGTGCTCTTGGCGCGCTTGTAGTAGAGGTGCGCGTCGTGCTCCCAGGTGTAGCCGATGCCGCCGTGGTACTGCACGCACGCCTCGGCGGCCTTGAAGTAGGCCGGTCCGAAGAACGTGGCGACGAGCGCGGACGCGACCGGCACCTCGTCCGGGGCCTCGTCGGCCGCCCAGGCCGCGTACCGCAGCGCGGACAGGCCCAGCTCCCAGTCCGAGTGGACGTCGGCCAGCCCGTGCTTCACGGCCTGGTAGGAACCGATGGCCCGGCCGAACTGCACTCGCACCTTGGCGTAGTCGGTGGCCATCTCCAGCACCCGCTGCAGCCCGCCGAGCTGCTCGGCGGCCAGCGCGACCGTCGCGAGGTCGGCGACCCGCTCGAGCGCGCCCGCGGGATCCGCCGACTCCAGCTTGCGCGCCGGCGTGCCGCGCAGCACGACCTTCGCGAGCCGGCGGGTCGGGTCGAGCGTGGCCAAGGTGGTCCGCTCGACGTCCGCGGCGTCGACCCGGAACCAGGCCGGCCCGTCCGGCGTGATCGCGACGACGAGCAGCACGTCGGCGAGGTCGCCGGCGACCACCGGGGTCTTGGTCCCGTCGAGGGTCCAGCCGTCCCCGGACGCGGTCGCCGTGGTGGCGCCCGGCCCCCACGGCGCACCCCGCTCGGCCACGGCGACGGTCGCGATCAGCTCGCCGGACACCAGGCGCGGCAGCAGCTCGCGGCGGGCCTCCTCGTCGTCGAGCGCGAGCAGCGCGTCCGTGGCCAGCACCGCCGAGCCGAGGAACGGCGTGGGCGCGAGCGCCCGGCCGAGCTCCTCCTGCACCACGGCCCGCTCGACGTGCCCGGCACCGGCCCCGCCGTACTCCTCGGGCACGACCAGCCCCAGTACGTCGAGGTCGCGGCCGAGCCGCGTCCACAGGTCCCGGTCGGTCCCGGTCTCGGACTCCATCGCCGCGCGCACCTGCGCCGACGCGGCCCGGTCCGTCAGCAGGTCGCGCACCGCCGCGCGCAGCGCCTGCTGCTCCTGGGTGAGCACCAGTCTCATCGTCCTCCCTCGCTGCGCGAGCTCGGGCGCTTCGTTCGTCTGCTGTGTCGATGATCCGCTCGCAAGCTCGCTCATGCCTGCGTCCCCACCTTCAGCTCGCGGAACGGCACGCCCCGGTCCACGGACGGCTCCTTCGGCAGGCCGAGGACCCGGTCGCCGATGATCCCGCGCTGGATCTCGTTGGTCCCGCCGGCGATGCTCGACGACGGCGTGGAGTTGATCCCCAGCGCCACCGCGGCACCGGTGGCGTCGTCCGGGTCCCAGGCCACGATCTCCGGCCCGGCGATCTCGCCGACCGTGTCGACGGCCAGCCGGGCCAGCATCGAGCCGGCCAGCTTCGCCACGGAGCCGCGGGCCCCGGGCGCGATGCCCGCGGCGGCCTCCTGGCGCAGCCGGACGTTGAACAGCTCCAGCACGCGCTCGCGCACGTACAGCTCGGCCAGCCGCTCCCGGGTGGCGGGCTCGCCGGACACGCCCAGCCGCCGGGCCAGCGCGGTGATCGCGGTGAAGTCCAGCGGGTTGGTCTTGGGGCGGCGGCGTGACCCGATGGAGACGCGCTCGTGGCCGAGCATCGTCACGGCGGCGTGCCACCCGCCGTTGACCTCGCCGATCACCGCGTCGGCGGGGATCCGGACGGAGTCGAAGTAGATCTCGTTGAACGGCGCCCGGCCGGACATGTCCTTGAGCGGCCGCACGGTGACGCCCGGCGCGTGCATGTCCACCACGAACATCGTGAGCCCGGAGTGCTTGGGGCGGTCGGGGTCGGTGCGGGCGAGCAGCGCGCCGAAGTCCGCCCACTGGGCGTTGGTGGTCCACACCTTCTGCCCGTCGACGACCCAGGAGTCGCCGTCGAGGACCGCACGGGTCTGCAGGCTCGCGACGTCCGACCCCGCGCCCGGCTCGGAGAACAGCTGGCACCAGATGTCCTCGCCGCGCAGCAGCCGCGGCAGGTAGCGGGTGCGCTGCTCGGGCGTGCCCAGGTCGTTGACCGTGGGGCCGCACATGCCCAGCCCGATCGTGAACGGGTAGGTGGGCAGCTCGTAGCAGGCCTCCTCGTCGGAGAAGGCCTGCTGGTAGGCCGTGGAGAGGCCGCGGCCGCCCACGTCCTGCGGCCAGGTGATGCCGGCGAACCCGGCGTCGTACAACGCGGCCTGGAAGGCGCGCGCGGCCTCGATGTCGGTGACCGGCGACGGGGCCGGCGCGTGCTCGCGGAGCCAGGCACGCGCCTGCTCGCGGAACGCGTCCAGATCGGGGGGACTCCCCGTCGCGATGGTGGTCGCCGCAGTCATCCGCTTACCTCCCGGCGTCGCTGGCGGACCTTTGAACGATCACTCGTTAAGTTAACACCGCCGTGGAGCGGCCAGAAGGGGCATCCGGGCCCTATCCTCTCCGGTGTGAGCACCGCAGTAGACCGATCGCCCGAGGGCGGACCGATCCCCCGCGGCGGCGGCCGCGAGGCGATCGCGGCGGCCGCGCGCGAGGTCTTCGAGCAGCGCGGGTACCACGGCGCGTCGATCCGGGACATCGCCAAGCGCGCCGGGCTGTCCCTCTCGGCGCTCTACTACTGGCACCCGAGCAAGCAGGACCTGCTCGCGGCCCTGATCGAGGAGAACACCCTCGACTACTTCCGCCGCTGCGACGAGGCCCTCGCCTCCGCCGGCGAGGACCCGGCGGAGCGGCTCCGCGCGCTGGTCAAGGCCACGGTCGAGTACCGGGTGCAGCGGCAGACGGAGAGCAACATCTCCTCGCGCGAGTGGCGCAACCTCGAGCCCGCGCACGAGGAGCGGCTCGCGGGCCTGCGCACCAAGGCCAGCACGATCTGGTCGGACATCGTCGACGCGGGCGTCGCGCAGGGGTCCTTCCGCTGCGAGCACCCGGCGGACGCCCGCCGTGCCGCGCAGGCCGCCTGCAACGCGATCGCGCAGTGGTACGACCCTGCGGGCCCGGTGACGATGGAGGAGCTCGTGGAGCACTACACCCTCATCGTCATGCGGATCGTCGACCACGCGGCCTGACCCGGGTCCGTCGAGGACGTCACAGCTCCGGGGACTGCCGATCACCGGCGAACTGAATGTACGATCGTTCAGTTCGCCGAGTCCGCAGCGCAGGGGAGTCATCCGGTGACAGAAGCCTTCATCGTCGGCGCCGTCCGCACACCCGTCGGGACGCGCAGGGGAGCCCTCGCCGGGGTCCACCCGGCCGACCTCGGCGCACACGTGCTTCGCGAGCTCGTCGAGCGGACGGGTGTGGACCCGGCCGCCGTCGAGGACGTGATCATGGGGTGCGTCAGCCAGACGGGTGCCCAGGCGGGCGACATCGCCCGCACCGCCTGGCTCTCGGCCGGGCTGCCGCAGAGCGTGCCCGGCGTGACCATCGACCGGCAGTGCGGCTCGTCGCAGCAGGCGCTGCACTTCGCCGCCCAGGGCGTGATGTCCGGGACCCAGGACCTGGTCGTGGCCGCCGGCGTCGAGCAGATGGCCATGGTCCCGATGACCGCCAACGGGATCGTCAACTCCGAGCTGGGCACCTCCACCAAGGGCCAGGGCTGGATCGACCGCTACGGCGACCAGGAGATTTCGCAGTTCCGTGGCGCCCAGCTGATCACCGAGAAGTGGGGCTTCACCCGCGAGGACCTGGAGAAGTTCTCGCTGGAGAGCCACCGCCGGGCGATCACCGCGATCGACGAGGGCCGCTTCCGCGACCAGATCGCGCCGATCGCCGGGCTGGACACGGACGAGGGCGCCCGCCGGGACACCTCGCTGGAGAAGCTCGCCGCGCTCGAGCCGCTGCGCGAGGGCTGGGCGATCACCGCGGGCGTCGCGAGCCAGATCTCGATCGGCGCGGCGGCCCTGCTGGTGGCGTCGGAGGATGCGGTGCGCCGCTTCTCCCTCACCCCGCTCGCCCGGGTGCACACCCTGGCCGTGGTCGGCGACGACCCGGTCTTCATGCTGACCGGCCCGATCCCGGCCACCCAGGCGGCGCTGAAGAAGTCCGGCCTGGGCATCGGCGACATCGACACCTTCGAGATCAACGAGGCCTTCGCACCCGTCGTGCTCGCGTGGGCGCAGGACACCGGCGCCGACCTGGCGAGGACCAATCCCAACGGCGGCGCGATCGCCCTCGGCCACCCGCTCGGCGGCACCGGGGCCATCCTGGCCACCAAGATGATCCACGAGCTGCACCGGACCGGCGGCCGCTACGGCCTGCAGTCCATGTGCGAGGGCGGCGGCCAGGCCAACGCCACCATCCTCGAGCGCGTCTGATCCCGGCACGACGGACGGCGCTGCCGCTCGGGCCTTCCGAGCGGGAGCGCGTTCGCGCGTTCTCAGGTGTGCAGGTGGCAGCGCACCGTGCCACCGCCCGGGGCGGCGATGACGGGCGGGGCCTCGACCTTGCAGATGTCCATCACGTGGGGGCAGCGCGTGTGGAAGGCGCAGCCCGCGGGCGGGTTGGCCGCGTCGGGCACCTCCCCGCGCAGCACGATCCGCTCGCGTTCCCGCTGCCGGCGCGGGTTCGGGACCGGCACGGCCGAGAGCAGCGCCTCGGTGTAGGGGTGCGCGGGCCGGTCGAAGAGCCGGTCGGTCGGCGCCGTCTCCACGATCTCGCCCAGGTACATCACCGCCACCCGGTGCGCGATGTGCCGCACGACGGCGAGATCGTGCGCGATGAACAGGTACGACAGCCCGAACTCGGCCTGCAGGTCCTCGAGCAGGTTGAGGATCTGGTTCTGCGTGGAGACGTCGAGCGCGCTGACCGCCTCGCCACACACCAGCAGCCGCGGGTGGAGCGCGATGGCCCGCGCGATCGCCAGCCGCTGCCCGCCGGAGAACTCGGGGCGTGGTCTGCCCGCCCGGGTCTCAGCGGGGGTCGCGCCACATCGGCCAGAGCGGGGGGCTGTCGTCGACGGAGATCGGGGTGCCGGCGACGAAGCCGTGCCGCTCGTAGAGGGCCTTGGCGCGGACGGTCGTCGCCTCCAGGTAGGCGGGGTGACCGGCGCGGTCGGCGCGGGCGAGGACGGGCGCCATGGTGGCGCTGCCGAGGCCGCGGCCCTGCCGCTGCGGGTGCACGCCGAGGAACCACAGGTACTCGTGCGGCTCCTGCGGATGGTGCTGCTCCATCGCGGTCATGAGCGCGAAGAGCCGCTCGGCGTCGTCGCCGGCCTGCTGCGCGAGGGCGCCGCAGAAGGCCTCGCCCTCCTCGTCGGACATCGGGGCGCTGCCGTGCGGCACCCACAGCGCGGCCCCGTCGATCACACCCTCGACCTCCGGGACCGCGGCCCAGGTGTCGTCGTGCTGCGCGAGCACCTCGACGGCGAGGTCGAAGAAGAAGCGCGTCCGGTCCGCGCGGTAGGCCGGGTCCGGGTGGATCCAGGCGAAGACGGGGTCGTCCCGGAAGGCCGCCGCGAGGGTCGCGGCGACGGCCGGGCGCTCCCCCACGGTGGCGCCGCGGACGTGGACGGTGTCGGGCTGGACGGTGGTCATCGGGTCTCCCCTCATCGGTGACCGGGACGACGACGGTCCACCGAGGCGATGTCGGGCAGCCGTCGCCGCGCCGTCGGATGCGCTGTCGGCCCGCTGTCACCCGGCACGTCCTGCGGGTCTCAGACCAGCACCGCGACGAGCGCGACGCCGAGCAGCCCGACGTACGCGACGGCGTGCACGCGGTCGGGTACGTGCGGGAGCAGCCGGCGGGCGACGGCGATGGTCGGCAACGAGCCGGCGAGCAGCAGCGCCCCGGCGAGCAGGTCGACGCCGAGCGATCCGTCCGGGGCGGGGACCGTGAGGTACACCGCCGTGGCGACGACGGCGACCGGCAGGCTCAGCGGGTTGGCCATCGCCACGGCCTGGGCCATCGGCAGGCCGCGCCGGCGCAGCAACGGCACGGTCATGACGCTGCCCCCGACGCCGAGGAAGCTCGCGACCGCCCCGATCGTGACCCCGCCCAGCGATGCGGTCCGCGCCCCGAGCGGGCGCGGGACGCCGCCGCGCAGGAAACCGCGCCGCACCACGCTGTCGACGATCGTGATGCCCAGGTAGACCGCGAACAGCACGTGCAGCAGGCCGTCGGGGGCGGCGGTGGCCGCGAGCGCGCCGAGCCCGGCGCCGACCGCGACGTACCCGGCCAGCGGCCACACGTAGTCCCGGCGCAGCCGCCCGGACCGGTACTGCGCGAGGGTCCCGCCGGCCGCGTTGACGACCATGACCGCGGTCGAGGTGCCGACGGCCAGGTGCATCGCCTGTGACCCCACCTGCGGTCCCGACGCGGCGACGGCGTAGACCACCGGGACGGTCACGAAGCCGCCGCCGAACCCGAACAGCACGGTGGTCAGCCCGCTCAGACACCCGAACCCGACGAGGACGACGATCGTGGTGAGCACGTGTCCCGACCGTAGATCGCCGCGGCGTGGCGGGCATTCGCCGTCGGGACGCCTTCCTCCGAGTTCCGGCCACTACCCTCGGCCGGGTGCGTGACGTCCCGATCGACGAGGTCGACGCCCTCGACCGGGACGTCGTCGCGATCGGCACCACGTACGCGCCGGGCACGCACCTGCCCGCGCACCGCCACCGCCGCGCCCAGTTCCTCTACGGCGTCACGGGGTCGATGCGCGTCGAGACCGCCGACGGCAGCTGGACCGTCCCGCCGCACCGCGCGGTGCTGGTCCCGCCCGGCACCGAGCACGCCGTCCTCATGGACGGCGTCAGCACCCGCAGCCTCTACCTCGACCCCCGCGCCGTGCCCTGGTTCCCGCACCGGTGCCGCGTCGTCGAGGTCTCGCCGCTGCTGCGCGAGCTGGTGTGCGAGGCCGTCGACGTCGAGCCCCGGTACGCCCCGCACGGCCGCGACGCCGCGCTGCTCGCCCTGGTCCTGCACGAGATCCGCCGCTGCGCGCCGCTCCCCCTCGACCTCCCCCTGCCGGCGGACCCGGCGCTCCGAGCGCTGTGCCGGGACTTCCTCGCCCGGCCCCGGATCGACGTCCGTCCGGAGGCCTGGGCCGCCGGGCTGCACGTCAGCGTCCGCACGCTGCACCGCCGCTTCACCGCGGAGACCGGGACGGGTCTCGCGACCTGGCGGCGCCGCGCCTGTGCCCTGCACGCCCTGCCCGAGCTCGCCGCGGGCCGCCCCGTCGCCGAGATCGCGGCCGACCTCGGCTACGCCGGGCCGGGGGCCTTCACCACGATGTTCACCCAGCTCCTCGGCGCCCCGCCCAGCGCGTTCCGGGACCCGGCCCGTCAGCCCAGCCCGGCCGCCGCCAGCGCCTCGCGAGCGGACTCGCCGAGCAGCCGCCCGGTGGCGACACGGGCGCGGACCTGGTCCGCGTAGCCGTCGTCGGCCATCACGCCCGCGAGGTAGCGGGCCTGCACGCCGGCGAGGATGCACGCCGAGCGCCAGCGGTTGAAGGCGATCCAGTAGGGCAGGTCCGAGACGTCCCGGCCGGTGGTCCGCGCGTAGCGGGCGACGAGCTCGTCGCGGGTCGGGAAGCCGGGGACCGTGGTGGGCCCGGGATCGGCCCCCTCGGGCAGCTCGTCGCCGGGCTCCTGCCACAGCGAGACCAGGTAGCCGAGGTCGGCCATCGGGTCGCCGAGCGTGGCGAGCTCCCAGTCGAAGACCGCCCGGACCGTCCCGTCCGGCCCGAAGGTCATGTTCCCGGGCCGGAAGTCGCCGTGCACGATGCCGCGGGACTGCGGCGGGACGTGCGCGGCGAGCGCCGCATGGATCTCGTCGAGCAGGGCCAGCTCCGGGCCCTCGACGCCGGAGTTGCGGATCTGCTGGTGCCACCGGGCGAGCTGGCGTTCGGCGAACCCCTTCCGCGAGCCCTCCAGCCCGACCGCCTCGGGGTCGAGCGCGTGCAGCGCCGCCAGCACCTCGACGACGTGCTCACCCGCCCGGGCGCGCGCCGCAGGCGTCAGCGACTCCGCGGCCGCGGGGTCGGCGAGGACGGTGCCCTCCACGAAGTCCATGACGGAGAACTCCGCGCCGGTGACCGCCGGGTCCGCGCAGTACGCGCGCGGCGGCGCCACCTGGACCGCGGTCGGCGCCATCGCGGAGATGAACCGCCACTCCCGGCTCATGTCGTGCGCGGTGCTGAGCACGCCTCCGAGGGGCGGTCGGCGCAGCGCGTAGGCGTGCCCCGCGGCGTCGTCGATCCGGTAGGTGAGGTTGGACCGCCCGCCCGCGACCAGCGTGAACCGTGCCGGGCCTGCGAACCCGTCGACCTGCCCGGCCAGCCATGCCTCGACGGCCGCCGCGTCGAGGCCGGCCAGCGTCGTCGAACTCGTCATCGCCCCACGTACCTCGGCTCCCGCTTCTCCAGGAAGGACCGCACGCCCTCGCGGTGGTCCTCGGTGGCGAACAGCTCGCCCAGCCGCGTGCTCACCCAGCGGCCCAGGTCGGTCCAGTCCGGGTCGAGCGCCTCACGCAGCCCCGCCTTGAGCGCACCGACGGCCAGCGGCGGGTTCGCCGCGATCCGCCCGGCCAGCTCCAGGGCGGTCGGCAGCAGCTGCTCGTCGTCGACGACCCGGCCGACCAGCCCGATCCGGCCGGCCTCCTCGGCGTCGATGATCTCGCCGGTGAACAGCAGCTCGGCCGCCTTCTCCCGGCCGACGAGCTGGGCGAGCCGCGCGATCCCGGCGACGTCGCTGCACAGCCCGCGCTTGACGAACAGCTCGCCGAACTTCGCCCGCCGCCCCGCGACCCGGAAGTCCGCCATCAGCGCCAGCTCCATGCCCCAGCCGACCGCCGCGCCGTTGACGGCGGCGATCACCGGGACGTTCGACGTGAGCAGCGCACCGGCCGCGGGGGTCAGCCGCGGGGCGGGCCGGGGCGGGCGCTTCTCCGGGTCACCGCCGCCCATCAGCTCGCGGACGTCGTCGCCGGAGCAGAACGAGCGACCCTCGCCGGTGATCACCAGGACCCGGGCGGTCGCGGTGCGGACGAGGTCCTCCAGCTCGTCGTAGGTCCTGCGGCGCAGGGCGTTGTGCACCTCCGGCCGGGCGATCGTGAGCACGCCGACGTGCCCGTCCTCCTCGTACCGGATGTCGGTGAGCGCCGTCCCCGGGCTCGCGGTCATGCCTGCACCTCCGTGCGCAGCGCGCGCTTCAGGACCTTGCCGCTGGGCGTGCGCGGCAGCGGCTCCGCGCGGAACACGACGTGCTCGGGCACCTTGAACTCGGCCAGCCGCTCGCGGACGTGCTGCTGCAGCTCCGCCGAGGACACCCCTGCGGCGTCGGCGCGAATGTTCACCACGGCCACGGCCTGCTCGCCGAGCCGGTCGTGCGGGATCCCGACGATCGCCACGTCCGCCACCGCCGGGTGCTCGAACAGTGCGGCCTCGACCTCCGCGCAGTAGATGTTCTCGCCGCCCCGGATGACCACGTCCTTCATCCGGTCCACCACGTACACCCAGCCGTCCCGGAAGAAGCCCAGGTCGCCGGTGTGGAACCAACCGTCGGTGAAGGCCGCCGCCGTGCCCTCGGGGTTGTTCCAGTACCCGCGCACCACGTTGGGCCCGCGGAACCAGAGCTCACCCACCCCCTCCGGCTCGGCGTCCTCCCCGGTCGCGGGATCCACGACGCGGATGTCGGCTCCGGGGACGAGCCGACCGACGCTGTCCGGGTGGGTCACGTAGTCCAGCCCGGTGTTGGAGACGACGGCGCTGGTCGTCTCGGTGAGCCCGTAGCCGTTCGCCGGGGACACCACCGACGAGAACTGGGTGTCGATGAGGTCGATCAGGTCCGGCGGGATGGGCGCCCCGCCCATGCTCAGCGCGGCGAGCGTCTCCAGCCCACCACCCTCCCGGGCCGCCTGCTCGACCAGCTGCCGCCCGACCGTCGGCACCCCCGACACACCGGTGAGCGCCTCGCGACGGACCAGCTCGAGCGCTTCGGCGGGGTCCCAGCGGTACTGCGTGACGAGCTTCCCGCCGGTCAGCGGGGTGTAGCTCAGGCTGGTGATCCCGGCGATGTGGAACAGCGGGAACGTGCAGAGCGCACCCGGCTGCGGCGCCGCCGGACCCGGTTCGGGAGGCGTCCCGCCGTTGGCGACGATCGCCGCCACCCGGGCGCCGAGCAGCGTGTTGAGGATGTTCGTGCAGTGGTTGCGGTGGGTGCCGACCGCGCCCTTCGGCCGCCCCGTGGTGCCGGAGGTGTAGAGGATCGTGGCGTCGTCGTCGGGAGAGACGGTGACGTCCGGGAGCGCGGCGGTCCGGTCCAGGGCGGCCAGGACCTCGGCCCACGGCCGGCCCCGGCCCTCCCCGCGCACCTCGATCATCGGGAGGTCGATGCCCTCCAGGATCGCCGCCCGCTCCCCGTCGGCGACCACGAGCCGGGCCTCGCAGTTCTCCAGGGCGTAGCGCAGCTCCGGCCCGGTCCACCAGGCGTTGAGCGGCACGAACACCAGCCCGGACACCGCGCAGGCCGAGAACCAGGGCGCCCACTCCGGATAGTTCCGCATCGTGACGGCGACCCGGTCGCCCTGGCGCAGCCCGTACTCGTCGTGCAGCAGGCGGGCCAGCCCGGCGACGGTCCCGGCGTGCTCGGCGTAGGTGACGTGCTCGTCGCGGTACACCGTGAAGACCCGGTCGCCCCAGCCCCGGCCGATCTCGAACAGCTCCCGCAGGGTGTGCGGGCCGCGCTCGTAGACGCGCCACGGGATCCCGCGGACCGTCGTCTCGACCAGCGCGAACTCCGCCCCCGGCGCGGTGAGGGCGGCGGTCGGCCCGGCCCGGACGCTCCCGCCCGACGTGACCGTCACGCCCGGAACACCAGGTCGAGGCCCGGATAGGGCCACTCCGTCGCGTACAGCTTCCCGCGCCCGGACGAGGTGATGTACGCGGTGCGCGAGTCCGCGCCGGCGAAGCAGATGTTCGTGACGAACGGGTCCGGCTCGGGCACCGGGACCTGCCGGTCGAGCGTGCCGTCCGGGCGGATGACGCTCACCGCGCCGGTGACCAGGGTGGCGACGCAGACGTTGCCGGCGCCGTCGACGGCCAGCGAGTCGAGCAGCTGGTAGCCGGGGAAGCCGTGCAGCAGGTGCGCTCCGCCCGGTCCGCGCGGCGGGTCGCCGGCCGGCCCCAGGCGCGCCGGGCCGAGGACCTCCCACTCCCAGACCCGCCCGGTCTGGGTCTCGGCGACGTAGAGCCGGGACCCGTCCGGCGACAGCCCGACCCCGTTCGGCGTCATCAGCGGATGCACCACCTCGGTGATCGACGACCCGTCCGGCAGCGCGTAGCAGAGCCGGCCGACGTCCATCTCCCGCCCGCGGTTCTTGCCGAGGTCGGTGAACCAGAACCCGCCCGCGGAGTCGAAGACGATGTCGTTGGGCCCGCGCAGCGGCCGCCCGTCGACCTCGGTGTAGAGGTCCTTCACCTCGCCGTCGAGCGTGACGCGCTGGATCCGGCCGCCGATGTAGTCGGCCGGCTGGTGCCCGGGCGCGACGATGCCCTCCGGCCGGTCGTGCCACTCGAAGCCGCCGTTGTTGCACACGTAGATCGCCCCGTCGGGGCCGACGGCGGCGCCGTTCGGGCCACCGCCCAGCTCGGCGACGACGTCGACCGACCCGTCCGGCCACACCCGGGAGAGCGTGCCGCGGCGGATCTCCACGAGCACCACCGAGCCGTCCGCGAGGACGATCGGACCCTCCGGGAAGCGCAGCCCGGAGGCCACCTCGCGGAGCACTGGAGCGGGGTCGACGGCGGGGTCGACGCTGACCATGCGGTTCTCCTTCCGACGCCGGGAAGACCGGGAGACGTATCGGACTGAACGATCGTTCAGCCCACGTTAGGAAGGGCCCGCCGTGGTGTCAACGGGCTCGCGGACCAGGGTGCGCAGCTCCGGCTTGCGGACCTTCCCGCTGGTCGTGCGCGGCAGCTCGTCGACCAGCAGCACCCGGCGCGGGATCTTGTACCCGGCGAGGTGGCCGCGGCAGAACTCGCGCACGTCCTCCTGGGTCGGCGTGCGACCCTCGCGCGCCTCGAGCACCGCCACGACGATCTCGCCCCACACCTCGTCCGGCTGCCCGACGACGGCCGCCGCGGCCACGTCCGGATGCCGGAACAGGACCTCCTCGACCTCGCGGGAGTACACGTTCTCCCCGCCGGTGAGGATCATGTCCTTCTTGCGGTCGACGATGGAGAGGTAGCCGCGGGCGTCCCGCCGGGCCAGGTCGCCGCTGTGGAACCAGCCGCCCTGGTTGGCCTCCGCGGTCGCCTCGGGCCGGTTCCAGTACCCGGCGCACACCTGGTCGCCGCGGACCACCAGCTCGCCGACCTCGTCGTCGGCCGTGTCGTTGCCGTCGGCGTCGACGATCCGCACCGAGGACAGCCACTGCGGCTTCCCGACGCTGGTGAGCAGGGACTCGTCGGACTCCAGGGCCCGGACGTGGTCGGCCGAGCCGTGCACGACGACGTTGCCCGCCAGCTCCGTCATCCCGAACCCGGTCTGCCACTTGACGTCCGGGAACGCGGCCATCGCCTCGCGCAGCACCGCGGCGGGCATCGGCGCCGAGCCGTAGCTGATCCGGCGCAGCGACGAGACGTCGAACTCCCGGAACCGGGGATGGCGCAGCAGCATCGCGAGCATCGTCGGCGCCACGGAGGTCTGCCGCACGCGGTGGGTCTGCACCTCCTCCAGGAAGCCGACGGGGTCGTAGCGGCGCATCAGGACCATCGCGTCGCCCTTGAGATGGGCCATCGGCACGCCGTAGCCGGCGATGTGGCACAGCGGCCAGGGCATCAGGGAGACACCGGGGTCGTGGTCGTGCTCCCAGCTGAGCAGCGAGTTCATCACCGCGGCGACGACGTTGCGGTGGGTCAGGACCGCGCCCTTCGCCCGCCCGGTGGTGCCGGAGGTGTAGATCAGCCAGGCCGGGGAGTCCTCGTCGACGGCCGGGGGTTCCGCCGGCTCGCCGAGCAGGTCGTCCCAGGTGAGCGCGCCGTCGACCGGCCCGTCGAGGCACACCAGCGTGCGGATCGACGGGACCTCGGCCATCGCCTGGCGCGCCGTCTCCAGGTACTTCTGCTCGGTGATGAGCATGGTCGGGCCGGAGTCGTCCAGGTTGAGGGCGACCTCGCGCGGACCGAGCCGGTAGTTGAGGAACACCAGCGCCATCCCCGCGGCCGGGACGCCGTAGTAGGCCTGGACGTACTCCGGGTTGTTCTCGGTGAGGATCGCGATGCGGTCCCCGGGGGCGGCGTACCGGGCGAGCCCGTCGGCCAGCCTGCGGACGTCGCGGTCCAGCTCCGCGTACGTCCAGGTGCGGCCCTCGAAGAGCAGTGCCGGTTCGTCCGCGCGCCGCGCGGCCGTGAAGGACAGGATGTCGCCGATCCGCATTCGTGCTCCTTCGCACGGGGTGGAACTGCACGGGTCAGAGCTGCAACGTCAGAGCTGCAACGTCAGAGCTGCAGGGTCATTCGCCGGGGTGGGACAGGTACTTCGGGTTGGCCACGCGGAGCCGGTCGGTGACCGCCGCGCGGACCGCCGCGAGCAGCGCCGGGTCCTCCGGGTCGACGACGCCGGCGCGGATCGCGGCGGCGAGGTCGGCCTGGTCGGTCCGGCCGAAGCGGGCCAGCCGCTCGCTGTGCCGGCGCTCCTGCTCCGGCCCGAGTGCGAGCTCCCGCGCGACGGTGTCGACGACGTTGGCCGCGACCCGGGCGTTGAAGCGTAACCGGCCCTGCGTGCCGGGCATGACGTCCTCGCGCAGGTAGAGCGCGACGGCGTCGAGCAGCTCGCTGCTGGTGGGCCGGCCGTGCAGGTCCGACGGCGGCGCCGCGGGGAGGTCCGGCAGCTCGCCGGCGGGGTGGCCGAGCGCCAGGAACAGGTCGTGCTCCTGTTCGCACACCCGCCGCCCGATCGCGGCCAGCTCCACGGACGGGACGGCGCCGGACAGGTGCCGCTCGGCCATGCCCCGGCAGCCGACGGCCCAGCGCGCGGTGCCGTAGACCTGCCACCAGTGCACCGCGTCGGCGTCCGGCCGGTGGCCCGCGACCTCGGCGTACCCGTCGAGCAGCTGGGCGAGCGGGCCGAACCCGCCGACCGCGGGCGCGGCGCCGAACCGCCAGCACTTCACGCACAGCCAGCCGAGGTCCTCGCGGGGGTCGCCGAGGTGCACGACCTCCCAGTCCAGGACCGCCTTGAGCCCGTCCGTCGCGACGATCATGTTGCCGTTGCGGAAGTCGCCGTGGACGACCGTGTCCGGCACGTCGGCCGGGCGGTGCTCCGCCAGCCAGTGCAGCGCGATCTCGATCGACGGCAGCGGCTCGCCCAGCTCGTCGTAGGTCTGCCGCAGGTGCTCGAGCGGGTCCCGGCGCTCCAGTCCCGAGACGTGGGTCGGGGGGATCGCGTGCACCCGGGCGACCGCCCGGCCCAGCTCCGCGGCGAGGGTGCCGCGGACCTGCGCGTACTCGGGGTCGCGCAGCAGCCGGCGGGCGAGCGTCTCCCCGTCGACGTGCCGGGTGACCAGGTACGGCGCCCCGACGACGGCGGGGTCGGTGCCGTGGTCGACCAGCGCCGGCACCGGGACCCCGGCCCGCTCCGCGGCCGCGATCGCCCGCGCCTCGAGCGCCATGCCGGCCGGCCGGCCCGGCCCGGGCGGGTCGCGGCGCAGCACCAGCCGCTGTGTGCCCGCGCCGGTCCGGGCGGTGAACGACCAGGTCTCGCGGCTCGCGCCGCCGGTCAGCCGGTGCAGCCCGACGACCTCGACCGGCCCGTCGAGGACCTCGGTGAGCCGGACGGCGAGCAGCTCCGCCAGCACGGAAGGGTCGGCGGGGTCGCCGGTGGGCCTGTGGGTCTCCGCGGCGGCGGTCATGCCGCACCCCCGCGCGTCAGGCGGGCGGGCCGTCCCAGGGACCGGGGTCCACGGCGTCGACCATGTCCAGCGCCAGGCGCTGGTAGCGGTGCACCATCTCCTCGCGCGAGGCGGGCCCCTCCGGCGAGAACCAGCTCGCGACGCCCGTGCACATCACGACGATCGCGCGGGACGCCTCGTTCGGCAGCGGCGTGCGGAAGACCCCCGCCTCGACGCCCCGGGCCAGCACCTCGTCGAACATCCGCTGCTGCGCGTGCCGCTTGGCCAGGTGCGGGGTGCGCACCGGCTCCTCCAGCGCCCGCAGCTCGCTGGTGCCCAGCAGGGTGCCGCGCTGGTCCTCGAGGTGGAACAGCACCTGCACCTCGACCAGTGCCCTGAGCTGGTCGGCCGGGTCGTCGCCCGCGCGCTCCAGCGCCTCGCGGGTCCGGGCCAACAGCGCCTCGATCCCGCGCTCCATGATCATCGCGAGGACGGCCTGCTTCGACGGGAAGTGGTGGTACAGCGCGGCGGGGCTCAGCCCGGCCCGCAGCGCGATGTCCCGCACCGACGTGCCGTGGTAGCCGTGCTCGGCCATGGTCGCGATCGACGCCTCGAGGATCGCCGCGTCGCCCGGCGGCGCGTTCGGGGGCCGCGTGGCGGGCTGGTGTGCTCGCGCCATCGATCCCTCCCCAGGTCATCGGTCCGTCCGGGGTCCCGGACGGTTCCGGGAAGGCTACCGGGCCGTACGGCGGCGGGTCCGCGCGCGTCACTTGATCGCCAGCGGGTTGATCGGCGAGCCGAGCGCCCGCTGGAACTTGATCGGCGGCGCGGTGAGGAAGAAGTCGTACCGGCCGTCCTCGACGCAGTCCGCGGAGAGCTCCTCGAAGTCCAGGATCTCGCCGAGGGTCATGCCCACGTCGCGGATCAGCACCATGTGCACCGGCAGCTGCTCGCCGGGCACCTCGCCCGGGAGCACCTCGATCGCCCAGTTGTCCGAGCAGACCGCGGCGACCTCGTGCTCGTGCAGCCACTCGCAGCAGTCCAGGCCGAGCCCGGGCTCGCCCGCCATGAACGCGGCGGCGTCGGACTCCACCAGGAACTTGCGCCGCCAGCCGGTGCGCACGAGCAGGATGTCCCCACCCTGCAGTGCGACGCCCTGGGCGACCATCGCCGCCTCGAGCTCGGCCGGGGTGATCACCTCCCCCGCCTCCAGCCACTCGACGCCGCGGTGCCGGGCGACGTCGACCAGCACGCCGCGCCCGGCGATCCCCTTGGCCTGGTGCTCGATCGAGTTGGCGGTGGTTCCGTGCGGGCTCACCGACGAGGCGGGGAACCCGTTGTAGAGCTGGTCGTCGTAGAAGACGTGGGCCAGCCCGTCCCACTGCGAGGCGCTCTGCAGCGGCATGAACACGTAGTCGTCGGCGTAGTGGAAGGCGCCCGGGTAGTCCTGGTCCGCACCGGTCTCCGACACCAGGATCATCGGGTTGGTCCGGCCCCCGCCCGGCTGCGGGCCCCCGCGGCCGAAGGGGATGCCGAGGTCGAAGATCCGCCCGTCGCGCACGAGCCCGGCCGCCGCGGCGACCCGCTCGGGCGTGAGGAGGTTGGTGGTGCCGCGCTGGTCGCGGACGCCGTCGCGGTCCCACCTCCCCCAGTTCGACAACCGCTTGCCCAGCTCCCGGAAGTCCCGTGTCATCAGCGCACCTTGTCGGGCCCGGCGAAGCCGAAGAGGTAGCCGGCGACCTTGCGCATCTGGATCTCCTCGGCGCCCTCGGTGATCCGGTAGCGGCGGTGGTGGCGGTAGATGTGCTCGAACGGGGTGTGCCGGGAGTAGCCGAGCCCACCGTGGACCTGCATGGCCCGGTCGGCGGCCTCGCAGACGAACCGGTTGGCCCGGTAGTTGCACATCGAGACCTTGTCGCTGATCTCCATGTGCGGCACCCGGTCGAGCTCCCAGGCGGTCTTGCGGACCAGCCCGCGCAGCATCTCCGCCTCGGTCTGCAGCTCCACCAGCGGCCACTGGATGGCCTGCCGGGTGGCCAGCGGCGCGCCGAACGTGACCCGCTCGCGCGCGTAGGCCACGGCGCGGTCGATGCAGAACTGGCCCGCGCCGACCCCGGACGCGGCCTGGCGGATCCGGTTCTCGTGCACGAAGGTCTGCGCCACCGCCAGGCCCATGCCCTCCTCGCCGAAGATCGCCGAGTTCGGCACGCGGACGTCGGTGATGGTGACCTCGGCGTGGTCGGTGGGCATGTTCAACGTCCACCAGTGGAAGTCCACCGAGAACCCCGGGCTGTTCGTGGGCACGAAGAACGCGGTGATGCCGCGGGCGTCCCCGTCCTTGCCGCTGGTGCGGGCGAAGACGACGTCGTGGGTGGCCGAGTGCATCCCGGAGTTCCACCGCTTGCCGCCGTTGATGATCCAGTCGTCCCCGTCGCGGACGGCGCGGGTCTCCATCCAGGTGGCGTCGGAGCCGTGGTCGGGCTCGGTGAGGCCGAAGCCGATCCGGGCCTTCCCGGTGAGCATCGGCTCCATGTACTCCTCGAGCTGCTCGGGGGTGGCGAAGGCCAGCAGCATGTGCGCGAACGGGAAGTTCCCGACGACGCTGGACTCGTTCTGCAGGTCGTTGTGCAGCCCCAGGCCCTTGCGCGCCAGATGCTCGCGGATCACGGCCATGTCGAGGTTGCTGCCGTCCTGCCCGCCCACCTGCTTGGGCAGCGCGTAGCGCAGCCAGCCGGCGACGTCCGCGCGGCGGCGCATCTCGCGCAGCAGCTCCTCCCACTCCCGTCGTGGCGTCCCCCCGGCCTCGAAATCGGTCCGCGCCCACTCACGGCGGTGGTCGAAGAACCGCTCGTTGTCGTCCTGCGCCTGCAACGGGACGATCTCCCGCTCGATGAACGCGTCGAGCTCCTCGAGCTTCTGGGTCAGCTCCACCGGCAGTGCGAAATCCACGGGCCCTCCTTAACGATCGTTCAGCTAGGATGCATCGGCACGGGCGCCGAGGGAAGGGGTCGGATGCAGGAGATCCGGTACGAGGTGGCGGAGCGCGTCGCCACACTGACCATCGACCGGCCCGCGAAACGCGGGGCCATGACGTACGCCATGCTGGAGGAGTTCACGGCGCGGATCGACGAGGCGGGCCACGATCCCGACGTCGCCGTGCTGCTCGTCACAGGGGTGCCGGGCAGTTTCTGCGCGGGGATCGACCTGGCCGATCTGGCGGGTCGCTCGCCCGACGAGCGCGGCGCCGTCCGCTCACGCGAGATCCCGGCCCTGATGGAGTGCCCGAAGCCGGTGCTCTGCGCGGTCGACGGGACGGCCGTCGGGATGGGTGCGGAGTTCGCCACGCAGGCCGACCTGCGGCTCGTCTCGACCCGCGCGCGGTTCCGGTGGAACTTCGTGCACCGCGGGCTCGTCTCGGACACGGGCGCCGGGTCGTGGCTGCTGCCGCGCCAGATCGGCACGCCCGCGGCGCTGCGGCTGCTCTACACCGGCGACGACCTCGGCGCGGACGAGGCCGTCGCGCTGGGGTTCGCGGTGTCCTCGCACGCGCCCGAGGGGCTCCCGGAGGCCGCGCGGGCGCTGGCGACGAAGATCGCGACGGCGTCGCCCTTCGCGCTGGCGCGGACGAAGAAACTCGTGCTCGACGGGGCCGGGACCGGGATGGCCGAACACGTGGCGGCCACGCGGGAGGCACTCGCCGAGTGCTTCGCGTCGGACGATCATGCCGAGGGGGTCGCGTCGTTCCTGGAGCGGCGGCCGGCCCGGTTCACGGGGAGGTAGGACTTGAGCGAGCAGCGGGTGACCGTCGAGATCACGGACGGGGTGGCCGACGTCCGGCTGGCCCGGCCCGAGAAGCGCAACGCGCTCGACCCGGCGATGTTCGCGGCCCTCGTCACCACCGGCGAGCGGCTGCGCACCGAGCCGGGGCTGCGGGCCGTCGTGCTGTCCGGCGAGGGCCCGGACTTCTGCGCCGGGCTCGACTTCGGGTCGTTCCGGGCGATGCGCGACGGGCAGCGGCTCTCCGCCACCGCCGACCTGCCGCCGGGCGACGGGCCGGCCAAGGCCACGGGGCAGCGCGCCGCGCACGTCTGGACCGCGCTGCCGGTGCCGGTGATCGCCGCCGTGACCGGGAACGCGCTCGGTGGCGGGCTGCAGATCGCGCTCGGCGCGGACATCCGGATCGTGGCACCCGACGCCGTGCTCTCGGTGTTCGAGGTCCGCTGGGGCCTGATCCCGGACATGACGGGCACCCAGGTGCTGCCCGAGCTCGTCGGCCGGGACAAGGCCAAGGAGCTCACGTTCACCGGGCGCAAGGTCAGCGGCGAGGAGGCCGTCGCGATCGGGTTGGCCACCCGGCTGGACGCGGACCCGCGCACGGCCGCGCTGGAGCTGGCCCGGGAGATCGCCGGGTTCGACCCGCACGCCGTGCGGGCGGCGAAGCGGCTGCTGGAGGCCTCGGGTCGGGTGCCGGTCGAGGAGCAGCTGGCCGCCGAGCAGACCGAGATCGGTGCACTGATCGGCAGCCCGAACCAGAAGGAGGCCGTGGCCGCGGGCTTCGAGAAGCGGGCCCCGAGGTTCGCCGACTGACCGTGGGAGCGCCCGCCGACCTGCGCGGTGGCGGGCGCATCGCGCCCCCGGGCAGCACCCGGGCGGTCGCCCTCCTACAGGTCGCCGAGGTCCACCAGGAACGCGATCTCCTCGGGCGAGTACCACGCGAGCTCGTGGTCCTCGGCCTCGCCGACGAGGAACTCGGCGTCGAGGTCGCCGAGGTCCGCCTTGTCGACGACCGCGGCCGCCTCCCGCACCGCGTGCTCGGCCTCCTCGGAGTCGACGTGCACCGCGGCGATCGCGGTCATCGGCACCGCGCCGGTGATGCGGACGGCGCCGTCGTCGAGGTCGGGCCGCAGCGTGACGTCGTCGAGGTCGGCGGCCACCACCACCCTCCGGGCCGGGGTCTCGTCCTCCCCCAGCCCGAACTCGACGGCGAGCAGGCGCAGCGACGCCCGGGCCGCCTCGACCATCGCGGCGTACTCCAGCTCCTCGTCGTCGCCGGACACGTACGCCTCCCGCAAGCGGGGGGTCAGCGCGAACGCGGTCCCCCCGATCGGGTCGAACCGCCCGGTCTTGACCAGCTTCCGCAGCATCGGCCAGGTCCCGGGGATGTAGATCCGCACGGTCTCTCTCCTGCTCTCAGCGGCTCGCGGCCAGCAACTCGTCCAACGCCTCGTCGACCAGCCCGGCGAGGACGTCGACGTCCGGCATTCCGTCCCGGTCGCCGTTGAACCCGTAGTACACGCCCCCGTCGTAGCTGGTGAGCCCGATCGCGAGCGCCTGCCCCTTCGCCAGCGGCACGACCGGGAACATCTCCAGCATGCGCGCTCCGGCGGCGTAGAGGGGGAACTGCGGGCCGGGGACGTTCGTCACGACGAGGTTGAAGATCCGCCGGGAGATCCCGCTGGCGGCGCGGGCCCCCAGCGCGTGCAGCGTGGGCGGCGCGAACCCGCCGATGCGGACGAGGGTGTCCGCGCCGACGTTCCGCCCGGTGGAGGTGTGCTCGCGCATCGCGTGCGTGACGTGGTGCAGCCGCACGACCGGGCTCGGTTCCCCCACCGGCAGGTCGACCAGGAACGACGACACCCGGTTGCCGAGCGAGCCCGACGTCGCCGAGCTGGGCACGTCGGCCTCGCCGCGCACGGACATCGGCACCATCGCGCGCACCGACGCCCCCGACGTCACCGGCTCGCCGCGGGAGAGCAGCCAGTTGCGCAGGGCGCCCGACACCACGCTGAGCACGGCGTCGTTGACCGTGCAGCCGTGGGCGGCGCGGATCCGCCGGTAGGCCTCGAGGTCGGTCCGCGCGATCGCGAAGCGGCGCTGCGTGGAGATGTGCACGTTGAGCGGGGTGCCCGGCGCCGGGCGGGAGGCGGTCCGCGCCATGGTGAGGAGCTTGCCCGCCATGCCCGCGAGCTTGGTGGCGGTCGCGACGGCGTCGCCGGTGGCGGCACGGACGTTGTCCACGATCTCCCCGGGCCGGGCCACCGCGTCGCCCACCGCCTCGGCGATCAGCCGCAGGTCGCTCGGCTCGGGCCGCGGCATCCACACCTCCTCGACGCCGGGTCGCGCGTCGGGCGAGACGTCCAGGATCACCTGCGACAGGTCGATCGCCGAGATGCCGTCGACCATGGCCTGGTGGGTCTTGGTGACGACGGCGACCCGGTTCTTCTCCAGGCCCTCGACCAGGTACATCTCCCACAGCGGCCGGGTGTGGTCCAGCGGCCGGGACATCAGGCGCGCCACGAGCTCGCACAGCTGCTCGTCCGTGCCCGGGCGGGGCAGCGCGGAGCGCCGGACGTGGTAGGCGACGTCGAACTCGGTGTCGTCGACCCACACCGGGCGGGCGAGGTTGCCCGGGACGTGCTTGACCTTCTGCCGGTAGCGCGGCACGAGCGAGATGCGCTGCTCCACGAGCCCGACGAGCTTCTCGTAGTCGAGCCCGCCCTTCCCGGCGCGCTTGAAGACGGCCACGCCGCCCACGTGCATCGGCGTGGTCGTCTGCTCCAGGTAGAGGAACGACGCGTCGAGCGCGGTGAGCCGGGGCGGCATGGTCGTGATCCTACGTGCGCGTGCGACCCTGCACGGGTGGCAACGCCGGTCTCGCCGAAGGACTCCTTCATCACCGTCTACGGCCGCAAGCCGGTCCTCGAGGCGCTCGACGACGAGTCGCTCGCCGTCGACAAGGTGATCATCGCGGAGGGCACGCGGGGCGAGTCGGTGCGCGCCATCACCGACGCCGCACGCCGCCGCGGCGTGCCGGTGCAGCGGGCGAGCGCGCACCGGGTGAAGGTGCTGGCCGGCAACGGGCGGCACGACCAGGGCGTGCTGGCCGACGTCGTGGCGCCGCGGATGGCGCCGGTGCCGGTGTTCCTGCGCGACCTCGGCTCCCGGCGCCCGGCCCGGGTCCTGGTGCTCGACCGGGTCACCAACCCGTCGAACGTCGGGATGATCCTCCGGACGGCCACCGGCGCCGGTCTCGACGGCGTCCTCCTGCCCCGCCGCGGGGTGCCCGCGATCGACCCGCTCGTGATCAAGGCCTCGGCGGGGGTGGCGTTCTCCGCGCCCGTGCTGCGCTCCGGCACCGCCGAGGAAGGGCTCGCACAGCTGGCGGAGGCGGGTTTCGGCGTCTTCGGGCTCGACGCCGGCGGGGAGGACCTGCTCACGGCCGACCTCCCGCCGCGGGTCGCGTTGGTGCTGGGCAACGAGACCGACGGGCTGTCCGACGCCGTCCGCCCGCTGCTCGACGGCCTGCTCGCCATCCCGCTGATGGGCGGGGTGGAGTCGCTCAACGTGGCCAGCGCCGCCGCCGTCGCCGCGTACGAGCTGCACCGCCGCCGCTGACCTCGTCCACGGCTCGCACCGGGCTCCCCGACGTGCGCCGCCGGGGCGTCAGCGGGGCGTCAGCAGGACTAGCCTCGCAGGATGGTCCAGCGTCGGATGCCCAGGCCCGCGGAGCTGCTGCCGCTGCTCCGGCCCGCCCCCTTCGTCCGCGACGCCACGGAGCGCCGCCTGCGCCGCGCGGCGTCGATCGCCGACCTGCGCGGCATCGCCCGCCGCCGCACCCCGCGCGCCGTGTTCGACTACACCGACGGGGCCGCCGACGGCGAGCTGTCGCTGAACCGGGCGCGGGACGCCTGGTCCCGCGTCGAGTTCACGCCCACGGTGCTGCGCGACGTCAGCGCGGTCGACCTCGGCCGGGACATGCTCGGCGCGCGCTCGGCGCTGCCGTTCGCGTTCGCGCCCACCGGGTTCACCCGCATGATGGGCACCGAGGGCGAGCCCGCGGTCGCGTCCGTCGCCGCCGACGCCGGCATCCCCTACACCCTCTCCACGATGGGCACCACCACCATCGAGGAGGTCGCCGAGGCCGCCCCGGCGGCGCGCCGGTGGTTCCAGCTCTACCTCTGGCGGGACCGGGCGTTCGCGAAGGACCTGGTCCAGCGTGCGGCCGCGGCCGGTTACGACACCCTCATGCTGACCGTCGACACCCCCGTCGGCGGCAACCGGCGCCGCGACGTGCACAACGGCCTCACCATCCCGCCGGCCCTGACCCTGCGCACCTTCGTCGACGGGGCCCTGCACCCGCACTGGTGGTTCGACCTGCTCACCACCTCGCCGCTGACGTTCGCGACGCTGGAGCGCACCGAGGGCACGGTCGCCGACCTCATCAACCGCGTCTTCGACCCCGCCCTGACCATGGACGACGTCGAGTGGTTGCGCGGGGCGTGGCCCGGCAAGCTGATGATCAAGGGGATCCAGAACGTCGCCGACGCCCGCCGGGTCGTCGACGCCGGGGTCGACGCGGTGCTGCTCTCCAACCACGGCGGGCGCCAGCTGGACCGCGCGCCCGTCCCCGTCGAGCTCGTCGAGCCGACGGTGCAGGAGGTCGGCGACGTCGCCGAGGTCTACGTCGACACCGGGATCATGCACGGCGCGGACGTCGTGGCCGCGATCGCGCTCGGCGCCCGGGGTGCCCTCGTGGGCCGGGCGTACCTGTACGGGCTGATGGCGGGCGGGCGCGCGGGCGTGGCCAAGGCCGTGGACATCCTGACCGGGGAGATCACGCGGACGATGCAGCTCATCGGTGTCACCTCGGTGGACGATCTTCGGCGGGAGCACGCGCGACTTCGCCCGATCGGGTGAGCTCGGAGTGGCGGTCCCGGGCGGATGGGGCCACTGTGGCCCCCATGGGATTCCTGGACAAGGCAAAAGAGCTGATCGGTCAGCACGACGACAAGGTCGACCAGGGCCTCGACAAGGCCGGCGACATGGCCAAGAAGAAGTACGCCGGCCACGACGACCAGATCGACAAGGGCGTCGACTTCCTGCAGGAGAGGACCGGCGAGGGGAACACCACGGCCGCGCCGCCGCCCGCGCCGGAGGGCGAGCAGCCGCCGCCCCCGCCGCAGCAGTGACCCGGTGACCGGCACTGACCACCACGGCGCCGCCCTCGGGCGGCGCCGTTCCCGTTCTCACCAGTCGAAGAGGATGCCCAGCTCGCGCAGGGTCGAGTCGGGGTCGGTGTGCCGGACGCCGACGGCCCCGGCCGCGCTCGCCCCGCGGACGTTCACGGGCAGGTCGTCGACGACCACGCAGTCCCCCGGCGCCAGCCCGAGCAGCTCCGCGGTGCGGCGGAAGGCCTCGGGATCGGGCTTGCGGGCCCCGGTCGCGCCGCCGAGGACCACGGCGTCGAAGCGGTCGGCGTACTCGTCGGGGACGGAGTGGGCGTCGGAGAGCAGGGCGACGCGCAGGCCCGCCTCCCGGGCGCGCAGCGGCAGGTCCACCATCGCGGGCCCGTCGGTGAGCACGCCGCCGTAGTCGAGGATCAGCCCGCGCAGGTCCGTCACGTCAGTCGTCCCTCCACCGCGGCGAGCACCTCGTCCAGATAGTGGCGCACCTCCGGCCGTTCGTCCGGCACCGTCTCCCGCAGGGTGCGGTCGACCTGGTCGGCGACGGTCGTGCACCGCCGCCAGCCGTTCTCGGTGAGACACACCCGTACCACCCGGCGGTCGGCCGCGTCGCGGTCGCGCCGGACCGCACCCTCCCGTTCGAGCGCGTCGACCACCGGGGTGAGCGTGGCCGGGGTGAGCCCGAGCCGCCCGGCGAGCTCGCGGTGCGGCAGCCCGTCCTCGCCGGTCAGGACGGTGAGCAGGTCGAGCGCGGTCGCCGACAGCCCGTGCGCGGCCACGACCCGCCGGCGGAACCGGGCGAGCGTCGCCCCGGTCGTGATCAGGAGCCGGTCCAGCGGTTGCTCGGCCACGCCCGCACCTTAGCCCGTGAACGATCAGCCGGCTGATGGTTCGGGACCGAAGTACCACGATCCGGTCCGGTGGCACCGCGCCGCCCGCACGCTCGGGTCATGACGCTCACCGCTCCGGCCCCCGCGCTCCCGCTCTTCGGCACGGTCGCCTATGAGCCGACCCTCGAGCCGCCGGGCACGCTCCTCGACGGGGCAGTGGTGGTGGAAGGGGACGTCCCCGCCGTCGACGGGCGGGACGCCGCCCGGGAGTCCTCACCGCCGTCCGCGCGCGAGCGGGTGAGCGGGACGGACCGGCGGCTCCGCGTCAGCGTGCCGCCGGAGGGGCAGATGAGGCGGGAGCGGGAACGGGCGATCGCTGCACGCCGGAGGGCGGAGCTCGTCGTGCGCACCGCGCTGGAGGTGCTCGACGGCCGCCGCCCGGTCCGCCAGCTCGCGCCGTACGCGACACCGCAGGTGCTGCGCTACGTCAACGCCGGCGTCCCGCGGCGCGGGCACACGCGCGCCGCCGGCGCGTCACTGCGCTCCCTGCACATGAGCCTGCCCGCCCGGACCGCCGCCGAGGTGGCCGCCGTGTGCCGCTTCGGCGCGAAGGTCCGCGCGCTCGCCGCCCGGCTCGAGCTCACCGGGCAGGGCGAGTGGCGCTGCGTCGCCCTCCGGGTGATCTGAGCAGCGACGGCTCGCGCACGGGGTCGGTGCTCGGCACGCGTCGCACAGCCGGTGTGCGAGGCGCCGACCCCGTGTGCGAGCGCGCCGGATGCGCTCAGCGCTGCTTGCGCGCGGCCCGCTCCTGGCGCCGCCGCTCGGCGCGGTTGCCGCCGGCGCCCTGCGGCTGGCGCTGCCCGCCGCCACCGCGCTGCGCCCCGGCCCGCTGCCCGTCCCGGGTGACGACCTCGCCGCCGTCGTCGCTCGGGCCGCTGTAGCTCAGGTTCTGCTGCGGCGGCCCGGCGCGGAAGGCAGCGGGGAGGACCGAGGTCGGGGTGTCGTCCGGGCGCCCGTCGGCGGCCTGCGCGGCCACCCGCGGGATCCGGCTGGTGACGGGCTCCCCCGCGGCCGGCGCGCCGGCCCCGTTCTGGCCGGCCCCGTTCTGGCCGGCCCCGTTCTGCCCGGCCCCGTTCTGCCCGGCCCCGTTCTGCGCGCCGTTCTGCGCCGTCGCGGTGCCGGCGGGCACGGGCTCGGCCTCCGGCGACTCCTGGACCTGCACCACGACGTTGAACAGGTGCCCGACCGTCTCCTCCTTGATGCCCTCGAGCATCGCGGTGAACATGTCGTAGCCCTCGCGCTGGTACTCGATCACCGGGTCGCGCTGGGCCATCGCGCGCAGGCCGATGCCCTCCTTGAGGTAGTCCATCTCGTAGAGGTGCTCGCGCCACTTGCGGTCGATGACCTGCATGAGGACCTGGCGCTCGAGCTCGCGCATGCCGCCCTGCGGGCCGATCAGCGCGTCCATCTCGGCCTCGCGCACCGAGTAGGCACGCTCCGCGTCCTCGATGACGGCGTCGATGATGCGCTCCGCGGTCAGCTCGTCGAGGCCCCCGTCCTCCGGGTCGCCGTCGACGAGGTCCTGCCACTTGACGGAGATCGGGAACAGCTGGCCGAGCGCGGTCCAGAGCTTGTCGAGGTCCCAGTCCTCGGCGTAGCCCTCGGCGGTCGCGCCCTGCACGTACGCGGTGATGACGTCGTGCAGCATGTGCCGCGTCTGCTCCTGGACGTCCTCGCCCGCGAGGACCCGGCGGCGCTCGGCGTAGATCACCTTGCGCTGCTGGTTGAGCACCTCGTCGTACTTGAGGACGTTCTTGCGGATCTCGAAGTTCTGCTGCTCGACCTGCGTCTGCGCGCTCCGGATGGCCCGGGTGACCATCTTGGCCTCGATCGGGACGTCCTCGGGCAGGTTGAAGCGGTTCATGATCGACTCGACCATGGCGCCGTTGAACCGCCGCATGAGCTCGTCGCCCAGGGACAGGTAGAAGCGCGACTCGCCGGGGTCGCCCTGGCGGCCGGAACGACCGCGCAGCTGGTTGTCGATGCGCCGCGACTCGTGCCGCTCGGTGCCGAGCACGTAGAGGCCGCCGGCCTCGCGCACCTCCTCGGCCTCGGCCGCGACCTGCTTCTTCATCCGGGCGACGGTGTCGTCCCAGGCGGCCTCGTAGGCCTCGCGGTGCTCGACCGGGTCGAGCCCGCGGCCGCGCAGCTCGAGGTCGGCGAGGAAGTCCGGGTTGCCGCCCAGCATGATGTCCGTGCCGCGGCCCGCCATGTTCGTGGCGACGGTGACGGCGCCGGCGTGCCCCGCCTGCGCGATGATCATCGACTCGCGCTCGTGGTGCTTGGCGTTGAGCACCTCGTGCGGCACCTGGCGCGCCACCAGCAGCTTCGACAGGTACTCGGACTTCTCGACACTCGTCGTGCCGACGAGAACCGGCTGGCCCCGGCGGTGCTTCTCGGCGATGTCGTCCGCGACGGCCTCGAACTTCGCGGCCTCGGTCTTGTAGATGAGGTCCGCCTGGTCGGCGCGGATCATCGGCCGGTTCGTCGGGATGACGACGACGTGCATGCCGTACGTCTGGTGCAGCTCGGCCGCCTCGGTCTCGGCGGTACCGGTCATGCCCGAGAGCTTGTCGTAGAGGCGGAAGTAGTTCTGCAGCGTGATGGTGGCCAGGGTCTGGTTCTCCGCCTGGATGTCCACCTTCTCCTTGGCCTCGATGGCCTGGTGCATGCCCTCGTTGTAGCGGCGCCCGGCCAGCACGCGGCCGGTGAACTCGTCGACGATCAGGACGTTGCCGTCCCGGACGATGTAGTCCTTGTCCTTCTTGAACAGCTCCTTGGCCTTCAGGGCGTTGTTCAGGTAGCCGACGAGCGGGGTGTTGGCGGCCTCGTAGAGGTTGTCGATGCCGAGCTGGTCCTCGACGAACGCCACGCCGTCCTCGGTGACGCCGATGGTCCGCTTGCGCTCGTCGACCTCGTAGTGGACGTCCTTGCGCAGCAGCGGCGCCATCCGCGCGAACTCCTGGTACCAGCGGGCGCTCTGCTCGGCCGGGCCGGAGATGATCAGCGGGGTGCGGGCCTCGTCGATGAGGATCGAGTCCGCCTCGTCGACGATGGCGAAGTTGTGCCCGCGCTGGACCATGTCGGCGGAGTTCCACGCCATGTTGTCGCGCAGGTAGTCGAAGCCGAACTCGTTGTTCGTGCCGTACGTGACGTCGGCCGCGTACATCTCGCGGCGCTGTGTCGGGGTCATCTCGGCGAGGATCACGCCGACGGACAGCCCCAGGAACCGGTGGATCCGGCCCATGTTCTCCGAGTCGCGGCGGGCCAGGTAGTCGTTCGTGGTGACGACGTGCACGCCCTTGCCGGAGAGGGCGTTGAGGTAGCTGGGCATGACACAGGTCAGCGTCTTGCCCTCACCGGTGCGCATCTCCGCGACGTTGCCCAGGTGCAGCGCCGCGCCACCCATCAGCTGGACCGGGAAGGGACGCTGGCCCAGCGTGCGCCTGGCCGCCTCGCGGACGACGGCGAACGCCTCCGGCAGCAGGTCGTCGAGGCTCTCCCCGTCGGCGTGCCGCGCGCGGAACTCGTCCGTCTTCGCGCGCAGCTCGGCGTCGGACAGGGGCTCGATCTCCTCCTCGAGCGAGTCGATGTGCGCGGCGATCCTGCCCAGCCGTTTCACCAGCTTCGTCTCACCGGCACGGAGCAGGCGGTTCAACAACGGCACTGGTCGACCTCATTCGCGATCGCGGTCTCGGGCGCGGTCCTGCGGGCCCGACGGGCCGGAGGACCGGGGCGTACGCCGGCGCACGGCAGACACCCGCGAACCATGGTAGCCATCGGCGCGGCGAGCCCTCACCGTGCAACGACCCCGGACCCGTGCGGGTTCCGGGGTCGTCGCCGTCGGATGCGGTGGGCGGGTGTCGGGGCGCGGCCGACAGCCCCGCCCCGGCGCCCTCGCGGGCAGGGTCGGTGGGCGCGCCCGGTCAGCCGCCCAGACTGATCACGCCGTAGTCGTAGCCCCTGCGCCGGTAGACGACCGAGGGGGTGCCGCTCTCGGCGTCGGCGAAGAGATAGAAGTCGTGGCCGACCAGCTCCATCCGGGAGAGCGCCTCGTCGACGCTGATCGGTTCGTCGGAGTGCTGCTTGCGCCGCACGATGCGGCCCGGCACGCTGCCGTCCTCCCCGTCCTCACCGGCGCCGTACCCACCGGCGTCGTGCGCGGTGACGGGCAGGTCGTCGAGATGCTCGCCGTGGGCGCGGGGGCTCGGCACCCGGACCTCCGCGTCGCCGAGGGCCTCCTCGGTCTCGGGCAGGGACTCGAGCACGGCGACGCCGACACCGCCGCGACCGGCCATGACACGGGAGCGCCGGTCGTTGAGCCGGCGGCGGTCGTGGGAGCGCCGCATCCTGCTCTCCAGCTTGGACACGGCACAGTCCAGTGCCGCGTAGAAGTCCTGCGCACACGCCTCGGCGCGTACGACGGGGCCCCGGCCCCGTCCCGTGATCTCGACGCGTTGACAGATCTTGGCCTGGCGGCGGTTCGGCTCGTGGAAGAGCTCGACCTCCATGCCGACGATCTTGTGGTCGTACCGTTCGAGGCGGGTCAACTTCTCCTCGACGTGGATCCGGAAGTGCTCCGGCACCTCCACGTTCCGGCCGGTGACGACGATCTCCACTCGACTTCCCTCGCTCTCCGTGCGTTTTCGGCGTCGGGGCGGTGTGCTCGGGCCTCCCGGATCAAGGGGCGCGACAGCGGGGCGTGACCCTGAGGAGACCCGAAGCGGACGATCGGTGTTCCCCTCCCGTTGTGGTCTGGGTTACGTGTGCCAGGCACGGTAGTGCGCATCACGCTTTGGCAACAGTCCTGAGCGACGAGTGACGCCGAACCGGGCCAAATCGGCCGATTGCCTTTCGCTGACCTGGGCAAACACGTATCGTGGTGCGGTTGCCCGGGCCGCCGGGGAAGGCCCTTCGACCCGGTGGCGGCGGTCCGTCCGGCTGCTCGCGTCGCACAGCACGACCGCACCCGCGACCCCGATCCCCACCTCCGCCAGGGCCCGTGCGCAGGCACGCAGCGTGGCCCCGGTGGTCACCACGTCGTCGACGAGCAGGACGGGGCCGGACGGGTTCTCCCGGGAGCGCACGAACACCCGGCCGGCGAGGTTCGCGGCCCTTCCCGCGGCGTCGAGCCCGAGGGAGTCCCGGGTCCGGCGGGCCAGCCCGAGGAGCCGCACGGTCCGTGCGGGCGCGACCCGTCGGCACAGCCGCAGCACGTGGTCCCCGCCGCGCGCGCGGGCCGCCGCGGGCCGCGAGGGGGCCGGCACGAGCAGCGCCCCGGGGGGCACGAGCGGGGCGAGCACCGCCGCCAGCGGCGCGGCCAGGTCGCGGCGGCCGCGCTCCTTGTAGGCGAGCAGCGCGGTGCGCAGCGGGCCGCGGTAGCGGCCGGCGGCGAGCGTCTCCGGCGCCCCGGGCAGGACGACACGGTGCGGGCCCGGCAACCGCGCGGCGCACTCCGGGCACCAGCCCGCCCCACCCGCCCCGCAGCCGCCGCAGGAGCCGGGCAGCAGGAGGTCGAGCAGGCCGGCGAGGAGCAGGCGCGGGGTCAGGTCGGGCGGGACCGGACCCGACGGGGACGGCCGGGAGGGCGAAGACGGGAACGAGGGCGGGGAGCCGGCGCGAGCCATGTCCCCACCCTGACCGCCCGCGCCGACTCCCCCGCCCCGCATCGAGCCTCGCGGGCCGAGTTGTCCACAGGTCCGGGCTCGCCGCCGGCTCCGACGTCGGCCGCGCCGTCGTCCACGCCGTCGTCCACGCCGTCGTCCACACCGCGGTCCTGCGTGGAGCGGTGCGGCTCAGCCCGGGTAGAGCGGCACCCCGTCCGGCGCCGCGCCGAGCACCTGCCGCCAGCTGTCGAGCTCGCCGCCGTCGTAGCTCCAGATCCCGCCCTGGTCGGCGACCAGGAACGGCCGGCTCGACGCGGCGGTCACGGCCTTGAGCGGCGGGGTCAGGTTGCTGCCCGGCACGAGCTGCAACGTGAGCCCGTCGGACGACACGAGCGACACCGGGCGGTCGGAGCGTCCCGTGACCACGATCAGCGACTCGTCGGCCCGCCAGTCCACCCCGACGACGTCGGACAGGTCCGACGGGCGCAGCCGGCGGACGTTGCGCACCGCGACGTCGCCGTCGGCCGCCCGCACCACGGCCCCGGTGACCAGGCCGCCGTCGACCACCGCGGCGACCCGCATGCCGTCGCGGGACAACCGCAGGTCGGTGAGCGGCCCCAGCGCGGTGAGCGCCGAGACGTTGACCTGCCCGGTCCGGACGGCCCCGGTCGGGTCCACCGTCACCCGCGCGACGACGGCCCCCGGGCCACCGCCCAGCACGGTCCACACCTCGCCGCCGCTCGGGGTCCAGGTCGGCCGGGACAGCGACGCGCCGGACAGCGGCACCGCCTGCAGCATCCCGTCCGTGGGCCCGACCAGCAGCCGCACCCGCCCGCCGTCCCGGGCGACCGCGGCGATCCGGGCGCCGTCGGGGGTGGTCGCCGCCGACGCGATGTCGAACGAGCCGTTGCCCGCCTGCCCGCCGATCGGGTCGCCGCCGGGCAGCGCGCGCACGCGGCCCCCGGTCACGACCTGGGCGGGCACGTCGGCGCCGGGCTGGACCGCGGCGCCGGCACCGGCGACGTCGTCGGCCGTGAGGTCGGGCGTGCCGGACAGCAGCGGGGCGCCGTCGACGAGCAGCCGCACCCGCGGGACGTTGATCTCCGCCAAGGTCTGCACGAACTGCGCCGCGATGAGCCGGCGGCGGGCCTCGTCGAGGTCGCCGACCTGCGTGAGGTCGACGACCAGCGCGCCGTCCGGGGCCTCGGTGACGTTGGTGCGCAGCCGGGCCGACGCCGGCACGACGGACTCCGCGGCGTCCTGCAGCGCGGGCGAGGGACCCGTCAGCAGCATGTCGACGGTCCGCGACGGCAGCGCCTGTGCGGGCACCGCCGGGAGGTAGCGCAGGTCGGCGACGGTGGCGCGCCGCGCGGGGTCGACGAAGTACCCCTTCACGGTGCGGAAGTTGGTGCGGAAGTCCGAGAGCCGCACGAGTACCCCGGCGGGCAGCCGGTCGATCCGCCACTGCCCGTTCGCGCGGCGGACCGTCACGTCGATCTCCACCGGCGCCTCGGCGGGTTCGAAGGCGCCGAGCGCGTCGAGCGAGCCGACCCGGTCGCCGCGGATCCGCACCGTCGCGGTGTCGGGATCGGTGCTGCTCGTGGGGGGGTAGACGGTGTCGAACTGCTCGTCGAGCACGGTCAGGGAGTCGCCGTCGTCCCAGATCTGCGAGGCCTCCGCGGTGAGGAACCGGCGGGCCGCCCCGTGCCGGTCGACCGTGCTGCCCGAGGCGTAGACGAAGCCGCGGACCAGGTCGAGCGGGTTGGTGCCGTCGACCGGGCCGGCCGGGATGTCCGGGGAGTCCCCGTCGGTGACCTTGCGCAGCACCTGCACGGACGACTCGCCGGGCACGCTCGCGCACCCGGTGGCGAGCACGAGCAGGGCGACCAGGACCAGCAGCAGCCGACGGGTCACCGGTCGCCCCGCGGGTCCAGGACGGCCGGTTCGGCGGGCGCGACGGCGTCGCCGCCCCTCCCGTCCGCGGGTTCCCCGGCGCGCAGCTCGGCCGAGATCGGGGTGCCCCACGGCGGCGTGGGCACCGAGGCCGGGAGCGGGTGCGCGGTGTCCGGGTCGTCGCCCTCGGGCTGCAGCGGCAGCGGACTCGACTCGAGCAGGTCACCCTCCGTGCGCGGCAGCGTGAGCCGGAAGGCGGAGCCGCGGCCGGGCTCGCCCCAGGCCTGCAACCAGCCGCCGTGCAACCGCGCGTCCTCCAGGCTGATGGACAGGCCCAGCCCGCTGCCGCCGCTGCGCCGCGCCCGGGACTCCTCGGCGCGCCAGAACCGGTTGAACACCAGCCCCGCCTCACCGGGCCGCAACCCGACGCCGTGGTCGCGCACCACCACGGCGACCGCGTGCTCGTCGCCGGCCAGGGTGACGTTCACCGGCCGGCCCTCGCCGTGGTCGATGGCGTTGGCGACGAGGTTGCGCACGATCCGTTCGACCCGCCGCGAGTCGACCTCCGCGTAGACGTCGCCCGGCAGGTCCAGGACCAGCGGCGTGCCCGACTCCTCCGCCAGCCCGCGGACCGCCTCCACGGCGCGGGAGACGACGTGCCGCATGTCCAGCCGGTCGGTGCCCAGCTCGGCCACCCCCGCGTCGAGCCGGGAGATCTCCAGCAGGTCGCCGAGCAGGTTCTCGAACCGGTCCAGCTCCGTGACCAGCAGCTCCGAGCTGCGGCGCAGCGCCGGGAGCAGCTCGTCCCGCGAGGCGTAGAGGATGTCGGCGGCCATCCGCACGGTGGTGAGCGGCGTGCGCAGCTCGTGGCTGACGTCCGAGGTGAAGCGGCGCTGCAGGGCGCCGAACTCCTCGAGCTGGCGGATCTGGGTCTGGATGCTGCTCGCCATCTCGTTGTAGGACTCGAACAGCCGCGCGACCTCGTCCTCGCCGTGCACGGGCATGCGTTCGTCGAGATGCCCCTCCGCGAACCGCTCCGCCACCTCGGCGGCCTGCCGGACGGGCCGCACGACCTGCCGGGTGACCAGGCCGGCGATGCCGGCGAGCAGCAGGATCAGCACCAGTCCGCCGACGATCAGGGTGCTCTGGACCAGTCCCAGGGTCCGCTGCTCGGCGTCGAGCGGGAACATCAGGTAGAGCTGCAGCTCGCGCCCGGCGGTGCGCACCGGCTGGCCCACGACCAGCGTCGGGATGCCGTCCACGGTGGTGTACTGCGTGGACAGCGCACCGTTCGCGACGGTCTGCCGCTGCTCGGGCGAGACGTCGTCGAGGTTGCCCGCCGAGATCTCGGGGCCGCTCCCGGCGCCCGTGGTCAGCGCGGCGCGGAACTCCCCCGCCGTGGGGGCGCCCGCGGCGTCGGCCGTCGACTGGTTCGTGAGCTGGTCGAGGGCGTTGTTCAGGGTGCCCTGCGCGCCCTCCCGGTCCGGGTCGACGCCGGAGAGGTCGCGCTCGGAGATCGCCCGCGCGGACTCGGCCTGCGCGATGGCCGCGTCGAACTTGCCCTGCAGCAGCCGGTCGGCGATCTGCGTCTGCAGCACCAGGCCCAGGACCAGCGACACCGCCGTGGACAGGGCGAGGGTGGAGACGACGACGCGCAGCTGCAGCGAGCGCCGCCACGCCGCCAGCGCGACCGCGCGGATCTCCGAGACGAGCACGCCGGCCGACGCCGCCGCCCGCTTCGCCCGCCGGGCGAGCGGCAGCCGCGCGACGAAGGACCTCAGCGACACGGATACCTCAGGAACACGGCACCATCATGCGACGGCGCGGGCTCACGGCGGGCCCGCCTTGTACCCGACCCCGCGGACGGTCAGCACGACCTCCGGGTGCTCGGGGTCCTTCTCGACCTTGGACCGCAGCCGCTGGACGTGCACGTTGACCAGCCGGGTGTCGGCCGCGTGCCGGTAGCCCCACACCTGCTCGAGCAGCACCTCGCGGGTGAAGACCTGCCGCGGCTTGCGGGCCAGCGCCACCAGCAGGTCGAACTCCAGCGGGGTGAGCGCGATCCGCTCGCCCCTGCGGGTGACCTGGTGGGCCGGCACGTCGATCTCGACGTCGCCGATCGTCAACTGCTCGGCCGGCTCGGCCTCGGTGCGCCGCACTCGTGCCCGGATGCGCGCGACCAGCTCCTTCGGCTTGAACGGCTTCACCACGTAGTCGTCCGCGCCGGACTCCAGGCCCAGCACGATGTCCACGGTGTCGCTCTTCGCCGTGAGCATCACGATCGGCACGCCGGACTCGGCGCGGATGGCCCGGCACACGTCGATCCCGTTCATGCCGGGGAGCATGAGGTCGAGCAGCACGACGTCCGGGCGCATGTCGCGCACGGCGGGCAGCGCCCGGGTCCCGTCCCCGACCACGGCGGTGTCGAAGCCCTCGCCCCGCAGGACGATGGTCAGCATCTCGGCCAGGGCCGGGTCGTCGTCGACCACCAGAACGCGCGACTTCATGGGAGGAAGCATCCCACTGAGGTCCGACGGTCCTGTTCCGACCCGCGCGTTGCCGCGTGTCGGTCACCGCCGCCCGGGCATGGGCCGGGGCACCCCCGGTCCCTACCCGCGCCCTCGAGAGCGGGCCGGTCACGCTGTCGGGTGACCAGCGCACGTCCGCGGGCGCTCCGCTACCGTCCCGCCCCGTGGGGCGGCTGATCGTGATCGAGGGGCTGGACGGGTCCGGCAAGGCCACACTGACCGCCGCCCTGGTGGCCGCCCTGCAGGAGCGCGGGGCACGCGTCGCCACCCTGGCCTTCCCCCGCTACGAGGCCGACGTGCACGCCGAGCTGGCGCGCGACGCCCTCTACGGGCGGCTCGGCGACCTGGCCGACTCGGTGCACGGCATGGCGGTGCTCTTCGCGCTCGACCGCCGCGACGCCGCCCTCGAGCTGCGGGAACTGCTCGCCGCGCACGACGTCGTCCTCGTGGACCGGTACGTCGCGAGCAACGCCGCCTACAACGCGGCACGGCTCGGACAGGGGGCGGACGGCGAGGTCGTCGGCTGGGTGCGCGCCCTGGAGATCGAGCGCTTCGGGATCCCCGTGCCGGACCACCAGCTGCTGCTCGCGACACCGCGCGCGGTGGCCGCCGAGCGGGCGCACCGGCGGGCGGCGGCCGACCCGGGCCGGGCGCGCGACGCCTACGAGTCCGACGAGGGCCTGCAGGAACGCACCGACGCCGTCTACCGCGCACTCGCGGCCGCGGAGTGGCTCAGTCCCTGGACGGTGCTGGAGGGCGACACCGACCTCCCCGCCCTCGCCGGGAGACTCGTCGACCCTGACCACCGCGTTATGGAGCCATAACGCGCGCAAAACGGGCCGAGAATCGCGTTATGGAACCATGACGTGCTCAGTGGCGCGCCGGAAACGCCCGATGTCAGAGGGTGGAGACGCGGGGCCAGGTGGCGGCGAAGCCCGGATGCAGCTCCGGTCCGTCCACCGTGCCCAGGACGGCGGCCGGGAACCAGGAGAACTCCACGCTCTCCCCGCCGCGAATCGCGACCGGCCGGGCCTCCGCCGCGCAGACCACGACGGTGGTGTAGCTCCAGCCGCCGTGGTCGTCGACGAACCGGGCGGTCTCGACGAGCGGCCCGGTGTCGAGCTCCGACTCCTCCGCGGCCTCCCGGCGCGCGGCCGCCTCCGCGGGCTCGCCGAGGTGCCGCGCTCCGCCGGGGATGCCCCAGGTGCCGCCGTGGTGGCTCCACAGGGCCCGGTGCTGGAGCAGCACGAGGTCGCCGGAGCGGACCAGCAGGCCCGCCGCGCCGTAGAGGCCCCAGTGCTTGTGCCCCTGGGCGCAGTACTGCCAGCCGTCCCCGCTGGAGCCCGTCGGGATCGGCTCGGGGAGGGGAGCGGCGGTCACCGGTCAACCCTAACCCGGCGACCGCCGCCCCAACCAGACGAACAGCAGGTGATCAGTGCGTGGACGCGCCCGCGCTCAGCGCCGACGCGCGCTGCGCAAGCCCCGCGCTCGGCACCGACGCGCACTCCGCAAGCCCCGCGCTCGGCACCGACGCGCGGTCTGCGTTCAGTACCGGTAGTGCTCCGGCTTGAACGGCCCCTCGACGTCGACGCCGATGTACTCGGCCTGGTCCTTGGTGAGCTTCGTCAGCTCGCCGCCCAGCGCCTGCACGTGGATCCTCGCGACCTTCTCGTCGAGGATCTTCGGCAGCCGGTAGACGTCGCAGTTGTACTCCTCGTGCTTGGTGAACAGCTCGACCTGCGCGATCACCTGGTTCGAGAAGCTGTTGCTCATCACGAACGACGGGTGGCCCGTCGCGTTGCCGAGGTTCATCAGCCGGCCCTCGGAGAGCACCAGGATCGAGTGACCGTCCGGGAAGACCCACTCGTCGACCTGCGGCTTGATGTTGATCCGGCGGATGCCCTCGATGCGGCCCAGCCCGGCCATGTCGATCTCGTTGTCGAAGTGCCCGACGTTCCCGAGGATCGCCTGGTGCTTCATCTTCTTCATCGCCTCGACGGTGACGATGTCCTTGTTGCCCGTCGTCGTGATGACGATGTCGGCCTGGTCGATGACGTCCTCGAGGCGCGCGACCTGGTAGCCCTCGAGCAGCGCCTGCAGCGCGCAGATCGGGTCCGCCTCGGTGACGATCACGCGGGCGCCCTGGCCGGACAGGGCCTCGGCCGAGCCCTTGCCGACGTCGCCGAAGCCGCACACCACGGCGACCTTGCCGCCGATGAGCACGTCC
>NZ_JAJSOK010000047.1 GCF_021283305.1 Pseudonocardia kujensis
GTCCCACAGCCGCCGGACGACCTCGACGGCGTCGGCCGCCTCGTCGAACAGGTCCGCGACCGCCGCGGCGGCCTCCGGCGTGCCGAGCGTCTCGCGGCGGATCTCCGCCGGCGTGCGGCGGCCGAAGTGGGCCGCCTCGTCGGCGCGGGCCGAGGTCTGCACCCGCCAGCCGGCCCTTCCGTGGCTGTCGTGGTCGAGCGTGGCGATCGCAGACGCGACGTGGAACGGCTCGGTGTGGGTGGTCGTGACGGTCGGGACGAGCCCGACGTGCCGCGTCAGCGGCGCGACGAACGCGGCGACCAGCTCGGCGTCGAGGCGCCCGCGGACCTGGTCGGTGCGCCGGTCCGCGGCCGCGAGGTGGTCGCCGGACTGCAGGCCCAGACCGTCCTCGATCGTGACCAGGTCGAGCAGGCCGCGCTCGGCGGCGCGGGCCAGGGCAGCCCAGTAGCGGGCGGTGAAGAGCAGATCGGGGCGGGCGCCGGGCTCGCGCCAGGCGGCCGGGTGCCAGCCGGCGCCGTCGAGCGCGACGGCCAGGTGAAGGGGGGCCATGCGGGCAGACCTCTCCTGCGGGAGAAGGGACGGGGGATCGGGTCCTCGTCAGGCCGGACAGCCCGCGCTGGCCGTCCGCAGGAGATCGACGTGGCGCCGCCGCACCCCGAGAAACATGGCTCCTCCATCGCTCCCGGCATGAGCACCCGCACCCGTCGACGGGGGGTTGCTGCGGCGTCGTCGAGCCAGGTCTCTCGGCCGCTCTGGATGGTGTGGCCCGTGGGGCCGGTCCTCACTGTACGGATCAGGAGGGCGGCCCCGTCAATCCTCCGGGTGACGAGTGTGATCGAGGCCGCGCGCGATTGTCCGGACAGGACGGCCCCGGCGTCCACCAGGGAGAACACCGTTCCCGAGGCGCCCACGAACGTCCGGACGAACGGCGCGGCGGCGTTCGGGCGAGCACCGCGCGACCCACCGGGGCCGGCAGAGCAGGGCGTTCACGACACGCGCGGCTGACCGTCGTCGCCGGGCAGGGCAGGATGCGCCCATGACCGACCGCCCGGCCCCCGGCATGCGGCATCGCAGCATGCGGGACCACAACCTGGGCGCGGTGCTGGGCGAGGTCGCGCGGCGGGGCACGATCAGCCGCGCCGGACTGGCCGTGGCGACCGGGTTGACCAAGTCGACGGTGTCGTCGCTGGTCGGCGAGCTGGTCGAGGCGCGGCTGCTGGTGGCCGAGGGTCGCACCGGCGAGGGCGAGCGGGGACGGCCGGGCATCGGGCTGGGGCTCGACGGCGGGTACGTCGCCGGTCTCGGCTGCGAGATCGGCGCGCGCCGGCTGGCGGTGCGGGTCGTCGACCTCCGCCGGCGCACCCGGGTGCAGCTCGAGCGGGTCGGGCCGAACCACCGCTCCCCCGCCGCCGTGTTCGCCGAGCTCGCCGCCCTGGCCGCCGAGGCCGAGCAGCGGGCCCACGCGCAGGGGCTCACGCTCGTGGGCGCCGGCCTCGCCGTTCCCGGCCTGCTCGACCACGCCCGGCGGCGCCTGGTCGCCGCCCCGAACCTGGGCTGGCGGGACGTACCGCTCGACCCGCACCTCGCCGCCCTCCCGCCGCGGGCGGGCCTGCCGGTCGCGGTCGACAACGAGGCGAACCTGGCCGCGCTGGGCGAGCTGCGCCTCGGCGCCGGGAACGGGCAGCCCTCCTTCCTCGTGGTCACCGGCGAGGTCGGCATCGGCGCGGGACTGGTCGTCGGATCCGGGCTGTACTCGGGCGCCGACGGGTTCGCGGGCGAGCTGGGGCACGTCGTCGTCGTACCGGGCGGCGCCCCCTGCGCCTGCGGCGGACGCGGCTGCCTGGAGACGGTCGCGGGCCTGCCCGCCCTCCTGCGCGCGGCCGGTCTCGACCCCGAGGGCGGCCTCGCGCCGCTGCTCGCGGCCCTCGACCGGCCCGTGGCCGATCCGGCGGGCGAGGCCGCCCGCAGCGCCGTCGACGGGGCCGCCGCTGCCCTCGCCCTGGCCCTCACGGCCGCGGTGCACCTGCTCGCCCCGGGGCTGATCGTGCTCGGCGGGACCCTCGCCGCCCTCGGCCCGGTGCTGGTCCCCCGGCTCGACGACGCCCTCGCCGCGCAGGTCGGCGCGCTGCGCGGCAGCGCCCCGCCCGTCACCACCTCCGCCCTCGGCACCGACGCCGCGGTCCTCGGCGCCGCGCTGGGCGTGCTCGACGCGGTCGTCGCCGACCCGGTACGGATCCTGCCGACCTGACGGCCCCTTGCCCCGGTTCCGCGGCACGGCTACCGTCCCGCTTTAGTTCGCGATCTGGACTAAACAAGGAGCGCCCGATGTCCGCACCGACGCCGTCGCAGGCCGACCGCTTCTCCTTCGGCCTCTGGACGGTCGGCTGGCAGGGGCGGGACCCGTTCGGCGAGGCCACCCGACCGGCCCTCGACGTCGTGGAGGCCGTGGAGCGGCTGGCCGCGCTCGGTGCCTGGGGCCTGACCTTCCACGACGACGACCTGTTCGGCTTCGGCCCCGACGCGGGCACCCGGGACAAGCAGGTCACGCGGTTGCGCGAGGCGCTCGACGCCACCGGCATGACCGTCCCGATGGTCACGACCAACCTGTTCACCCACCCCGTCTTCAAGGACGGCGGGTTCACCAGCAACGACCGCTCGGTGCGCCGGTTCGCGCTGCGCAAGGTGCTGCGCAACGTCGAGCTCGCCGCCGAGCTGGGCGCGCGGACCTTCGTGCTGTGGGGCGGGCGCGAGGGGTCGGAGTACGACTCGGCGAAGGACGTCGCGGCGGCGCTCGACCGCTACCGCGAGGCGATGGACCTGTTGTGCGGATTCGTGCTCGACCGCGGCCACGATCTCCGCTTCGCGCTCGAGCCCAAGCCGAACGAGCCCCGCGGCGACATCCTGCTGCCCACGGTCGGGCATGCGCTGGCCTTCATCGAGAAGCTCGCGCACCCCGAGCTGGTCGGCGTGAACCCCGAGGTCGGCCACGAGCAGATGGCCGGGCTGAACTACGTGCACGGCATCGCCCAGGCGCTGTGGGCCGGGAAGCTCTTCCACCTCGACCTCAACGGGCAGCGCGGGATCAAGTACGACCAGGACCTCGTGTTCGGCCACGGCGACCTGCTCAACGCCTTCGCACTCGTCGACCTGCTCGAGCACGGCGGCCCCGGCGGCGGCCCGGCCTACGACGGTCCGCGGCACTTCGACTACAAGCCCTCGCGGACCGAGAGCTACACGGGCGTCTGGGACTCGGCCGCCGCCAACATGCGGACCTACCTGCTGCTCAAGGAGCGGGCCGTCGCCTTCCGCGCCGACCCCGAGGTGCAGGAGGCGCTCGCCACCGCGGGCGTCCCGGAGCTGTCGACCCCGACGCTCGCGCCCGGCGAGGGCTACCCGGAGCTGCTGGCCGACCGCACCTCGTTCGAGGACTTCGACGCCGAGGCGGCCGGGCAGCGGGGGTACGGGTTCGTCCGGCTGCACCAGCTCGCCGTCGAGCACCTCATGGGCGCCCGGTAGGGGGCCGCCGCCCGGCCGGGACGCACGGCAGCGCAAGGTGGTCCGCCATGTTCTCCGGCGCACACCGGAGGCATGGCGCGGTCGCCAGGGGGTAGGCCGTCAGGGTCAGTGATCCCGACCGGAAGCGGCATGGACGTGACCGATCTGAAGACCGCCGTCATCTACTACTCCGCCACCGGCAGCACGTATGCGCTGGCCCAGGCCGCGGCGAAGGCCGCCGAGCACGCGGGCTCGGAGGTGCGACTGCGCAAGGTGCACGAGCTGGCGCCCGAGGAGGCCGTCGCCAGCAACGAGGGCTGGGCGACGCACGCGCGGCAGACCCAGGACGTCCCCGAGGCGAGCCTGGACGACCTCGAGTGGGCCGACGTCGTGATCCTCGGCTCGCCGACGCGCTACGGCCTCCCGACGGCGCAGCTCAAGCAGTTCATCGACACCACCGGTCCGCTGTGGGCGGCCGGGAAGCTGGTGAACAAGGTGGCGACCTCCTTCACCTCGGCCGGTACCGCGCACGGCGGCCAGGAGACGACGATCACCGCGCTGAACAACACCTTCTACCACTGGGGCTGCATCATCGTGCCGCCCGGCTACGCCGACCAGATCCAGTTCCGGGCGGGCAACCCGTACGGCACCAGCCACGTGTCGCAGAACGGCGCCAACCCGCCCGGCGACGTCGAGCTCGAGGCGGTGTCCTTCCAGGCCCGCCGCGCGGTCGAGATCGGGAAGGCGCTGAAGACGGGCCTGGCCGCAGCCTGAGGCCTGGCGCCGGGCCGGCCGGTGGGTGGCCGCCGGCCGGCCCGTCGGCGTCTCAGCCGAGCGACCGGGCGAAACCGAGGACGTCCCGGACGGCCTCGGCGTAGACGTCCGGCATCGCCGCGCGGAACATCAGCTCGCCCACGTGGCAGAGCCCCAGGTTGACCTTCCCGACGGACGGCACCCCGGCCGCGAGCAGCGCGCGGTGGTAGGCGATCCCCTCGTCCCGCAACGGGTCCAGCTCGTTGCACGAGATCACGTGCGGCGGCAGGCCGCGCAGGTCCGCCTCCGTCGCGTGGTACGGCCAGCAGGTCGCCTCGGTCGCGTTGCCGGCTCCCGGGTCGTACACCTCGGAGAGCAGCGGGAACAGGCTGCGGTTGAGCCAGTACCGGTCGTTCTCGACGAGCGACGGCAACGAGGCCTCGGTCCAGTCACCGAGAATGTACGGGCACTGGGCGTAGACGCCCGCGATCGCGTCCGCCCAGCCCTCTCGCTTCGCCTTGATCGGCAGGGCGAGCGCGAGGTTGCCGCCGCCGGAGTCGCCGGTGACCACGATGTGCGACCCGCCCAGCTCACCGAGGTGCTCGGCCACCCAGCGCAGCCCGGTCGCGCAGTCCTCCAGCCCCGCCGGGAACGGGTGGGGGCCGAGGGCACCGCCGCCGTTGCGGTACTCCACCCCGACGACGAGGGCGCCGGCGGCGGCCAGCTCGTCCCGCCAGCGGGTGTAGAGCGCGCCCTTCGCGGCCAGCATGACCATCCCACCGCCGTGCACCTGGTAGATCACCGGGAGCGGGCCCTCGACACCGTCGGGCCGGTGGAGGTGCAGGCCGATCTCGTGGCCGCCGTCGCCGGTGATCGTGCGCAGCTCCGAGGTGACGCCGTGGATCGGCGGCAGGCCGTCGGCGAGCGTGGCGAAGAGCCCCTCGAAGCCCTCCTCGACGGCGTCGACGAACTGCAGCAGCGCGTCCCGGCCCGCGTCGGGTCCGAGCGGGGCGCCGTCGGCGTGGTCGAGGAGCCCGAGCTCGCCCAGCACCGCCACCATCCGCGGGTCGGCCCGCGGATCCGTGCCGATCGTCAGGGCGGGGTCCCCCAGCCGGCCGGGCGGGGTGTGGGGCGTCGACACGTCCGTCGTCATGGGCGTTCTCCTCGTCGAGATCGTCTGCGAGACACGGAGCCGGGTCGTCGCGGCAGTGCGACAGATCCGGCAGATGTCGCCTACTATGGTCCGCGTCACATCGGGTCGTCAACGGAGGGATCGTGGCCGGAGCACCGACCCCGTTGCAGCGGCGGCTCGCCGGGGCCGCAGACCGTCCCGGTGCGCTCGACGCCTTCCTGCTGTCGCGGCACCGCTTCCAGGCGGGCGAGCGGGTCGACATGCAGACGCTCGCCGCGGAGCTGGGCGTCAACCGGGCCACGCTCTACCGCTGGGTCGGCTCCCGCGAGCTGCTGCTGGGCGAGGTCGTCTGGTCCCTCACCGAGCGCACCCTCCGGCGGCCGCCGCCGGCAGGCGACGGGTCTGGGTCGCGGCTGGCGGCGGTCCTGAGCCGGTTCGTCACCGACACCCTCGCCCACCGCGGCATGCGCCGCTTCCTCGAGGAGGAGGGCGAGTTCGCGCTCCGGCTGCTCACCCTGTCCTCGGGCGGCTTCCAGCCGCGGCTGGTCGCCCTCGTCCGCGAGCTGGCGGCGGCGGAGACGGCGGCGGGCCGGCTGGCCAGCCCGATCCCGCTCGACGACCTGGCCTACACCCTGGTGCGCGTGGTCGAGTCCTACGTCTACCTGCGCACGATCACCGGGGAGGAGCCGGACGGCAGCCGCGCCGCGCGGGTGCTGCAGGCGCTGCTGCCGGCCGGCTGACCGCGTCAGGCGCCGAGCCGGTCGGCGAGCCGGTCGAGCCCGTCCTCGAGCCGCCGCTGCACCGCGTCGGCCGCGGGCCCGGGGTGCGCCTCGCGCCGGTGCCCCAGGAAGGACAGGTGCACCACGACCCGCGAGTGCCCCTCGTCGGCGTGCATCACCTGGATCCAGCCGGTGTAGTCCGGCGAGCCCTCCACACCCCACTCCACCCGCATCTGCTCGGGCCGAATCCGGGCCAGCCCGCGCACGCCGCCGTCCCCCTCCTCGCTCCCGCCCTTGTCGACGGTCGTCAGATCGCCGTCGTGGCCGCGGACGTGCAGGTCGCCCGGACCCCACTCGTCCGCGTGATGCAGATCGGCCACGGCGGCGAACACGGTCTCGGCGGGGTGGTGGAGCCGGCGCTCGGCCTCGTACTCGGTCATGTCTACGCAGTACCCCGAACCCGCCCCCCGTCACGGGCGCCGTTAACGGCCGGCGTGATCAGGACGAGCGCGATCACGGTCGCCCGCGTCCGGGCGAGGGAGGAGCGGCGTGGCGTGGCCTACCCCGACGACTACCCCCCGATCGCCGAGCACGGGCTGATCGGCGACCTGCAGACCGCGGCGCTGGTGACCACCGACGGCAGCGTCGACTGGTTCTGCTGCCCGCGGTTCGACTCGCCGAGCGTGTTCGGCGCGCTGCTGGACCGCCGGCGCGGCGGGTTCTTCCGGATCGCGCCGGATACCGACGGCGAGGTCACCCGCCGCCAGTGGTACTTCCACGACACCGCCGTGCTGATGACCCGGTTCATGACGGCCGACGGCGTGGGCGCGCTCTACGACTTCATGCCCGTCCGCAACGGCCCGGCCACCGACCGGCACGAGATCGTCCGGGTGCTGCGGGTGGTTCGCGGCACCATGCGGTTCACCGTGGAGTGCCGACCGCGCTTCGACTACGGCCGCGCCGGCCACACGACCGAGGTCGAGGCCGAGGGCGTCGTGTTCCACGGGCCCGACATGGACCTCTGCCTGCACACCGTCGTGGACGGCGGTGGCGCGCCCGAGTGGGAGCGCGACGGGCCGGACGTCCGCGCCACCGTCACGCTCACGGCGGGGCAGGCGGTCGGGACGGTGCTGGAGTCCGGGCCCGGCCTGCGGCCCCGGCGGATCCCCATCGGGGAGGCCGACGAGCGGTTCGACGCGACCGTCGAGTTCTGGCGGACCTGGCTGGAGCACTCGACCTACGTCGGCCGCTGGCGCGAGACGGTGCACCGCTCGGCCATGTCGCTGAAGCTGATGACCTACGCCCCGACGGGCGCGCTCGTCGCCGCGCCGACCGCCGGGCTGCCCGAGCAGGTCGGCGGGGAGCGGAACTGGGACTACCGCTACACCTGGATCCGCGACGCGTCGTTCTCGGTGCACGCCCTGCTCAGCCTGGGCTACACCGAGGAGGCCGCGGCGTTCGGGCGCTGGCTGGCCGACCGCGTCGGCGAGCACGACGGGCCCGACGGCCGCCCGCTGCGGATCATGTACCGGGTCGACGGCAGCGCCGACCTCACCGAGGAGACCCTCGGCCACCTCGAGGGGTACCGCGGTTCCCGGCCCGTGCGGATCGGCAACGGCGCTTCCGACCAGCTGCAGCTCGACATCGTCGGCGAGGCGCTGGACTCGCTGCACCTGGCCGATCGGCACGCCGTGCGGCTCGACCACCGTGGCTGGCAGGCCGTGCGGGACATGGTGTCCTGGCTCTGCGAGAACTGGGACCGGGTCGACGAGGGCATCTGGGAGACCCGCGGCGGGGCGAAGGACTTCGTCTACGGCCGGCTGATGTCGTGGGTGGCCTTCGACCGGGCGATCCGGATGGCCCGCGAACGCGCGCTGCCCGGCGACGTGCCCGGGTGGACCGCCCGCCGCGACGCCATCTACGACCAGGTGATGGCCAAGGGGTTCGACACCGGCCGCCAGGCGTTCGTGCAGTACCTGGGCGGTGACGTCCTCGACGCGGCGGTGCTCATGATGCCGCGCGCCGGGTTCGTGGTGCCGAGCGACCCGCTGTGGCGCTCCACGCTGGAGGCGATCGACCGGACCCTGGTCTCCGACGGCCTGGTGTTCCGCTACGACCCGGCCGCCTCCCCCGACGGTCTCACCGGCACCGAGGGCACGTTCTCGCTCTGCAGCTTCTGGTACGTCGACGCCCTGGCCCGCTCCGGCCGGCTCGGCGACGCCCGCACCTCCTTCGAGAAGATGCTGACCTACGCCAACCACCTCGGCCTCTACTCGGAGGAGGTCGGGGCGACCGGCGAGCAGCTCGGCAACTTCCCGCAGGCCTTCAGCCACCTCGCGCTGATCAGCGCCGCGGTGGACCTCGACCACCAGCTCGACCACGGGCCGGGGCGGGTCGCGCCCGCCTCCCAACGGCACCGGCTCGTCTGACGCACGGCTCATCCGACCCACGGAAGGACCACGGGATGCAGATCGCGATGATCGGGCTCGGCCGCATGGGCGCCAACATGGTGCGCAGGCTGCTGCGCGCCGGGCACGAGTGCCACGTGTACGACGTCTCCCCCGACGCGGTGGCGGGGCTGGTGGCCGAGGGCGCGCGGGGTGCCGGCTCGCTCGAGGAGCTGGTCGCGGGGCTCGACGCCCCGCGCTCGGTGTGGCTGATGCTGCCCGCCGCGATCACGGGCGACACCGTGGCCACGCTGCTCGGCGCGCTGGACCCCGGCGACGCGATCGTCGACGGCGGCAACTCCTCCTACCGCGACGACATCGACCGCGCCGAGCGGGCCGCGGCGAGCGGGGTCGACTACGTCGACTGCGGCACGAGCGGCGGGGTCTGGGGGCGCGAACGCGGCTACTGCCTGATGATCGGCGGCCCGGACCGGGCCGTCGCGCGGCTGCGGCCGGTGTTCTCCTCGCTCGCCCCGGGCGTCGCGGCCGCCCCGCGGACCCCGGGCCGCACGGGCGACCCGAGCCCGGCCGAGCAGGGCTGGCTGCACTGCGGCCCGTCGGGCGCCGGGCACTTCGTGAAGATGGTGCACAACGGCATCGAGTACGCCCTCATGGCCGCCTACGCCGAGGGCCTCAACGTCATCCGCAACGCCGGGGCGGGCGTCCGGCCGCCGGAGGCCGACGCGGAGACCGCCCCGCTGCGCGACCCGAAGTACTACCCCTACGACGGCATCGACCTGGCGGAGGTCGCGGAGGTGTGGCGGCGCGGGAGCGTGGTCGGCTCGTGGCTGCTGGACCTCACGGCCGAGGCGCTGGCCGAGGACCCGGTCCTCGAGCAGTTCGCGGGCCGGGTGTCGGACTCGGGCGAGGGCCGCTGGACGTCGATCGCCGCGATCGAGGAGGGCGTGTCGGCGCCGCTGCTCACCGCCGCGCTGTACAGCCGCTTCGCCTCCCGCGGCAGCGAGCTGTTCGCCGACAAGGTCGAGTCCGCGCAACGGCTGGAGTTCGGCGGCCACCTGGAGAAGGGACCCGCGTGACCGCTCCCGCCGGCGACGTCCTGGTGCTGTTCGGCATCACCGGCGACCTCGCCAAGAAGATGATCATTCCGGCGCTGTACCAGCTGGTCCGGCGGGGCGAGCTGACCGTGCCGGTCCTCGGTGTCGCGCTCACCGACTGGGACGACGACCGGCTGTGCGCCCACATGGCCGACTGCGTCCGCGCCGCCCTGGCCGACACCGACCAGGAGGTCGACGAGTCCGCCCTGGAGCGGCTGCAGCGCTCGACGCACCTGGTGTCGGGCGACTACGCCGACCCGGCCGTGTTCACCCGGCTCGCCGACGCGATCACCGCGGCGGCCGGCCCCACGGCGTTCGCGGTGCACTACCTCGCCGTGCCGCCCTCGCTGTTCGGCACGGTCGCCGACGGCCTGGCGGGGGTCGGCCTGCACACCCGGTCCCGCCTCGTGGTCGAGAAGCCCTTCGGGCGCGACCTCGCCTCGGCCCGGGCGCTGCAGGCCCTGCTGGCGAAGCACTACCCGGAGGACCGGATCTTCCGGGTGGACCACTTCCTCGGGAAGGAGCCGGTGGAGGACCTGCTGGTGCTGCGGTTCGCCAACACGCTGCTGGAGCCGCTGTGGAGCCGGCACTGGATCGACCGGTTCGAGATCACCATGGCCGAGGACTTCGACGTCGCCGACCGCGGCTCGTTCTACGACGCCGTGGGCACGGTCCGCGACGTCGTGCAGAACCACCTGCTGCAGGTCATGGCCTACCTGCTGATGGACGCGCCGCTCTCCGACGCCGCCGACGACCAGCGCGACGCCAAGGCCCGGCTGCTGCGGGCCGTGCGCCGGCTCGACCCCACCGACGTGGTCCGCGGGCGCTACGACGGCTACCTCGACACCCCGGGCGTCGCGCCGGACTCGACCACGGAGACCTTCGTGGCCGCCACGTTCCACGTCGACGACTGGCGGTGGGCCGGGGTGCCCGTGCACCTGCGGGCGGGCAAGGCGCTGCCGGACACGCTGCTCGACGTCGTCGCCGTGCTGCGGCCGCCGCCGCGCGCCCTGTTCTCGGGCGGCCTCGGCACCATGCGGCCGGACCGGATCCGGCTGCGCCTGCAGCCCCGGGCCGGGATCACCATCACCCTGCTCGCCAAGCAGCCGGGGCAGGGCGACGTGCCCACCGGGATCCCCCTCGCCGTGGACTTCCGTGAGGTGCTCGGGCCCGTCCACGCCCCCTACGAGCGGATCTTCGCCGACGCGCTGGCCGGGGACCCGGCGCACTTCGCGCGGATGGACACCATCGAGCAGGCCTGGCGGGTGGTCGAGCCGATCCTCGACCCGGCGACCCCGCCGTCGCCGTACGCCCGGGGGACGTGGGGGCCGGAGGCGGCCGAGCGGCTGCCCGGGCCCGAGGGCTGGGTGCCCCTCCCGCCCTCGGCGCCCTCGGCACCGGCCTCGACAGCGCCCGTGACCCCGGTCCGGCCGGAGGGAGCCCTTGCCCGGTGAGGCCGCCCGTCGGGCCGGCCCTGCGCCGGTCGATCCGGGTGTCGGTGCCGGCGCTCGTCGGCTTCTACGGCGGCCTGTACGGGCTGGGGAACTCGGTCGTCGCGATCTACGCGTTGTTCACGGTGATCGCGCTCGGCGCGCTGTCCGAGGTCACCGGCCCGCCCGACCGCCGGCTCCGGACCTTCCTGGCCGCCGTCGCCGCCGGGGTCGTGCTGGTCACCCTGGGCACCCTGCTCGCCGTGTCGACCTGGGCCGCCGCGGCCGGGATGCTCGTCGTCGGGTTCGTGGTGGCCTACGCCGGGACGGGCGGCCCGCGGGTGGTCGGCGTCGTCAACGGGCTGCAGCTGCTCTACGTGCTCCCCTGCTTCCCGCCCTTCCAGCCGGACACCCTCGACCAGCGGCTGCTCGGGCTGGTGCTCGGCGGTGCGCTGCTGATCGCCGCCGACCGGTGGCTGCTGCCCCGGTCGGTGCCGACGCCGGTGCCGGACCAGATGGCCGTGCTCGCCGACAAGGTCGCGCGGTTCGCCGGCGCGCTGGCCGACTCCCTCCGGACCCCCGCGCCGACCGCGCCGCAGGTCGCCCGGCACCGCGAGATCCTGGAGTCGGCGGAGGACCTGCGCATCACCCGGCTCCCCCGGGAGGAGCGGCCGCTCGGGCCCGGGCGCCACGACCGCAGCCTGCTCGCGACGGCCGCGGCGATCCGGGCGTCGGCGGACCGCTCGGTCGCGCTGGCCGACCTGATGTCGGGGCCGGGCGAACCCCCGCACCCGCGGACCGCCGACCTCGTCGCGGAGTCCGGACGGGTCCTCGCCGGGGTGGCCCGGACCCTGCGCGCCGGGCGACAGGCGCTGCCGGTCGACGCGACCGGGCTCGACGCCGCGCTCGCCGCGCACAGCGCCGCCCGCGTCCCCGGACCGGCCACCACGCTGCGGTCCGGGCTGGCCGCCGTCGCCCTCGCCGAGGACGCCCGGCTCGGCGCGCTCGCCGTCTCCGGCTGGTCGGGCGCGCCCCGTCCGGCGCCCGCGCAGACGCCGCCGATGCTGTGGTTCCTGCACGCCGGCCCGGTGGAGCTCTGGTGGCGGCGGCTGCGGTCGCACCTCACCCCGCGCTCGATCTACCTGCAGAACGCCGTCCGGCTCGCGCTCGGCCTCGCCGTCGCCCGGGTCGTGGCCGGGGTCCTCGACCTGCAGCACGGCTTCTGGGTGCTGCTCGCCACGCTCAGCCTGATGCGCACGTCGGCGTCGGCGGACCGGTCGGTGCTGGCCCGGGCGTTCGCCGGGACGCTCGTCGGCGCCGTCCTCGCCGCGGGGGTGCTGGTCCTCGTCGGCGACGACCGCTCCGTCTACGGTTGGCTGCTGCCGGTCGTCATGGTCGCGACGTTCGCGGCGGGCCCGCTGCTGGGGATCGGCGCGGCCCAGGCCGGGTTCACGGTGCTGGTCGCGGCGCTGTTCGCCCAGCTCTCCCCGGCGACGTGGCACCTCGCCGAGGTCCGGCTCGTCGACGTCCTGGTCGGCGGGCTGGTCGGGGCGCTCATCGGCGCGGCGGTGTGGCCGCGCGGGGGCGGCGCGGAGGTCCGGCAGGTGGCGGCGGACGCGTTGCGCGCGGTGGCCGACGACGCCGAGGAGGTCGCCGCGGTGCTCGCCGGGGCCCCTGTCCCGGTCGGCGCGGACGACCCCGGCCGGCTGCACACGACGGCGGTCCTGCTGGAGCACGCGTACGTCCAGTACCGCACCGAGCCGATGCCGCGGGGCGCCGCCGGGCCGGACTGGCTGACCGTCGTGCTCGTGGTGCACCGGCTCGACGCCTACGACAGCGCCCTGCGCGACCGCCATCCCGCACAGCCCACCGCCGCCGCGGGCCCCGCCGGCCCGGACGCGCTGCAGGAGGCTGCCGCCGACATCGCCCGCGCGTACCGGCAGACCGCCGAGGCCGTCGACGGGAACCGCGTGCCGGACGCCCTCGCCGAGGGGTGCCGGGAACGGTTCCCGGCGCTCCCGCCCGAGGGCGACGCCCGACTGCTCGACGGCTGGGGGTGGCTGCACGCCTTGTGCGACAACCTCTCCCGCGTCCGCCGCGCCCTTGCCGGCGACGCCGGGCCACCGGTCGCGGGGGACCATCACCCGTCCACGCCGGACCGTTCCAGCCCCTCGACGCCCTCGGACGGGTGATCACGGTTCCATATCGGATCCCCGCCGCGTGATTAAGAGGGCCGTCCTCTGCCGACTCCCGCAAGGGGGCGACACTCTGGAGGAAACGGAACACCATGATCATTCTCGGCCTGATCCTGCTGGTGCTGGGATTCCTGTTGAAGATCTCCCTGCTGTGGATCCTCGGGATCATCCTGTTGGTCGTCGGCGCCGTGCTGGCGATCCTCGGCGCGGCCGGCCGTGCGGTCGGCGGCCGGAAGCACTATTTCTGACGGACCGGTCCTCCCGACCCGGTCCGAGTTCCCCCGCGGCCGTGGCCAGCCCACGCCTCGTGCGTGGGCACGGCCGCGGTCGTGTCGCCACCGCACCTCCGCGTCCCGCCGGCCTGCCCGAGGTGCAGGATTGGGGGCGCCGGGACGACCGGGAGGAGCGGTGCGGTGAACCTCGCGATCGGCGCGATCGCCTTCGTGTGGCTCGGGATGGTGCTGGCCCTGTCGTTCCTGGAGGCGCCCCTGAAGTTCCGCGCCCCCGGGATCACGGTCCCGCTGGGACTGGGCATCGGACGGCTCGTGTTCCGGGCCCTGAACGTCGTCGAGGTCGTGCTCGTCGTGGGCGTCGGGGTCGCGCTGCTCGCCGGGACCCGGACCGCGGCGACCGGGTGGACCGCGGCCGCGGTCGCGTTCCTGCTCGCCGTGCAGCTCGCGGCGGTCCGGCCAGCCCTGAACGCCCGCACCCGGCGGGTCCTCGCCGGCGACCCGCACATCGGATCGCGGGCCCACCTCGCCTACATCGCGCTGGAGCTCCTCAAGGTCGCCGGGCTCGTCGTGCTCGGGCTCGCCGCGTTCGCGGTCGTCCGGTAGGGGTCACCCCTCCCAGTCCGGGCCCCGCCGCAGCATGGTGTGCGCGGCGGCCCCAACCCCCGCGAGCAGCACGAGGATCAGCCCGAACGCCGACGCGTCGCCCACGGTCCGGACGAGCACGGCCCCCACGACCGCGCCGGCGAGCAGGCTGAGCACCGCGCACGCCCGGCGCAGGACCGCCTGCCGGCTCGAGTGGGTGCGGTCCGCGACGAGCCCCGTCATCGACATCCCGACGACGCTGGTGGTGAGGTCCGGCACCGCGATGCGGCGGCCCACCGCGTTCTGCATGCCCATCGCCACGGCCGCGATCACGGCCACCGCCAGGGTCGCGGCGGAGTCGACCACCGGCGGGTGGACCACCACCAGGACGAGACAGACCGCCAGCAGCACCCACTCGATCAGCACCGCGGCCCGCAGCAGAGCACCCCGCCCCTCGATCCGGTCGATGAGGAACCCGGCCGCACCGGCGCCGAGGAGGAAGGCGACGAGCACGCTCAGCGAGGTACGGAGGGAGAACCCGGGCGCACCCCCGATCGCGAACCCGGTGATCACGACGTTGCCGGTCATGTTGGCGACGAAGACCCGGCCGAGGGTGAGCAGACTGATCGCATCGATCACCCCGGTGACCAGGGTGAGGACGAGCAGTAGCACCGGGAGGGACCCGTGGCGTTCGCCGGCGAGGAGCAACCGCGGCCGGCTCGTCATTCCGACGAGTGAAGCAGGCCCCGCGCGGGCGGGGAAGGGTCAGCCCCGCGGGCCCCGGCGTACCAGGGAACCGAACAGCGGCACCAGCACCAGCACCCGGCCGAGCGGCCCGCCCGGCGGTCGCGGCCCGCGCCGGGGGCCGCTCAGGTCCTTCAGTATCCGCGCCACCCGCGCCACCGCCTCCCGACGTCTCGAGCCTCGAGCCTCGGGGCGATGCAGGTGGCCCGCAAGTCGATCTTGCTCGTCCCCCTGCGCCGCGCGCCTATGTGTTCGGTGCACTTACTCCGCAAGGACGTCGCCGCTACAACGGTGATCTGGTCCGCACGTCGGCCCTGCGGCGCAGCGCCGGCCGGTCCCTGGGGGTGGCACCGATGTCAGCACCGACCACGGAACCCGAGCCCACGGAGGCGACCGAGGAGGCACCCGTCCACATCCTCTGGATCAACGCCGGGTTGAGCTGTGACGGCGACTCGGTCGCCCTCACCGCCGCCACCCAGCCGACCATCGAGGAGATCGCCCTGGGCGCGCTGCCGGGTCTGCCGAAGGTCGCGGTGCACTGGCCGCTGATCGACTTCGACAACGGGCCGGTCGGGGGCGCCAACGACTTCATCGAGTGGTTCTTCAAGGCCGACCGGGGGGAGCTCGAGCCGTTCGTGCTGGTGGTCGAGGGGTCGATCCCGAACGAGGCGATCAAGCCCGAGGGCTACTGGTGCGGGTTCGGCAACAACCCCCTCACCGGTCAGCCGATGACGACGAGCGAGTGGCTGGACCGGCTGGCGCCGAAGGCCCTCGCCGTCCTCGCGGCGGGCACCTGCGCCACCTACGGCGGCATCCACGCGATGGCCGGCAACCCCACCGGCGCCATGGGCGTGCCGGACTACCTCGGCTGGGACTGGAGGTCGAAGGCCGGCATCCCGATCGTCTGCGTCCCCGGCTGCCCGACCCACCCGGACAACCTCTCCGAGACGATCCTGTACCTGCTCTACCAGGCCACCGGCGCCGCACCGATGATCCCGCTCGACGACGCCCTGCGCCCCACCTGGCTGTTCGGGAAGACCGTGCACGAGGGCTGCGACCGGGGCGGCTACTACGAGCAGGGCGAGTTCGCGAGCGAGTACGGCCAGCCGACGTGCCTGGTCAAGCTCGGCTGCTGGGGCCCGGTCGTGAAGTGCAATGTCCCGAAGCGGGGCTGGATCAACGGCGTCGGCGGCTGCCCGAACGTCGGCGGGATCTGCATCGGCTGCACCATGCCGGGCTTCCCGGACAAGTTCATGCCGTTCATGGACGCCCCGCCCGGCAGCCTCGTCTCCGGGACGGCCAGCAAGGCGTACGGCGGCGTGATCCGCAAGCTGCGCGCCATCACCGAGTCCAAGCTCGACGCCGAGCCGAAGTGGCGGCACCGCGGCGAGGAGCTGACCACCGGCTACCGGAAGGTCTGGTGACCGACGTGACCGCCACCGAACCCCGCAGCGCCCCGACCGAGGCCACCGGCCTCACCGAGATGGCGTGGGACCCGATCACCCGCATCGTCGGCAGCCTCGGGATCTACACGAAGATCGACTTCTCGCAGAAGCGGGTGGCCGAGTGCCACTCCACGTCGTCGATCTTCCGCGGCTACTCGATCTTCATGAAGGGCAAGGACCCGCGCGACGCCCACTTCATCACCAGCCGGATCTGCGGCATCTGCGGCGACAACCACGCGACCTGCTCGGTCTACAACCAGAACATGGCCTACGGGGTGCGCCCGCCGCACCTCGGCGAGTGGATCATCAACCTCGGTGAGGCCGCCGAGTACATGTTCGACCACAACATCTTCCAGGAGAACCTGGTCGGGGTGGACTACTGCGAGAAGATGATCGCGGAGACCAACCCCGGCGTGCTCGAGCAGGCGAACCGTACCGAGGCGCCGCACGCCGCCGACCACGGCTACCGCACGGTCGGCGACATCATGCGGGCGCTCAACCCGTTCACCGGCGAGTTCTACCGCGAGGCGCTGCAGGTCAGCCGGTACACCCGCGAGATGTTCTGCCTCATGGAGGGCAGGCACGTGCACCCGTCGACGCTCTACCCCGGCGGCGTCGGCACGCACGCGACGATCCAGCTGTTCACCGACTACTACTCCCGCCTCATGCGGTACGTGGAGTTCATGAAGAAGGTCGTCCCGATGCACGACGACCTGTTCGACTTCGTGTACGAGGCCCTCCCCGGCTACGAGGAGGTCGGCCGGCGCCGGGTGATGCTGGGCTGCTGGGGCTCGCTCAACGACCCGGAGCACTGCGACTTCGACTACCGGCACATGACCGACTGGGGCCGGAGGATGTTCGTGACGCCCGGCGTCGTCGTCGACGGGCAGCTGGTCACGAACGACCTGGTGGAGATCAACCTCGGCATCCGGATCCTGCTGGGGCACAGCTTCTACCGGGACTGGGAGGACCAGGAGACCTTCGTGACGCACGATCCGCTGGGCAACCCGGTGGACCGGCGGCACCCGTGGAACCAGCACACGATCCCGGCACCGCAGAAGCGCGACTTCGACGACAAGTACTCCTGGACGATGTCGCCGCGCTGGTTCGACGGCACCGACCACCTGCCGCTCGACACCGGGGGCGGTCCGCTGGCCCGGCTCTGGGCGACCGCGCTGTCCGGACTGGTCGACTGCGGCTTCGTCAAGGCGACCGGGGACAGCGTGCAGATCGACCTGCCGCGGACGGCGCTCAAGCCCGGGGTGAGCTTCGAGTGGAAGCCCCCGATGGACAAGCAGGGCAGGCCGCTGTCCAACGCGATCGAGCGCAACCGCGCCCGTACCTACTTCCAGGCCTACTCCGCCGCCGTCGCGCTGCACTTCGTGGAGCAGGCGCTGGCCGAGGTCCGCGCCGGCAACACGAAGACCTGGGAGAAGTTCACGGTCCCGGAGGACGCGAACAGCTGCGGGTTCACCGAGGCGGTCCGCGGCGTGCTCAGCCACCACATGGTCATCCGCGGCGGGAAGATCGCGAACTACCACCCCTACCCGCCGACGCCGTGGAACGGCAGCGTCCGCGACACCTACGGCACCCCCGGCCCGTACGAGGACGCCGTGCAGAACACGCCGATCTTCGAGGAGAACGGGCGGGAGAACTTCAAGGGCATCGACATCATGCGCGCGGTCCGCAGCTTCGACCCGTGCCTGCCCTGCGGCGTGCACATGTACCTCGGCGACGGGAAGGAACTGCACAAGACGCACTCCCCCGGCTCGTTGAACGTCCTGTAGGGACGGCGGAGATGGGCGACTGGGACCCGGCGCGGGTCGCCGAGCGGCTGGAGGAGGTGCTCGACCGGCTCGACCCGCGTACCCGCCCGGCCGGCGAGGAGCTCGTCCGGCTGCTCATGCAGTTCTACGGGGCCGGGCTGGAACAGGTCGTCACGGTCGCGCGCGCCGCGGGCGGCGACGCGCTGGTCCACCGGCTGGCGGCGGACCCCCTGGTGGGCGGCCTGCTCGCGCTGCACGACCTGCATCCCGTGGAACTGCGGGTGCGGGTGCAGCAGGCGATGGCCGTCGCGACGCGCAAGCTCGGCTCCCACGGCGGCGACGTCGAACTGCTCGGCATCGACCCGGATGGCACCGTCCGGGTCGCGGTGCCGGCGAACGGCTGCAGCACCGGGACGATGCGCGAGATCGTCACCGACGAGGTCGCGGCCGCGGCGCCGGACACGGCCGGGGTCGCGTTCGTCGAACGCGATCCCGGCCCGGCCCTCCTGCAGATCGGGGTCCGCCGTGGTCCGTAGGGGCAGTGCGGGTGAGCTGCGGTGACGGGGCTGCGGCGGTTCCTCTCCATGCCGCCGGCCGAGGCGGCGGTGGAGCGCTGCGAGCTGTGCGCCACCCCGGTGCCGGAGGAGCACCCGCACCTGGTGCACGTGGCCGAGCGCCGCCTGTTGTGCGCGTGCGGGCCCTGCGCCTTCCTGTTCGACGCCCCCGGCGCGGGCGGGTACGCGCGGGTACCGGACCGCTACCTCACCGACCCCGGCGCCGCGCCCTCCGGGCCGGAGTGGGACGCCCTGCAGATCCCCGTCGGGATCGCGTTCTTCCTGCGCAACTCGGTGCGGGAGGCCGTCGTCGCCTGCTACCCCAGCCCGGCAGGGGCGACCGAGAGCGAGCTGACGCTCGACGCGTGGGCGGGCGGCCCGGGCGCGAGCCCCTTGGCCGCCGAGCTGCGCCCGGACGTCGAGGCGCTGCTGGTGCGCCGCGAGCCCACCGCCTGCCTGCTGGTCCCGATCGACGCCTGCTACCGGCTCGTCGGTCTGGTCCGGCTGCACTGGCGCGGCTTCGACGGCGGACCGGAGGCGCGCGAGGCGATCGACGCGTTCTTCGCCGAGCTCCACACGCGGGCCCGGCCGATCGGGAGCAGGGTCTGACGTGCTCCGCTTCGCCTGCACCGGATCCCGGCCCGAACCCCACGCGGCCGGGCCCGCGCTGCGCCTCGACCTCCGGGTCGACGACGGCACCGGCCGCCGGGTGCACACCGTCGCGCTGCGGGTGCAGATCCGGATCGACCCGCGGCCCCGCCGCTACACGTCCGGGGAGACCGCGCGGCTCACCGACCTCTTCGGCGAACCCGACCGCTGGGGAGACACGCTCACCCCACTCCAGCTCGCCACGGTCCCGGTGCTCACGCCGGCGTTCACGGGGAGCGTCACCGTGCCCGTCACGGTCCCGCTGACCTACGACCTCGACGTCGCCGCCGCGCGGTACCTCCACGGTCTGGACGTCGGCGAGATCCCGCTGCTCCTCCTGTTCTCCGGCACGCTCTTCTACGCCGGCGACACCGGCGTGCAGGTCGGCCCGGTGCCCTGGCAGGAGGAGGCGCACCACCGGCTCCCGGTCGCGGTCTGGCGCGCGGCGATGGACGAGCACTTCCCCGGCGCCGGCTGGGTGCGGCTGCGTCGCGGCACCCTCGACCGGCTGGCCGCCTTCCGCTCGGCGAACACCCTCCCCACCTGGGACGACGCCGTCGAGCGGTTGCTGAAGGAGGCCGACCGTGGCTGAGGCCGACGCGCACGACGTCCTCTTCGCCGACGCGGCCGCCGTCGCCGACGCCGTGCTGTTCGAGGGCTACCTGCTCTACCCCTACCGCGCCTCCGCGCAGAAGAACCGGATCCGGTGGCAGTGGGGCGTGCTCGTGCCGCAGGGGTTCGGCACCGACTCCGGCGAGACCTCCACCAGCCGGACCGAGTGCGTGGTCGAGACCCGCGGCCCCGATCCCGTGCTCCACCTCCGGCTGCGTTTCCTGCAGCGGGAGCGGCGCACGGTGCACGGCCCCGACGGCATGCAGGTCGGTGTCGTCGAGGTGGGCGGCCTGCGGCACGTCCCCTTCGAGGAGGGCGTTCCGAGGCACGTCGACGCGACACTCCCCCTGGTCGCCGGCGCCGGGCCGCTGGAGGTACCGGTGCAGGTGGCGGGCGCCGAGTCGGTCGAGACGCTGCACCACCCCGACGGCACCGCCGCCGGAGGGGTGGTCAGGGTCCGGGAGCCGCTCGACGCGGAGATCCGCGTACGGGTGGACGAGCCGCCCGGGCCGTACCCGGTGCTGCGCCTGTGCATCGAGGTCCGCAACCAGGCGTGGCCCCCGCCCGGCGCCGCCCGGGACGAGGCGCTGGGCCGCGCGCTGATCGGGACCCACCTGCTGCTCGCCGTCGAACGGGCCGCCTTCCTCTCCCCGACCGACCCGCCGGAGTGGGCCGCGCCGTACGTCGCGGAGTGCCGCAGCGCGCACGCCTGGCCGGCGCTGGCCGGCCCCGAGGGGCGCTCCGACCTGCTGCTCTCCGCGCCGATCATCCTCGCCGACCACGCGAGGATCGCCCCGGAGAGCACCGTCGACCTCTTCGACGGCACGGAGAACGACGAGCTGCTCACCCTGCGCACGATGACCCTCACCGACGCCGAGAAGGCCGAGGCCCGCGCGACCGACCCGCGGGCCGCCGCGCTGCTCGACGCGGTCGACGCGCTGCCGCCGGAGTACCTGGAACGGTTGCACGGCGCGATCCGGTCCCCGGTCCCGACGCTGCACACCCCCACCGGGAGCGACGGTCCAGACGTCGTGCCGGAGCGCCTCCCGTGGTGGGACCCGGCCGCCGAGGCCGAGGTCGATCCGGAGCACGACACCGCCCTGGTCGGGGGCGTGCCGGTGGCGAGGGGCAGCGCGGTGGTCCTGCACCCGCGGGCCGGCGCCGACGCGCAGGACGCCTTCCTCGCCGGGCTGCGCGCGACCGTCCAGGCCGTGGTCCACGACGTCGACGGAGCCGTCCACGTGGCCGTCTCGGTCGACGGCGACCCGGCCGCGGAGCTGCAGCGCGCGCACGGCCGCTTCCGGTACTTCCGGCCCGACGAGCTGGAGGTCGTGCCGTGACGGTGCTGGTCGCGGGCGTCGGCAACGTCCTCCGGTCCGACGACGGCTTCGGCGTCGAGGTCGCCCGCCGGCTCGTGGCGCGCGGCGGGCTGCCGGCCGGGGTCGAGGTGCTCGACGTCGGCATCCGCGGGGTGCACCTCGCCTACCGGCTGCTCGACGGGTGCGCGGGCCTGCTGCTCGTCGACGTGGTCCACCGCGACGGCCCGCCCGGCACGCTCTACCAGCTGGAGCACACGCTCGCCGACCCCCAGCCGGAAGCCCGGCCGGAGGGCATCGCCCTCGACGGGCACGACATGAGCCCCGACCGCGTGCTGGGGCTGGTCCGCGACCTGGCCGCGGCGACGGGCGTCGCCGATCCCGTGGGCCGGGTCCTGGTGCTCGGCTGCGAGCCGGCCGACCTCGGCGACGGGATCGGGCTCTCGCCCCCGGTCGCCGCGGCCGTCGAGCCCGCGCTCGCCGCCGTCGACGACCTGCTCACCCTGCTGGTCCCGGAGGGAGTCGCCCGATGAAGGTCGTGCTGGTGGCCCTGCTCGCCGCCGTCGCCGGAGCCGCCGCCGTGCTCACGGTCCGGTCCCGCGACGAGATCGCCCGCTACCGCAAGCTCAGCCGGATGTAGGACGGGGAACGGAGTTCGGACGATGTGCCTGGGGATCCCCGGTGAGGTGGTCGCGCTCCTGGAGGAGCACTCCGACCTCGCCATGGTCAGCGTCGAGGGGGTGCAGCGGGCCGTGAACATCGGGCTGCTGCGCGAGGAGAGCGACGGCCCGCTGGACCTCGTGCCCGGCGACTGGGTGCTCATCCACGTCGGCTTCGCCCTGTCGAAGATCGACGAGCAGGAGGCGAAGGCCTCGCTGGAGTGGCTGACGGGCGTCGGCGACGCCTACACCGACGAACTCGACGCGCTGGCCGCGTCGGACATCACCTAGCGGAGCGCAGCGATGAAGTACGTCGACGAGTACCGCGACGCGGACACCGCCCGCGCCCTGTCCACCGCCATCGCCGCGCTCTGCGAGCCGGGCCGCCGCTACTCCTTCATGGAGATCTGCGGCGGCCACACCCACACCATCTACAAGCACGGGCTCGAGGACCACCTGCCGGAGGCGATCTCGCTGGTCCACGGGCCGGGCTGCCCGGTCTGCGTGATCCCGATGGGCCGGGTCGACGACGCGATCGCGCTGGCCGAGCACGAGGACGTCATCCTCACGTCGTTCGGGGACATGCTGCGCGTCCCCGGCGGGCGCGGGTCCTTCCTCGACGCCAAGGCCGCCGGCGCGGACATCCGGATGGTCTACTCGCCGCTCGACTCGCTGAAGATCGCCCGGCAGAACCCGGACAAGCGCGTGGTGTTCTTCGCGATCGGGTTCGAGACCACCACCCCGTCGACGGCGATGACGATCCTGCGCGCCGAGGCCGAGGGGCTCGGGAACTTCTCGGTGTTCTGCAACCACGTGCGGGTGTGCCCGGCGATCACCGCCATCCTGGAGTCGCCCGACCTGAACCTCGACGGCTTCATCGGCCCCGGCCACGTGTCCACGGTGATCGGCTGCGCGCCCTACGAGTACGTGCCGCGGGACTACGGCAAGCCGCTGGTCACGTCGGGGTTCGAGCCGCTGGACATCCTCGACTCGATCCACCGGCTGCTGCGGCAGTTCGCCGAGGGCCGCTGCGAGGTCGAGAACGAGTACGGCCGGGTGGTGCCGTGGGCGGGCAACCCGCGGGCCCTCGCCGTGATCGACAAGGTCATGGAGGTCCGCGAGACCTTCGAGTGGCGCGGGCTGGGCTGGATCCCCGAGTCGGCGATGCGGCTGCGCGAGGAGTACGCCGCGTTCGACGCCGAGCGGATCTTCGCGGTGCCGGGCGTGCGGGTCGCAGACCCGTCGGCCTGCCAGTGCGGCGAGGTGCTGCGCGGACTGATCAAGCCGTGGGAGTGCAAGGTCTTCGGCACCGCCTGCACCCCGGAGACGCCGATCGGGACCTGCATGGTCTCCAGCGAGGGCGCCTGCGCGGCGTACTACAACTTCGGCCGGTTCAGCCGGGCGCGCGTCAAGGAGGCGACGCTGCGGTGAACGACCCTGCTGTGAGCGACCCTGCTGTGCAGGACCCTGCGGTGAAGGACAGGGAGACCAGGGCGGGCTGGGCCGAGGAGGCGGTGCGGTCCGCCCGGCCGCACGGACACGGCGTGACCGAGGAGCAGGTGCTCGAGCGGATCGCCCGCGCGCGGGCCCGGGCGCCACGGATCCGCGACGAGCGGATCACCCTCGCGCACGGGGCCGGCGGCAAGGCCACCCACACGCTGATCGAGGCGGTGTTCCTGGAGGCCTTCCGCAACCCGCTGCTCGAACCGCTCGACGACGGCGCCGCCCTGTCCACCCCCGCCGGCCGGCTGGCCTTCACCACGGACTCGTTCGTGGTGTCGCCCCTGTTCTTCCCGGGCGGCGACATCGGGGACCTCGCCGTGAACGGCACGGTCAACGACCTCGCGATGTGCGGGGCGCGGCCGATGCACCTGTCGGCCGGGTTCATCCTCGAGGAGGGCTTCCCGGTCGCCGACCTGCGCCGGATCACCGCGTCGATGTCCGCGGCCGCCGAGGCCGCCGGCGTCACGATCGTCACCGGGGACACCAAGGTCGTGCAGCGGGGCAAGGCCGACGGCTGCTACGTGACGACGGCGGGCGTCGGGCTGCTGGAGCGCGACGTCGCCCTGTCCGCCGCGAACGCCCGGCCCGGCGACGTCGTGCTGGTCTCCGGCCCCGTCGGCGACCACGGGATCACGGTCATGCTGGCCCGCGGCGAGCTCGACATCTCCGCGGACCTGGTGTCGGACACCGCGCCCCTGCACGGTATCGCCGCGGCCCTGCTCGACGTGGCCGGCGACGGCGTCCGGCTGCTGCGCGACGCGACCCGCGGCGGGGTCGCGACCATCTGCAACGAGGTGGCGACCAGCTCGTCGGTGGCGGTGGTGCTGGAGGAACGGGCGATCCCGGTCCGTCCGGTGGTCACCGGGGCCGCCGAGCTGCTCGGCATCGACCCGCTGTACGTCGCGTGCGAGGGCCGGTTCGTCGCCGTCGTCGCGCCCGATCGGGCCGACGCCGCGCTGGCCGCGCTGAGGTCACATCCGCTCGGGGAGGGCGCGGCCCGGATCGGCACGGTCGGCGACGACCCGCCCGGGCTGGTGTTGCTGCGCACCGGGTTCGGCGGCACGCGGATCGTCGACCTGCTGGTGGGCGACCCGCTGCCCCGGATCTGCTGACGGGCATGCACGAGCTCGGGATCACGCAGTCGGTCGTCGACGCGGTCACCGACCGGCTCGGGCCCTCGCCCGTGCGCCGGGTGCGGCTGGAGATCGGGCGGCTGTCGGGCGTGGTGCCCGACGCCGTCCGCTTCTGCTTCGAGCTGGTCACGGCCGGAACCACGTTGGAGGGGGCCGTGCTGGAGATCGACGAGCCGGAGGGCGAGGCGCGCTGCCGCACCTGCGGTACCGCGTTCGCCACGTCCGAGGTGCTGCCGTTGTGCGCCTGCGGGAGCGCGGACGTCGAGGTGCTGGGCGGGGCGTCGCTGCGGATCCGCGAGGTGGAGCTCGTCGCGCGGGAAGGCCACCCGGGAGATGTCCGGGGAGCGGAGGTGGACTGATGTGCGCGACCTGCGGGTGCGGCGGGGACGGGGTCCGGATCGGCGAAGCGGAGCACGGCCACGGGCACGGGCATCCCGAGTCCGTCGTGAGCGACGATGGCCGCTCCGGCGATCAGTCCCACTCACGGCGGGTGGAGCTCGAGGTGGACCTGCTCGCCGGCAACGACGCCCTGGCCGGGCGCAACCGGCGGCGGCTCGACGCGGCGGGGGTCCGGGCGCTCAACCTGATGAGCTCGCCGGGCTCCGGCAAGACCACGCTGCTCGAACGGACGGTGCGCGAGCTGGGTGCCGAGGTGCCGTGCGCCGTGCTCGAGGGCGACCAGGAGACCGCGCTCGACACCGACCGGATCGCCGCGGCCGGCGCCCGGGCGGTGCAGATCAACACCGGTGCCGGGTGCCACCTCGACGCCGCCATGGTCGCCCGCGGGCTCGACGCGCTCGACCCGCCGCCCGGGAGCCTGGTGTTCGTGGAGAACGTCGGGAACCTGGTGTGCCCCGCGCTCTTCGCGCTCGGCGAGCACGCCCGCGTCGTGATCATGTCCGTGACCGAGGGCGCCGACAAACCGCTGAAGTACCCGCACATGTTCCGCACCGCCGACCTCGTGCTCCTCACCAAGGTCGACCTGCTGCCGTACGTGGAGTTCGACGTCGCCCGCTGGGTCGGGTACGCGCAGAGGGCGCGACCGGGCGTCGCGGTGCTGGAGGTCAGCGCGACCCGTGGGGACGGGCTGGACGGATGGTTCGACTGGCTCCGCGGGCTGGTCACGAGCCCGGTCACGAGCCCTGTGACGGGCTCGGTCACGACCGCCGGGTCGCCGCCACCGCCACCTGCCCCAGGCTGATCCCGCCGTCGTTGCACGGCAGCCGGGAGTGCACGAGCACCCGCAGCCCGGCCGCCGCGCATCCGGACCGCACGGCGTCGAGCAGCAGGAGGTTCTGGAAGACCCCGCCGGACAGGGCGACGGTGTCCCGGCCGAGCATCCCCGCGGCGTCGGCCGCGGCGCCGACGAGCAGCCCGGCGAGGCCGAGGTGGAACCGCGCGGCGACGACGGCCGGGGCGGTGCCGCCCCGCAGGTCCGCCACCACGGCCCTGACCAGCTCGGAACCGCGCAGCAGCCCGCCGTCCCACCCGGCCGGGTAGCCCTCCCGCACGCACCGGTCGGCGCAGCGCTCCAGCTCGATCGCGGCCTGCCCCTCGTACGTCACGCGGTCCCGGACCCCGCAGAGCGCCGCCACGGCGTCGAACAACCGGCCGGCGCTGGTCGTGACCGGCAGGTCCAGCCGGGAGTCCAGCAACCGCTGGACGGTCGCCCACTCGGGTCCGACGCGGTCGGCGAGTCCGAGCGGTTCCTCCCCCGCCGCCCGCAGCCAGGAGGCGGCGGTGCGCCAGGGCTGCCGAATCGCCGTCGCGCCTCCGGGCAGGGGCACCGGCTCCAGGTGCGCGATCCGGGTGAAGCCGGTGAGCGAGACGTCGAGGACCTCGCCGCCCCACAGCGTGCCGTCCGTGCCGTAGCCGAGTCCGTCGCAGGCTAGGCCGACGACGGGCCCGGGCTCACCGTGCTCGGCCAGGCACCCGGCCAGGTGGGCGTGGTGGTGCTGGACGCCGACGAGCTCGGCCCCGGCCTCCTCGGCGTGCGCGAGCGCCCACTTCGTCGACAGGTACTCCGGGTGCAGGTCGTGGGCCACGACCTCCGGCTCGACGTCCAGGAGCCGGCCCAGGTGCGCGATCCCGTCGGTGAACGCGCGCAGGGTCTCCGCGTTCTCCAGGTCGCCGATGTGGTGCGACACGAAGGCCTCGCCGCCCCGGAGCAGGCAGAAGGTGTTCTTCAGCTCGGCACCGCACCCGAGGATCGGCGCGCCGGTGGGGACGGCGAGCGGGATCGGCTCCGGGGCGTACCCCCGGGAGCGGCGCACGAGGTACGGGTGGTCGCGGACCACCCGCAGCACGGAGTCGTCGGCGCGGGTGCGGATCGGGCGGTCGTGGACCAGGGCGGCGTCGGCGATGGCCGGGAGCCGGGCCGCGGCGTCGTCGTCGCGGTGGGCGATGGGTTCGTCCGAGACGTTGCCGCTGGTCAGCACCAGGGGCGCGCCGACGGCCGCGAGCAGCAGGTGGTGCACGGGTGTGGAGGGCAGGAACAGCCCCAGATGCCGGTCGCCGGGCGCGACGGCCGCCGCCACCGCCGCGCCGGGTCGGCGGCGCAGCAGCACGATCGGGGCGCGCCGGGAGCTCAGCTCCGCCGCCTCCGCCGCGTCGACCTCGGCGAGCTCGGCCGCCGCGGCCAGGTCCGGGACCAGCACCGCGAAGGGCTTGTCCTCGCGGTGCTTGCGGGTCCGCAGGGTGGCGACGGCGAGCTCGTCGGCGGCGACGGCGGCCAGGTGGTAGCCGCCCAGCCCCTTCACCGCGACGACGGCACCTTCCCGCAGCGCCGCGGCGGCGTCGGCGATCGGGTCCCGCGCGTCGCCCTCCTCCCCTGCCGCCCACGCGTCGACCGGGAGGAACCGCAGAACGGGACCGCAGTCGTGGCAGCAGATCGGCTGGGCGTGGAACCGGCGGTCGGCGGGGTCGTGGTACTCGCGGGCGCACGCCGGGCACATCGGGAAGCCGGCCATGGTGGTCGTGGCCCGGTCGTAGGGCACGCCGGTCACGATGGTGAACCGCGGCCCGCAGTGGGTGCAGGAGAGGAACGGGTGCCGGTACCGGCGGTCGTCGGGGTCGCGCAGCTCGCGCAGGCAGTCGGCGCACGTCGCGAGGTCGGGCGAGATCAGCGTCGCGGCGGCTCCGAGGGCCGTGCTGGGCGCGATCGTGAAGGTGTCCTCGCCGCGCACCGGACGGGGCTCCGCCGTGACCGAGCTGACCAGGGCGGGCCCGGGTGGGTGTGTCCGGATCTCGGTGAGCAGGGCCTCCAGCGCCGCGGGGTGGCCCTCGGCCTCGATGACGACGCCGCGCTCGTCGTTGCCCACGAACCCCGTCAGGCCGAGCGTGCCGGCGAGGGCGTGCACGTACGGGCGGAACCCGACGCCCTGGACGATCCCGGTGACCCGGATCGCCGCCCGGACCACCTCGGCGCCGCCCGTGGGCCCCGCCGCCGACCCCGACGTGGTCCCCGATGTGGACCCCGCTCTGGACCCGGTCGTCACGGCGGGTCGGGGCGCCCGATCGCCTCGCCGGCGTGCACGAGCACGACGTCGCCGGCGGCGGCCTCGACCAGCGCGACGCTCACCTCCTCCAGGGTGCCGGCCGCGGTACGGACCTCGGCGAGGTCGTCGTCGAGCAGCCGCAGGACGGTCACCGGCACGGCCGTGTCCGAGCACGTGATGCAGACCGGCCCGGAGCAGTCCGGGAGCGGCTCAGCGGGCGGCGCGCCCGGCCCCCGGGCGGGCGTGGGTGCGGTCCTGTCCGAACCCGTCATCCGGCACCCCCTCGGCGCCGGGCTGGCCGGCCGTGGAGCGATCGTAGCGGTCGAGGAAGAGGTGGAGGGCGTCGTCGACCTGCCGCAGCTCGGCGGCCTGCAGGTCGAGGAAGGCCTCGCCCTCCCCGGTCAGCCGGTACGTGCGGCGGGCGGGGCCGGCCTTCGGGATGGACCACTGCGAGCGCACCAGGCCGCGCCGCTCCAGGCCGCGCAGCGCGCGGTAGACCCCTCCGGAGTCGCCCTCCCCGTCGTGCAGCGGGCCGAGCCGGGAGACGAGCTCGTAGCCGTGGTCGGCCTGCTCGCGCAGCAGCAGGAGCAGGCAGGGTTGCAGGAAGTTGCGCGGTTCGAGCACGGCCATGCGGGCTCCCGGGACGACGGCGGCGGTGGACGCCTTCGACGACCGATACTGGCCGCCTGTGACCTGGAGCACAAGAGTGCGGGGCGATCAGCCGAGCACGGGGGTCCCGTCGCGCCGGACCGGGGCGCGCCCGGTGGTGAGGGCGTGCAACGCGGCCAGGCACACGACCAGCCACGCCCCGCCGAGGAACCACCCGGCCAGCACGTCCGTGAACCAGTGGACGCCCAGGTAGAGCCGCGAGACCCCGATCAGGGCGATCGTCGCGGCGGCCGCGCCGAGCGCCGCCACGCGCACCAGGACCCGGCGCACGAGCCGGGCCGCGACGATCGCGACCACCCCGACGATCACGATCGACCCCAGTGCGTGCCCGGAGGGCAGCGACGGGTCGAACTGGGGCACCAGCTGTGTGGCGAGGGGCGGCCGCGGCCGGGCGTAGAAGTCCTTGAAGGCTGGCACGAGCACGGCGACCCCGGCGCTCGCGACGGTGACCGTGGCGGCCTCCCACCAGTGCCGCCGCCACACGAGCAGCGCCACCGCGACGAGGGCGAGCACCAGCGTACCGAGGGTGCCGCCGTAGCGGCTCGCGGTCTCCATGACGGCGGTCCAGTCGGGCACCCGGTGCGCGACGAGCCAGGACAGCACGGGCCGGTCGGCGGCCGCCAGACCGCCGTGGTCCGCGACCGAGTCGACGACCGTCGCCTGCGCCGTGAACAGCGCCGACGCGGCACCGGTCCCCCAGACCGCCGGCCGGCGCAGCACCCGCCGCGCCGGGGCGACCAGGGCGCCGAGGGCGGGCAGCCCGGGCAGCGGGGCGTCCCCGGCGCCGGTGGAGCCCCGCAGGCCCACACGGTGGGCGCACAGGGTGACCGCGGTCAGCAGCCAGCACACCCAGACCAGCACCCCGGTGCCCTGCTGGAGATCGGCGAACCGCACGGTGTGCTCCCCTCGTCCTCGCGCCGTCCCGTCGCTCGACGGGACCCGATGCCGAGGAGTGTGCGCCGCCGATGCTGTAGCGCCGCTGAGGATGCTGTGGCTCCGCTGAGACCGACCGCGAGCGTCCGGCAGGGGAGGCCGACGGCGGGTCGGGGGCGCGGATATTGCGTGCTGGGCCCGGGTGCCCCTCCCTCCGGGCCCAGCACGCGGGGCAGGCATCGTCGGCTCCCCAGCGACGATGCCGTGGTCTCCGCCGGTTGGGGGTGGTTCCGCACCGGCCTGGTGTCAGTGGTAGCCACCGCGGGGCCGCCCTGTCCAGGCACCAGTAGATTCGCGGTCCGCGCCGTCCAGGTTCGGGTCGGAAGGCCCTGGGTACGCCACCGGCCCACGAGGAGGGTGACCGAGGTGGACGGTGACGTCGGCGGCGGGGCGTGTCCCGGCCCCGCAGGCGTGTCCATAGGGACGGCCGCGGACTACGTCGGGGTCTCGGTCGAGACCCTGCGGGCCTGGCAGCGGCGCTACGGCGTCGGGGCCAGCGCGGTGACCCCCGGCGGCCATCGGCGCTACACCTTCGACGACCTGGTCCGGTTGCGGACCGTGCGGGACCTGGTCGCCGCGGGTGAGTCCACCGCGACGGCCGTGCGCGCCGTGCAAGGCACCAGGCAGCCGCAGACCGCGCCCGAACCCGACGTGTCCGCCGCCCGCCGGCTGGCCGGCGCCTGCATGGAGCTCGACGGGCACATCGCCCGCCAGCTCGTCGGCGCGGTACTGGCCGCCGACGGGGTGATCCGGACATGGGAGTCCCTGGTCAGACCGGCCTTCACCACGCTGGAGCGCCTGCCCTTGCCCGCGGCCCGCACGGTCGGCGCCGAGCACCTGCTCTCGCACGTCGTGATCGGCACGCTGGGCGCCCGGGTCGGCCGCGAGCCGCGGGACCGGCCCGCCGTCGTGCTGGCCTGCGCCCCTGCGGAGCAGCACGAGCTGCCGATGGCGGTGCTCGCGGCCGCCCTCGCGGAGCGCGCGGTCCGGGCGACCCTGCTCGGCGGCCGGACCCCGGCGGCCACGCTGGTGGCCGCGGCCGGCATGCCCGGTTCGGGCAGGATCGTCCTCTATGCACACCTGCCGATCGACGATCCGGAGGCCGCGATCCGTTCGTTGCCCGATCCCGCCGCCGTGGTCGCCGCCGGCCCTGCCTGGGACGGTGTGCCCCTCGACCCCGCCGTGCGGGTCTGCAACGACCTGGCCGACTGCCTCGCCGTGGTGGGGAGCAGGTGACCCGGCTCCGCCGCGGCCGTGCGCGCCGGGCGGAACCGCACCGCGGCGGGCGGACGTCGTTAGCATCGCCGGATGGCCTCGGTGCTGGTGGTGGAGGACGACGGCACGATCGGCGACGTCGTGGCCTCCAGCCTGCGGTCGCACGGCTACGGGGTGGAGCTGGCGCGGACCGGGGCGGCGGCCCTCGAGTCCGCGGCCCGCGGGCCGGGCTTCGACCTCGTCCTGCTCGACCTCGGGCTGCCCGACCTCGACGGTGTGGAGGTCTGCCGCCGGCTGCGGCAGCGCCTGCCCGCCGCGGTGATCGTGATGCTGACGGCGCGGCGGGCCGAGATGGACGTCGTCGTCGGTCTCGACGCCGGTGCCGACGACTACCTGACCAAGCCCGTCCGGCTGCACGAGCTGCTCGCCCGCATCCGTGCCCACCTGCGCCGCGCCGGGCCGCCCGCGGCACCCTCGGTGGTGCAGCTGGGCGACCTGAGCCTCGACGTCGGCGGCCGGCGAGTGCTGGTGCAGGGCCGGGAGCTGGCCTTGCGCAGCAAGGAGTTCGACCTGCTCGCGCGGCTGGCCCGCGAACCCGACACCGCCGTGAGCCGCGAGACGCTGATGACCGACGTCTGGGACGAGCACTGGCACGGCCCCACCCGCACGCTCGACGTGCACGTCGCCTCGCTGCGCCGGCGCATCGCCTCCTGCGACGGGGCCCGGGTCCCGCGGATCACCACGCTGCGGGGGCACGGCTACCGGCTGGAGCACCCCGACCGCGCTCCCGGCGACGGTCCCGGTGAGGTGGCACCGGAGGGCCGGTCCGGTGCGCCGGGCTGACCGAGGAGGGCCCGAGCCGGTGCGCCGGCGGCTGGTCGTCCTCACCCTCGTCACCGCGGCGATCGCGGTGGGGCTCTTCGGCATCCCGCTCGCCGTCGGGCTGGTGCAGTACAGCCTGGAGGACCAGGAGTCGGTGCTGCAGCGGACCGCCAGCCTCACCGCGCGGTCCGTGCAGAACGAGCTGGCGCACGGCGACGCCCCGACCGTGTTGCCCGACCTCCCGGCCGACGTCGTCCTCGGGGTCTACGACGGCGACGGGGACCTCGTCCTCGGCGACGGCCCAGAGCCGGCCGGCGACGAGGTCGGCCGGGCCCTCGACGGGCGGGGCTCGCACGTCACGGCCGACGGGACCATCGTCGTCACGGTCCCGGTGACCGGGCGGCACCCGGACGGTGCCGTCCGCGCCGCGATGCCGGTCTCGGCGGTCTACGCCGGGCTCGTCCCCGTCTGGCTGGCGATGGCCGGGCTGGCAGGGGCGGTGCTGGTCACGGTGTGGCTGCTGGCCCGGCGCCAGGCCCGGCGGCTGGCCACGCCCCTGGAGGACCTCGCGGGCGCCGCGCGCCGGCTCGGCGAGGGCGACTTCAGCGTGCGCACCGGCCGGGCGGGCGTCGCGGAGATCGACGAGGTGGGCGGCGCGCTGGACAGCACCGCCGAGCGGCTCGACGCGCTCCTGGCGCGCGAGCGCGCGTTCTCCCAGGACGCCTCGCACCAGCTGCGCACCCCGCTGACCGGGCTGCGGCTGCGTCTGGAGGCCGCGCTCGACCGGCCCGACGCCGACCTGAAGGCCGCCCTGGTGGCGGGGATCGCCGAGGCCGACCGCCTCGAGCGCACGATCGACGAGCTGCTCCAGCTCGCCCGCGAGCGCACCGGGCGCGGCGGCCCCACGGACGTGGGTGCGCTGGTCCGGGAGCTGGAGCCGGCGCGGGCCGAGCGGCTGGCGGCGTCCGGGCGCGGGCTGGTCCTCGAGGTGGCCGCGGCGCTGCCGCCGGCGGCCGCGTCGGCGGCGGCGATCCGGCAGGTCCTGGGCGTGCTGCTGGACAACGCCGAGGTGCATGGCGCGGGCACCGTGCGGATCGTGGTGCGCGAGTCCGGCGAGGCACTGGCGGTCGACGTCGCCGACGAGGGCGCCGGCCCCGGCCCCGACCCGTTCGCCGCCCCGCCGGAGCGGCGGGCGGCCGGGCACGGGATCGGGCTCCCGCTGGCCCGCCGGCTCGCCGAGGCGGAGGGCGGGCGGCTGGTGCTCGGCCGGCCGGTGCCGCCGGTGTTCACGTTGTTCGTGCCCGCGACATGGCCCGAACCCCCCGTCGAGCCGGCGCCGGCCGAGCCCGAACCGGTCGACGAGCTCTCCCTCGGCCGGTGATCGGTCCCGGCGTCCGGCCGGGCGAGGCGGCGCTCGGTCGGCGCTCAGTCCCCCGAGGGATGCTCGAGCGCCTTCTTGAGGCGGTCCTGCTGGTCCGTGGTGAGCCCTTCGGCGAACTGCAGGAGGACCAGATCGGCATCCCCGCCGCGCCCCATCGCGTCGCGCATCAACCGGGCCGCGTACTCGGCACGGGTCATCACCGCGTGGTAGCGGTGCGCCCGGCCCTCGGACGTCCTCGTCAGGTATCCCTTGTCGACCAGGTTGCTCATCGTGGACAGGACCGTGGTGTAGGCGAGATCGCGCTGGTCGCGCAGCCGGCCCACCATCTCCCGGACCGTGCCCGAGCCGCCGGCCGCCCACAGCTCGTTCATGACCACGCCCTCGAGAACCCCGAGCTGTCGCACCAGTCCTCCGGTTCACCCTGGCCGACGAGTCGGCGGAGCGACGACCTGCCGGAGCAGGATAAAGCTCGCGAGGAGCGCACCCCACCCCTCGTACGCCTCACAGGCAGGACACGAGGGCGAGTGCCGCGAGGGCACCCGTGCCCGCCACGACGGGGATCAGCGCACCGGCGGCGACGAAACACGCCTGCTCCCCGAGCCGGGCCGGCCGTGCCGGCCGGCGCACCGGACGGGCCAGGCGGGCCAGCCGCAGCTCGGTGGCGGCGGCCGCCGCGCCGAGCGCCGCGGGAGGGAGCCCGATCCTGCCCCGGGCGGCCACCGTCACCAGCGCCCGGCGGACGACGTCGGCGCCGACGCTCCCCGCCGCCTCGTCGTCGGCGGCCAGCTCGATCAACCGCCTGACCGCCACCGGCGCCTGCCGGAACAGGGGCAGCATCGGGAACGTCGCGCCGAGCGTCTCGGCGAGGAGCACCTGCAGGTGGTGCCGACCCGACAGGTGGGCCCGCTCGTGGGCGAGGACCGCGTCGGTCTCGGCAGGGCTGAGTCGGTCGCGCAGCCCGGTGGTGGCCACGATCGCCCTCGTCCGGCCCCCGATGGTGAAGACCAGCGGCTCCCGGTGCTCGACCCAGAGGACACCCTGCTCCCAGTCGCCGGCCGGTTCGAGCAGCCCGATCGTGGTCTCGGCCCTGTCCCGGGCCGCGCGGCGACTGCGTCGGACGCGCCTGCCCAGCCGGAGGAGACCGACGGCGAGCACGGCGCCCAGCACGACAGCGGCGACGAGGTGGAGGTGCAGCCGGCTCGAGGCCAGCGCCGTCCAGCACCCCGTCAGGAACCGGTGGGCCGGTGTCGACCCGTCGTCGCGGTCGGGCACCAGGACGGCCCCGAGCGCGACCACCGCGCTCAGCCCGACGCCCGCCAGTGCCGACCACCAGACGTACAGCAGCCCCACCGGGCTCGCCGACGTGCGCTCGAGCCCCCGGAACAGCCGAGGAGCCAGCAGGCTGGTCACGACGGCACCGACGATCAGAACGGACGCAAGGACCATGGCGGGATCCCCCCTGCTCCGACACCCGTCCGCGCGCGGCGGAACCGGCCCGCGGTCGGCAGCGGTCGCGAGGCTAGCGACCCGCCCTGCGGCCTCCCCGGGTCGGAGGTCCGCATTCGTGGGGGCCGGAGGCACTGCGCCCCTTGGGCTCGAGGTCCGCGCGGGCACGGTGCTGCCGCCCCGCCCCCGGCGCCGGGGCCGCCACGGACGGCGCAGCGGTGCCCCGGAAGTACTATCCCACTCAGTACGTCACTCCGACGTACTACATTGCTCCGTACTTCAACGTGCAACATTCGGGTGCCGCGACGCGCACCCGGGTGGTCCGGTTCCCGAGACCGCAACATCCGCCCCGTGGGCGCCGCTTACCCCGCCGTGGCAGGCGGCCCTGTCCTCGTCGGGACGGCGGGCGGACCGCGATCGACGATCGGGACCGGGGCCTTCGGCCGGAGGGGTCTGAAGGGGGAACCGGCTGCCACCCGGGAGGCGCGGAGCGCTCCCCGGTCGGATCCGCACGAGGAGGGGAGCTCACATGAGTGGCTGGGACGGGCACGACCACCACGACCACGACCGCGACCACAGGTGGGGTTGGGGCTGGGGTGGTTGGAACGGCTGGGACCACGACAACAACGACCACGACCACAAGTGGGGTTGGGGCTGGGGCGGCTGGCACGGCGGTTGGGACCACAAGGACTGACCGGTAGCTGCCTCACGTCGGTGTGAGGACCGGTGGCCTCGCCGCCCGGGCACGGGAGGCGGGGCCACTGTCGGAAGCCCTGCCGCACCCCCTGCCGCAACCCCTGTCGCAACCCGGTGAAGGTGAGGTCGATGACCGGTGTGGAACCGAGTCCGAACGACGTTCTTCCCCGCCGCGGTGGCCGACGGGCTCGTCGAGGCCGCGCCGGCGGTGAGCGTCCGCCGGATCTTCCGCAGGTTCTGGCCCGACGTCCGCCCCTTCCGCGGTTGGCTGGGGCTCAGCCTCGTGTTCGTGCTCGTGTCGCCCCTTCTCGAGGCCGCCGAGATCTGGATGTACAAGATCCTGGTCGACGACGTGCTCACCCCGCAGAACTTCAGCGCGTTCTGGTGGGTCGCCGCGGCCTACGCGGGCCTGACCCTCCTGGGCGGCGCGGTCGGCTTCTGCGACCAGTACCTCGCCGCCTGGATCGGCGAGAACTTCCTGCGACGCCTGCGCAGCCGCGTGTTCGCGCACCTGCAGTCCCTCTCCGTCAGCTTCTTCGACCGCCGGCCGCTCGGTGACCTCCTGAGCCGGCTCACCGGCGACGTGGCCGCCATCGAGAGCCTGGTGCTCGCCGGCGTCGCCCAGTTCCTCTCGGCGCTCGTCAAGATCGGCCTGTTCGCCGGCATCCTCTTCGTGCTCGACTGGCAGCTGGCCCTGGTCGCGCTGATCGCCGTGCCGTTCTTCTGGTCGATGGCGCGGGTCTTCGGCCGCAGGATCAAGGCGGCGTCGCGGGAGGTCCGCCAGCGCAGCGGGTCGATCAACGCGGTCGCCGAGGAGAGCCTGGGCAACGCGGTGCTGGTCCAGGCCTACGGGCGCGAGCAGGCGGAGGAGGCCCGGTTCACCGCCCAGGCCGAGGGCAGCGTGCGGGCCGCCCTCGCCGCCACCCGGCTCGCGGCCCTCTTCCCGCCGCTGACCGACCTCTTCCAGGTCGTGGCGGTCATGGCGATCGTCGGCGCCGGGGTGTGGCAGCTGACGCTCGGCCGGATCACCCTCGGCGGCCTCCTGGTCTTCCTCGTCTACATCTCGCAGCTCTACGGACCGGTACGGAGCCTCGGACAGCTGTCCAACACCGTCTTCGCCGCGGCGGCGGGTGCCGAGCGCATCATCGAGCTGCTCGACCAGGAGCCGGACGTGCGCGCGCCCGCGCAGCCGGTGCGCCTCTACCGGTCCGCTCCCTCTCCCCGGCCACGGGTGTCCGGGGTGATCGACCTGGAGCACGTCTCCTTCCGGTACCCGGGCACGTCCCACGACGTCCTGCACGACGTCGGCCTCACCGCCCGCCCCGGCCGGATCACCGCGATCGTCGGGGCGAGCGGGGCCGGGAAGACGACCCTGCTCAAACTGCTCCTGCGGTTCTACGACCCCACCGCCGGCCGGGTCACCCTCGACGGCCACGACCTGCGCCGTCTCGATCCCGCCCAGCTGCGCAGCGCCATCGCGATCGTGCTCCAGGAGACCCTGCTCCTCGACGGCACGATCGAGGACAACATCCTGGCGGGCCGTCCCGGTGCGACCCACGCGGATCTGCTCGCGGCGGCGAGGGCCGCCGACGCGGCGGGGTTCATCGAGGGCCTGCCGGAGGGCTACGGGACACGGGTCGGCCAACGCGGGCGCCTGCTGTCCGGGGGGCAGCGCCAGCGTCTCGCGATCGCCCGGGCCATGATCCGCGACGCGCCCGTCCTCCTGCTCGACGAACCGACCACCGGCCTCGACGCGGCCGCGGGCGAGCGGATCCTCGCTCCCCTGCGCCGGCTCATGACCGGACGCACCACGATCGTCATCTCGCACAACCTGCTGACCGTCGCGGACGCGGACCAGATCCTCTACCTCGACCAGGGACGCGTGACCGAGATCGGGACGCACGACGAGCTGCTGGCCAACAACGACCGCTACGCCCATCTCTACCGGCTCCACCACCGCACCACGGGGCGGACCGCACCTGCGCGGCCGCTCCCGGTGCCGGAACCGCAGACAGTCTCGGAGGGGAGAGTCTCATGAGGATCGTCGTCATCGGCGGCGGGCCGGGAGCCCTGTACTTCGCCATCTCGGCCAAGCTCCGCGACGCGGGCCACGACATCACCGTCATCGAGCGCGACCCGCCCGGCGCGACCTACGGCTGGGGCGTCGTCTACTGGGACGACCTGCTCGACGCCCTGTACAGCAACGACGCCGAGAGCGCCCGGGAGCTGCGCGCGGCGTCGGTGCTCTGGCAGCAGCAGGAGGTGCGGCTGCGCGGGGAGACCGCCTTCTACGCCGGCTACGGCTACAGCGTGGAGCGGGCCGCCCTGCTCGAGATCCTCGGGAGGCGCGCGGCGGACGTCGGGGTCCGCGTCCGCTACCAGGAGGAGGTCCACGACCTCTCCGGGTTCCGTGACGCGGACCTGGTCGTCGCCGCGGACGGTGCCGGCAGCCGGGTCCGTCAGCAGGGCGAGCACTTCGGCACGACGCTGTCGACCGGCGCGAATCCCTACATCTGGCTGGGCACCGACAAGGTCTTCTCCAAGTTCCTCTTCGACTTCCGGGAGACCCCGGCCGGCTGGGTGTGGTGCCACGCCTATCCCTCGACCTCGGGGATCAGCACCTTCATCGTCGAGTGTCAGGAGCGGACCTGGAACGGGCTCGGGCTCGACGGCCCGGCCGGCGACGCGAGCACGAGCGCGCTGGAGGAGATCTTCTCCGACGTGCTGGGGGGCCGGCGCCTGATCAGCGAGTCGCGCGGCCGACCGGCCCGCTGGCTGCGTTTCACCGAGGTCGTCAACGACCGGTGGCACCATGACGGCGTCGTCCTGCTCGGCGACGCCGCCCACACGACCCATTTCACGATCGGCTCCGGTACCCGGCTGGCGATCCTCGACGCGATCGCCCTCGCCCAGAGCCTCTACGAGCGCGGCGACAGCCTGCCCCGCGCGTTGGACCTGTACGAGAAGCGGCGCCGCCGGCCCATGATGCGGACCCAGGCCGCCGCACGCAGCAGCATGGCCTGGTTCGAGCGCGTCGACCTGTACACCGACCGGGACAGCGTCGCCTTCGCCGCGGCCATGGCCGCGCGGCAGGGCTCGCTGCCGCCGTGGCGCCACCAGCTGCACCTGCTCGAGCAGCTCGCGCCCGCCCGGGCCGCACACCGGTGCTACGAGACCGGGCACCGCTTCTTCCTCGCGCGGCGAAGGGGCGAACCTCTGCGCTCCACCTCCTTCGCGCCCCGTCGCGCACCGGCGGGCACGGTGCCGGCAGCCCGTCCGCGGACGGAGGACCTGCCGGCACCCCAGGCACGATCGGTCGCGGTGTGAGCCGCGGTGGAGGGCCCGACCTAGCCGGTGATCGTCTGCGGGTCGCCCCAGGGGTTCACCGTGAACGGTGTCGCCAGGTCGAGGTTGCCGGCGTCGAGCAGGGTGTCGAGGGCGTCGACGCGGCCGACCGACTCGCTCCACACCTCGCTGGTGTCCGCGGAGCTCGGGTTCTCCAGGGTGCTGCGGCGGATGTCGAGGAAGTCCCGCAGCCACGCGGTCTCGTCGTGGCCGTCGGCGGGCGGGCCGCCCATGTCCTCGTTCGTCTTCGCGACCAGCGCGGGCAGGCCGTCCGGGCCGTCCTGGGTGCCGTGCTCGACCGCGGTGTCGACCAGAGCCGCCAGGCCGAGCGCCGAGCGCACGCCGTTGGCGTCGGCGAGCTTCCGCGCGGGGGCGACGTAGAGCGCGTCCGTGACCTGGTCCTGCACCTGGCGGAACACCGGGTCGTCGGCGGCGGTGCGCCAGGCGTCCGCGAAGCCGCCGAGCGTGCCGGTGGAGTCGTCGTACGCCCCGGCGAGCTCGGTCAGGGTCGGGACGTACCCGGCGAGCGGGTTGTCCGGGACCCGCGTGGTGTAGCTCTTCACCACGGTGAGCAGGTCGCCGCAGGCGGTGCAGAAGCCCGCGCGGCCCGCCGTGTAGCCGCGACCGTCGTGGAGGTCCTCGACATAGGCGTACTGGATGTCCGGTGTGCCGTTCTCGAACACGCTGACCAGCTGTGCGATCACCCGGTCGAGGTCGCGCTCGCTCGCGGCGGCGCCGCCCGAGGTCCCGCCCGGGGAACCGCCTGTGCCCGCGGTCCCCGGGCTTCCCGCCCCGCCGAGGAGCAGGAGGAGCGCGGCCGTGACGAGCACGGCGCCGGCGACGACGGCGCCGAGCACGGCGAGGAACCGGGAACGCCCGGAGGGCCGGGAGGGTCCGCTGGCGGGGCGGGCCTCCCGGGAGAGGAACAGGGTCCGCTGCATCGCTGTCCATGGTCGTGGGGGCGAGGCCGGGCGTGCCGGCCGGGTCGTCCACGACCCTACGAAGGAGCCTGCCAACGGTTCGGCAGATCCGTGTAACGGGAACCTCAAATCGAAGCGCGGCCGTGCACGAGCAGGTGGTCGGGGTCGCGGCTGATCGCCCTGAACGCCTCGCGCTGCGGCCGGAGCGCCCCGGACATCCGCGCAGCGTCCTCGCAGCGGGCATCGACGTGCCGGGGGCCCGCCCACCGACGGGAAGGGGCCCGCTCGGCGCCGCACCGGGCACCATGGGGACATGCCGAGTCGTGTGCTGGTCGCCGACGACGACCGGGCGATCCGGGAGTCCCTCGCGCGCGCCCTCGAGCTGGAGGGCTACGCCGTGGTCTCGGCCGTCGACGGGGTCGAGGCGCTGTCGCTCGTCCGCCGCGAGTCGTTCGACGCGCTGGTCGTGGACGTGATGATGCCCGGCGTCGACGGCCTGGCCGTGTGCCGCGTGCTGCGCAACGACGGCGACCACACGCCGATCCTCATGCTCACGGCGCGGATCGAGACCCCGGACCGGGTGGCCGGGCTCGACGCCGGCGCCGACGACTACCTGCCCAAGCCCTTCGAGCTCGACGAGCTGCTCGCCCGGCTGCGGGCCCTGCTGCGCCGCGCCGCGGTGCACGGCGACACCCAGCGCCCCGCGGAGACCCTGCAGACGGGCGCGCTGCGGGTCGTCCCGGCGGCCCGCCGGGTGTGGTGGGACGACGTCGAGGTGCAGCTGTCGAAGACCGAGTTCGACCTGCTGGAGCTGCTGGTCCGCAACGAGGGCATCGTCCTCGACCACGCCACGGTCTACGAGCGGATCTGGGGCTACGACTTCGGCGCCGACTCCAAGAACCTCGCCGTGTACATCGGCTACCTGCGCCGCAAGCTCGCCGCGGCCGGCGCTCCCCCGCTGATCCACACCGTCCGCGGGGTCGGCTACACGGTGCGTGCGGCATGAGCCTGCGGACGCGGTTCGCCCTCGCCTTCGCGCTGGTCGCGGCCGTCGTCGCCGGGCTGGTCGGTTTCCTCAGCTACCGCGCGGCGGCGGACCGCACCACCGACGAGATCGACCGTTCCCTGCGCGCGACCTCCGCGGCCGTCGCCGCGGGGCAGACGGAGGTGCTCGAGCCCGTCGTCGCGCCGCGCGGGCACGGACACGACGGCGGGCACGGTCCCGACGACGACCTCGACGGGGACCACGCGCACGACGACGACCAGCCGTTGGTCGGCCAGATCGTGAGCCCCGCCGGGACCGTCCGGTTCCTCGGTGGTCGGCCGGAGACGCTGCCGGTGTCCGCGACCGACCGCACCCTGGCCGTGTCCCTGGTCGCGGGCGCGACGGCGAGCCGCGACGTCCACGTCGACGGCGAGGACTACCGCCTGCTGACGACCGCGCTCGGCGGCGGGCGGGGCGCGCTGCAGGTGGCGACCGACGCCGACGAGAGCGAACGCGTCCTGGCGGGGACCGCGAGCAGCATCCTCTGGGTCACCGCCGCCGTGGTGGTCGTGGCCGCGGCGGCGGGCTGGCTGCTCGCCCGGCGGATCACCCGGCGGTTGGTGCGGCTGACCGCGATCGCCGAGGAGGTCAGCGCGAGCGGGGTGGTCGAGCGCGAGGTCCCCGTCCGCGGGCAGGACGAGGTGGGCCGGCTGTCGGCCTCGTTCACCACGATGCTCGGCCGGCTCGCCGCGGCCCGCGAGGCCCAGGACCGCCTGGTCCAGGACGCCGCGCACGAGCTGCGCACCCCGCTGACCAGCCTGCGGACCAACGCCCGGGTGCTCCGGCGGCTCGACGAGCTGTCCCCGGAGGCACGGGCCCGGCTGATCGACGACGTCGAGGGCGAGACCCGCGAGCTCAGCACGCTGGTCGAGGAGCTGGTCGAGCTCGCCCTGTCGCGGCAGGGGAACGAGGTCGACGAGCCCGTCGACCTGGGCGCCCTCGCCGAGCGGGCCGCCGAGCGGGTCCGGCGCCGAACCGGGCGGCGGATCGAGGTGCGGGTCGAGGACGGGACGGTGCCGGTCCGCGGGCGACCGCGGGCACTGGACCGGGCCGTGACCAACCTCCTGGAGAACGCGGCGAAGTTCGACGAGGGCGGCGAGCGCCTCGAGGTGTGGGTGGGCGGGGGCCGGGTCACCGTGGCCGACCGCGGGCCGGGGATCGCGCCGCGGGACGCCGAGCGGGTGTTCGACCGCTTCTACCGCGCCGACGCGGCCCGCGGCCTGCCCGGCTCCGGGCTCGGGCTGGCGATCGTGCGCGACGTGGCGGAGAGGCACGACGGCGCGGTCTTCGCGGAGGCGCGCGAGGGCGGCGGGGCGTGCGTGGGCCTCACCGTGGGTGCGGGCCGGTTCTTACCCGGCTCCGAACCGGGCCACGTCGAGGACTCACCGGCGGCCCCCAGCATGGGCGGCACCTGAACGACGAACCCGGGAGCCCCATGACCTCCCCCGCCGGTCCGGCCCCGGACCACTCCGAGGCGACCACCGCCGCCACGCCCACCTCCGCCACGCCCCCCGACGCCACGCCCCCCGACGCCGTCACGGCAGCCACCCCCGGAACCCGGGTGCGGGCCTCCGACGCCGAGCGCGAGCGGGTCGTCGTGCGGCTGCACCAGGCGGTCGGCGAGGGCCGGCTCGACCTCGCCGAGGCCGAGGAGCGGACCGCCGCCGCGTACGCCGCCCGGTTCCGCGACGAGCTCGACCCGCTGCTCGTCGACCTGCCCGGCGGGGCCGTCGGCGTCGAGCCGTGGTCGGCGATCTGGGAGTCCGTGGTCTGGCGCGGCCGCCGGGTCGTGTGGGGTCCCGAGGCCGGCCGCCCGACCGCCCGGCACTGCCGCGCCGCCGTCGCGCTACTGGCCGGCGCCGTGGCCTGGGTGCTGCTCTGCATGGTCGTCGGCGCTGCGGTGGTGGCCGCGTGAACGCCGCTCGGGTGGTCCGCCGGCCCGTGATCGTGCTGACCGCCGCCGTGCTCGGGCTGGGTGCGGCCGGCGGGCTCACCGGGATGGCGCTCGGCGGCATCGGTGCCGCGGTGTCGGACCGGGTGTCCGACTCGTCCGGCACGTCGCCCGGGCCCGTCCACTACTGGCACCACCACCACGACCAGTTCGACGACGACTGATCCGCCGGCACCCGCCGCCCGCTCCCCCGCTCCCCCGGGCCCCGCTCCCCCCCCCCAGCGCCCCGAACAAGCGCACACGCTGCGCCCGAGGGCCGACGGCCTGGCCGTCGTCGTGCTGGTCGCCGCGCGGCGCCGGTGGTCGCGTCGGGCCGAACGGCGCGCTGCGGAAGCCGGTTCCGGCGCGGACCCGGGGCGTCGCCCGCGCGGCCGGCTGGTGGCCGCCGCACTCGCCGGCCTCGACCGCGCCGAACGCGTGACAGGCGCCGGGGCCACGTCGAGCCGGCAGGCACGCCGGCCTCGCGCAGCCGCCCGGCGTAGGCAGACTCCCCTCGCCGTCGATCATGCACCACCCTCCCCGTAACCCCCCGGCCCCGCCGAGCGAGCCCCGGCCCGTGGAGATCAGCAGTGGGCCGGCCCCCGGGAGTCCATCCGTGCTCGACGAGGACCAGGCGCTGGAGCTGCTCGCCTACCTCGTCACCGCCGCCCGCACGCAGGTCGACGAGGCCGCGGAGTACGGGCCGCTGCGCCTGCTCACCGCCGCCCGGCGGCTGGGCGCGGCGATCGCGCCGAAGGCGTCGACCGCGACCGCGGAGTTCGTGGCCGGACCGCTGTCCGCCGTGCCGGAGCTGGCGGTGCCGCGCGACGGCCGGGCGGAGTACACCGCCGCGCTCGACGAGCTGTGCCGGGCCCTCGCCGGCCACCTCGCCGGCCACTTCACCCGGGACACCTCGTGACCGGCACGCCGCAGGGCAGGGCCGTGCTCGACGCGATCCGCAGCCGGCGTGTGGTGCGGGCCCTGACCGACGAGCCGGTCGCGCGCGAGGACCTGGAGGCCGTGCTCGACGCCGGGCGCTGGGCCCCGACGGCCGGCAACCGGCACCTGCAGCGCTTCGTCGCCACGGAGGACCCGGCCACGCTGCGCGTGTTGCGGATGGTCTCGCCCGGCATGCTGCAGCGCCCGACGGCCGCGATCACGATCTGCACCGACCGCCCGGGGCCGCCGCCTTCGGCTTCCCGCCCGATGCCACGGGCCTGCACGTCGACGTCGGTACGGCCGCGGCCACGCTGCTGCTCGCGGCGCACGCGCTCGGCCTCGGCGCCGGGCCCGTCACGTCGTTCAGCCGGGCCGCGGTCGGCGTGGTACTGCGGCTGCCGGCGGGCTGGGTGCCGGAGATGATCGTGTGCCTCGGGCACCCCGCAGCCGTCGGTCCGGCGCCGATGCGCGCCCGCCCGCGCCTGACCTGGCAGGACCTGACGACCTGGGTGCCCTGACCCCTCGCGCGGCGGCCCCGGGGCATAAGGTTGAGCCCTCAATCGTTGGCGGTACCGTCGACGACGAGATGGGGAGGGCCGCATGGACAGGGTGGAACTGGGGCTGGACACGTTCGGCGACGTGACGGTCGACGGGCAGGGTGACCGCACGCCCTACGCCCAGGTGATCCGGGACGTCGTCGAGCAGGCCGTGCTCGCCGACCAGGTCGGGGTCGACGCGTTCGGCGTGGGCGAGCACCACCGCGACGACTACGCGATCTCCGCGCCGGAGGTCGTGCTCGCCGCGATCGCCGGCCGCACCGAGCGGATCAAGCTCGGCACCGCCGTGACCGTCCTCAGTTCGGACGACCCGGTGCGGGTCTACGAGCGCTTCGCCACCCTCGACGCCGTGTCGGACGGCCGCGCGGAGATCACGCTCGGGCGCGGCTCCTTCACCGAGTCCTTCCCGTTGTTCGGCTACGACCTCGCCGACTACGAGACCCTCTTCGAGGAGAAGCTGGACCTCATGGCCCACCTGCTCGACGAGGGCCCGGTGACCTGGGAGGGCACGGTCCGCGCCGCGCTGCGCGACCAGCAGGTGTACCCGAAGACCGAGTCCGGCCGGATCACGGCGTGGGTCGGCGTGGGCGGCAGCCCGCAGTCCGTGGTGCGCGCGGCGAGCCACGGTTTCCCGCTGGTCCTCGCGGTGATCGGCGGCGACCCGGCGCGCTTCGCGCCGTACGCCGAGCTGTACCGCCGCAGCCTGGAGCAGCTCGGCCGCGACCCGCTGCCGATCGCGGTGCACGCGCCCGGCTTCGTCGCCGAGACCGACCAGGACGCCGTCGACACGCTCTTCCCGCACGCGAAGATCGCGCTCGACCGGATCGGCCGCGAGCGCGGCTGGCCGCCGCTGACCCGCGCCCGGTTCGAGGCCGACGTCCGGGAGGGCGCCCAGCACGTCGGGTCGCCGGAGACCGTGGCCCGCAAGATCGCCCGCACGGTCCGCGCGCTGGGCCTGCAGCGCTTCGACCTCAAGTACACGACCGGCACGCTGCCGCACGCCGAGCTCATGAAGTCGATCGAGCTGTACGGCACGGTCGTCGCACCGCGCGTGCGCGAGCTGCTCGCCGCGGAGCAGGACGAGCAGCCCGACGGCATCGCGGTCTGACCACCGGCCGCGTCACCGGAGCGGTCACCGGAAGACGGTGATTCCCGCTGGTCCCCCGCCTGCCCGCCCTGCTCGGCGCGACGTCGGCCCACACGGCCCGGGTCGTCACGGCCACCCTGCGACGCAGGGTGATCAGGGCGGCCACGGGGCGTCAACCCTCCGCCGGAAGGGATGACCGCGGGCCGATCACCTGGTCTGCTCGGCACGTGCCGGTGCTGCGCGAGGTCCACCCGTGGAGCGCCGTGCGGGCCGCACTGCCCCGCGAGGGCCCGTCGATCGTGCGGATCGTGGTCGCCGCGGCGGTGAGCTGGCAGGTCTGCGTGTGGCTCGGCGCCACCCAGCCCCCGGTCTACGCCGTGATCGTGCCACTGGTGGCCATCCGGGACGCGCCGGGCTCCGCCCTCAACGTGTCGCTGGCCCGGCTGGTGGGCGTGGTCGCCGGGCTCGCCGTGGGCATCGGGGTGCTGGCCTGGCTGCAGCCCTCGGCGCTCACGGTGGCACTGGTCCTCGCCGCGGCCCTGCTGATCGGGATGGTGCTGCGCATCGGCGACACGCTGAACACGCAGGTCGCGGTGTCCGCCCTGCTCGTCTTCGCCAACGCGGACCCCGCGTCGTACGCCGTGGCGCGGCTCTGGGAGACGGCGGTCGGCGCGGTGGTGACCGTCGTCCTCTCGCCGCTGCTGCTGCCGACGAACCCGGCGCGCTCCTTCGTCGCCGCGCTCCACGAGGTGGCCGACGGCGCGGCCGCGGACCTGCTCCTGGCCGCGGACCTGCCGACCGATCCGGCGGACCCGGCCCGCGAGGACCTGGCGGCCCGGCTGACCGCCCGGACCCACCGCCGCGACGACGCCGCCCGCAGGCTCCCCGACCAGCTCGCCACCGCCCGCCGCGCGGTCCGCCTGCACCCGCTCTGGCGCCGGCGCCACACCGCCGAGCTGGCCGCGCTGGTGGAGCCGGCAGCCGCCGCGCCGGAGGTCACCATGCTGGTGCGCGCCCACGTCGCCGACGTCGTCGAGCTCGGCCGGCGCCCGGACACCTGCGCATGGTGGGCCGCCACGGCCCCGCGGACGAGGGCGGTCGTGACGCCGCTCGCCGACGCGGTCGCTGCCGGTCTGCGGGGCACCCCGGACCGCGAGGCGCTCGCGCAGGCCGCGGAGGCCGTCGCGGCGCACTCGGCGGCGGACCACTCGGCGCTGGGCGGCCTGGTCAGGCGCCCGCTGCGCCGCACGGTCCGGCTGCTCGAGGAGCTGGCCGGACGTGACGGGCCGGGCAGCGCGGGATGACGCCGGCACTCCTCCGGCGCCATCCCCGCCGAGACCCTCCTGCCCCCGGGCCCGTGGTCCGCACCCCGGGATCGCCGAGCGAGGAGGGACGGCCGACGCCCTCGCCGCGCACCCGCACCTCACCGGGAAGCCCGGCGTCGCCCGTCGCGGCTCGTGGTGCTGGGCGAGAGCATCGGCGCGGCCGTCGCGACGCGGCTCGCGCAGGGGCGGCCGGTCCTGGCGTCATCGGCCGCGGCAGACGACCCAGACGAAGGCCAGCACCATGCACAGGAACGCGGCACCGACCCCGAGCGCCAGCACCGGACCGCCCGCGAACGCGGCCTCCGCGGTCAGCCCGCAGAGGATCAGCAGGCCGACCACCGCCGCCACCCGGTCCGCCCGGTGCATCGCGGCACGCTCGGGGTTCGCGGGCTCGGGGTTCCGGGCGGGCGCGGGGTCCCGGACGGGACGGGCGCCCCCCGTCAGGCTCTCCTCGAGGCGGGCGAGGATCCGCCGCTCCCCCGAGGTCAGCGGCCGGACGCCCCGGTCGTCGAGGGTCATCGTCGCCTCCCCGACACTGCGTGGATGGGTCGGCCCCGCGTGGCCGGGGCCGTGGTGGTCAGCGGGAGCGTGGGTCCTCGTCCGGCTGCTGCTCGCGCCCCACGGACTGCGCGACGTGCTCCGAGGGCGCCGCGTGGCCCCCGCTGTGCGCCTCGGCCCGGGCTCGCTCCACCAGGTGCGGGTAGTGCAGCTCGAACGCCGGGCGCTCGGAGCGGATCCGGGGCAGCTCGGTGAAGTTGTGCCGCGGCGGCGGGCAGGAGGTGGCCCACTCCAGCGAGTTGCCGTGACCCCACGGGTCGTCGACGGTCACGACCCGGCCGTAGCGGTAGCTGTGGAAGACGTTCCAGATGAAGGGCAGCACCGAGAAGCCGAGCACGAACGCGCCGATCGACGAGATCATGTTGAGCGTGGTGAAGCCGTCGCTCGGCAGGTAGTCGACGTAGCGGCGCGGCATGCCCTCGTTGCCCAGCCAGTGCTGCACCAGGAACGTGGTGTGGAAGCCGATGAAGGTGAGCCAGAAGTGGAACTTGCCCAGCGTCTCGTCGAGCATCCGGCCGGTCATCTTCGGGAACCAGAAGTAGATCCCGCCGTAGGTCGCGAACACGATCGTCCCGAACAGCACGTAGTGGAAGTGCGCCACCACGAAGTACGTGTCCGAGACCATGAAGTCGATCGGCGGCGAGGCCAGCAGCACACCCGTGACCCCGCCGAAGAGGAAGGTGAACAGGAAGCCCAGGGCGAACAGCATCGGCGTCTCGAAGGTCAGCTTGCCCCGCCACATGGTGCCGATCCAGTTGACGAACTTGATGCCCGTCGGGATCGCGATCAGCAACGTCGTGAAGGAGAAGAAGGCCAGCAGCACCGCACCCGTCGCATACATGTGGTGCGCCCACACCGCTGCCGACAGGAACCCGATGGCGATCGTGGCGAACACCAGCGTCTTGTAGCCGAAGATCGGCTTGCGGCTGAACACGGGGAAGATCTCCGTGACGATGCCGAAGAACGGCAGCGCCACGATGTAGACCTCGGGATGGCCGAAGAACCAGAACAGGTGCTGCCAGAGAATGGCGCCGCCGTTGGCCGGGTCGAACACGTGCGCGCCCAGGTGCCGGTCCATCAGCAGCCCGAACAGCGCCGAGGTGAGGATCGGGAAGGCGATCAGCACCAGCAGTGCCGTCACGAAGATGTTCCACGTGAAGATCGGCATCCGGAACATCGTCATCCCGGGCGCCCGCAGGCAGATGATCGTGGTGATGAAGTTGACGCCGCCCAGGATGGTCCCGAGGCCGGCCACGATCAGGCCCCCGATCCACAGGTCGCCGCCGGCCCCCGGCGAGTGGATGGCGTCGGAGAGCGGGGTGTAGGCGAACCAGCCGAAGTCCGCCGCGCCGCCCGGGGTGAGGAACCCGGACAGCACGATCAGCCCGCCGAACAGGAACAGCCAGTAGGAGAAGGCGTTCAGTCGCGGGAAGGCGACGTCCGGGGCGCCGATCTGCAGCGGGACGATGTAGTTCGCGAAACCGAACAGGATCGGCGTCGCGTAGAGCAGCAGCATGATCGTGCCGTGCATGGTGAACAGCTGGTTGTACTGCTCCCCCGACAGGAACTGCTGCCCGGGCCGGGCCAGCTCCGCGCGGATCAGCAGCGCCATCGCGCCACCCGCCATGAAGAAGCCGAACGACGTGACCAGGTACAGGATCGCGATGTCCTTGGGGTCCGTCGTCTTGAGCATCTTGAGGAACGTCGACCCCTTGCCCGTACGGCGCGCGGGATAGGGCCGGGTCTCGATCGGGCGCGGCGCAACTGCGGTCATCGCTCCCCCTCGGCGGCGGTGCCGGTTTCGGTGGGAGGTCAACGTACTGCTGTCCGGACCTGCGCGGGTAGGGCCGATCGGCGTGGGACCCGCCGAAACCCCTTCCGTCAGGAGATCGACTGATTACCTTGTTGCAGATGACTGAGGTCGACACCCCCACGTTGCACGCCTGGGCCGGCGGCGACGCCGCCTTCCGCGCGCTGATCGACGCCTTCTACGACCGCGTCGAGCGCGACGACCTGCTCGCGCCCCTCTTCCCCGGCGGGGTCACGGAACCGCACCGCGCCCACGTCACCACGTGGTGGATCGAGGTGTTCGGGGGCGAGCCGCGCTACACCCGCGACCACGGCGGGTACGAGGCCATGCTGGCGCACCACCGCGACCTCGGCATCACGCCCGAGCAGCGCTTCCGCTTCGCCTCGCTGATGAGCCTCGCCGCCGACGACGCCGGCCTCCCGGACGACCCCGAGTTCCGGGCCGCCTTCGTCGGCTACGTGGAGTGGGGCACGCGCCTGGCCCTGCACAACTCCCGACCCGGTGCCGGCGACGTCGTCGCCCACGCCCCCGTGCCCCGGTGGGGGTGGGGGGTGGCACCGCCGTACCGGCCCTGAACCGACTGGGGCGAGGTCCGGCGTCTCTACGGACCCGGCCCCGTCTCCGGCGACAAGTCGGCCTGCGCCGCGCCGTCGCCCGCCCGGTCGCTCCCGTCGGCTGTCGACCGGGCGGGGCCCGGCCCGCACGTCGGGCCGGACCCCGCCCTGATCGACGATCACCCGATCGGCCGTAGCCGCAGGCGATGAGTTCCGCGTGGGCGCCGGGTCTCCCCTGCGGCACACCGACCGAGCGCGCACCCCGAGCGCGCACCCCGTCCGGACCGACCGGACCGCAGCGAGGAGGCACTCCGATGGCCACCACCCAGATCTTCGTCAACCTGCCGATCACGGACCTGCCGGCCACCCGCGCCTTCTGGACCGCCCTGGGTTACACGTTCAACGCCGACTTCTCCGGTGAGCACTCCCTCGCGCTCGAGATCGGCCCGGGGATCTCCGCGATGCTGTTGTCCCACTCGCACTTCGGCGAGTTCACGGTCAAGCCCATCGCCGACGGCAGCGCCACCGAGACGATCCTGGCCCTCGGCGTGGACAGCCGCGACGAGGTGGACCGGCTCGCCGACGCCGCGCTCGCGCACGGCGGGACCAAGGCCCAGGACCCGCAGGACCACGGGTTCATGTACGGCCGCTCGTTCCTCGACCCGGACGGCCACCACTGGGAGGTCGTGTGGATGGACCCGAACGCCTCCCAGGGCTGAGTCCGCGAGCGCTCGGTCCCCGGGTCCTCAGCTGACCCAGCCGCGGTCGGCGGTGAACCCCACCGACATCGACGGCGGCGGGTCGAGATCGCGCAGCCGGCGGTCCAGCTCGGCCCGCACGCCGTCGAGGTCCTCGACCGTGCGGGCCGCCGAGCCGCCGTCGACCACGAAGTCGACCTCCAGGTCGAGCCGGCCGCCGACCTTGCCCGCCCGGACGAACGACTCGGCGAAGCCGTACGCCTCCTCGACCGCGCCGACCTCGGCCCGGATGCGGTCGAGGACCTCCGCGGGCGGCGCCATCGTGAGGATCTCGCGGCCGCTGCGCAGGATCAGCCGCACCGGGACCGGGAGGAACGCCGCGGAGGCGAGCACGACCATGACCGGGTCGACGGAGGCGGCCGCGGCGGCCCTCCCGCTCGCCTCCAGGGCCCAGGCGACGCCGAACCCGACGAGCACGCCCACGCTGAGCAGCGTGTCCCCCGCCCACTCCGCCGCCTCGGCGCGCGCCAGGTCGGAGCCGCGCGCGGACATCCGCCGCAGCAGGACCGTGACCACCACGCCACCGACCGTCGACACCACGCCGTAGACCAGGGCGGCACGCACGGCGATCCCCGTGGGCCCCTCGATCAGCTCGAGCACCGCGCCGACCAGGGCGTACACGCACAACCCCGCCATCGCCGCCGCCTTGAGGACGACCGCGAGCGGCTCCCACGCCTCCCGCCCCCAGGGGTAGCGCTCGTCCGGCCCGCGGCGCGCGGTGCGCAGCGCCAGGACGGCGAGCAGGGTGAGCCCGACACTGGCGAAGGAGTAGAGGCCGTCGAACACGATCAGCCGGGATCCGGTGAGCGCGCCCCACACCAGCGCGAGCACGGCGAACCCGGCCGAGGACCACAGCGAGATCGCCAGGACGCGGTGGTCGGGCGAGGAGGTCATGATCGAGCGTACAAAGCCGGACGACCTCGGCGGAAGGGACGCCGCGGTAGCGTGGCGAGCGCCCGTTTCCCGCCCGCGAGGACGCCATGCCGCCGTTCGACACCGAGGCCGCCCGCACACGCCTGCTCGACGTCGCGGAGGAGCTCTTCTATGCACGCGGCATCCGGTCCGTCGGCATGGACGACATCCGCACCGGGGCCGGCCTGCCGCTCAAGCGCGTGTACGCCCTCTACCCGGCGAAGGAGAACCTGGTCGAGGCCTACCTGGAGCGTCGCGACGTGCGGTGGCGGGGCCGGCTGGCCGCCGCCGTCGAGGAGGTGGCGGACCCGGACGAGCGGATCCTCGCCGTGTTCGACTGGCTCGGCGCGTGGTTCCGCGAGCCCGGCTTCCGCGGCTGTGCGTGGATCAACGGCTTCGGCGAGCTGGGCGCGGTGTCGGCGGTGATGGCCCGCCAGGCGCGGGCACACAAGCAGGCGTTCGCCGACTACCTGGACGGCCTGGTCGCCGCGGCGGGGCTGCCCGCCGACGTCGGCCCGCAGCTCCTGCTGCTCGCCGAGGGGGCGATGGTCACGGCCGGCATCTTCGGCACGGACGCGCCGGCCGCCCAGGCGCGCACCGCCGCCGCGGCCCTGCTGCGGTCCGCCCGCGCCTGACGGGATGTCCGGGAGGTTACCGACGGACAACACCGTGTGACCGGCGTTGATCGGAGAACGATCCTTCTCTAGCGTTCCGCGAGAACGCACGTTCTCGATCCGTCAGGAGACGCCGTGGCCGACCGACCGCCCCTGCCCCCGTTCACCCTCGAGACCGCCCGGAAGAAGGTCCAGGCCGCCGAGGACGCCTGGAACACCTGCGACCCGGAGAGGGTGTCGCTCGCCTACAGCGAGGACTCCGTGTGGCGCAACCGCGACCGTTTCGTGCGCGGCCGCGCGGAGATCGTCGCGTTCCTCACCGAGAAGTGGGAGCGCGAGCTCGACTACGCGCTCCGCAAGTCGCTGTGGACCTTCGCCGGCAACCGCATCGCGGTGCGCTTCCAGTACGAGTGCCACGACGCCGCCGGGACCTGGTACCGCAGCTACGGCAACGAGAACTGGGAGTTCGACGAGCACGGGCTGATGGTCCGGCGCGAGGCCAGCATCAACGACCTCGTGATCGACGAGTCCGACCGGCGGATCTTCGGCCCGCGCGGCGAGGCCGACCGCGACCTGGAGATCCCCCTCCGGTAGGAGGGACGGCGTCAGCAGCCGTCCGTCGCCGCGATCTCCTCGGCGACCTGGCAGGCCGAGGCACCGTCCTGCGCCGCGCCGGTGGCGAGCCGGCGCAGGAGCTCCCGCAACGTGTCGCGCTCGGCGGGCAGGAGCGGGGCGAGGAGCTGCTCCTCGGCCTCGCGGAGCCGGCGGTCGAGGTCGCAGAGCCGCTCGCGGCCGGCGGCGGTGAGCACGATCCGCCGGGCGCGCCGGTCGGCCGGGTCCGGCCGGCGCTCGACCAGTCCGGCGCCCTCCAGCTCGTCGAGCAGGTAGGTCATCACCGTCCGGTCGACGCCCAGCATGCGGGCGATCGCGAGCTGGGTGCTGACCTCGCCGTCGTTCGCGGCGGCCAGCACCTGGTAGCCCCGCGGGCCACCGGGCAGCCCGGACAGCACCTCCTGCGCCGTGTGCAGGTGCGCGCGGGTGACCCGGCCCAGCGCCCAGCCGAGGTCGGCGTCGACGCGCTGCGGGGTGGTCACGACCACGAGCCTACCGGCCACGGGCCGCTCTGTTGACAAGATAGTCTGTGAAGCAGAACATCTAGTCGACCGCACTTTATGGGAGGACCCCGTGACCCTGTTCCGCCTCGACAGCAGCATCCGCACCGAGGGCTCGGTGAGCCGCGAGGTCGCCGACACCCTCGAGCGGGCGTACCTCGACCAGCACCCCGGCGGTGCGGTGGTGCGCCGCGACCTGGTCGCCGACCCGATCCCGGTCGACGCCTGGCCCACCGCCGCGCTGGCCGGGTTCACCCCCGAGGACCAGCGCACCGAGGCCCAGCGGGCCGCGCTCGGCCTGGCCGCGCGGCTGGCCGACGAGGTGCTGGCGGCCGACGCCCTCGTCCTCGCCACGCCGCTCTACAACTTCGGCGTGTCCCAGCACCTCAAGGGCTGGATCGACCTGCTCATCACCGACCCGCGCTTCGCCCCCGGCACCTCGCCGCTCGCCGGCCGGCCGGTCGCCCTGGTCGTCGCGCGCGGCGGCGGCTACGGTCCGGGCACGCCCCGCGAGGGCTGGGACCACGCCACCGGCTGGATCGTCCGCATCCTGGCCGAAGTCTGGGGCGCCGACGTCACGCTCATCGAGGCCGAGCTGACCCTGGCCGACGTGCAGCCCGCGATGGCCGAGCTCCGCCCGCTCGCCGCGCAGGTCCGGGCGCAGGCGCACGAGCAGGCCGAGACCGTCGGGAAGGACTTCGGTCGGACCGCCGCCTGACCGTTCCGTCCGCCGTGGAAACCTGACGCCCGTGGTGCGGGTGGAGGGGGTCCACAAGCGGTACCGGAACGGGCCGCCGGTGCTGGCGGGGGTCGATCTCGCCCTCGCGCCCGGCGGGCCGACGGTGCTCGCCGGTGGCAACGGGTCCGGCAAGTCCACGCTCCTGCGGATCGTGGCCGGGTGCGCGCTGCCCAGCGCGGGCCGGGTGACCGGCCGGCCGGCGGTCGTCGGGTACCTGCCGGACCGCTTCCCGGCCCAGCTGCGCCTGCCGGCCGACGCCTACCTGCGCCACCTCGCCCGGATCCGCGGCACGCGCCCGGATCCGGGCCTGCTCGCGCGGTTCGGCTTCACCGGGCCGCGCCGTGAGCCGATGGCCGGGCTGTCCAAGGGCAACGCGCAGAAGGTCGGGCTGGCGCAGGCGCTCGGCGCCGGGGCGGGCCTGGTGGTGCTCGACGAGCCGTGGGCCGGGCTCGACGCGGCCGCCGCGGACACCCTCGCCGACGTGCTCGGCGAGGCCTCCGCGGGGACGACGGTGCTGGTCACCGACCACACGGGCCGCGCGGCGCGCCTCGCCGGCGCACGGCACCTGCGGCTGCGCGACGGACGGGTCGAGGACGCGCCCGCGCCGACACCCGTCGTGCCGGCGGTCGCGATCGTGCTGCGCTGCCAGGATCCCGAGCAGGTGCGGCACCGGCTCGGGGTGCCGGGGCGGGTCGAGGACGGGCGGCTGCACCTGCGCGCCGTCCCCAGCGATTCCGATCCGCTGCTGTTCACCGCGCTGCGGCTGGGGTGTTCGGTCGAGTCGGTGGGGCCGGCGTGACCGCGGTCGCCGTGGCCCGCTACCTGCTGGCCGACGCCGTGCGCGCGCAGCGCGTGGTGCTCCCGGTCGTGCTGCAGGTGGCGGTGCTCGCCGTGCTGTTCGGCGGCGACCCGGGACGCCTCCCCGAGCCGTGGGGCGCCTCGGTGCTCACGCTCTATCCGATCGCCGCATGGCTCGCGCTCACCGTCGCGCACACCGAGGACCCCGTCCAGCGCGACGTCACCGTCGCGGCGGCGGGCGGGGTCGGCCCCGTCGCCGCCGGGACCCTGCTGGTCGCCCTGGCCAGCGACCTCGGACTGGCCGTGCTGAGCGTGGTGTGGCCGGTAATCGTCACCCCCTACCCCGCGCCGCCGTCGATCGTCCTGACGGCCTGCTGGCGCATCTCGCGGCCGGGGCGACCGGTACGGCGGTCGGGCTGTTGTGCGCGCGGCCGTGGATCCGGCGGGCGGGGCGTTCCCTGCTGGTCGGCGCCGTCGTCGTGACGGCGACGGCGGTGCAGCCGTGGCTGCCGCCCGTCGGCCGTACGGTGCAGGCGCTCGCCGACGGGGCGGGACCCGGCGCCCTGGTCCTCCCGACCGCACTGGCCCTGCTGCTCGCGGTGTCGGTCACCTGGGCGAGCGCGGTCCGCGCCCGGCGCGACTGAGCAGACGGCGCCGGTCGGCGCGGCCGTCCGGATCGCCGGGCGGTTCGGCTCGCCCTGCTCGGTCAGCGGGACGCGACGCCTACCGTCCCAGGCCCGACTCCGGCTCCGCTCCGGCCGCGCGTGCCGCCGTCCGGGCCGCCGCGGAGCCGATCGTCGGAGCCCGTTCGGAGGGACGCCGTCGAGCCTGGGCGTGCTCGGACGCCGTAGCGCCACGAGGGCGGCGACCGAACAGACACCGGAACCCGAGTGCGGAGGAGAACCCGCGTGCACGCCTTCTCCACGGACGACCAGTTCCAGTTCGCCGTCGAGAACCTGCTAGGCGACGCCTTCCACCGGGCCACCGACGTCGGCGAGGTGCTGTCCACGGTCCAGCGGATCCCCCACGCGACGCCGCGTCGACCACCGACGCCGTCGCCTACGAGCACGGGGTCGCCGCGGGGCGCGCCTACGCGCTCACCGACGCCGAGCTCGGCGCGATGGCCAGGCACATGGCCTGGACCGGCATCGCGCCCGCCGCCCTGTTCGCGGCAGCGCAGTCCGGCTGGCGCGGGCGCGCGACCGGCCGCTTCGTCCTGGCCCTCGTCCTGGCCGTCGCCCTGCACACCCTCTGGGACAGCCAGTCCTCCCTGATCGGGACCGCCGTCGTGGCGCTCGTCAGCCTGGTCGCGCTCGGCTGGACCGTGCACCGCATCGCCCGCGGGACCGGCCCGTCCGGCAGGCGCGGGCGGGCGGCCGTCCGATGAGCGGCGCCGGCGATCGGCGCGGCGCACCCGGGTAGGGGTGGCAGGCTGGCGGCATGCCACGGGTGGCCACCGGGGAGTCCGTGCTCTCCCGCGCGGTGCGGATCTTCGAGGCGTTCGGGGCGGCGCAGCCGGACCTGACCGTCACGGAGATCGCGCGGCGGACGGGGCTGCACGTCGCCACCGCGTCCCGGCTGGTCGCCGAGCTCGTCGAGCACGGGTTGCTCGCCCGCGCGGCCGACGGCCGGGTGCGGATCGGGGTGCGGATGTGGGAGCTGGCCCAGCGGGCCTCCCCCACCCTGTCGCTGCGCGAGGCCGCGATGCCCTTCCTCGAGGACCTGCACTCCGTCGTCGGGCACCACGTGCAGGTGGGGGTGCTCGACGGCGACGAGGTGCTGTTCCTGGAGCGGCTCTCCGCCCCCGGCGCGGTGGTCAACTACACCCGCATCGCCGGGCGGCTGCCGCTGCACGCGTCGTCGTCGGGGTTGGTGCTGACCGCGTTCGGCCCCCGTGACCTGCAGGAACGCGTGCTCACCGGGCCACGGGAGCGCTACACCGCCGAGACCCTCACCGACGCGGGCCGGCTGCGGGCGGTCCTCGCCGGGATCCGGCGCGACGGGCACGTGATCACACCGGGGCACATCCACCCCGACGCGACCGGCACCGCCGTGCCCGTCCGCGGCGCCGCCGGCGAGGTCGTGGCCGCCCTGTCGGCGATCGTCCCCAACGACGGCCAGGCGTTCACGGTCGTCGCCGTGCTGAAGGCCGCCGCACGGGGCATCGAGCGGGCCCTGGTCCCTGACCGGCGGGAACGCGGAACCCCTCTCAATCATTGAGATCGGCCTTCTGCGCGCGGCGGCGCAGTCCGCATCCTCGGTCCACCCGATCCCGCCGCCGGAGGACCGCCCCTGTGATCACCGCCGATCGCCCGTCCGTCGCCCCCGTACCGCCCGCCGCGAGCACGGCCGTGAGCACCCCCGCGGCGACGGTCCGGGTCGCCGCCAAGCGCGTCGAGGCCGAGGGGGTGGTGTCGCTGGAGCTCGTGGCCCCCGACGGCGCGCGCCTGCCGGACTGGACCCCGGGCGCCCACGTCGACCTGGTCCTGCCGGACGGGACGACGCGTCAGTACTCGCTGTGCGGCGACCGGTGGGACGCCCACCGCTACCGCATCGGCGTGCTGCGCGAACCCGCCGGGCGCGGCGGCTCCGCGTACGTGCACGACCACCTGGCGGTCGGCGACGCGGTCGGCCTCGGCGGACCGCGGAACAACTTCCCGCAGGTCCCGGCCGCCCGGTACCTGTTCGTGGGCGGAGGCATCGGGATCACGCCGCTGCTGCCGATGATCCGTCAGGCCGCGCTGCTCGGGGCGGACTGGGAGCTGCTCTACGGTGGCCGGACCCGGGCGTCGATGGCGTTCGTCGACGAGCCGGCGGAGATCGACCGCGAGCGGGTGCGGGTCGTGCCGCAGGACGAGCACGGGCTGCTGGACCTGCGCGGTTTCGTCGGCGACCCCGACCCCGGCGCGCGGGTCTACGCCTGCGGCCCGGCGCCGATGCTCACCGCCCTGGCCGACGCCACCGAAGGCTGGCCCGCCCACACGGTCCGCACCGAGCGGTTCGTGGCCCGCGAGCTGGGCGCGCCCGCCCGGGACACGCCGTTCGAGGTCGAGCTGGCGCGCACCGGCCGGACCGTCACGGTCCCGCCCGGCCGCTCGATGCTCGCCGCGATCGCCGAGGCGGGCGTGGAGGTCCTCTCCTCGTGCCGCCAGGGCACCTGCGGCACCTGCGAGACCGGGCTGCTGGCCGGCGAGCCCGACCACCGCGACTCGATCCTCGACGACGACGAGCGCGCCGCCGGCGACTGCCTGTTCCCGTGCGTGTCCCGGGCCCGCAGCGACCGCCTCGTCCTCGACCTCTGACCGCCCCGCCGACCCTGGAGCCCGCCGTGACGCTCACCGCCGAGCCCGCCCACGACCTCCCCACCACCGACGTCGACCCGTTCTGCCCGGAGGTCCTCGAGGACCCGCTGCCCTTCCACGCCGCGCTGCGCGAGGCCGGGCCGGTCGTCCGTCTCCGGCGGTACGACGTGTTCGCCTTCGCGCGCTACGAGCAGGTGCACGCCGCACTGGTCGACTGGCAGGGATTCCAGTCCGCCGCCGGCGTCGGGCTGTCGAACTTCCGGCACGAGAAGCCGTGGCGCCCGCCGAGCCTGCTGCTCGAGGCCGACCCGCCGCGGCACGACGCGCCCCGCCGGGTGCTGCAGAAGATCCTCGGCCCGCGGGCGCTGCGGAAGCTCCGCGACGCCTGGGTCGCCGACGCCGACCGGCTCGTCGACGAGGTCCTCGCGGCGCAGGGTCCGGAGTTCGACGCCGTCGCACACCTCACCGAGGCCTTCCCGCTGCGGGTGTTCCCCGACGCCGTCGGGCTCGGGCCGGAGGGGCGGGAGAACCTGCTCCCCTACGGCGACCACGCGTTCAACGCGTTCGGCCCGGCCAACACGCTGGTGGAGAAGGGGGCGCCGCGGGTCGCCGAGCTGTCGGCCTGGACGGCGGCGCAGTGCGCGCGCGAGGCACTGGCCCCCGAGGGGTTCGGTGCGGACATCTGGGCCGCCGCCGACCGCGGGGACATCACGCCCGAGCAGGCTCCGCTGGTCGTCCGCTCCCTGCTCACCGCCGGGGTGGACACGACCGTCCACGGCCTTTCCGCCGTGCTGCACGCCTTCGCGACCCACCCGGAGCAGTGGCGCCGGCTGCGCGCGGACCCCGGTCTGGCCCGCGTCGCCTTCGACGAGGCGGTGCGCCGGGAGTCGCCGGTGCAGACCTTCTTCCGCACCGCCACCCGCGACGTCGCCGTCGGCGGGCACGTGATCCCCGACGGCCACAAGATCCTGATGTTCCTGGGCGCCGCCAACCGCGACCCGGCCCGCTGGGGACCCGACGC
>NZ_JAJSOK010000048.1 GCF_021283305.1 Pseudonocardia kujensis
GTGCTCGACGACCTGGCCCGGCTGCTCGGCTGAGGGCGGCCGGGACCGAGCGTGTCGGCGCGGTGCCGTGGTCGGCCCGGCCCCGCCGAGGCGTCGCGGGGTGGGTGCGGTCGGGCGTGGGCTCGGTGGGGGCTCGGTCGGGGTGGGAATCAGTCGAGGTCGCCGGGGCCCAGCTCGTCCTCGTCCGCGCCGTGCTCGGCGAGCGCGGTGCGGACGACCCGGTAGGCGATCGGCGGCGGGTAGCCCTTGCGAGCGAGCATGCCGAGCAGCCGGCGGCCGGCCTTCTGGCGGTCCTCCGGGCCGGCAACGGTCATCGTGCGGAGGCGACGGTCGACGAGGTCCCGGGCGCGCTGTTCCTCGGCGGCATCGTCGACCTCGGTGAGCGCGGTGTCGGCGATCTCCTTGGCGACACCCTTGCGACGCAGCTCCTGGGCGATCGCCCGCCGGCCCAGGCCTCGCGCGCGGTGCCGCGAGCGGACCCAGGCGTCGGCGAAGGCCTGGTCGTCGATGAGGCCGACCTCGTCGAACCGCTCGAGGACCTTCTCGGCGATCTCGTCCGCGACACCCTTCTGCCGGAGCTTCGTGGCGAGCTCGTGCTTCGAGCGGGCGCGGTCGGTGAGCAGGCGCAGGCAGATCTCCTTGGCCGCCGCCTCCTGCTCCTCCGGGGGCCGCGTGTCCTCGGGGACGGCAGAAACCTCGGAGACCTCGCGATCGGAGCCCCCGGGACCTGTGGAGACCTCGGGGCGCGCGGCGGGCCGCTCCCCGCCGGGACGGCGACCGGTGCCCCGACGCGGCTCGCGGTCGGCCGAACGCGCGGTGGCGCGGACTCGGTCGCGACCGGCACCGTCCGAGCGCCGTGCCCGGCGGATCCGGAGGTCCTCGAGGGAGAGGACCGTGGCCTGTTCCGCCGGCGCGTCGAGATGGCCCAGGTCGGCGGCCTCGTGAGCCGCGGGACCGCCGGGCTCGAGGGCGTCGAGGTCGACGAGCCCTGCCCGCCGCTCCCGATCGGGGTCGGGTCCGGTGGCGGCCCACGCCTCGGCGGACCGGGCATCGCGGGCGGTCGTCCGGGACAGGTCATCCGGCTCGGCGGCATCCGCCTCGTCGAACCGGTCGGGCTCGTCCGTCGTGTGTGCCTCGGTGGCGAAGTCCGCGAGCCGGCCCCCGGAGGCCGGGCTCCGGTTCTCCGCCGGATCGAGATCGTCGAAGGAGACGACCGGCACGGCCTCCCGCGGGGCCGGTTCGAGCTCGTCGGACGACATCCGGCGGCGGGCCGGCCGCGCGGGGCGCGGCGGTGACCCGCCCCCGTCCTCGCCGGAGGTCGCCACGATCAGAAGTCGACGGGCGCGGGCAGCGGCTCGACCTGCTCGGCGTCGGCATCGAGCACCGCGCCGATCCCGAGCTTCTCCTTGATCCGCTTCTCGATCTCCGCGGCGATGTCGGGGTTCTCCTTGAGGAACTTGCGGGCGTTCTCCTTGCCCTGCCCCATCTGGTCGCCCTCGTACGTGTACCAGGCGCCGGACTTGCGGATGATCCCCTGCTCGACGCCGACGTCGATCAGCGAGCCCTCGCGGCTGATGCCGACGCCGTACAGCACGTCGAACTCCGCCTGCTTGAACGGCGGGGCCACCTTGTTCTTCACGACCTTGACCCGGGTCCGGCTGCCGACCATGTCGGTGCCGTCCTTCAGGGTCTCGATGCGCCGGATGTCCAGCCGGACGGAGGCGTAGAACTTGAGCGCCTTGCCGCCGGTCGTGGTCTCGGGGGACCCGAACATCACGCCGATCTTCTCGCGCAGCTGGTTGATGAAGATCGCGGTGGTGCCGGACGTGCTCAGCGCACCGGTGATCTTGCGCAGCGCCTGGCTCATGAGGCGGGCCTGGAGGCCGACGTGGCTGTCGCCCATCTCGCCCTCGATCTCGGCGCGCGGCACGAGCGCGGCCACCGAGTCGATGACGATGACGTCCAGCGCGCCGGAGCGGATCAGCATGTCCGCGATCTCCAGCGCCTGCTCGCCGGTGTCCGGCTGCGAGACGAGCAGCTCGTCCGTGTTCACGCCGAGCGCCTTGGCGTACTCCGGGTCGAGCGCGTGCTCCGCGTCGATGAACGCGGCGGTGCCGCCCGCGGCCTGCGCGTTGGCCACCGCGTGCAGCGCGACCGTGGTCTTACCGCTGGACTCCGGGCCGTAGATCTCCACGACCCGGCCGCGCGGGAGGCCGCCGACGCCGAGCGCCACGTCGAGCGCGATCGACCCGGTGGGGATCACACCGATCGGCGGGCGCGTGTCGTCCCCCAGGCGCATCACCGAACCCTTGCCGTGGTTCTTCTCGATCTGGGCGAGGGCGAGCTGGAGCGCCTTCTCGCGGTCGGGAGTGCTCATCTGACTACCTCGCTCGGTGCGGGACGGGCCTGTGTTCGCTGTGTTCGCTGTGTTCGACGACTTCCGGGGAGCCACGGGGAGAACCGTATTGGGTCCCCCCGACAGTTCCGGTACTCGCGCCCCCGCTGTGGACAACCGGGGCCGGGTGTGGACGCCACGGTATACGAACACGTGTTCGAGGCCGAGCCCGACACGCCGATCGGCTACCCTGCCGCGCCGAGCGGCGGCCCGGGCCCCGGGCGGCTGCCGTCAGTCGTCCCGCCCCAGCCTGCGGTCCTCCGGCACGTCGTAGGCCTCGCAGATCACCTGCCACACCCGCTTCGGGTCGATCCCCGCCTCGATGGCCTGCTCGGCGCTGCGCCCGCCGAGCTCGGCGAACACGTGGTCGCGCGCCAGCGAGCCCGCCCGCATCTCGCCGAACTCGTCCTGCATCAGGGTCCGGAACTGGCTCAGTCGCACCTGGCCGAGGGTAGTCAGGCCCCGCCGCGGCGGCTCATCACGCGCCCGCGCGGCGGAGCCTCACGCGCCCGCGCGGCGGAGCCTCACGCGCCCGCGCGGCGGGGCCTCACGCGCCCGCGCGGCGGCGGAACAACGCCCCGCACGCCAACACCCCGAGCAGACCCAGCCCGCCCCACCACGCCACCGCCAGCAGCGGAGACGCACCGACCGGCGTGCCCAGCAGCAGCCCCCGGACCGCGTCGATCAGCGGCGTGACGGGCTGGTGACCGGCGAATCCGCGCAGCGCCGCGGGCATGGTCTCCGGGGGCACGAACCCGCTCGAGACGTACGGCAGGAACAACAGCACGAAGGACAGCGCGCCCGCCGCCTCGGGGCTCGCGACCAGCAGCCCGAACGCCGCCGACAGCGCCGACACGCCCGCCATCAGCAGCGCCAGCAGCGCAGCCACGACCAGCCAGTCCGGCGGCGACGCGACCGGGCGGAAGCCCATCAGCAGCGCCACGCCCACGACCACCGCGGTGGACACGAGGTTGCGTGCCACGCTCGCGAGCACGTGCCCCACCAGCACCGCCGACCCGAGGACCGGAAGGGAGCGGACCCGGTCGACCATGCCCGTCGTCATGTCCCGGTTCACCCCGACCGCCGTCTGCGCCGCGCCGTGCGCCGCGCAGAGCACGATCACCCCCGGCACGACGTACGTGAGGTAGTCGGCGCCGTCCGCGCCGGTCGTCATCGCGCCGCCGAACACGTACACGAACACCAGCAGGATCAGCACCGGCAGCACCACTGCGACGATCATCGCGTCGATGCTGCGGGCCGAGTGCCGCAGCGAGCGGCCGAGGAAGGTCCCGACGTCGACGAGCGGACCGGGGGCCGCCGAGTACGACGTGGAGGGCAGCCCGGACGGCCTGGAGGACGGCGCGGTGTCCGAGGTCATGCCGGCACCGTCCCCGGCGCGGCCTCGGTGAGGGAGAGGAAGACGTCGTCGAGCGTGGGCCGGTGCACGGCCACCCGCACCACCGGGACGCCGGCCATCGCCTCCAGCAGCTCCCGCACCCCGGTGGCCGTGCCGTCCGTCGGGACGTGCACCGACGGCGTCTCGGCGTCCGCGCGGGCGGCGTACCCCCGCTGCCCGGCGACGGTCAGCGCCGCCTCCACCGACGCGGCGTCGGGCAGCACCAGCTGTACGGTCTCGCCGCCGATCAGCGACTTCAGCTCGTCGGCGGTGCCCTCGGCGGCGATCCGGCCGCCGGCGAGCACCGCGACCCGGTCGGCCAACCGGTCCGCCTCCTCGAGGTACTGCGTGGTGAGCAGCACCGTCACACCGGACGCGGCCAGCTCGGCGACCGAGTCCCGGACGTCGCGGCGGCTGCGCGGGTCCAGCCCGGTGGTCGGCTCGTCGAGGAAGAGCACCTCCGGCTCGTCGACCAGGCCGAGCGCGATGTCGAGCCGCCGGGCCATCCCGCCGGAGTAGGTCGACACCCGCCGGTCGGCCGCCGCGACCAGGTCGAAGCGTTCCAGCAGGGCGGTCGCCCGCTCGCGCGCGGCCGCCTTCGTCAGGTGCCGCAGCCGGCCCGTCATGACCAGGTTCTCCCGTCCGGTGAGCACCTCGTCGACCGTCGCGTGCTGACCGGTGAGGCTGATCGCCCGGCGAACCGCCGCCGGATCGGCCCGCACGTCCCACCCGGCCACGTGCACGCGCCCGGCGTCGGGCCGCAGCAGCGTGGCGAGGATCTTCACGGTCGTGGTCTTGCCCGCCCCGTTCGGCCCGAGCAGCGCCGCGACGCTCCCCCGCGCGACGCGCAGGTCGATCCCGTCCAGGACGCGTTTCCCCCCGAAGGACTTCCGGAGGCCCTCGACCTCCACCGTGTATGCCATACACTCAGTATATGTCGTAAACATCGCTTAGGATCAAGCCCGATGGACGCGTCGTCGCCGCTGGAGGCGGTCTGGAAGGCGGGGCCCGGCACCACGGGCCGGGAAGGGCTCTCGCGCGCCCGGATCGTGGCCGCGGCGATCGACCTCGCCGACGCCGAGGGCCTCGATGCGGTGTCGATGAGCCGCGTCGCGAAGACCCTCGGCTTCACGCCGATGTCGCTCTACCGGCACGTGGGCAGCAAGGAGGAGCTGGTCCTGCACATGCAGGACGTCGCCGTGGGTCCGCCGCCCGCCGAACTCGACCCCGCTCCCGAGGCCGGCTGGCGGGAGTGCGTGGAGCGCTGGGCCTGGGCGACCGTGGGCCGCCTGCGCGCCCACCCGTGGATCCTGCAGACCCTGCCGGTGCTGGGCCCGCCCGCCACGCCGAACCAGTTGACCTGGCTGGAGTACGGACTGCGCGCGCTGCGCCCGACGGCGCTCTCGGAGCCGGAGAAGCTGTACGTCATCCTGCTGCTCAACGCGCACGCCTTCGGCGACCTGACCTTCCACGAGGCCGAGGCGGCGGACACCGCGGAGTCGGCCTACGAGAACCTCTTCACCCGCTATCTGGACCCCGGGCGCTTCCCGGCCCTGCTCGAGGCGTTCGCGAGCGGCGCGTTCGCGGCGGGCCCGGACCCGGCCGAGGACCGGGACGCGCAGTTCCGGTTCGGGCTGGACCGCATCCTCGACGGCGTCGCGCGGCTGGTCGGGGCCAGGGCAGGATCGACGTCGTGATCGAGCAGGTCTGGGCCGCGCTCGGCGGCGACCCGAAGGAGCTTCCCCGGCTGACGACGACCGGGCCGGAGCGCACGCTGAGCAGCCGCTTCCCGGTCACGGAGTTCGGCACCGCGACGATCGGCGCCGCGCTGCTCGCGGCGACGGCGGACGACACCGTGGGGGCGGGCCGGTCCGTCGGGATCGACACGCGGCAGGCCGCGGTCGCCCTGCGCAGCGAGCGGTACCTGCGGCGGGACGGCGCGGGCCCCGGCAACCCGTTCGACCCCCTGTCGGCCTTCCACCCGACGGCGGACGGCTGGCTGCGGCTGCACGCCAACTACCCCTGGCACGCCGCTGCCGCGCGGCAGGTCCTGGACCTGGGTCCCGGGGCCGGTCTCGACGAGGTGCGGGCCGCGATCGCCGGACGGGGCAAGGTCGAGTTGGAGACCGCACTGCACGAGGCGGGCGGGGTCGCCGCAGCCACCCGCACCGAGGACGAGTGGGCGGCCACCGAGGCCGGGCGGGCCGCCCGGGCACTGCCCCTGGTCGAACGGCGGGTCCTGGGCGAGGCGCCGCCGCGGCCCGCCCGCCGTGCCCGGGTCCTCGACCTGACGCGCGTGATCGCGGGCCCGGTCGCCACCCGCTTCCTCGCGGCGCACGGCGCGGACGTGCTGCGCCTCGACCCGCCGCACCGCCCGGAGATCGCCGCGCAGGCCTGGGACACGCTGCCGGGCAAGCGGTCGGCGATCGCCGCGCTGCCGGCGGAGGACCTCCTGGCGGGCGCCGACGTCGTCGTGACCGGATACCGGCCGGGGTCCCTGGACCGCTTCGGCCTGGCCCCCGAGGAGCTGGCGGCGCGGCATCCCGGGCTCGTGGTCGTCACGCTGTCGGCGTGGGGGCACACCGGCCCGTGGGCCGGGCGGCGTGGGTTCGACAGCCTCGTCCAGTCCGCGTGCGGCATCGGCTGCACCGAGGGCGGTCCCGACGCCCCGGGAGCGCTGCCCGCCCAGATCCTGGACCACGCGACGGGCTATCTGGGCGCGGCCGGGGCCCTGCTCGCGCTGACCGCCCAGCGACGCGACGGCGGCACCCACCACGTCCGGCTCGCCCTGGCCGGCACGGCCTCGTTCCTGCAGGCGCTGCCCCGCAGCGAACCGGCCCCGGGGAACGTGGAGGAGGTCGACGCGGCCCCCTACCTCGAGGAGCTCGGCCCGTTCACGCTCGCCTCGCCGCCGGGCACCGTCGACGGCGCACTCCGGCACTGGCCCTCCCCGGCGGACTACGGCGGCGCGCGGCCGACGTGGCTACCCTGACCGGTATGTCCGATCCCACCGGCCTGTCCTCACCGCTGGGCCAGGCCGTGATCGTGCTGATGCTGCTGGCCTCGCTCACCCTGCTGATCCGCTGGTGGGTACAGAACCGCAAGCGCTGACGCCTTGGCCCGGGCGGGCGCGTCCGGGTCGCCGCCGGCCGTGGCGAGCACCGTCGCCCCCTCGTAGAGCAGGTGCAGCGCGACCCCGGCGCTCTCCGGGTGCCCCTCCTCGCGCGCCCGGTCGACCAGGTACGCCCGCATCCACTCCTTCTCCGCCCGGATCACCGGTTCGGCCGGGTGCCCGGTGCCGCCGATCTCCGCGTAGGCGTTGACGAAGGCACAACCCCGGTCCTGCTCGCGCAGCCACAGGGCCAGCACGTCGAACAGGTCCTCGACCGGCCGGCCGCGCAGGTGCTCGTGGAGGAACTCCCGCCAGATCCCGGTGCGCCGTTCCAGGTACAGCGCGACCAGGGCGTCCTTCGAGCCGAAGCGGTCGTAGAGCGTCTTCTTCGTGGTGCCGGCGGTCTCGGCGATCAGGTCCACGCCGACCGCCCGGATCCCGTGGCGGTAGAACAGCGCGCTCGCCGCCGCGATCAGCTTCTCGCCCGCAGGGGTGCTCATACACTGCGAGTATACCGACCGGTGTGGTTACTTCGGAACCATGAGACGAGACGCGGTCGCGGGCGCGGCGTTCGTGCTGTTCTGGAGCTCGGGGTTCGTCGGGGCGGAGCTGGGGACCGGCTACACCGGCGCGGACACGTTGCTGGCGTGGCGGTACGTGCTCGCCGCCGCGGTGTTGTGGCTGGTGGTGGCGGTGCGGCGGGACCGGGTCCCGCGCGGCGCGCCCGCGCGCCAGGTCCTGCTCGGGACCCTCTCCCAGGTCCTCTACCTCGGCGGTGTCGTGACGGGTGTCGGGCTCGGCGTGCCGGCGGGGACCGCGGCACTGGTCGCCGCGCTGCAGCCGTTGGTCGTCGCGACGGCGGCGGGCCGGTTCCTCGGCGAACGCACGACCTCCCGCCAACGCCTCGGGCTCGCGGCCGGGCTGGCCGGGGTCGCGCTGGTGGTGGCGGGCGACCTCGGCCCGGGCACCGCCCCGGCCTGGGCGTTCCTGCTCCCGCTCGGCGGGATGCTGGCACTCTCGGTCGGGACCGTGCTGGAGCGGCGGATGCAGCCGCCCGAGTCGCCGCTCACCGCGATGGCCCTGCAGTCGACCACGGGGGCGGTGCTGTTCACCGCGGTCGCCGCGCTGGCCGGGGACCTGCGGCCGCCCGCCGAGCCGGGGTTCTGGGGCGCGGTGGCCTGGGTGGTCGTGCTGTCGTCCTTCGGCGGCTACGGCTCCTACCTGGTCGTCCTGCGCCGCAGCGGGGCCACCCGCGTCTCCGCGCTGCTCTACCTGACCCCGCCCACGACCATGCTGTGGGCCTTCCTCATGTTCGGCGAGCTCCCGGCCCTGCCGGCCGTCCCCGGCATCGCGTTGTGCGCGGCCGGCGTCTGGCTCGTGCTCGGCCGGCGCGGACCCGGTCGACGGGAAACTGTCGGTGCCCCGGCGCATGATGGGGACCGTGAGCTCGCTGGACGGTTTCTCCCCCGCCACCCGGGACTGGTTCCGGGGCGCCTTCGCCGCGCCCACGGCCGCCCAGGAGGGCGCGTGGAGCGCCGCCCAGGCGGGACGGAACGCGCTGGTCGTGGCGCCCACGGGGTCGGGTAAGACGCTCGCGGCGTTCCTCTGGGCGCTGGACCGGCTGGCGTCGGAGCCCGTGCCCGAGGAGCGCACCCGCCGCTGCCGGGTGCTGTACGTGTCCCCGCTCAAGGCGCTGGCGGTCGACGTGCAGCGCAACCTGCGCGCCCCGCTCACCGGGATGCGGCAGGAGGCGCAGCGGCGCGGCGACCCCGTCCCGGACATCACGGTCGGCATGCGCACCGGCGACACCCCGGCGGACGAGCGGCGCCAGTTCACCCGCACCCCGCCGGACGTGCTGGTCACCACCCCCGAGTCGTTGTTCCTGCTGCTCACCTCGGCCGCGCGCGAGTCGCTGCGGGGCGTCGAGACCGTGATCCTCGACGAGGTGCACGCCGTCGCGGCGACCAAGCGCGGCGCGCACCTGGCCCTGTCCCTCGAGCGGCTCGACGAGCTGCTGGAGAAGCCGGCCCAGCGGATCGGCCTGTCGGCCACCGTCCGCCCGCTCGACGAGGTGTCCACGTTCCTGTCCGGCGCGCGCCCGGTGGAGGTCGTGCAGCCGCGCACGCCGAAGACGATCGAGGTCCGCGTCGAGGTCCCCGTGCCGGACCTCGCCGCGCTCGACGAGCGGCCGACCCCCGGCAGCGCGGACGAGGAGGTCATCGGCTCCGCGGCGGGCGGCGCCCAGCGGCCCTCGATCTGGCCCGCCGTCGAGAAGCGCTTGCTCGACCTGGTGCGCGAGCACCGCTCGACCATCGTGTTCGCCAACTCCCGGCGGTTGGCCGAGCGCCTCACGGCGAAGCTCAACGAGCTGGCGGCCGAGGAGGCCGGCGAGGCCGTCGAGCTCGACCGGTTCCCGGCCGAGGCGATCGGCGAGTCCGGCGTGGGCGGCGGGGCGCCGCCCGTGGTGGCCAAGGCGCACCACGGGTCGATGTCCCGCGAGCAGCGCACCCTCGTGGAGGAGGAGCTCAAGAGCGGGCGGCTGCCGTGCGTGGTGGCCACCTCGAGCCTCGAGCTGGGCATCGACATGGGTGCGGTCGACCTGGTGGTGCAGGTGGAGGCGCCGCCGAGCGTGGCCTCCGGGCTGCAGCGCGTCGGGCGCGCCGGGCACCAGGTGGGGGCGGTGTCGCAGGGCGTGGTGTTCCCGAAGTTCCGCGGCGACCTCGTGTCGTGCGCGGTGGTGGCCGAGCGCATGTCCGGCGGGGCGATCGAGTCGATGCGCTACCCCCGCAACCCGCTCGACGTCCTGGCCCAGCAGGTCGTGGCCATGGTCGCGATGGATCCCTGGCGGCTCGACGAGCTGGCGGCCCTCGTCCGCCGGGCCGCACCCTTCGCCGCGCTGCCGGACTCGGCGCTGCACTCGGTGCTGGACATGCTGGCCGGCCGCTACCCGTCGGAGGAGTTCGGCGAGCTGCGGGCGCGGATCACCTGGGACCGCGTGACCGACGAGCTGCGCGGCCGTCCCGGCGCGCAGCGCCTCGCGGTCACCTCGGGCGGCACGATTCCCGACCGCGGCCTGTTCACGGTGATGACGCCGGGTGGGGCCGACGGGGCGGGCTCGCGCGTCGGCGAGCTCGACGAGGAGATGGTCTACGAGTCCCGCGTGGGCGACACCTTCCTGCTCGGCACCTCGAGCTGGCGGGTCGAGGACATCACCCACGACCGCGTGATCGTCACGCCCGCGCCCGGGGAGCCGGCGCGGATGCCGTTCTGGAAGGGCGAGTCGATCGGGCGGCCGCTGGAGCTGGGCCGCGCCGTCGGCAGGTTCGTCCGCGAGATGGCCGGGCTCGCGGACGAGGAGGCCCGAACCCGGGCCGCCGCGGCCGGGCTCGACGAGTGGGCCACCGACAACCTGCTCTCCTACCTGCGCGAACAGCGCGAGGCCACCCGGCACGTGCCGAGCGACCGCACGATCCTGGTCGAACGGTTCCGCGACGAGCTCGGCGACTGGCGGCTCGTCGTGCACTCGCCGTTCGGTTCGCAGGTCAACGGGCCGTGGGCGTTGGCCATCGCGGCCCGGATGCGGGAGAAGCGCGGGGTCGAGGTGCACGCCGCCGGGGCGGACGACGGGATCGTGCTGCGCCTGCCCGACGCCCTCGACGACAGCGGCGGCGAGCTCGTGCCCACTGCGGAGGACGTGCTGCTCGAACCCGGTGAGGTCGAGCAGATCGTGGTGGCCGAGCTGGGCAACTCCTCGCTGTTCGCCTCGCGCTTCCGGGAGTGCGCGGCCCGGGCGCTGCTGCTCCCCCGCCGCGACCCGAAGCGGCGCAGCCCGCTGTGGCAACAGCGGCAGCGCTCGGCCCAGCTGCTGGCCGTCGCCGGGAAGTTCGAGCAGTTCCCGATCACGCTCGAGGCGATGCGCGAGTGCGTGCAGGACGTCTACGACCTGCCGGGCCTGCGCGAGCTGATGTCCGACGTGGAGGCGCGCAAGGTCAAGGTGGTCGAGGTGGCCACCCCGCAGCCCTCGCCCTTCGCGCGCAGCCTGTTGTTCGGCTACATCGGGATGTTCCTGTACGAGATGGACGCCCCGCTGGCCGAGCGCCGCGCGGCCGCCCTCTCGCTCGACTCCACCCTGCTCGCCGAGCTCCTGGGCTCGGAGGCGATCCGCGAGCTCCTCGATCCCGAGGTGCTGGCCGAGGTCGAGGCGTCGCTGCAGCGCACCGCGGCGGACCGGCACGCGCGCGACGTCGAGGGCGCGGCGGACCTGCTGCGCTTCGTCGGCGACCTGTCCGAGGCCGACGGCCGGGCCCGCGGCGTGGATCCCACCTGGTTCGTGGAGCTGGAGGCGCAGCGCCGGGCGATCCGGGTACGGATCGCCGGCGAGCAGCGGTTCGTCGCGATCGAGGACGCGGGCCGCATCCGGGACGCGCTGGGCGCGCCGCTGCCGGTCGGCGTGCCGGAGACGTTCACCGAACCCGTCCCGGACCCGCTCGGCGATCTCGTGCTGCGGTACGCCCGCACCCACGGCCCGTTCACGGCCGCCGAGTGCGCGGCCCGGTTCGGGCTCGGCGTCGCCGTGGTGGCCGGGGTGCTCGACCGGCTGACGGGGGTCGGACGGCTGGTCCGCGGCGAGCTGCGCCCGCAGGCCGTGTCTGCTTCCCCGACCCAGGGCTCCGTCGAGTACTGCGACGCCGAGGTCCTGCGCCGGTTGCGCCGCGCCTCGCTCGCCCGGCTGCGGGCCGAGGTCGAGCCGGTGGAGCAACGGGCGCTGGGGCGGTTCCTGCCCGCCTGGCAGGGCGTCCGCACCCACGCCGGCGGCGAGCGGCGCGGCCGCATGCGCCGGGCCCCCGGGGCGGAGGACGTGCTCGGGGTGGTCGAGCAGCTGGCCGGGGCGCCGCTGCCGGCGAGCGCCCTGGAGTCGCTGATCCTGCCCGCCCGGCTGCCGGGCTACACACCGGCCCTGCTCGACGAGCTCACCGCGGCCGGCGAGGTCACCTGGACCGGGTGCGGGCCGCTCGCCGGCAGCGACGGCTGGCTGGCCGTGGCCCCGGCGGACGTCGCCGACCTGCTGCTGCCCGAGCCCGAGCCCGAGATCGCGGCGACGCCGCTGCACCGCGCCCTCCTCGCCGCGCTCGGTCTGCCCGAGCCCGGCGAGCCCGCGGTCGGCGGTGGGGCCCTGTTCTTCCGCCAGCTCGCCGACCAAGCCGGTCGCACGCTCGTGGCACAGGGTGAGGAGTCCCCGACGGACGACGCGGCGGTCACGGCGATCTGGGACCTCCTGTGGGCCGGGCTCCTCACCAACGACACGCTCGGCCCCCTCCGGGCACGGCTGGGCGGCGGCCGCGGCTCCGGCAGCCGCGGCGGGCCGGCGCACCGGACCCGGCGCAGCGCCTCCCGCGGCCGGTACGCCCAGCTGCGCGCCGGGCGGCCGCAGATGCCGAGCCGGACCGGGCCGCCCTCGGTCGGCGGCCGGTGGGCACTGGCCGCGGACCGCGAGCTCGACCCCACCCGCCGGGCGCACGCGCGCGCCGAGGCGTTCCTGGAGCGGCACGGGGTGCTGACCCGGGGCGCGCTGGGCACCGAGCGGGTCACCGGCGGGTTCGCCGCCGTTTACAAGGTGCTGCGGGCCATGGAGGACTCCGGTCGGGTGCGGCGAGGCTACGTCGTCGAGGGGCTCGGGGCGGCGCAGTTCGCCGTGCCCGGGGCGATCGACCGGATCCGCGCGCTGTCCAGCCCGGACGGCGGCCCCGCGGCGAGCGGATCGGCGTCGCCGTCGGGGTCGAGCGCGTCCGCGCCGAGCGGGGGCCCGCGACCCGGCGGGTTCGAGGACCTCGCCGCCGGTTCCCCCGACACCGCCGCCGACGGCTACGACCCCGCGGACCACCCCGACGGGCGACACTTCGCCGGGGCCGGCCGGGCGCCGCACGATGCGGGCGGCGGCTCCGGGCTGTCGCGGGTCGTGCTGGCGGCGGCCGACCCCGCCCAGCCCTACGGCGCAGCCCTGCCGTGGCCCGGCACGGTCGGCGACTCGAAGCACCGGCCGGGGCGCAAGGCGGGTGCGCTGGTGGTGCTGGTGGAGGGGGCCCCGGCGCTCTACGTCGAGCGCGGCGGCAAGTCGTTGCTGTCCTTCACCACCGAGTACGAGGAGCTCTCGGCGGCTGCGCACGCGCTCGCCGGCGCGGTGCACGAGGGCTGGCTCGGCTCGCTCGCGGTCGAGCGCGCCGACGGTGGCGGCGCGCTGGGCTCGGAGCTCGCCGAAGTGCTCACCGAGGCGGGCTTCCGCGTCACGCCGAAGGGCCTGCGCCTGCGGGCGTGACCGGGTCCTCCCGGCCGTCCCCGCACGAGCGATCGTTCAGGCTTCCGGCGGATGCAGGCGACCGCATCGGCGACGATGATCGGGTCACCGACTCCGATGCCGTGGGAGGCCCGACCGTGACGACCGTCGAGTACGACTTCGACCCCGAGCTCGCCGCCGCCGTTCCGGTGCTACCGGTCCTCGACGTCACCGACCTGCCGGCCGCGCGCGGCGTGCTGACCCAGCTGCGCGCCCAGCTGCCCGCACCGGACGAGACGGGCGTGACGGTGACCGAGGTCCTCGTCCCGGGAGCCGACGGCGCCCCCGACGTGCCGCTGCGGATCTACCGGCCCGACCGGCCGTCCGGCCCCGCCGGCATCTTCGACGTGCACGGCGGCGGCTTCATCATGGGCGATCTCGACGGCAGCCACGCCGCCAACGTCGCCATCGCCCGCGGGGTCGGCGCCGTGCTGGTCACGGTGGACTACCGGCTCGCGCCCGAGAACCCGTTCCCGGCGGGCCTCGAGGACTGCTACGCCGGGCTGGTCTGGTTCGCCGAGCACGCCGAGGAGTTCGGCGTGGATCCCGACCGGATCGCGATCCACGGCATCAGCGCCGGCGGCGGGCTGTGCGCCGCGCTCGCGCTGCTGGCGCGGGACCGGGGCGGCCCGGCGATCGCCTTCCAGTACCTGGGCGTCCCCGAGGTCGACGACCGGCTGGAGACGCCGAGCATGCGCGCCTTCACCGACACCCCGATCTGGAACCGGCCCAACGCCGTCGTCAGCTGGGACTCCTACCTGGGCGAGGGCGTCCGCGGCACGGACGGGGTCTCCCCGTACGCCGCGCCCGCCCGGGCCACCGACCTGTCCGGCCTGCCGCCGGCGTACGTCTCGGTGATGGCCTTCGACCCGCTGCGCGACGAGGGCATCGCCTACGCGCTGGCCCTGCAGACCGCCGGCGTCCCGGTGGAGCTGCACCTGTTCCCGGGGACCTTCCACGGCTCGTCGCTGATCGAGGACGCCACGATCTCGAAGCGCGAGGCCGCCGAGCGGGTCGCCGTGCTCCGCCAGGCCCTCGAGCTGCCCCGCCGCGACTGACCCGACCCGACCGAGCCGGCTCGACCCGACCGAGCCGGCGCGGGCGGAGCCCGCTACGCCAGGGCTCCGCCCGCCCCGAGCGTCCGCGCCACCACGAGCTCGACGTAGCCCTCGACGACCGCGTCGAGGGAGAGGCCGCGGTCGTCGCGGAACCAGCCGCTGAAGCCGTTGAGCATGTCGAGCACGGCGAAGGCGGCGAGCTGCGCGTCGGGCACCGTGAACTCGCCGGACCGCGTGCCGGCGGTGATCACGTCCCGGACCCGCCGCTGGTAGTAGCGGCGGTGCCCGTCGATCTCCGTACGGTGCTCCGGGGTCAGCGACGCCATCTCGTGCAGACCCACGAGGTGCTCGACCCGCCGGCGGTACAGGTGCCGCAGGTGCGCCCGGACCAGCAGCGCCATGCGCTGCGCGGGCGTGCCCGCGGCGTCGAGCAGGGGCAGGTTCTCCTCGCACGGCTCGCGGGTCACGGTCAGGCAGACCGCGTAGAGGATCTCCTCCTTGGCCGCGAAGTGGTGGTAGAGGCTGGCCCCGCGGATGCCGACGGCGTCGGCGATGTCCCGCATGCCGACGTGTGCGTAGCCGCGGTCGGCGAAGGTCCGCGCCGCCGTGGTCACGATCTCCTCGCGGCGCAGTCGGGTGCGCGCCGTGCGGGAGGGCGCCAGGGGCCCCTGCGTCACGCCGTCACCCCCTCACCCCGGTCACCCGGCGACCTTCCGCAGCTCGCGCTTGAGGATCTTGCCCTGCGGGTCGACGGGCAGCTCGGCCACCACGTGCACCGCCTTGGGCACCTTGTAGCCGGCCATCCGCTCCTTGCAGAAGGCGATCACCTCGGCGGGGTCGACGTCGGCGCCCTCCTGCGGGACCAGGAACGCCGTGACCGCCTCGGACCAGTACTCGTCCGGCCGGCCGACGACCGCGGCCCGCAGCACCCCGGGGTGCTCGTGCAGCACGCGCTCGACCTCCTGCGAGGAGACGTTCATCCCGCCGGACTTGATCACGTCCTTGAGCCGGTCGCGGAAGAACAGGTTGCCCGCGGCGTCGATCCGGACCATGTCGCCGGTGTGCACCCACCCGTCGACCATGACCTCTGCGGTGCGCGCGGGGTCGCGGTGGTAGCCGAGCATGACCGACGGCGTGCGGCACAGCAGCTCGCCGACCTCGGCGTCGCGGCCCTCGGCGTCGACGACCCGGATCTCGAGGTGCGAGACGGGTGTGCCGATCCAGGTGGGGTCCTGGTCCGGGACGTCGTCGAGCGTCCGGAACCAGCCCACGGTGCCGAGCTGCGACAGCTCGGACTGGCCCCAGTAGGTGCCCCAGACGACGCCGGGCGCGGCCGCCGCCCACGCCGAGATCGCGTGCGGGGCGACCTGGCCGCCGTAGGTCATGCACCGCCGGACGGACCCGACGGCGTCGGCGCCGAAGTCGGGCTGCCCGGCCAGGGCCAGGTAGAACGTGGGCGTCTGCGCGATCACCGTGACGCGTTCGCGGGCGATGATCTCCAGCGAGCGGGCGGGGTCGGTGGTCGCCGGCAGCACCAGGGTGGCGCCCATCAGCGTCAGCGTGGTCATCGAGCCCAGCCCGGCGATCGTGTGGAAGGGCATCACGAACAGCCAGGTGTCGTCCGGCCCGGTGCGCAGGCCCCAGCTCCACGCGGGTGCCGTGGAGATCAGGTAGTTGCGGTGCGGGACCAGCACGCCCTTGGGGGTGGCCTCGGTGCCGGAGGTGTAGACGAGCATGGCGACGTCGTGCTCGTCGACCTCGGCCTCCGGCTCGCTGTCCGCCGCCGGCAGCTCCGCGCCGTACTCGACCAGGGCCGTCCCGGCCGGCAGCTCCGCGCCGACCAGCGCGGCGAACGCCGGTGCGGCCAGCACTACCCGGGGCTCGGCGTGCCCGAGCTGGTGTGCGACCTCCGCGCCGCGGTACAGCGGGTTGAGGCCGGTGAACGCGGCGCCGAGCTTGAGCGCGCCGTAGTAGGCGGCCACGACGTCGACCGAGTTGGGCGCCATCGACGCGACGACGTCCCCGCGGCCGACCCCGAGCCCGCGCAGCAGGTGCGCGTACCGGTTGGCCCGCCGGTCCAGCTCGGCGTAGGTGGTCTCCGAGCGGGCCCCGTCCGCCGTGTACCCGACGACGGCGACCGCCGCGGGCCGGGTGCGCGCGTGCCGCCGCAGCTGGTCGCCGATCGTGGCGCGGGCCAGCGGGCGGGTGTACTGGTCGGCGAGGCTCATGCGAAGAGCGGGGTGCCGTAGGTGTCGGCGTAGACGGTGTCCTCGACCGGTTGGCGGGTGAGCTTCTGCGGGAAGCCCTTGGCCGGGTAGCCGATCGCGAGGTGCGCCGCCGTGATGATCCCCTCCGGGATGTCGAGCAGCTTGCGCACCTCGGGTTCGGCGTGGCACAGCAGGGTGGTCACGGCGGACCCGACGCCCTGGTCGCGCAGCGCCAGGCAGAAGTTCTGCATGGTCGGGTAGATCGACGCCCCGCCGACCACGGACAGGCGGCCGAGCTCGTGGTCGGTGGGGTGCAGCCCGTCGAGCTCGGCGCAGACGACGACGATCGCGGGCGCCTCGGCGAGGTGCTCGGCGAAGTGGTCGGCGTCGGCGACCGCCTTCGGCACCGCCCCCACGCGGACGTCGCCGATCCCGACGCCGGCCAGGTACGCCTTCCACGGCGGCAGGTAGAGGTCGGCGAGAGCGCGCTTGCGCTCCGCGTCGCGGACGACGATCCAGCGCAGCGGCTGCCGGTTGCCGCCCTGCGGGCCGAAGCGGGCCGCGTCGAACGCACGGTGGAGCACCTCGTCCGGCACGGGGTCCGGGGTGAAGTACCGGCACGTGCCGGTGGTCCGCATCGCCTCGGTCAGCTCCATTGCTGCCTCCCTGTCCGCCGTTAGGTGTCGTGGAGGAGCATGGGGTGGCTCGTCACACCCGTCAAGCGCCTGGATGCGGAGCGGCCTTCCGCGTTTACCTAACCGTGGTTAGGCTCGCGTTCGGTCACCACGACGGGGAGGTCGCTGATGGGGTTCGTGCCGTTCGCGCCGGAGCGCGCCGCGATCGACCGTGCCGAGCTGGTCGCCGCCCTGGAGCAGGCGAACCTCCCGTCGTTGGTCGCGGTGCTGTACCAGCTGACCGGCGACCGGCGCTGGCTCGCCGACCCGTACCGCCCCACCCGCAGCCGCGGCATGGAGGACAACGACCCGGGCGGCTTCCCTCCCGAGATCCGGGCCGAGATCCGCGCCGCCGCGGCCGACGCCGTGTGCGCCTGGGCCGACGGGGCCCCGGTCGCGGTGCCTGCGCCGACGGGCGAGGCACTCGCGGAGATCATGAGCGCGGCCGTCGGCGAGGACGTGCCGCTCGAGTACGCCGAGATGACCGCCGAGGACATGGGCTTCGCCCCGGTCGAGGTGCGCCGCGCCCCGGCCGGCGCACCGCGGGCGATCGTCATCGGCGCGGGCGTGTCCGGGATGCTCGCGGCGATCCGGCTGGCCGAGGCCGGGATCGAGCACGTGGTCCTCGAGAAGAACGCCGACGTCGGCGGCACCTGGCTGGAGAACGCCTACCCGGGCGCCGGCGTCGACACCCCGAGCCACCTGTACTCGTACTCCTTCGCGCCGCGCGACTGGACCACCCACTTCGGCAAGCGCGACGAGGTGTGGGAGTACCTGCGCGCGGTCGCGGACCGGCACGGCCTGCGCGAGCGGATCCGTTTCGGCACCGAGGTCGTGGCCGCCACCTGGGCGGACGGGCACTGGACGGTCCGGACCGCGGCCGGCGAGGAGCTCACGGCGGAGGTCGTGATCACCGCGACCGGGCAGCTCAACCGGCCGAAGGTCCCGCCGATCCCCGGTCTGGACCGCTTCCGCGGCCCGCTCTTCCACACCGCCGAGTGGCCCGCCGACCTCGACCTCACCGGCAAGCGGGTCGTGGTGATCGGCACGGGTGCGAGCGCGATGCAGGTGGTCCCCGCCGTCGCCGGGCAGGTGGCGCACCTGACCGTCTTCCAGCGCTCGCCGCAGTGGGTCGCCCCCAACGAGGTCTACTTCTCCCCCATCCCCGAGGGCGCTCGGTACCTGGTGGAGAACGTGCCCTTCTACCGGCTCTGGTACCGCACCCGGCTCGCCTGGAACACCAACGACCGCGTGCACCCCGGGCTGCAGAAGGACCCGGCGTGGGAGCACCCGGAGCGGTCGGTCAACGCCCTCAACGACGGCCACCGGCGGGTCTTCACCCGCTACCTGGAGGCCCAGCTCGAGGGCCGGCCCGACCTCGTCGAGAAGGCACTGCCGGACTACCCGCCCTTCGGCAAGCGGATGCTGCTGGACAACGGCTGGTTCGCCGCCCTGCGCCGGGACGACGTCACCCTGCTCACCGAGGCCGTGACCGAGGTGACCGGCACCGGGGTCCGCGGAGCCGACGGGGCCGAGGTCGACGCGGACGTCGTCGTCCTCGCGACCGGCTTCCACACGCACCGCGTGCTGTGGCCGATCGAGGTCCGCGGGCGCTCCGGCCGGCGGATCGACGAGGTCTGGGGTCCGGAGGACGCCCACGCCCACCTCGGCATCACCGTGCCGGACTTCCCCAACCTGTTCCTGACCTGCGGCCCGGGCACCGTCCTCGGGCACGGCGGCAGCTACATCACCATCGCCGAGTGCCAGGTGCGCTACATCGTCGACCTGCTGGTCGCGATGGCCGAGCGGGGCGTCGGCACGGTCGAGGTGCGGCCCGAGGTGGAGGCGGACTACGTGCGCCGCCACGACGAGGCGCACGAGGCCATGATCTGGACGCACCCCGGCATGCGGAACTGGTACCGCAACGCCGCCGGGCGCGTGGTCTCCGCGCTGCCGTGGCGGATCGTCGACTACTGGCGGATGACCCGCGAGCCGGACCTGCGGGACTACCGGGTCGAGGAGCGTGCCGGCGACGGCGCCGGCTACAGGGCCGAGCCGGCCTTCCAGTCCGCCCAGCTCAGCTCCCAGTCGCCGTAGGTGTCGTAGACCGGCAGCGGCGGGCCGCCCGAGTTGGTGATCTCGACGACGTCCCCGATGCCGAAGTGGTCGAAGAACCACTGGGCGTCGGCGGGGGCGAGGTTGACGCAGCCGTGCGAGACGTTCGAGCTGCCCTGCTGCCCCACGGACCACGGCGCGGAGTGGACGAACTCGCCGTCGTTGGAGATCCGCTCGTCGAGGTCGACCTTCTCCCGGTAGTAGCCGGGCTGGCCCTGGCACACGCCGTACGTGCAGGAGTCCATGACGATCGAGGGCTGCTTGTCCGAGATGACGTGCGGGCCCGTGTGCGAGGGGAAGCCGGGCGCACCGAGGCTGATGTTCATCGTCCTGACCAGCTGGCCGTTGTCGAAGATCTGCATCTGCTCGGTGGCGCCGTCGGCCTTGGCGACCCAGGCGTCGTGCACCTTGACCGTCATGGTGCGGTCGGTGGAGCCGTACGTGCCGGCGCCGAGGTCCACGCCGTAGAGGTCGGCCTTGACCGTCAGCGTCGTGCCCGGCTTCCAGTACTGCTGCGGGCGGTAGTGCACCTCGGTGTTCGAGATCCAGTACCAGCTGCCGGCCTGCACCGGGCTGGAGGTCACGGACAGCTGCTTCTCGGCGGCCGCACGGTCGGTGATCGCGTGGTCGAAGCGCACCACGATCGGCTGCCCGACGCCGACCGTCGGCACCGAGTTCGGGGCCGGGATGAACGACGGGTACGCCTGGGCCTTCGGGTCGACGGTCGCGACCGTGCCGTCGGTGTGGCCGGGCGCCTGGTCACGGTCCAGCGTGTCGACGCCGACGGCGTAGGTCGCGGAGTAGGCGAGGTCGCCGGTGGAGGTCCAGGTGTGCCCGTCGGGCGCGAGGGTGCCGTCGACCGCCTTGCCCGTCGCCGCGTTCGTGACGTGCACGGCCTGCACGGTGCCGTCCGACACGGTCACCGTGATCGGCTGCGTCGGGTTCAACGGGGTGCCCTGCTCGGGCGTGATGTGGACGACGGGAGCGGGCGCGGCGTCGATCGTCGGCAGCCCGGCGACCGGGGCGAGCCCGTCCGCGCCGAAGGCGCCCGCCGCGGCACTGGGGTGGCTGCCCACGAAGACCCCGAGACCGAGCAGGACCACGGTCGCGACCCCCAGCGCGGTGGCACCCCACCGTCGCGTCACCTTCATCCCCACCGTCCTCCGCCTAGACCGCGCCACATTCTGGCGGCGTGAGCACCGCCACCCGGCAGCGGTACGCGAACGTCCCGATCGGGCGGTTTCGCCGGTGACGAACCGGACGGATCACCGCCCGACGGCGGCGACGAGCGCCCGGAGGCCCTCCTGCATCGACGCGAGGTCCGGCCCGCAGTCCGCGGCCGGCCCGGGCGGGGCGTTGACGGGGATGCACTGGTCCTGGGTGAACCGGTTGACCGCCCCGTCGACGGCGTCGGCCGCCTTCGTCAGGGCTTGGGGCGACGCGACCTGGCCCGCCTCCGCGCGCGCGGCGGGCACCACGTTCTGCACCTCGCGGACGAACCGCGCGCAGTCGGGGTAGATCTGCTCGGCGGGCTTCGTGGCGCACTCGTCGAGGGAGATCGACGCGAGCTTGGTCCGCAACGCGGGCAGCGTGGCGCTGGGCGCGCCGTTGCCGCCGGAGCTCGCGGCGTGCGTCGTCGACTCGCCGCACCCGGCCAGCACCGCGAGCGCCACGGCGACCACGGCGACCACGGCCGGCAGGCGGCCCTTTCGGATCGTGCTCACCCGGCCGACCCTAGGCTCCCCGCCGGACCCGGGCCGCTGTCCCCCCGGGTTTGCGGATCGGCTTCTGACCGGGGCGCGGGGCGGCGGCGGGCACGCGGACGGGTACCGACGGCTGCTCGCGCGCCACGATCCGGCCGATCGCGTGCTGCTGCCCGAGCGTCCAGGCGTTGCTGGTCAGCCAGTAGACGAGGATCGCGATCGGGAACGGGAAGAACAGCCCGCCGACGATCGCCCCCAGCGGGAAGAGCCAGGGGGTGAGCTTCATGAACCCCGCGACCTGCGCGGTCTGCGGGTCGGCCGCCGGCTGCTGCCGCAGCGACCGGCGCGCGGTGACGTGCGTCGCCACGGCCGCGAGCAGCATCAGCGGCACCGCGACGGCGACGACCGCGATCCGGTCGACGGGTGCACCGAACGAGTCCAGGAGGCTCTGTGGCATCGACACGTACGCGGAGAGCGGGGCGCCGAACAACCGGGCCTCGAGGAAGGAACGCACCTCGTCGGGGCCGAAGACGTAGTTCGGGATCGCGGCGTTCTGCGCGAACGTCAGGCCGGGGCGGTTGAAGTAGCGCAGCACGTGCAACAGGGCGATGAACACCGGGATCTGCACGAGCACCGGCAGGAACGAGCCCAGCGGCGACACGCCGTGCTCGCGGTGGAGCCTCGTCGTCTCCTCGGCGAGCTTCTGCCTGTCGCGGCCGTGCTTCTTCCTGAGCTCGGCGAGCTGCGGCGCGATCCGGCGCATCCGCTGGGCGGAGCGCATCTGGCTCAGCACCGGCCTGATCATGAGCGCGCGCAGGGTCAGGACCAGGAACACCACGGACAGGGCCCACGCCACGCCGCTGCTCGGGCCCAGGACCAGGCCGAACGCCTGGTGCCAGAACCACATCACGGCGGACACGGGGTAGTACAGGAAGTCGAGCACTGCCACACCTCCACCTCCCGGGGTCGGGAGGGAGTCGGGTTCTCGGGACGCGTGAGAGCCCGGCGGCGGAGTGGGGACTACACCGCCGGGAGGAGACCCGACGGTGCGCGTGCGCGCGTGCGGCCCGGGGCGTCCGGGTCGAGCTGGCGGAGGACCCGCGCGCGGGAGGCCCGGCGGTGCCGGTGCCGGCGTACCGCCGCGGGGCCCCGGGCCGACCTCGCCCGCAGGACGGCCGACGCGTGCCGCGCCAGCCCGACGGCCCACAGCGCGGCGCCGACGACGCCGAGCAGCACGCTCGGCTCGGCCGCCACGAGGGCCCAGCCGGTGAGGAGCAGCCCGAGCAGCAGGACGCCGCTGCGCTCCCCCGCTGTCCCGGCCACGACCCCATCGTGGCACAGGAGACGTTCCCCGCGCCGCGGGCCGGGCGCGGCGGTAGCGTCGGGGGGTGCCCGAGGGCGACACCGTCCACCTGGCCGGGAAACGCCTGAACGCGGCGCTCACCGGGCAGAGGCTGCTGCGCGGGGAGCTCCGGCACCCCCGGCTGGCGGGCGTCGACCTGGCGGGGGTCGGGGTCGTCGGCGTCGCCTCCGTGGGCAAGCACCTCTTCACCCGGTTCGACGACGGGCGGAGCCTGCACAGCCACTTCCGCATGGACGGCGCGTGGCACCTCTACCGGCCCGGGATGCGCTGGCGGCGGCCCGGGTACGAGGCCCGCGCGGTGCTGGAGGTGCCCGAACGGGTGGCCGTCGGGTTCGCCCTGCACGACCTCGAGCTGCTGCCGACCGCCGAGGAGTCACGGCTCGTCGGGCACCTCGGGCCCGACCTGCTCGACCCGGCCTGGGGCCCGGAGCACGAGGCCGAGGCGCTGCGCCGGCTCACCGCGCGCGCCGACCACGAGCTGGGCCCGGCCCTGCTGGAGCAGCGGGTCATGGCCGGGGTCGGCAACCTCTACAAGACCGAGATCTGCTTCCTGCTCGGCCTCTCGCCGTGGACGGTCGTGCGCGACACCCCCGACCTGCCCGCCGTCGTCGCGCTCGCCCGCAAGCTCCTGCTGGCCAACGCCGACCGGCCCGAGCAGACCACCACGGGCTCGCTGCTGCCCGCGGAGGCGCACTGGGTCTTCGAACGGGGCGGCCGGCCCTGCCGCCGTTGCGGCACCCGGATCCGGGTCGCGGAGCAGGGCGACGGCGTGTACGCCCGGGTCGCCTACTGGTGCCCGCGCTGCCAGCCCGGCCCCGCCCCGCGCCCGGCCCGCACCCGTCGCCCGCCACGCCGCTGAACCGCGCGCCGAGAAGGCGCCGCCGAGAACGGCGGACGCCGCCCACCTCCGCGAGGTGGGCGGCGTCCGGAGACCGGTCTCAGGCGGTGCCGGGCTGCTGCTGCCCCTGCGGGGTGCTCTGCGGCGCGGCCGGGATCTGCTGGGTCGGCTTCTCCTCCGACCCGGAGATCGGGGTGCCGTGCATCGAGGCGCGGATCTGCTCGAGCCGGTTGGCCCCCGCCATGTCGACGGTCGCCTGCTGGACCTCGAGCATCCGGCCCTGGACCGAGTTCTGCGCCAGCTCGGCCGAGCCGATCGCGTTGGCGTAGCGGCGCTCGATCTTGTCCCGGACCTCCTCGAGCGACGGCGTGTTGCCCGGCGCCGAGAGCTCGGTCATCTGCCGCAGCGAGGCCGCGGCCTGCTCCTGCATCTTCGCCTGCTCGAGCTGGCTGAGCAGCTTCGTGCGCTCGGCGATCTTCTGCTGCAGCATCATCGAGTTGCGCTCGACGGCCTGCTTGGCCTGCGCGGCGGCGCCGATCGACTGGTCGTGCAGCGTCTTGAGGTCCTCGACCGACTGCTCGGCGGTGACCAGCTGGGTGGCCGTGGCCTGCGCGGCCTGCTCGTACTGCTGCGCCTTCTGCTCGTCGCCCTGGGCCCGTGCCTGGTCGGCGAGGACCAGCGCCTGACGCGCCGACGCCTGCAGCTTCTCGATCTCCCCCAGCTGCCGGTTGAGCTTCATCTCCAGCTGGCGCTGGTTGCCGATGACGGCCGCCGCCTGCTGCGAGAGCGCCTGGTGCTGGCGCTGTGCGTCCTCGATGGCCTGCTGGATCTGCACCTTCGGGTCCGCGTACTCGTCGACCTTCGACGAGAACAGGGCCATCAGGTACTTCCAGGCCTTCGTGAAACCGTTGGCCATCTGCTCCGCCTACCTCCGAGTGCGAACCGGGTACCGCCTTCACCGAGCGGCCCGCGTGTGTCCCCCCGCGACCGCCGAGCGGTGCTCTTGCGCCCATCGTGGCATCGCCACGGCCTCGGGTGCCACCGCGTGCGGACGATATCGGGGATCGTCCGGAGGCCGCCCTCGGGGCGACCCGGGGACCAGGCTACCGGGCGCCGGGGCACGGGTGCGGGGAGAACGGACCAACCGGACGGACGTGGGCGCGACCGCCCACAGCGGGATCTCAGTGAGCCGGGAACCCGGCGGGCTCAGGCCGCGGACGCGACGGGGGTGCCCGGACGCCCGCCGAGCGGGGCACCGGTGCGCACCGGGGCGAGGCGCAGGTCGGTGTGCCGCTGCCCGATGGGGACCAGGGTCTCGCTGCGCCCGACGAACTCCAGCTGCTCGTCCCGCGTCATCTCGCTGATGACCTCGGCGAGCAGGTCCGGCAGGGCGACGTCGAGCGCCTCGCAGATCGCGGCGAGCAGCTCGCTCGAGGGCTCCTTGCGGCCGCGCTCGACCTCCGAGAGGTAGCCGAGGCTGACCCGGGCGGCGCGGGAGACGTCACGCAGGGTGCGCTTCCGCAGGGTGCGGGCACGCCGAAGGCTGCCACCGATCGCCTCACGCAGCAGCAGAGCCATGCGCCCACCCTCCTCGTCGGACCCCGAGCCACCCCGTCCGGGGGACGGGGTGCCCCCACCGTACCGAGTCGGGGCCGCCCGCGTCGCCGCAGCGCGGCGCCCGACACGTCCGCCGTGGGCGAACAGCCGCGCTCGGCCGAGCTCAGGCGCGGCGCAGCGCGGCCCGGGCCGCGGCGCGCAGCCGGACCGCGCGCACCACGTAGTCCAGGCCCGTGACCACGGTGAGCACGATCGCCACCGCCATGAGCGTCCAGCGCACGACCTCGACCGCCCCCTCCGCCGCGGGCAGCAGGAGCGTCAGGGGCAGCACGTAGAGCCCGATCGCGAACGTCTGGACCAGCGTCTTCAGCTTCCCGCCCTTGCTCGCCGGGATCACCCCGTGCCGGATCACCCAGAAGCGCAGCAGCGTCACGCCGATCTCCCGGCCCATGATCACCACGGTGACCCACCAGGGCAGCAGCCCCAGCACCGAGAGCCCGATCAGGGCCGCGCCCATCAGCGCCTTGTCGGCGATCGGGTCGGCGATCTTGCCGAACGACGTGACCAGCCCCCGCTTGCGTGCGATCTCGCCGTCGAACCGGTCGGTGATCGCGGCGACGGCGAACACCAGGGCCGCGACCAGCCGCCAGCCCAGGTCCGTGCCGTCGAGGTGCAGCAGGGCGAGCAGGAAGAAGGGGACGAGCAGGAGCCGGACGCCGGTCAGGACGTTGGCGATGTTGAGCAGCGGGACCGCGTTCTCCGGCGAGGCGACCGGTTCCTCGGCCGGGACCGCGCTCATCGCGCTCCCCCGCCGCTCATCCCGCCGTTCCCACGGCCACGAGGCGGCCGGCGGCGGCGGGGACCACGACCTCGCGGGCCTCGACGACCAGGTCCGCGCCCTCGGAGTCGACCACCTCGGCCCGCACGAACGCGCCGACCTCGAGGGGCTCGCCGTCGAGCTCGCCGGAGACGAACACGCACTCGCCGTCGACCTCGGGGGCCTGGTGCGCGGCGCGCCCCGTGGCGTCCTCGGTCTCCGACTCGGCCGTCTCCACCAGCACGACGACCTCGGTGCCGATCCGCTCCTCGGCCCGCTGGGTCATCAGCTCGTCGACCAGCGCGGAGATCCGCTCGACGCGCGCGGCGACCTCCGCCGGGTCGAGCTTGCCCTCGTAGCCGGCGGCCTCGGTGCCCTCCTCGTCCGAGTAGCCGAACACGCCCACCGCGTCGAGCCGGGCGCCCGTCAGGAAGGCCTCCAGCTCGGCGAGGTCCTCCTCGGTCTCGCCGGGGAACCCGACGATCACGTTGCTGCGGATGCCCGCCTCGGGCGCGAGGGCCCGGATGCGCGCGCAGAGGTCGAGGAAGTCCGTCCGGGAGCCGAACCGGCGCATCCGGCGCAGGACGGGGTTCGACGCGTGCTGGAAGGACAGGTCGAAGTAGGGCGCCACGCCGGCGGTGGTCGCGACGACCTGCAGCAGGTCGGGGCGGGTCTCGGCGGGCTGCAGGTAGCTGACGCGCACCCGCTCGATCCCGGGGATCGCCGCGAGCCGGGGCAGCAGGTCCACGAGAGCCCGGGTGCCGCCCGGCAGGTCCTTCCCGTACGACGTCGAGTTCTCGCTGACCAGCACGAGCTCCCGTACCCCGTCCCGGGCCAGCCATGCGGCCTCCGCCAGCACCTCGTCCGGGTGGCGCGAGACGAACGAGCCACGGAAGGAAGGGATCGCGCAGAACGCGCACCGCCGGTCGCAGCCCGACGCCAGCTTGAGGTTCGCGACCGGGCCGGTGGTGAGCCGGCGCCGCGCGATGTCCGGGACCCAGGCGTGGCCCGGGATCGCCACGTCGGTGCTCGCCTCCGGCCGCTGCACCGGCGAGATCGGGAGCAGGGTGCGGCGGTCGACCGGGACGTGCGGCGCCGGGGCGTGCCCGGCGACCACGTCGCCGAGGCGCTCGGCGAGGTCCGGGTAGGCGTCGAAGCCGAGCACCGCGTCGGCCTCGGGGAGGCTGTCGGCCAGCTCCTTGCCGTACCGCTCGGCCATGCAGCCGACCGCGACCACCTTGGCGCCACGGCCCTTCGCCACGTCCGACGCCGAGAGCAACGTGTCGATCGAGTCCTTCTTGGCCTGCTCGACGAAGCCGCACGTGTTCACGACGATCACGTCCGCCTCGTCGGCCTCGGCCAGCTCCCAGCCGCTGCCGGCCAGCCGGCCGGCGAGCTCCTCGGAGTCGACCTCGTTGCGGGCGCAGCCCAGGGTCAGCAGGGCGGCCCGGCGGGGCGCGGCGTCACGGGAACTCACGAGTCACAGGGTAGACGGCAGCTCGCATGATCTACGCTCCACCGCCATGGCAGCGGTGGCCGTCCGGCGGGCGCGCACCGCCGACGTGACGACGATCAAGTCCCTCGTGGACAACTACGCGGGCAAGGTGCTGCTCGCCAAGGAGATCGTCACGCTCTACGAGGCGGTGCAGGAGTTCCTGGTCGCGGAGATCGACGGCGAGGTCGTCGGGTGCGGGGCGCTGCACGTGCTGTGGGAGGACCTCGGCGAGATCCGCACGGTCGCGGTGCACCCCAAGGTGCTCGGCCGCGGGGCCGGCCACGCGCTCGTCTCCGCGCTGATCGACGGGGCTCGTGAGCTGGGGCTCAAGCGGCTGTTCGTGCTCACCTTCGAGCGACACTTCTTCGGTCGCCACGGCTTCGCCGAGATCGACGGGACGCCGGTGTCGCAGGAGGTCTTCAACGCGATGCTGCGCTCCTACGACGCCGGGGTCGCGGAGTTCCTCGACCTCGCCCACGTCAAGCCCAACACCCTCGGCAACGTCCGCATGCTGCTGACCCTGTGACCCCCGCGCCGCGCCCCGGGCTCCCGCGCGTCGCGCTGTGGGCTTCCGCGAGTCGCGAGTTCCGGTAGCGCGAGTCGCGAGTTCCGGTCGCGCGAGTCGGCAGTTCCGGGCGTCCGAGAGCCACCTCCGCGGACGTCGCCGAGGCAGGATCGGCGGTATGACCGAGGCCGAGGAGCAGGCGGTGGCAGCGATCCGGGCCGGCGACGTCGCCGGGTTGTCCAGACTGCTCGCCGCGGAGCCCGCCCTGGCCACCGCCCGGCCGGACGGCGCGCGGACGCTGCTCCACGTCGTCGCCGACCGGCCGGGCAACCGGCCGGCGGGCCCCGAGATGGCGCGGATGCTCGTGGCCGCGGGCGCGGACGTCGACGCCCGGTTCGTCGGCGCGCACCGCGAGACCGCCCTGCACTGGGCCGCGAGCAACGACGGCGTCCCGCTCGTCGACGCCCTCCTCGACGCCGGCGCCGCGATCGACGCCGACGGCGCGGTGATCGCCGACGGCACACCCCTCTCCGACGCCGTCGCGTTCGGTCAGCACGCCGCCGCGCGCCGGCTGGTCGAACGCGGTGCGACACCGCGCCCCGCCGAGGCCGCCGCGCTCGGCATGGTCGACCTGCTCGTCGCCGAGTACGAAGAGCACCCGCCCCGGCCGGACGACGTCGACGTCGCGTTCTGGTACGCCTGCCACGGCGGGAGCCTCGACGCGGCGGAGTACCTGCTGGCCCGGGGCGCCGACGTGGACGTCCTCCCGCTGTGGGAAGGGCTCACCCCGCTCGACGCGGCCGAGCGCGCCGGGGCCCGCGAGGTCGTCGTCTGGCTGCGACAGCACGGTGCCCACCGCGCCGCCGAGCTGGGCTGAGCCGCCGGCAGCTCCGACTCGCCGGAGCCCACCGCGCGACTCGCGGAGATGCGGGTCCCTGAGCTGCGGCGATACCCTCGGACGATGACCGACCCGACCCGCCCCGAGAGCGGCTCGGAGCTGGTGTGGGCGCGGCCGGCTCCGGCGCTGCGCCCGTTGGTCGACCTCTACAGCGGTTACCGCACGCCCGCGACCGCGCCCGGCACGCACATGGGCGTGCCCGGCGGGCACCTGACCTTGTTGCTGTGTCTCGACGGCGAGGTCGACGTCCTGCGCACGCCCGATCCCGACCGGTCGCCGGGCTCCTACCGGGTGATGGTCGGCGGGCTGCACGATCGCCCCGCCGTGATCGGCACCGGCCCGGCGCAGACGGGCCTGCAGCTGCGGCTGACCTGGCTCGGTGCGCGCACCCTGCTCGGCACCCCGGCGAGCGCGCTGACCGGCGACGTCGTCGGGCTCGGCGACCTCCTCGGCCGGCGCGGCGAGGTCCTCGTCGAGCGCCTCGCCGAGGTCCCGACCTGGCCCGGCCGGTTCGCCCTGCTCGACGCCGCCCTCGCCCGGCTCGCCGCCGACGCCCGTCGCCCGGACCCACGCCCGGAGGTGGCCCGGGCGTGGCACCGGCTGGCGGCGACCGGCGGCACGCTGCGGATCGAGCAGCTCGCCCGGGAGGTCGGGTGGAGCCGCCGCCACCTCGCCCTGCGGTTCCGGGACGAGGTCGGCCTCTCCCCCAAGTCCGCGGCCCGCGTGATCCGCTTCGAGCGGGCGTGCGACCTGCTCCGCGGCCCCACGCGCCCGGCGCTCGCCCACACCGCCGCCGTCTGCGGCTACGCCGACCAGGCGCATCTGGCGCGGGACTTCCGCGAGCTCGCCGGGCTCACCGCGACCGAGTGGCTGGCCGAGCGCCCCGACGGCTGAACCGTCTCCTGCGCGACCCACCGACCTGGCGCACCGCACGGCGCTGCGAACCGGCGCACCGCGTTCCGCGCCCGGGAACCCGTGGATCCTGGGGCCCCGGTCCTCCCGGCCGCCTGCTACGAAGGGCGCGTGTTCCGGATCGCCTTCCACACCCCCGAGATCCCGCCCAACACCGGGAGCGCGATCCGGCTCGCGGCCAACACCGGCGCCGAGCTGCACCTGGTGGAGCCGCTGGGCTTCGCGCTCGACGAGCGCAACGTCCGGCGGGCCGGCCTCGACTACCACGAGCTCGCCGAGCTGCGGGTGCACCGCACGATCGACGAACTGTGGGCCGCGGTGGCGCCCGCCCGCGTGTACGCGTTCACGACGGGCGCGGACCGCGACTACACCGACGTCGCCTACGAGCCGGGCGACGTCCTGCTGTTCGGCTCGGAGTCGACCGGGCTGCCCGCGGCCGTCGCCCACGCGCCGCAGGTGAGCGCCCGGGTCCGGCTGCCGATGGTCCCCGGCTCGCGGTCCCTGAACCTCGCCAACGCCGCGGCCGTCGCGGTGTACGAGGCCTGGCGCCAGCACGCCTTCCGCGGCGCCGTCGGCCCGACCGGCCCGGTCGGCGCCGCTACCCCTGCAGCACCGCCTGCACGTCGAGGTTGATCTCGATCGTCGAGCCGACGACCGGCACGCCCCGGTTGACCATCTGCTGCCAGTTCAGCGTGAAGTGCTCGCGGTGGAGCTCCGCGCTGGCGACGGCGCCGGCGCGCCGGCCGTTCCACTCCTCCATCCCGAGGAAGGTGACGTCGAGCTGCACGTCGCTGGTCAGGCCGTGCAGCGTGAGGTCCCCGTCGACGAACCAGCGGTTGCCGGGGCCGCGGCGGAAGCGGGTGCTGGAGAAGCGCAGCTGCGGGAAGCGCTCGACGTCGAGGAAGTCCGGCGAGCGCAGGTGCGTGTCCCGGGCCTCGACGTTGGTGTCGACGCTGACGGCGTCGATCACGATGTCGACCGCGGAGTCCTCGAAGGGCTCGGCGATGCGGATCTGCCCGCGGAAACGGTTGAACCGGCCGTAGACCCGCGACATCCCGATGTGCCGGGCGATGAACCGGATGGAGGAGTGGTCCGCGTCGATGTCGTAGACACCGGGCGGCGGCGGGGTGAGCGACTGGTCCGGCGCGAGCGTCAGCGCGCCGACCTCGGCGTGCTTGCCCCACTCGACCTCGACCGTGGTGCCGTTGCCCCGGTAGCCGCCGGCCTCGGCGCGCACCCGGTACTCCCCCGGGACGAGCGCGGCGGTGAAGTAGCCGAAGGGGTCGGTGTCGGCGTTGACGATCCGGGTGCTGGCGCGGTCGAGGACCGAGACCTGCGCCCCGGCCAGGGGGCGCCCCTCACCGTCCTGGACCTGCCCGCTCAGCAGGCCGCCCGTGAGCGGGATCGGCACGAGCGCGTTGCGACCGGTGTCCGACCGCCGCGCGCCCTTTCCTCGCTTGCTCCAGAACACTCCATGACCTTCCGACGAGTGAGCGGCCCGGGCACGGGCCGTCGAACACTCTGGCAGAAAAGGTCACGAACCGGTGACGCCGACGGACGTCTTGTGAACGCCCCCACACGACTGCACGCCGAACGGCAGCTCAGCCGAGCCGAACGACCCCTGCTGGGTGCGTCGTCGCTGGTAGAGCGTTCAATCAGCGTCTTCGGAAGGGGCCTCGCCGCCCCCGCCGCGCAGCAGCCAGATCACGTTCTCGAGCTCCTCGGGCTTGATGAGGACGTCGCGCGCCTTCGAGCCCTCGGACGGCCCCACGATCCCGCGGGTCTCGAGCAGGTCCATCAGCCGGCCCGCCTTGGCGAAGCCGACGCGCAGCTTCCGCTGCAGCATCGACGTCGAGCCGAACTGCGAGGTCACGATCAGCTCGGCGGCCTGGATGAGCACCTCGAGGTCGTCGCCGATGTCGGGGTCGATCTCCTTGGCCTCGCCCTGCTTGGCCGCGGTGACACCCTCGGTGTAGGTCGGCTCGGCCTGCTCCTTGGTGAACCCGACGACCTCGGCGATCTCCTCGTCCGAGATGTACGCGCCCTGCATGCGGATCGGCTTGCTCGCGCCCATGGGCAGGTAGAGCCCGTCGCCCATGCCGATCAGCTTCTCGGCGCCCGGCTGGTCGAGGATGACCCGGGAGTCGGTGAGCGACGACGTGGCGAACGCCAGCCGCGAGGGCACGTTCGTCTTGATCAGGCCCGTGACGACGTCGACCGAGGGCCGCTGTGTGGCCAGGACCAGGTGGATACCGGCCGCGCGGGCCTTCTGCGTGATGCGGACGATCGCGTCCTCGACGTCCCGCGGGGCCGTCATCATCAGGTCGGCGAGCTCGTCGACGATGCACAGGATGTACGGGTACGGCCGGTACTCCCGCTCGCTGCCCGGCGGCGCGGTGATCTCCCCGGAGCGCACCTTGCGGTTGAAGTCGTCGATGTGCCGGACCCGGTTGACCTGCATGTCCTGGTAGCGCTGCTCCATCTCCTCCACCAGCCAGGCCAACGCCGAGGCGGCCTTCTTCGGCTGGGTGATGATGGGCGTGATCAGGTGCGGGATGCCCTCGTACGGCGTGAGCTCGACCATCTTCGGGTCGACGAGGATCATCCGGACCTCCTCGGGCGTGGCCCGGGAGAGCAGGGAGACCAGCATCGAGTTGACGAAGCTGGACTTGCCGGAACCGGTGGAGCCCGCGACCAGCAGGTGCGGCATCTTCGCCAGGTTCGCGCAGAGGAAGTGGCCCTCGATGTCCTTGCCCAGGCCGATGACCATGGGGTGCTGCTCGTTGCGGGCCGTGCCCGAGCGCAGCACGTCGCCCAGCCGGACCATCTCGCGGTCGGAGTTGGGCACCTCGATGCCCACGGCGGACTTGCCCGGGATCGGGGCGAGGATGCGGACGTTGTCGGTGGCCACCGCGTAGGCGATGTTCTTCGACAGCTGGGTGATCTTCTCGACCTTCACGGCCTGGCCCAGCTCGATCTCGTAGCGGGTGACCGTCGGGCCGCGGGTGAAGCCGGTGACCTGCGCGTCCACGTTGAACTGGTCGAGCACGCCGCTGATCGACTCGATCATCGCGTCGTTGGCCGCGGAGCGCATCTTCGGCGCCGGGCCGGTCTCCAGCACGTCCACGGGCGGCAGCTGGTAGTCGCCCTCGCCGACCGGCTCGCGGATGGCCATGGACATCTGCTCGCCCTCGGCGGGCGCGGGCTCCGCGGGCGGGGTGGCCTTGACCGACGCGGGGTCCGGCCGCTTCGGGCGCGCCTTCGGCGGGACCGGGACGTACTCCTCCTCCGGTTCCGCGGGGGGCTCCGCAGGGGTGTCGGCCGCAGCCTCGTCCTTGAAGGCCTCGGCGCTCGACGCCTGCCGGCGCCGGGCCGGGCGGCGGCGTGCCGGCGGGGCCTCCGCGGCGGGCTCCTCCTCGGCGAGGACCTCCTCGCCCTCCTCCCCCTCGGGGTGGACCTCGGGCTGGCCGAGCAGCCGGCGCACGCGGTTGGGCACCTCGCGCACCGGCGTGGCCGTGAGCACGAGGAACGCGTAGAAGCTGACGAGCAGCAGGATCGGCACCGCGACCCAGGCGGTGAGCCCGCTGGCCAGGGGCGTCGCCGCGACGTAGCCGATCGCGCCGCCGCCGGAGGCCCACCGCGCCGGCTCGTCGGGCGAGCCGGAGAACAGGTGCACCAGGCCGAGCACGCCGAGCGCGAGCAACAGCGTCCCGACCGCGATCCGGGGCCGGGCCTCGGGGTGCGCGGGCGTGGTCATCAGCACGACGCCGACGGCCAGCAGGATCACCGGCAGCAGCGCGCCGGCGATGCCGAACACGGCCCCGACGCCCGCCGAGAACCCGCGGCCGACCGGGCCGCCGGCCTCCCACCAGATGCCCGCGGCGGAGATCACCGCGAGCACGATGAACAGCACGCCGAGCCCGTCCCGGCGGTGCGCGGGGTCGATCTCGCGGGTGCGGCCGGCGGCGCGCCCGGCCGACTTCGTCATCCGGACGACGCCGCGGCCGACGGCGTCGATCCCCTTGTCGATCAGGTCCGGTTGACGGCGCGCGGGCGGCCGCTTCGCGGGCGTGCGCGACCGCGAGGACGAGCCCCGCGACCGGGACGTGGACGACCGCGAGCGCGACGACGAGGACGACCGCGAGCTCCGACCCGATCCGGCCGCGGCCCGCAGGCCGCCCCCCTCCGCGGCCCGCCCGGCCGTCCCTCGTCCTGCCATGTCGCCCACGGTAACCGCGGAGACGGGCGAAACCGGTGACCGACGCACCCCGATCACGCCCGTGGGATGTGCTCCGCTCCACGCCTGCGATCGAGCAGCCGCGGTCCTCGTACGGGAAGCCGTCCAGCTCGGCGGTCTCCGGACGCCGCCGGTAGGACGACCGGATCTCGGAGATCTGGCCGTCCCGGGCGACGAACCGCTCCGCGCCGCGGGTGGCGACCCGCGCGTCCGTCCCCTGCGGACGCCACCACCGGGCGTTTCCGGAAAGGGGTACCGCGGACCGCGGGCCGGCCCCCGCTCGCCGTCCGCGGCAGAGGTCGGGGGGCGGTGGACGCGTCGCGTCCCCGACCCCGGACGGCTAGACCGCGATGACCGTCGGCACGATCATCGGGCGGCGGCGGTAGGTCTCCCCCACCCACTTCCCGACCACGCGGCGGACGGCCTGGGCGACCCGGTGCGTGTCGGTGATCCCCTCGTTCTCGGTGCGGGACAGCTCGTCCTCCACCATCGGGAGCACGGCGTCGAGCGCCTTCGGGTCGTCGGAGAACCCGCGGCCCGAGAGCGTCGGGCGCGAGACGGCCCGGCCGGTGTTCGCGTCGATCGCGACGGTGATCGAGATGAAGCCGCCCTCGCCGAGCACCAGCCGGTCGGAGAGGACGCCCTCGCCGACGTCGCCGACGAGGTTCCCGTCGACGTAGACCCGGCCGACCTCGACCCGCCCGGTGATCGCGGCCTTGCCGTCGACGAGGTCGACCACGACACCGTCCTCGGCGATGACCACGTTGTCCTCGGGCACGCCGGTCGCCACCGCGAGCGCCTTGTTCGCCCGCAGGTGCCGCCACTCCCCGTGCGCCGGCAGGACGTTCGACGGGCGCACCGCGTTGTAGAGGAACAGCAGCTCACCGGCCGGCGAGTGCCCGGACACGTGCACCTTCGCGTTGCCCTGGTGCACGACCTTGGCGCCGAGCCGGGTCAGCCCGTTGATCACCGCGAAGACGGCGGTCTCGTTGCCCGGGATCAGCGAGCTGGCCAGGATCACGGTGTCGTCCGGGCGGATCACGACGCTGCGGTGGTCGCCGCGGGCCATCCGGGACAGGGCCGAGAGCGGCTCGCCCTGCGACCCGGTGGAGATCAGGACCAGCTGTTCGTCGGGCAGCCGCATGGCCTCGTCGAGGTCGACGAGCAGCCCCTCCGGCACGTTGAGCAGCTCCAGCTCGCCCGCCAGGCCCATGTTGCGGACCATGGAGCGGCCGGCGAAGCAGACCTTGCGGCCGTGCTCGACGGCGGCGTCGAGCACCTGCTGGACGCGGTGCACGTGGCTGGCGAAGCAGGCGACGATGATCCGCGACGGGGCCTTGGCGAAGACGTCGGAGATCACCGGGCCGATCTCGCGCTCGGGCGTGACGAAGCCCGGGACGTCGGCGTTGGTCGAGTCGACCACGAACAGGTCGACGCCCTCGTCGCCCAGCCGCGAGAAGCCGGCGAGGTCGGTGAGCCGGTCGTCGAGCGGGAGCTGGTCGAGCTTGATGTCGCCGGTGTGCAGGACCAGGCCCGCGGGCGTGCGGATGGCGACGGCCAGCGCGTCGGGGATCGAGTGGTTGACCGCGAAGTACTCGCAGTCCCACGGCCCGTGGTGGACCCGGTCGCCCTCCTTCACCTCAAGCAGGTGCGGGGTGAGGTGGTGCTCCTTGCACTTGGCCGCGACCAGGGCGAGCGTGAACCGCGATCCGACGACCAGCAGGTCCGGCTTCTGCCGCAGCAGGAACGGCACGGCGCCGATGTGGTCCTCGTGGCCGTGGGTGAGCACGAGGACGTCGATGTCGTCGAGCCGGTGCTCGATCGCCCGGAAGTCCGGGAGGATCAGGTCGACGCCGGGCGAGTCCTCGGACGGGAACAGCACTCCGCAGTCGACGACCATCAGCCGGTCCCCGTACTCGAAGACCGTCATGTTCCGGCCGATCTCGCCGATGCCGCCGAGGGCGTAGACGCGCAGGCCGCCCTCGGGCAGGGGGGGCGGCGGTCCCGCGGGGAGCTCGGTCGGGTTGGTGGTCTCCGCCGGACGCGGCGGACGCTCGGGACCGCGCTCCCGGCGTCCCGATCGGCGGCGGCGGTCGTTGCGGGAGGAGGGACGACTCACGTGGTATGTGCCTCTTCTTGCTGAGCGGAGCCCGCGCGACGGACTCCGGCGCTGAGCGGAGCTTGCGGAGCGAACATCGGCGCTGGTCGGAGGGGCCGGGTCAGCGGTAGGCGACCTCGGCCCCCAGGTCGGTGTCCGTTCGGGTGCCCAACGCTCCGTGTCCGGGGTGGGCGGGGCGGCCGTGCGGCACGCGGTCGGGGTCGAGCGCGACGCCGCCGGCCATCAGGTCCGCCGCGATCAGCGCGACCTGCTCGTCGGTCGCGGGCGGCAGGGGCAGCCGCGGCTCGCCGACGTCGATCCCCCGCAGGCGCAGCGCGACCTTGGAGAAGACCGCGCCGCCGACCCGGCCCATGCCGCGCAGCAGCGGGATCATGGCGTAGTGCAGGTTGCGGGCGCGGTCGTGCTCGCCGGCCTCGAAGGCCTCCAGCATGACGCGCAGCCGGTCCGCCACGACGTGCCCGATCACCGAGACGAACCCGACGGCCCCGACCGACAGCCAGGGCAGGTTGACCGGGTCGTCGCCGGAGTAGTAGGCGAGCGTCGTGGTGGCGAGCACCTCGGTGCCGACGCGCAGGTCGTTGCGCGCATCCTTGACCCCGAGGATCCGCGGGTGCTGGGCGAGCCGCTGCAGCGTCTCCAGCTCGATCGGGACGACGGAGCGCGGCGGGATGTCGTAGAGCATCACCGGCAGGTCGGTGGCGTCGGCCACCGCGGTGAAGTGCAGGACCAGGCCGTTCTGCGGGGGCCTCGAGTAGTACGGGGTGACGACGAGCAGGCCGTGCGCGCCCGCCTTCTCCGCCTCACGGGCCAGGCGGATGCTGTGCGCGGTGTCGTAGGTGCCGGCGCCGGCGATGACCGTCGCCCGCTCGCCCACCGCGCTCACCACGGCCCGGACCAGCTCGGACTTCTCCTTGTCCGACGTCGTGGGCCCCTCGCCGGTGGTGCCGTTGACGACCAGCCCGTCGTTGCCCAGGTCGACGAGGTGGGTGGCCAGTTCCTCCGCCTTCGCCAGGTCCAGCTCCCCCTCCGCGTCGAAGGGTGTGACCATCGCCGTCAGCACCTGGCCGAACGGGCGACCCGGGGGCAGGGCCTGCGCGGAGGAGGGGCTCATGAGGGTGACGGTACCGTCCTACAGCCCGCGGCCCACGCCCTCGTACGCCTCGACGTCGGTGACGGTCCCCTCCACCTCGACCCGGGAGGCGTCGCGGCCGAAGAGGTGCAGGACGATCTCGCCGGGGTCGCCGACCAGGGTGACCAGGCCAGGGCCGGTCTTGACGACGTACGCGGCGCCCTCCGGCCGGCGGAACACGACGCCGACCGGGACGCGGCGCAGCAGGAGTCGGCCCATCCGCGTGGCGAGCATCCACAGCTGCTCGTCGCGCGCGGGGTCCGACGCGCGAGGCTCCCAGCCGGGCTCGCCACGGCGGGCGTCCTCGTGGTGCACGAAGAACTCGGCGCCGTTGGCCATCTCGTCGACCTTGCCGATCCGGTACGGCGACCACGGCGGCGCGCCCTCGCGGAGCTCGCCGATCATCGACTCCCACGGGCTGTCGGCGTACCCCGCCATGCCCTTCTGCGTGAGCGGGTGCAGCGCGGGAACCAGGATCCCGGGTGCCGCCCACGGCTGCCGCTCCCGGACGAGCAGGTGCGCGAGCAGGTCCCGGGTGGTCCAGCCCTCGCAGAGCGTCGGGCGGTCGGGCCCCAGCTTCTCCAGGGTGTCGGACAGGGCGGCACGCTCGTCGGTCGCAAGGCTCACGGGCGCCACGCTATCGCCGGGAAACCGGTCGCGCCCGGCGTCGGGCCGATGTCGGTGCACTTCGGGACAGCGCCGCGACGACGAGGGCCGGGCGGCGCTCCGGCGGCCCTCCGTGACGATCAGCCCTCCGTGACGAACGGGCTGCTGGCGATCTCCGTGCCGTCCTCGAGCTTCTGGACCTCGAAGTCGTTGAAGACGTTGGGCACCTCGGCCTGCAGCTGCCGCAGGCACTCGATCGCGAGCGCCCGGATCTCCACGTCCGCGTGCTCGGTGGCGCGCATGCCGATGAAGTGCCGCCAGGCGCGGTAGTTGCCGGTGACGACGATCCGGGTCTCGGTGGCGTTGGGCAGGATCGCCCGCGCCGCCTGCCGGGCCTGCTTGCGGCGCAGCGTGGCGTTCGGGACGTCGGCGAACCGCTTCTCCAGACCCTCCAGCAGCTGCTCGTAGGCCTTCACCGACGCCTCGGCGGCGTCGAGGAACATCTGGTGGAGCTCGGGGTCGTCGGCGATCACGTCCGGTTCGACCATCGCCGCGTCGCGCTCCGGGACGTAGCGCTGCGACAGCTGCGAGTACGAGAAGTGCCGGTGCCGGATCAGCTCGTGGGTGAGGCTGCGCGAGATGCCGGTCAGGTAGAAGCTGACCGTGCCGTGCTCGAGCACGGACAGGTGCCCGACCTCGAGGATGTGCCGCAGGTAGCCCGCGTTGGTGGCCGTGCGCGGGTTGGGCTTGTTCCAGGACTGGTAACAGGCCCGGCCCGCGAACTCGGCGAGGGCCTGCCCGCCGTCCGCATCCGTCTCCCACGGCACGTCGGCCGGCGGGAGGAACTCGGTCTTGGCGACGAGCTGAACCTTCGGCGGGACCGTCTGCGGCATGGTCGGCAGCGTAACCGGAGGGGCCGACAGAACCGGCTCGGCGTCAGCGTGACGCCGCGACGGCGGTTGCATGATGTCATGAGTGACGCCATAGTGGCGTCATGGACATCGGCCAGTACGTCGCACAGCTGCGGGAGGACCTCCTGTCCGCCGCCGCCGCGGGCGACGAGCAGACCCAGCGCACGGCCGCGCTCCTCGGCGCGGCGATCGAACCCGCGGCCCGGCTGGCCGTCATGAACGCGCTCTCCGACCTGGCCGCCGAGGTGACCGAGGCGCTCGGCGACCGCACCGTCGAGGTGCGCCTCGACGGGCGCGACGTCCGCGTCGCCGTCTCCGGTGCCGAGCACGAGCACGAGCACGAGCACGAGCAGGAGCCGCCGCGCTTCACCCCGCCCGGCCCGGGCGATGCCGGGGACATCAGCCGGATCACGCTCCGGCTCGTCGAGCAGATCAAGGCGCAGGCCGAGCAGGCCGCGGCCCAGCAGGGCGTCTCGCTCAACTCCTGGGTCTCCCAGGCCGTGCAGGGCGCCCTCGCCGGCAGGCAGCGGCGGTGGGAGCAGCGGGGCCGGGGCTGGCCGCGCCCCGAGGGCCCGGGCGGCCGGGGCGACCGGGACGACGACGGCGGCGACGGCCGCCTCCGCGGATGGGTACAGGGGTGAGCGCGATGACCGAACCGAACGAGGACCTGGTCCGCCAGCAGGCCTGGACCTGCGACGAGCCCGCCGAGCTCGAGGTCGCGATCGACGTCGGGCGGGTGCGGGTCGAGCTGAACGACGCCGCCACCGAGGTCCGGGTCGAGGTGCGCCACGAGCCCGACGCCGACAGCCCGTGGGAGCAGGGCATCACCGGGCTGCTCAACTGGCTGGGCTCCGCGACCGGCGACGTCGCCCGTGACCCCGGCGCCGCCGCGGTCCGCGCCGCCGAGATCACCTGGTCCGAGGGCGCACGGCGGCTCGTGGTGCGCTCCACCCAGGACCTGCCGCTGCGGGTGGTGCCGCTGGCGGTGACGGTGTGGGCACCGGCGGGCTCGCGGCTCGCCGTGCGCACCGGGGCCGGCGACGTCACGGTCACCGGGCGCTCCGGCTGGGCCGCCGTGCGGACCGGCTCCGGCGACGCCCGGCTCGACGAGGTCACCGGCGCCCTCGAGGTCACCACCGGGTCCGGCCGGGTCGAGCTCGGGATCGTGGGCGCGGAGGCCAAGCTGCGCACCGGCTCCGGCGGGATCGCGGCCGCCGCCCTCTCCGGCCCGACGACGGTGAAGGCGGGCTCCGGCGACGTCTCCCTCGGCGAGGTCCACGCCGACCTCACGCTGAAGACCGGCTCCGGCGACGTCGAGGTGGCCGACGCCTTCGCCGGCCGCTTCGACCTCACGACCGGCTCCGGCTCGATCCGCGTCGGGGTGCACTCCGGGGTCGCCGCCGAGCTCGATCTCACCTCGGGCTCGGGCCACGCGCGCAGTGACCTCGAGGTCGGCCGGGTCGCCCCGGCCGACGCGCCGCCGCTGCGGGTGACCGGCCGCACCGGCAGCGGGAACATCCGCATCACCCGCGCTGCCGCCGCTGCGGTCTGAGGGGTCCACAACGACGAGCGGGCGGGAGCGACGGGACAGGGACGACGACGGCGCGTCCGGCAGGTCCGGGCGCGCCGCCGGCGTTGCCGACCCGGCTCTCCCCCCGCCGCTGTCCCCGGCTCTCACCCCGCCGCCCTCACCCCGCCACACCCGCCAGCGCTCCCGCGAGATCGCCCCGCTCCCCCACGGCCACGCCCTCGAGCCCGAGCCAGTCCGCCATGTGCCGCAGCTCGGCGGCCAGCTCCGCCGCCACCCGCGGCACCTCGGCGCCCGCCTCCGCGAACGCCCCCTGCACCCGCAGCAACCCGGCCGACCGGTCGGCCTTGAGGTCCACCCGGGCGACCAGCTCGCCGTCGAGCAGGAACGGGAAGACGTAGTAGCCGAACTCGCGCTTCGGCTCGGGCACGTAGATCTCGATGCGGTACCGGAAGCCGAAGATCCGCTCGGTGCGCTCGCGCTCCCAGATCAGCGGGTCGAAGGGGCACAGCAGCGCCCGCCCCTCGATCCGCCGCGGCACGCCCGCGCCGGGCGCCCGGTACGCCGGGGACCGCCAGCCGCGCACCGCGACCGGCTCCAGCTCCCCCGCCTCGACCAGCTCCGCGACGGCCCGTCTGCTCTCCGCGGGTCCGAGGCGGTAGTAGTCCCGCAGGTCCGGCTCGGTGGCGATCCCCAGCGCCCGGGCCGCCCGCCGCACGAGCCCTCGCGCCGCCTCGCCGTGGTCCATCGGGTGGGCGGCGAGCACCGCGGGCGGCAGCACCCGCTCCGGCAGGTCGTAGAGCCGCCGGAAGTTGACCCGGGTGCCGGTGGTGAGCGCGCCGAGGCCGAAGAGGTACTCACAGATCCGCTTCACGTCCGACCGCTCCCACCACGACACCCCTGGCGGGCGCGGCTTCCCCGCCGCCCCGCCCAGGGCCGTCTCCAGCGCCCCGGCGCCGACCGGGCCGAGTTCCTTGACCGCGGCCAGCACGTCGTCGACCAGGGCGGGTTCGCGGTCGGCGAGCTGCGCGTAGTGCCGCCACCACCCCGGCCGCTTCGCCCCGGACAGCAGCAGCGGCCAGTCCTCGACGGGCAGCAGGCTCGCCTCGTGCGCCCAGTACTCGACCATCAGCCGCGGGCGACCTGCGGTGTGGTGCCAGGCCGCCGCGTCGAGCAGGTCGCGGGGGTAGGCGCCGAGCCGGCTGAAGACGGGCATGTAGTGCGCCCGCACGGCGACGTTGACCGAGTCGAGCTGCAGCAGCTGGACCCGGCCGAGGACACGCTGCAGGTGCCGCCGGGTCACCGGGCCCGACGGGCGGGGGTCGGCGAAGCCCTGCGCCGCGAGCGCGGTCCGGCGCGCGACATCGGCCGAGATCGTCCTCACGGGACGCATGCTGCCAGGCCGCCCCGACAGTTTCCGGACGGTCAGCGCGCGGGTGGCGGATCCGGGACGGGTTCGGCGGCGAACTCGTGCGCCGCGCCGGCCGGCCGGCGCTCCGCCCGCACCACCAGCACGACCGCGACCAGCACGATCAGCCCGCCCAGGCCCTGCAGCAGGGTGAACCGCTCGTCGACCAGCAGGACGCCCAGCAGGACCGCGATCACCGGGTTCACGTAGGCGTAGGTCGCGACGGTGGACACGGGGAGGCCGCGCAGCGCGATCGCGTACGCGCTGAACCCACCGAGGGTGGCCAGCGCGGCGGCCACCCAGATCCACCAGGTCGCCGCGGGGAGTGCGGCGAGGTCGACCCGCCCGCCCGCCGCCGTCCCGACCCCGATCATGATCAGGCCGCCGGTCACCATCTGCACCGTGGCCAGCGCGAACGGACTCGGCGGAACCGGCAGCCTCGTGGTCGCGTAGGTGCCCGAGGCCCAGCCCAGCCCGGCCAGGACGACCAGCCACGGCCCCCACCACGCGCTCCCGGCCGTGCCGCCGGATCCCGGTCCGGCGAGCACCAGCACTCCGAGCCCGACGAGCCCGACCAGCACCCCGACCAGCGTCGCCGGGCTCGGCCGGTCGCCGAAGAGCGTGCGCAGGACCGCGATGTAGAGCGGCACGACGGCCAGCAACAGCGCCGCGAGGCCCGACGGGATCTGCGTCTGCGCCACGGCGACCAGGCCGTTGCCCCACGCGGGCAGCAGGAGCCCGGAGAGCATCGTCGTGAGCAGCTGCGGCCGGCTCATCCGCAGCCCGCGCGGCCCGGAGACGAGCAGGACCAGCAGCCCGAGCGCGACCCCGGCCGACAGGAACCGGAAGCCCCCGGCCAGCAGCGGCGGCACGTGCGTGATCAGCAGCCGGTTGAGCAGGTAGATCGAGCCCCAGAGCAGGTAGACCAGCGAGAGCGCCACCCAGGCCGTCCGGGCGCCGGACGGACGATCGTTCACATCGTTGCACGCTGCCATGCGGACAGCGGCGGGCCAACCCCTCGGCCGGTGTCGGGCGTCACCCCGGCACCGGGTACGAATGTCCGCATGGCCCTCGCCTCGGTCCGCCCCGCCGTCGACGCGGACGTCGACGAGATCGTCCGCATCCAGGCCGAGACCTGGCGGGTGGCCTACGCGGGGATCCTCCCCCGGGCCGCCCTGGACCGGCTGACCGGCGACGACGCCCGGCGCGCCTGGCGGGATGCGGTCGCCGCCGGGGACCCGTTCCACGTGTTCGTGGCGCTCGAGGGCGACTGGACCGTCGGCTTCTGCGCCGCGGCGCACTACGCCGGGCAGGACGGGCTGGCCATCGCGGAGGTCAGTGCGCTGCTCGTCGAGCCCCGGTGGGGCCGGCGCGGGCACGGCGGCCGGCTGCTCGCCGTGGCCGGGGCCGCCCTGCGCCGCGCCGGCTCGGAGGAGGGCCGGGCCTGGGTGCCCGAGGCCGACACCGCCTCCCGGGCCTTCTACGCCCGCGCCGGCTGGGCGGCCGACGGCGCGGTGCGGGCCCTCGACACCGGCGAGGGCACCGTGCGGGAGGTCCGGCACACCGGCCCGTTGGACCTCGAGCTGACCTGACGGCGTGCGCGGCTACGACAGCCCGAGCAGGGGCTCCAGGCCGAAGGTCAGGCCGGGCCGCTCGGGCACGGCGCGGATCGCCATCAGCACGCCAGGCATGAACGACGCCCGGTTCATCGAGTCGTGCCGGATCGTCAGGACCTCGCCCGAGCCGCCGAGGATGACCTCCTGGTGGGCGACCATCCCGGGCATCCGCACGGCGTGCACGTGGATCCCGTCGACGGCGGCGCCGCGCGCGCCGAGGGGGTCGCTCGTGGTGGCGTCGGGCACCGGGCCGAGCCCGGCGGCCGAGCGCGCCTCGGCGACCAGCGAGGCCGTGCGGGCGGCCGTGCCGGAGGGGGCGTCGACCTTCTTCTCGTGGTGCAGCTCCACGATCTCGGCCGACTCGAAGAAGCGCGCGGCCTGCCCGGCGAAGTGCATGGCCAGCACGGCGCCGACGCCGAAGTTCGGCGCGATCAGCACGCCCTGGCCGGGCTTGTCCGCGAGCCAGCCGCGGACCGTGTCGAGCCGCTCGGCGTCGAACCCGGACACCCCGACCACGGCGTGCTGCCCGCGGTCGAGGACGTGCTCCAGGTTGTCCATGACGACGTCCGGCCGGGTCAGGTCGACCACGACCTCTGCGTCGTCCGCCGCGGAGATCGGATCGGCCGAGCCGACCTCCGCCACGAGCTCCAGGTCGTCGGCGCCGCGCACCGCCGCGCACGCCTCCGAGCCCATGCGCCCCTTCGCCCCCAGCACCGCCACCCGGATCGCACTCACGAGCGTGCACTCTAGGCGGCGGGTCCGGTGTCCGGGTTGCCGGCCAGTCCGGTGTCGAGCTGCGGGACGAGTGGTCGAGCACGTCCGGCAGCCGACGCGGGCGCTCTCCCTCCCCGCGCACCTGCCGCACGATTGAGCACACTGCGGCGGGCCTTCGCCGTGGGCACCGGGATGACGTTCGCGGACTGGCGCACGCGGGGTCCGGCTGCGCGCCTCCCTCGCCCTGCTGGCCGACGGGCTGCCGGTGGCCGGGGTGGCACGGCGGGTGGGCCACGCGTCGCTCAACGGGTACGTCGACGCCTTCCGCCGGCACTTCGGGCACACGCCGGCGGCGCACTTCCGGTAGCCGGGACAGCGAGCCGCGACCCTCAGGCCAGGACCAGACCGGTGATCCAGGCCGCGACCATGAGCAGGCCCGCGGCGAGCTCGATGAGGATGCTCCAGCCGACGGCCGAGAGCGCGTGCCTCGTCGACGGCCACGCCTTCGCCGAGCTGCGCAGCCGGGCCAGTTCGGCGAGGTAGACGCCAAGCACGAAGCCGAGGAACAGCCCGACGACCGGGATCACGAAGAAGCCGACGATCCCGAGCACGCCGCCCGCGAGCAGGCTGCGGCCGGGCACGCCGGCGTCGCGCAGCCGCCTGCCGGGAACCAGGAACTTCGCCAGCGACCCGACGACCAGCAGCCCGCCCGCGATGCCGAGGACCCACCAGCCGAGGGCGTCGCCGCGCGGGACGGCCCACACGGCCACGCCCGCCAGGATCACGATCAGCCCGGGCAGCACCTGGACGACGACCCCCACCAGGCCGACCAGGATCAGCAGGCCCGCGACCAGCGCCGTCACCACGCCGTCGACCCTACCGAGATCACCCCGCGAGTCGGCACTTCCCGGTTCGCCGAGTCGCACGTTCCCGATGACGGGCGTGGGGTTCGGTCGCCTCAAACTGCCGACTCGCGGTGCCGGAACTCCCGACTCGCGGTGCCGGAACTCCCGACTCGCGGTGCCGGAACTCCCGACTCGCGGTGCCGGAACTCCCGACTCGCGGGGGCCACGGCGCGACTCGCCGAAGCGTGCGACGTGACTCGCGGGCGTCGGCCTGGCTAGGCGAGGTCGTGGAGGGCGGCGGGGAGGTCGTCGACCGAGCGGTACGGGCCGACGACGGCCGCGGTGAGGTCCTGCGTGAGCAGCTCGGCGGCGAGGTCGGCGACCTGCGCCGGGGTGACGGCGTCGATCCGCGCGAGGCTGTCCGTGACGCTGCGCTGCCGCCCGTGGTCGAGCTCGGAGCGGCCGAGGCGGTTCATCCGCGACGCCGTGTCCTCCAGCCCCAGCACCGTGCCGCCGCGCAGCGACCCCTTCGCCCGTACCACCTCGGACTCGGTGAGCCCGTCGGCGGCGACGCCGGCGAGCACGTCCCGCACCACCGCGACGACCTCGCCCAGCCGCTCCGGCGCGCACCCGGCGTAGACCGAGAAGGTGCCGGCGTCGGCGTAGCAGGCCTGCGCGGAGTACACCTGGTAGGCCAGCCCGCGCTGCTCGCGGACCTGCTGGAACAGCCGCGACGACAGCCCGCCGCCGAGCGCGGCGTTGAGCACCGCGAGGACCGGGCGGCGCCGGTCGTGCCGGTCCAGCCCGGGCACGCCCAGCAGCAGGTGCGCCTGCTCGGAGTCGTCCGTGCGCAGGGCGAGGGCCTTGCGGGCGGGCAGGCGTCCGCCGCCGGCCGGGCGCGGGGCGACGGGGGCGAGCTCCGGTCCGTCGCCCAGCGCCTTCGCGGCAAGGTCGGCGACGTGCCCGTGGTCGAGGTTGCCGGCGGCCGCGACGACCATCCGCGGCGTGGTGTACTCGCCGCGCCAGAAGTCGTGCAGCGTCTCGCGGCTCATCCCGCGGATCGACTCCTCGGAGCCGATCACGGGACGGCCGAGCGGGTGCGTGCCGAAGATCGTCTCGTCGAAGAGCTCGCCGAGCAGGTCCTCGGGGTCGTCGTCGCGCATGGCGATCTCTTCGAGGACCACCCCGCGCTCCAGCTCGACGTCCGTGTGCGCCAGCTCGGCGTTGGTCACGACGTCCGCGAGGACGTCGAGCGCCAACGGTACGTCCTCGTCGAGGACGTGCGCGTAGTAGCAGGTGTGCTCCTTGGCGGTGAACGCGTTGAGCTCGCCGCCGACCGCGTCCATCTCCTCGGCGATGCCCTGCGCGGTGCGCCGCCCGGTGCCCTTGAACAGCAGGTGTTCGAGGTAGTGCGCGGCCCCGGCCTGGTCCGGGCGCTCGTCCCGGGAGCCGATGGCGATCCAGACGCCGAGCGCGACCGACCGCACGCCGGGCACCTGCTCGGTGAGCACGCGAACGCCCCCGGGCAGCTCGGTGCGAGCCACCCCGGGGGCGTCCGGGTGCGACGTGCTGGTCAGCTGGAGACCTCGGCCGGCTCGGCCGTGTCCTCCGCGGGCGCGTCGGCCGGGGCGCCGTCGGCGTCGCCCGCGCCCTCCTCCGGCACCGGGACCAGGCTGATCTTGCCGCGGTTGTCGATGTCGGTGACCTCGACGCGGATCTTGTCGCCGACCTTGACGACGTCCTCGACCTTGCCGATCCGCTTCCCGTTGCCGAGCTTCGAGATGTGGACCAGGCCGTCCTTGCCGGGGACCAGCGAGACGAAGGCGCCGAAGGCGGCGGTCTTGACGACCGTGCCCAGGAACCGCTCGCCGATCTTCGGCAGCTGCGGGTTGGCGATGGCGTTGATCATGCCGATCGCCTCCTCCGCGGAGGGGCCGTCGGCGGCACCGACGTAGATCGTGCCGTCGTCCTCGATCGAGATGTCCGCGCCGGTCTTCTCCGTGATCGAGTTGATCATCTTGCCCTTCGGGCCGATGACCTCGCCGATCTTGTCGACGGGCACCTTGATCGCGGTGACCCGCGGCGCGTAGGTGCTCATCTCGTCCGGTCCGTCGATGGCCTCCTGGAGGACCTCCAGGATGGTCAGGCGGGCGTCCTTGGCCTGGTTCAGCGCGGCCGCGAGGACCTCGGACGGGATGCCGTCGAGCTTGGTGTCCAGCTGGAGCGCGGTGACGAAGTCGCTCGTGCCGGCGACCTTGAAGTCCATGTCGCCGAACGCGTCCTCCGCGCCCAGGATGTCGGTGAGCGCGACGTACTGGGTCGCGCCCTCGACCGAGTCGGACACCAGGCCCATCGCGATGCCCGCGACCGGCGCCTTCAGCGGCACACCGGCGTTGAACAGCGACATCGTGGACGCGCAGACCGAGCCCATCGACGTGGAGCCGTTGGAGCCGAGCGCCTCGGACACCTGGCGGATCGCGTAGGGGAACTCCTCGCGCGTGGGCAGCACGGGCAGCAGGGCCCGCTCGGCCAGCGCGCCGTGGCCGATCTCGCGGCGCTTCGGCGAGCCCACCCGGCCGGTCTCACCGGTCGAGTACGGCGGGAAGTTGTAGTGGTGCAGGTAGCGCTTGTGCGTCTCCGGCCCCAGCGAGTCGATCTGCTGCTCCATGCGCAGCATGTTCAGCGTGGTGACGCCCATGATCTGGGTCTCGCCGCGCTCGAACAGCGCCGAGCCGTGCGCCCGCGGGACGACCTCGACCTCGGCCGACAGCGGCCGAATGTCGGTGAGCCCACGGCCGTCGATGCGGACCTTGTCGCGCAGGATGCGCTGGCGCACGAGCTTCTTGTTCAGCGACCGGAACGCGGCGCCGAGCTCCTTCTCGCGGCCCTCGAACTGCGCGCCGAGGGACTCGAGCACCGAGAGCTTGACCTCGTCGATCTTCGCCTCGCGCTCCTGCTTGGGGCCGATGGCCAGCGCGGCGGCCAGGTCGGCGCTCGCGGCCTTCTCGACGGCCTCGAACGCGTCGGGCTGGTACGCCGGGTAGGTCGGGTAGTCGCGGGTCGGCTTGGCGGCGACCTCGGCCAGCTGCTGCTGGGCCACGCACAGACTGCGGATGAACGGCTTGGCCGCCTCCAGGCCCTGCGCGACGACCTCCTCGGTGGGCGCCTGCGCGCCACCGGCGACGAGCTCGATCGTCTCGGTGGTGGCCTCGGCCTCCACCATCATGATCGCGACGTCGTCACCCACGATGCGGCCCGCGACCACCATGTCGAACACGGCCCGCTGCAGGTCCTCGTGCTGCGGGAACGCGATCCACTGACCGTCGATCAGCGCGACGCGGACGCCGCCGATCGGGCCGGAGAAGGGCAGGCCGGCGAGCTGCGTCGACGCGGAGGCCGCGTTGATCGCGAGCGCGTCGTACGGGTCCTGCGGGTCCAGCGAGAGGACCGTGACCACGATCTGGATCTCGTTGCGCAGGCCGTCGACGAAGGACGGGCGCAGCGGCCGGTCGATCAGGCGGCAGGTGAGGATCGCGTCGGTGCCCGGACGACCCTCCCGCCGGAAGAACGAGCCGGGGATCTTGCCGATCGCGTACATCCGCTCCTCGACGTCCACCGTGAGGGGGAAGAAGTCGAAGTGCTCCTTGGGCTGCTTCGACGCCGTGGTGGCGGACAGCAGCATGGTCTCGTCGTCCAGGTAGGCGACGACGGATCCGGCGGCCTGGCGCGCGAGGCGCCCGGTCTCGAACCGGATGGTGCGGGAGCCGAAGCTCCCGTTGTCGATCACTGCGGTCGTCTCGTGGACGCCGTCGTTCTCGAGGTCTGACATGAAGTGGTGTCTCTCCTTCGTGAAGAGCCTGTGCCACCTCGCCGGATCCTCCGCGGAGCCGGTCTTCGATCGAAGCCCCCGGAGTCTTCTCTCCGGGAGCCACTACCGAGGACCGGCGGATCATGGGGCGCGGTGACGGAAGTGGGTCGTTCTTCAGTTGTGCGCCGGGACGCCGGGGCGGCTCACGCCGCCCCGGCCCCCGGACCGGGTCAGCGGCGCAGGCCCAGGCGCTCGATGAGCGAGCGGTAGCGCTGCACGTCGACCGACGCCAGGTACTTCAGCAGGCGGCGGCGGCGGCCGACCATGAGGAGCAGGCCGCGGCGGGAGTGGTGGTCGTGCTTGTGCTGCTTGAGGTGCTCGGTCAGGTCGCTGATCCGCTTGGTCAGCAGCGCGACCTGCGCCTCCGGCGAGCCGGTGTCGCCCTCGTGGACGCCGTACTCGTCGAGGATGGTCTTCTTGTCTGCGGCGGTGAGTGCCACTGCGGTGGTGCTCCTTCGTGTGGTGACGTCCGTGGGGCCCGCACCCGGGCCACGCACTCGCCGTGGTGGGCGACCGCGTCGGGGCGGGAAGCTGGTCGCGGCCGCCACGGACTGCAGCCGGACCCGGTGAACAGGCTACCAGCGCGGCCCTTCCCGCCTCCGGGTACCCGGGGATCGTCGCCGGTCAGGGTGGGTGACGGGTGTGTCGGACGTGTCTGCTGTGGTCGTCGGGGGCGATGCCCGCCCGACGGCGGCAGCGCGGCCCCGCCGGTGGTGGCGACGCGGCCCCGCGGGTGGTGACGACGCGGCTCAGCGGGTGGCGGCGGCGCGGCGCAGCAGCGCGGCGAGCTCCGGGAAGGTCGCCGCGAGGGTCGACGCCGCGGCGACCAGCTGCGCCGGCCCCGCCACCCGCCGGAGCGCCTCGGCCGCGACCAGGGCGGGGTCGGGACGCGGGCCCGGTCGGGCGGGGCGGGGAGCGGGCGCGGGGTGGGCGCCCGGGGCCGGGCCGGGCGTCGGGGACGGGTGCCGCCGCGGCGGCGTGCCGACGGAGCCGGACTCGCGGCTCGCCCCGACCGGGCGGGCGAGCAGCGCCGTCCACCCCGGCGGGGCGGTGCGCACCTCGTCGAGCAGCGCCGGCACGTCCTCCGGCGCGACCGGCCCGGCCGCGCAGCGCCCGTCGAGCAGGAGCAGCCGGGCCAGCACGGCGGGATCGCCGATCTTCACGCGCTTGGCGCTGACCAGCTGCGACAGCATCGCCGGGCTCATCCCGAGGGTTGCGGCGAGTGCACCCTGCGTGACGCCGAGGACCCGCGTCATCCGGTGCACCCGCTCGGCGAGCGGCGTCCCGTACAACGCCCGCTGGCGCTCCCGGTTGGTGGCGAGCCTGTCGATCTCCACCCCGGGATGCTGGCATCCGGGCCCGGGCCCCCGAGGCGGAACGGGCGAAGTCGGCACCGGGAACCGCGCCCGATCGGGTGACGGCGCGCCCGCGCTCAGCTCAGACGCCCAGCAGCTCCCGCGTCCGCTCGACGTCGGCGTTCATCTGCTCGATGAGCGGGTCGATCCCGTCGAACCGCTCCTGGCCGCGCAGGCGGTGGGCGAACTCGATGCCGACCTCGTGGCCGTAGAAGTCCTCGTCGACGTCGAGGACGTAGGCCTCGACGGTGCGGACCTTGCCGGAGAAGGTCGGGTTGGAACCGACCGAGATCGCCGCGGCCAGCCGCCGCTCGCCCAGCAGGAACCAGCCCGCGTAGACACCGTCGGCGGGCAGGGCGGTGTGCAGCGCGCAGGCGACGTTGGCGGTCGGGAAGCCCAGCTCGCGGCCGCGCTTGTCGCCGTGCACCACCACGCCGTCGACCCGGTGCAGCCGGCCGAGCGCGGCCGCGGCGGCCTCCATGTCGCCCGCGTCGATGCACGAGCGGATGTAGGTGGACGAGAAGGTGACCCCGTCGTCCGTGATCAGGTCGAGCGCCTCGACCTGGAAGCCGAACCGGACGCCCAGGTCCCGCAGGGTGCCGATGTCGCCCGCGGCCTTGTAGCCGAAGGTGAAGTTGGTGCCCACCACCACGTTCGCGGCGTGCAGGGTGTCGACCAGCACCTCGTGCGCGAACTCCGCGGGCTTCATGTGCGCCAGCTCGTTGGTGAACGGGATGACGCAGAACGCGTCCGCCCCCGCCTCCTCGACCAGGTCGGCACGCCGCTCCAGCGTGGTCAGTGCGGCGGGGTGCGACCCCGGGCGGACCAGCTCGGCGGGATGCGGGTCGAAGGTGACGACCACGCTGCGCAGGCCGCGCTCCCGGCCGCGGGCGACCGCCCGCTCGATCAGCTGCCGGTGCCCGCGGTGCACGCCGTCGAAGACCCCGATGGTCACGACGCTGCGGCCCCATCCCGAGGGCACGGCCTCGAGTCCCCGCCACCGTTCCACGATCGGCAGCCTACGGAACCGATCCTGCTCAGGAGCCCGCGGGGGCGAGCACCACGACCGGCTTCGCCGCGCCCCCGGCGTCGGCCATGAGCGCGAGCACGCGGCCGTCGGGCGCGAAGACGCCGTAGGTACCGCTCAGCCCGGCGGCGGGCAGCCGTTTGCCGTGCGCGACGTCGGTGGCGCCGCCGGCGTCGACGTCCCGGCGCGGGAAGGCGGTCGCCACCGCCCCGGCGAGGTCGAGCGACAGCCCGGGCTCGGCCTCGAGCTCCTCCAGCGTGCGCGCGTGGGTCAGGTCGAACGGCCCGACCCGGGTGCGCCGCAACGCCGTCAGGTGCCCGCCCACGCCCAGTGCCGCGCCGACGTCGCGGGCCAGCGCTCGCACGTAGGTCCCGGACGAGCACTCCACCACCACGTCGAGGTCCGGGCCCCGGCGCTCGAGCAGCGTGAACGCCGACACCGTCACCGGCCGGGCCGGGATCTCCACCGTCTCGCCCGCGCGCACCCGCGCGTAGGCCCGCTTCCCGTCGATCTTGATCGCGCTGACCGACGACGGGACCTGCCGGATCTCGCCCGTCCGGGCCGCCATCGCCGCGCCGATCGCCTCGTCCCCGACCCCGGACGCGTCGGCAGACGACACGACCTCGCCCTCGGCGTCGTCCGTGGTCGTGGCCGCGCCGAGGCGGATCGTGGCGGTGTAGGCCTTGGTGTCGAGCGCGAGGTGCCCGAGCAGCTTGGTGCCGCGCTCGACCCCGCACACGAGCACGCCGGTGGCCATCGGGTCGAGGGTGCCGGCGTGCCCGACCTTGCGGGTGCGCAGGATGCGCCGCAGGCGGGAGACGACGTCGTGCGAGGTCATCCCGCCGGGCTTGTCGACGACGACGATCCCACCGGCTACCAGTCCTGCGTCGGGCACGGGCCGTGACCCTACTTCCCCAGCCGGTACCCGACGCCGCGTGCCGTCACGATCACCTCCGGCCGGCCCAGCTTGGACCGCACCAGCGCCACGTGCGCCTCCAGCGTGCGGCGCGCGGAGGAGTCGGTGGTCCCCCACACCTCGTCGAGCAGCTCGTCCCGCGCGACGACGGCGCCCTCGCGGCGGGCGAGCGCCGCGAGCAGGTCGAACTCCTTGCGCGCCAACCCCACCTCGGCGCCCGCGACCGTGACCGCCCGGCGCGCGAGGTCGATCTCCACGTCCCCGGCGACGACGGTGGGCGCCACCCCGAGCCCGCGGGTGCGGCGCAGCACGGCGTCGATCCGGGCCAGCAGCTCCTCGACGAGGAACGGCTTGACGATGTAGTCGTCCGCGCCGTTGCGCAGCCCGCTGACCCGCGCCTCCACCGCCCCGCGACCGGTCACCGCCAGGATCGGCACCCGCGAGACCTCCCGGATGCCGCGGCACACCCCGATCCCGTCCCGGTCCGGCAGCCCCATGTCGAGGAGCACGACGTCCGGTTCGGACTCGCGCACCGCCGCGAGCGCGTCCGCCCCCCTGGTCACGTGCCGGACCCGGAAGCCCGCGTTGCCCAGCGCCTTCGCCACGGCGCCGCCGAGCACTTCGTCGTCCTCGACCAGAAGTGCGCGCACCGTCCGGTTGCTCCCATCCTGCGAAACCTCAAGCCCCACCCAATTATGAACGCCTACGCCCTGACATGGCGCCGGTCACGTTCCTAGCGTGCTCCCCGGCACCGGACGTCGAGGAGGACGACACGTGACAGCAACCGAAGCCGCACCTCGCAAGCGCTTCTTCACCCAGCTCTGGTTCTGGGTCATCGTCGGCATCGTCCTCGGTGTGGTGTTCGGGCTCGTGGCGCCCGACGCCGCCAAGGGCGCCAAGTGGCTCGCCGACGGCTTCATCCAGATGATCAAGGTGATCGTGGCGCCGGTGATCTTCTGCACCGTCGTCGTGGGCATCGCCTCGATCGGCAACCTCGCCCGCGCCGGCGGACTGGCGCTCAAGGCACTCTTCTACTTCCTGGTCGCGACGGTCGTCGCGCTGACCATCGGCCTGCTCGCGGCGAACGTCTTCGCGCCGGGCTCCGGGTTCACCGGCCAGCCGTCGGCGACCGCGCTGGAGTCGGCCGCCAAGCAGGTCGACCAGGGCGCACAGGACGCCGGGTTCACCGGCTTCGTCCTCAACGACCTGCTCCCGACGAGCTTCCTGGGCCCGTTCGTGGAGAACGAGGTCCTCCGCGTCCTGGTGCTGGCGATCCTCACCGCCTGCTCGGTGTCGCTGCTGGCCGCGCCGCTGCGCAAGCGGGTCGTCGGGTCGATCGAGACGATCGCGCAGGTCATCTTCGGGATCATCAAGCTGATCATGTGGGCCGCGCCGGTCGCCGCGTTCGGCGGCATGGCCTACACGGTCGCCCAGTTCGGCGCCTCGTCGCTGACCAACCTCGTCAAGCTGATGGGCGTCTTCTGGGGCACCTGCGCGTTCTTCGTCGTGGCCGTCCTCGGGCTCGTGTCCTGGTGGGCCGGGTTCAACATCTTCAAGGTCATCCGGCTGATCAAGGACGAGCTGCTGATCATCGTCGGCACGTCGTCGTCGGAGTCCGTGCTGCCGCGCCTGCTCACCAAGCTGGAGGCGGCGGGCGCGTCGAAGCAGACCGTCGGCCTGGTCATCCCGACCGGCTACTCGTTCAACCTCGACGGCACCTGCATCTACCTGACCCTGGGCGCGCTGTTCATCATCCAGGCGGGCAACGAGTCCCTGCCGATCGGCCTGCAGATCGGCCTCGCCCTGCTGATGGTGCTGACGTCGAAGGGCGCCGCGGGCATCACGGGCGCCGGCCTGGTCACCCTGGCCGCGTCGCTGCAGGCCTTCGGCGGTGAGTTCTTCTCGGCCGAGGCGATCGCGGTGGGCATCGCGCTGATCATCGGCATCGACCGCGTGATGAGCGAGGGCCGGGCGCTGACCAACTGCATCGGCAACGTCGTGGCCACGCTGGTCATCGCCCGCTGGAACGGCGAGCTCGACCGCGAGCGGCTCGAGGCGGTGCTCGACGACCCGTCGCTGGTCGACGAGGCCATGGAGCTGGAGCACGGCTCGCCGGCCGAGGACGGGGCCGGGGACGAGTCCGAGAAGGAGCCCGCGGCGGTCGGCGCCGGCAGCGGCTACGAGGTCGCGACCGAGCGCACCGGCCGGGTCACGAGCACCGGCAAGACCCTCCCGCCCGGCGAGCGGACCGAGGAGCGGACCGACACGCACGAGTCCCTCCGGTAGCACAATCACCGGCGTGTCCCCCCGACCCCGCCGCGGCTCCCGCCTCGTCAGCCGGCTGCTCCTGCTGCAGCTCGTGACGGTGCTGGTGACCGTCGGCGGGGTCGCGGCACTGGGGGTGTTCGGGGCCCGCGAGCTCGAGTCCGCCGCGGCGGCCCGGCTCACCCTGGCGACCGCGCAGTCCGTGGCCGGCGACCCGGAGGTCGTCGCGGCGGTGGCGGCGGGTGGGGATCCGCTCGTCGTCTCCCGGACCTTGCAGCCCCTGGCCGAGCGCGTGCGGGTCGCCACCGGCACCGCCTTCGTCGTGATCATGACGCCCGACGGCGTGCGGTACAGCCATTCCGAGCCCGACCGCATCGGCGGGGTGTACGTCGGCTCCATCGCCGAGGCGCGCGCCGGGCGGGCCTACACCGAGGACTACCCGGGCACCCTCGGGCCGTCGGTCCGCACCGTGGTCCCGGTGACCGACCGCGGGCAGGTCGTCGGGCTGGTGTCCGTGGGCGTCCTGGAGACGCGGATCAGCGCGCTGGTGGCGCGCGAGCTGCCCTGGATCCTCCTCGTCGCCGCCGCGGCGGTGGCGCTCGGCGCGTTCCTCGCCTGGCTGCTGGCCCGGCGGGTGCGGCGGCAGACGCTCGGCCTGGAGCCCGAGGAGATCGCCGCCGCCTACACCCACCACGACGCCGTCCTGCGGGCCGTCCGTGAGGGCCTGATGGTGCTCGACGGGGACGGCCGCGTGGTCGTGCTCAACGCCGAGGCGCGGCGGCTGCTGGGCTTCGCCCCCGACGAACCCGTGGAGGGCCGGCAGCTGGTGGAACTGGGCGTGGACCCGGCGCTGCGGGCGGTCACCCGGCTGGCCACGGGCGGGGTGGAGGACGACGGGGACGTCCTCGACACCCTCACCCTCGCGGGCGAGCGGGTCCTGTTGCTCTCGCGCACCGCGGCCGGGCCCCGCGCCGGCGACGGCACCCGCGTCGTCACGCTGCGGGACCGGACCGAGCTGGCCGAGGTGCTGCGCGAGCGCGACGCCGCCCGGGACCGGGCCCGCGCGCTGGCCGGGCAGGCCCACGAGTTCGCCAACCGCATGCAGACCGTGCTCACCCTCGTGCAGCTCGGCGACACCGACGACGCGCTGCGGGCCGGCACCGCCGCCGTCGACCGGGCGCGCGGGCCGGTGCTCGACACCGTGCACGACCCGGTGCTGGCCGCGCTGCTCACCGATAAGGCCTGGACCGCCGGCGAGCGGGGGATCGCCTTCACCGTCGCCGACGAGACCGAGGACCCGGTCCGGCTCGACCCGGACGACCTCGTCTCGCTCGTCGGCAACCTGGTCGACAACGCCCTCGACGCCGCGGAGGGCTCGCCCGACCCGCGGGTGGAGGTACGCCTGACCGACGACGTGCTCGAGGTCGCCGACTCCGGACCGGGCATCCCGCCCGAGGCCGCCGACGACGTCTTCGAGCACGGCTTCTCCACGAAGGAGGCCCGGCCGGACCGGCCGCGCGGGATCGGGCTGGCGCTGGTCGCGCGGATCGTGCGGCGGCTCGGCGGCACGGTCGAGGTGGTGCCGCGCGCGCCGGGGACACTCTTCCGGGTCGGCCTGCCTACTCGGCAGGGCCCAGCACCGCGCCCGGCACCGCCCAGCGTCCCGACCGCGTCCGCAACCCCACCGCCACGAACCTGACCAGCATGAACAGCGACAGGCCGGTCCAGATCCCGACCAGCCCCCAGCCCGCGACGAGGGAGATCCAGATCAGCGGGAGGAACCCGCAGACGGCCGCCAGCAGGGTCGAGGTGCGCAGGAACGCGGCGTCGCCGGCCCCGAGCAGCACGCCGTCGATCGCGAACACCACGCCGGCCACGGGTTGCAGCGCCACGAAGAACCACCAGGCCTGCGGGATCGTGTCCAGAGTGGCCTCGTCGGCGGTGAACAGACCCGGCAGCAGGGGGTAGAGCGCGGCGAACACGACCGCGAACACGATCCCGAGCACCAGCCCGTAGCGGATCACCTGCGCCGCCACGCCCTTGGCGTGCTCGGCCCCGCCGCCGCCCAGGGCCGCGCCGACGAGGGCCTGCGCGGCGATCGCGACGGCGTCGAGCACCAGGGCCTGGAAGTTCCACAGCTGCAGGACGACCTGGTGCGCCGCGACCGCCGACGCCCCGAACCGGGCGGCCACCGCCGTGGCCGACAGGAAGCAGATCTGGAAGCCGGCGGTGCGCAGGATCAGGTCGCGGCCCATCGACAGCTGCGCGCGGATCAGCGACAGCCGCGGGAGCAGCGACACCTCCGGGTGCGCCTTCTTCTCCCGGGCCAGCGCGACCAGGAAGAGCCCCGCGACGATCACCTGCGCCACCAGGTTCGCGACGGCCGAGCCCTCCAGGCCCCACCCGAGCCCGTGCACCAGCACCGGGCACAGGACCGCGGAGAGCCCGTTGCCGGCGAGGACGTAGCGCAGCGGGCGCGCGGTGTCCTGGACGCCGCGCATCCAGCCGTTGCCCGCCAGCGTGACGAGGATGAGCGGCGCACCGAACAGCGCGATCCGCAGCCAGCCGACCGCGGCGTCGGCGACCGCGCCGCCGTCGCCCAGGACGTTCGCGACGGGCCGCGCGACCAGCTGGCCGACCCCGAGCACCAGCAGCCCGACCGCGAGCGCCACCCACGTGGCCTGCACGCCCTCGACCACCGCCTCGGGCCGGCGGCCCGCGCCGTGCAGCCGGGCGGAGCGGGCGGTGGTGCCGTAGGACAGGAAGTTCAGGGCGGTGGTGACCTGTGCGAACAGCACGCCCGCGACGGCCAGCCCGGCCAGCGGGACCGCCCCCAGCCGCCCGACGACGGCGGTGTCGACCAGCACGTACAGGGGCTCCGCGGCCAGCACGGGCAACGCCTGCACCGCGAGCCGGAGGACCTGCCGGGCGGGGACCCCCTCGTGATCGGGCGAGCTCACCGGCCCATGGTTCCACAGCGCACCCACCACACCCGGCCCGTCGGCTCTACCCTCCCGGGATGCTGGTCGGGCGGGACGCGGAGCTGCGCGAGCTCGAAGGGGCGGCGGCCGAGGCCCTGCGCACGGGCCGCGGCTGGACCGCGCTGGTCCTCGGCGAGCCCGGTATTGGCAAGACCGCCCTGGCTGCCGAGTTCGCCGCCCGGTCGCGCGCGGCGGGCGTCGCCACCGCGTGGGCGGCGTGCCGGCAGGAGGGCGGCACCCCGCCCTACTGGCCCTGGGCCCAGCTGCTGGACCGGCTGGGCCGGGCCGGGGCGCTCACCGTGGCCGACGGCGACGCCGAGCTGGCCCGCTTCCTGCTGTTCGACGCCGTCGCCGCGGCCCTGCGGGCGGCCGCGCCCGTCCTGCTCGTCCTCGACGACCTGCACTGGGCGGACCCGGACTCGCTGCGCCTGCTCGCGGCTCTCCGCGCGCACGTCGGCGAGGCGCCCGTCCTGGTGCTGGGCACCTACCGGGACACCGAGCCGGGCGGGATGGCCACGCTCGCGGCCGACCGGCGGATCGTGCTGGCCGGGCTGGCCGCCGCCGACCTCGGCACCGCCCTGCGGGCCGCCACCGGAGAGGAGGTCGACGACGCGGCGACGGCGACCCTGCACCGCCGCACCGGCGGCAACCCGTTCTTCGCGGCCGAGATCGTGCGCATGCTCCGCGCCGGGGACGCCGCCGCGGTCACCGCCCTGCCGAGCGGGGTGCGGGCGGTGCTGGAGCGCAGGCTGGGCCTGCTCGACGGGCCGGTCCGCCGGATCCTGCGGGCCGCCGCGGTCCTCGACGCCGGCACCACGGCCGGGGTGGACGCCGTCCTGCTCGCCGCGGTGGCGGACGTGCCGGTCGGTGCGCTGGCCGGGGCGCTCGTGCCCGCCGTCGAGGCGCGCCTGCTCGTCGTCCACGAGGGTCGCCACCGTTTCCCGCACGCCCTGGTGGCCGAGACCCTGCGTGCCTCGACCCCGCCGGCCGAGGCGCTCGCGTTGCACCGGCGGGCGGCCACCGCCCTGGCGGCCCGTCTGGACGCCGCGGCCGGTGTCCCGGCCGAGCTCGCGCGGCAC
>NZ_JAJSOK010000049.1 GCF_021283305.1 Pseudonocardia kujensis
CGCCGTCCCCGCCGGCGTTGCCGGGCCACCCGAATACGCCCGGTATGAGGGCGGCCCGGCTGCCTTGCCGGGAACGACGTGGATCACCGGGCCCGGCGGCGCCGGATTGAGAGACACGGCCTAGGCTCGGCGGGCCTTGCGGGCGCCGATCGCCTGCAGGACGGGCGCGGCGCGCAGCAGTGGGCCGGGGGCCAGCGCGGACAGCCGCATCATCGCGCCGCGCCAGCCAGGGACCGTCTTGTAGACGCGCCCGGTGCCGAACAGGCCGACCAGCTCGGTGGCCACCCGGTCCGGGGTGAGCAGCACACCCGAGCGGACGAGGGCCCGCGCCCGCGGTTCCATGGCGTCGAGCAGGGCCGTCGCGACGCCGTCGGGGTTGAGTGCGTGCACCCGGATCCCGTCCGCCCGCACCTCGGCCGAGAGCGCGGAGGCGAGGGAGAGCACGGCCGCCTTCGTCGCGGCGTAGAGGGAGAGGCCGGGTACCGGGCCGAGCCCGGACAGCGAGGCGGTGATCGCGAGGTCGCCCCCGCCGCCCTGCTCCCGGAAGGCGGCGATCGCCGCGCGGGAGCCCCACACCGGGCCCAGCAGGTTGATCTCGACGAGCGCCCGGGCCTCCGCGTCCGTCAGCTCGGCGAGCGGGCCGCCGGTGCCGACGCCGGCGTTGCTCACCCACGCGCCCAGCGGGGCCAGCTCGCGGGCGCGCGCGGCGATCGCGTGCGCCGCGGCCGGGTCGGTCACGTCGTAGGCGGCGGACTCCCCGCCGAGGTCCGCGGCCGTGACCTTCGCCGCCGTCGCGTCGACGTCGGTCACCAGGACGCGGTAGCCGCGCCCGGCGAGCTCGCGCGCGATCGCGGCCCCGATGCCGCGCGCACCCCCGGTGACGACGGCCGAGCGGGAGCCGGTGGGAACCGAGTGGGCGACACGGCGACGGATCACGGGGGTGACCCTACCCGCGGGTAGCCCTCGGGGGAGCCCCGAACGCCGGCCCCGTGATCGTGGCCGCGGTGGTCCGCCGGCGCGCCCTCCGCCGGAAGGGGTGCGCCGGCGTAACCGCTCAGCCGTTGGCGGCGATGTCCTCGAGGAGCGCGACGAGGGTGCGCACCGGCACGCCCGTGCCGCCCTTGGGCGTGTAGCCCCACGGGCCGCCGGTGTTGAACGACGGGCCGGCGATGTCGATGTGCGCCCACGGCAGCCCGTCGGCGACGAACTCGCGCAGGAAGATCCCGGCCGCGAGCATGCCGCCGAAGCGGTTGCCCGTGACGTTGGCCAGGTCGGCGATGCGGGAGTCGAGCTCGCCGCGCAAATGCTCGGGCAGCGGCATCGCCCAGGCGTCCTCGCCCACCGACCGGCCGAGCGCCGCGACCCGGTCGCGGAAGTCGTCGCTGCCCATCACGCCCGCCGTGCGGGTGCCCAGCGCGACCATCTGCGCGCCGGTGAGGGTCGAGGTCTCGACGAGGTAGTCCGGCTCGTCCTCGGCCGCGCGGACCATGGCGTCGGCCAGGATCAGCCGGCCCTCCGCGTCCGTGTTCAGCACCTCGACGGTCTTACCGCCGTACATCGACAGCACGTCGCCCGGCCGGTACGCGGTGTCCGACGGCATGTTCTCGGCCATCGGCACCGTCGCGGTCACGGCGACCGGCAGGCCCAGCCGCGCGGCCAGCACCGTGGTCGCGATCACGGCGGCGGCCCCGGACATGTCCGAGGTCATGTGGTCCATGCCGGCCGCGGGCTTGATCGAGATGCCGCCCGTGTCGAAGGTGATGCCCTTGCCGATCAGGGCGACCTTCTTCACCGGGTTCTCCCCGCCCGACCAGCGCAGCCGGACCAGCCGCGGCAGCCGCGACGACCCCTGCCCGACCCCGAGGACGCCCCCGTACCCGCCGGCGGCCAGCGCCTCGTGGTCGAGCACCTCGACCTCCAGCCCGGCGGCCTCGCCGAGCTCGCGGGCGCGGGCGGCGAAGGTCTCGGGGTAGAGCGCGTTGGGCGGGGTGTTGACGAGGTCGCGCGCGGTGCTCACCGCCTGGGCCACGGCGAAGGCGTGCTCCAGCACGTCGGCGTCCGCCCGGGGGAACTCGACGGACTCGATCGGCTTCTTCCCGGCCGTCGGGTCACCCTTGAACGCGGTGAACCGGTAGGCGCCGAGCAGGACGCCCTCCGCGGCGGCGGCCAGGTCGACCGCGCCGAGCGTGCTGACCACCCGGCCGCTGCCCGCCAGCGCCCGGGCCACCGCGCCCGACGCGCGGCGCACCTGGTCGGCGGGGATCGCGCCGGACCCGTCGGGCTTGCCGAGCCCGACGCCGACGACGAGCGGGGAGCCGACCGCCCCGCGCGAGGGCAGCTTCACGACCTCCTCGACCTTGCCGGTGGCGCCGGCCAGCGCGAGCAGCCCGGCCAGGGTGCCGTCGAACGCCGCGTCGATCTCCTCGGCGCCCGGCGCGAGGACCGGTTCGGCCTCCTCGCCGTTCCCGCCGTTGCCGTTCGCGCCCGGGAGCACGCCGACGACGAGGACGTCGGCCTCGGCCGCCGCGGCGGGGCCCTCCAGGGCGCCGATGCGGGTGCCGGTCTGCGGGACGGTGGTCGTCAAGGCGGGTCTCCTCGGTCGGGTCGGCACGGTCGGGTCGCACCGCCGCACGGCGGCGTGACCGGGTGGGGCATCGCCGGGCCCGGGCGCCGCACCGCCCGTCGACGGGCGGTCCGAGCGCCCGGCGAGACCTCTTCGAGATGCTAATGACACCGTCGCGGGGCCGTATCGCGCAGGGTCGGATGCGATGGTGGTGCACGTGGCAACGACCCTCGGCCGTCGTCTGGGTACCGCCGACGTGGTGGTGCTCGGGCTCGTCGCCATGCTCGGATCCGGAGTCTTCGTCGTCTTCGCCCCCGCCGGGGCCGCCGCGGGGCCGTGGCTGCTCCTGGCGGTGCTGCTCGCCGCGGTCGTCGCGGGGACCTGCGTGCTGTCCACCGCGGAGCTGGTCCTCGCGGGCGGCGCGGGCGGGGCGGGCTTCTCCGCCGGGTACACGGCCGGCTACGTCGCGGCCCGGGACCGCCTGCACCCGGTCGCGGGCCGGCTCGCCGGCGTCACGCTGCTGATCGGCGGGGTCGCCTCCGCGGCGGCCGCCGCGGGCGTCTTCGGCGCGTACGTGCTGCCGTCGAACCCCCTGGCGGCCGGGATCGTCGTGATCGTCGTGGCCACGGTGCTCAACATCGTCGGGGTCCGGACCACCGCCCGGTCCTCCTGGCTGCTGGCGGGCGGGACGCTGGCGGTGCTGGTCGTGGTGGTCGTCGTCGGGCTGCTCGGGCCGGGCGGGGAGCAGACGGTGTCGGCGTCGGTGACCGCCGCGGGGGAGGCCCGCGGGGTCGCCGTGCCCGTCCCGCAGGCCTCGCCGGGTGCGCTCGGTGTGCTGTCCGCCGCGGGCCTGGTGTTCTTCGCGTTCGTGGGGTTCGCGAACGTCGCGACCTTCCGCGAGGAGGTCCGCACCCCGGCCCGGACGCTGCGCCGCGCCATCCCGATCGCCCTCGCCGTCTGCACGCTGACCTACGTCGCCGTCGCGGGGGCGCTGCTGATGGGCCTGGGCACCGACCGGATCGGCGAGGAGCACGCGCCGCTGGTCGCGCTGGTCGACACCGGCCAGGCCCCGGCGCTCGGCGTGCTCGTCCGCATCGGCGCGGCCGCGGCCGCCGGCTCCACACTGCTCGCCGTCCTGATCGGGATCAGCCGCACGGCCAGGGAGATGGGGGTCCGGGAGGACCTGCCGCGGTCGTTCGCGAAGGTGTGCGGCAGCGGCGCCCCCTGGCGGTCCGACGTCCTCGGCGCGGCCCTGGCCATCCTCGTCGCCGTGCTGGCGGGGCCGGTGGCCTCGATCGCGCTGTCGGCCTGCGCCATGCTGCTGCACTACGCGTTCGTGCACGCCGCGGCGCTGCGGGTGCCGACGCGGCGCACCCCCGCCTGGGTGGCCGCGGTCGGGCTGGTGCTGTGCCTCGGACTGGCCGCCCTGCTGCCGCGGACGACGGTGCTGATCACCCTCGGCCTCCTGGCCGTCGGCTGGGGGCTGGCCGAGCTGTCGGCACTGCGGGGCCGCCGGAGACCGCCCGCACAGCAGGAGGAGCCGCCGGGGGAGCAGGCGGCCTGATCCGGCCTGGTCCTCGGTACGGTTCCCGGCGTGGACGAGCTGATCACCGGGCCCCTGCACGACCGACACGTCGCGCTCGGGGCGACCCTGGGCGCCTTCGGCGGCTGGTCCATGCCGATCGCCTACCCGGCCGGCACGGTGGCCGAGCACACCGCGGTCCGCGGGGCCGTCGGCGTCTTCGACGTCAGCCACCTCGGCAAGCTCCTGGTCCGGGGCCCCGGCGCGGCGGACTTCGTCAACGCCTGCCTCACCGCGGACCTCGGGAGGATCACGCCGGGGAAGGCGCAGTACACGCTGTGCTGCACGGAGTCCGGGGGCGTGGTCGACGACCTCATCGCCTACCTCGACGGCCCGGACGAGGTCCTCCTCGTCCCCAACGCCGCCAACGCCGCCCGGGTCGCCGCGCTGCTGAGGGCCGCCGCCCCGGCCGGGATCGAGATCGTCGACCGGCACCGCGAGCTCGCCGTGCTCGCGGTGCAGGGGCCGCGCTCGGCCGAGCTGTTCGCGACGATGTTCGCGGGGTTCTCCGGCGTCGCGGGGCTGGACTACATGGCCTTCGCCGACGCCGGTGCCGTCCGCGTCTGCCGCACCGGCTACACCGGCGAGCACGGTTACGAGCTGCTCGTGCCGGCCGCGCAGGCCCCGGCGGTCTGGGACGCCCTGCTCGCGGGGGCGGAGCCGCTCGGCGGGCGCCCGTGCGGGCTGGGCGCGCGGGACACGTTGCGCACCGAGATGGGCTACCCGCTGCACGGCCAGGACCTCAGCGAGGAGATCACGCCGGTGCAGGCGGGCAGCTCGTGGGCGGTCGGCTGGTCGAAGCCGGCGTTCTGGGGCCGCGAGGCGCTGCTGGCCGAGCGGGAGTCCGGGCCGGCGCGCCGCCTGCGCGGGTTGCGGGCCACCGGACGCGGGATCCCGCGCGCCGGGATGACCGTGCTCTCCGGCGGCGAGCCGGTCGGGGTGACCACCTCGGGCACCTTCTCGCCGACGTTGCGGACCGGCATCGCGCTGGCGCTGATCGACACCGCGGCGGGGGTGTCGACGGACGACGTCGTGACCGTGGACGTGCGGGGCCGCGCGCTGGAGACGCAGGTGGTGAAGCCGCCGTTCGTCCCCTCGCACGTCCGATGATCGGACACCCGACCGGCTGACGCTCACCTTGCCCGGCGGGTTACCGTTCATGCATGAACGCGCCGCTGTTCACCCGCATCCCGAACCCCGCGCCGGCCTCTGACCAGCGGCGCAGCGAGATCCTGGCCGCGCCGGGGTTCGGCCGCCACTTCACCGACCACATGGTCACGATCCGCTGGACGTCGGCGGAGGGCTGGCACGACTTCCAGGTCGAGCCGTACGGCCCGATCGCGCTCGACCCGGCGACCATGGTCCTGCACTACGGCCAGGAGATCTTCGAGGGCCTCAAGGCCTACACCCAGCCGGACGGCACGGTCGCGTCGTTCCGGCCGGAGGAGAACGCGGCGCGGTTCCGCCGGTCCGCGGTGCGCCTGGGCATGCCCGAGCTGCCCGACGAGCTGTTCCTGGCCGCGCTGCGCGAGCTGGTCGACGTCGACCGCGCCTGGGTGCCCCCGGCCGGCGGCGAGGAGTCGCTGTACCTGCGCCCGTTCATGATCGCCACCGAGGTCGGGCTGGGCGTGAAGCCCGCCGACTCGTACCTCTTCCTGCTCATCGCCTCGCCCGCCGGCGCGTACTTCCCGGGCGGGGTCAAGCCCGTCGACGTCTGGCTGTGCACGGACTTCACCCGCGCCGCGGTCGGCGGGACCGGCACCGCGAAGTGCGGCGGGAACTACGCCGCCTCGCTCCTCCCGCAGGCCCAGGCCGCGCAGCACGGGTGCGCGCAGGTCGCCTACCTCGACGCCGCGGAGAAGCGGTGGGTCGAGGAGATGGGCGGGATGAACCTGTTCTTCGTGTTCGGCTCCGGGGAGTCGGCCGAGCTGGTCACGCCGGAGCTGTCCGGCAGCATCCTCGAGGGCGTCACCCGGCACTCGCTGCTCACGCTGGGCAAGGAGATCGGCTGCCAGGTCACCGAACGCAGGATCTCGGCCCGGGAGTGGCTGGTGGGGTGTGCGGACGGGGCCATCACCGAGGTGTTCGCCTGCGGCACCGCCGCGGTGATCACCCCGGTCGGCAACGTGAAGTTCAGCGAGAACGACGGCGTCGGGTCGGTTCGGGTGGCCGACGGCGAGCCCGGCGCGATCACCATGCGCCTGCGCACCCTGCTCACCGACATCCAGCGCGGCACCACCACGGACACCCACGGCTGGATGACCGCGCTCTGAGCGGACTCCTCCCTGGTCTGCGTCATGGATCCATGACGCTGTCGGGTCGGGGCGTCCAGCGCGTCATGGATCCATAACGCTGTCGGGTCCGGGCGTGGTGCGCGTTGTGGATCCATGACGCGGTCGGGTCCGGGCGTGGTGCGCGTTATGGATCCATGACGCGGTCATGCGGCGAGCAGCAGCAGGGCGGCGGCGGTGCCCAGCTCCGCCGCCGCACCCAGCACGTCGCCGGACATCCCGCCGAAGCGGCGCGCGGTGTGCGCGGACAGCGCCACGACGAGGACGGCCGCGAGCGCGACCCCGGCCGGCCCGCGCCAGCCCGCGACCGCATAGCCCGCGGGGGCCAGCACGACCCACCACAGCGGCGCGACCCACGCCGGCTGCGACTCCGCGACCATCGCGCCGAGCCCGCCCGGCCGCGCCGCGGGCACCCCGCGCCGGGCGACCCAGCAGAACCCCGCCCGGCCGCTCGCGACGGCCACGGCGGCGCCGGCGACGACCTGCCATCCGGACAGGGCCGCCAGCGAGCCCGCCTGGGCGCCGAGCACCACCAGCAGCGTCACGACGGCGAAGGGGCCCGCGCCGCCGTCCTTCATCACCGCCAGCGCCCGCTCCGGCGGGCCGAAGCAGCCCAGGCCGTCGGCGGTGTCGGCGAGCCCGTCGACGTGCATCCCGCGCGTGCCCAGCGCGAGCACCCCGACGGCGAGCAGGCCGGCGACCAGCCCGGGCACGCCGAGCGCGGTGAGGCCCCACACCACCAGCCCGGCGACGGCCCCCAGCGCGGCGCCGACCGGGGGGGCCCAGCGCAACGCCCCGGCCGCGGTCCGTTCCGAGGGGGCGCCGGTCCGCACGGGCAGGACGGTGAGCCAGGTCAACGCGAGGGCGAGCGCACTCATGCCCCGCTCATCCGCTGACCGCGCGCACCGGCGCGATCCCGCTCGCCTCGGCGGTGGCGGTCTCGCCGAGCAGCCGGGCGGCCGCCTGGACGAGCGGGAGCACCGCGACCGCGCCCGTGCCGTCGCCCTGCCGGACCTGCAGGTCCAGCACCGGGACGAGCTGCAGGTGCTGCAGCACGAGCGTCATCGCGGGCTCGGGGGAGTGCTGCGCGGCGAGCCACCACTGGTGTGCACCAGGGGCCAGCTCGTCGGCCAGCAGTCCCGCGGCGCCGACGACCAGCCCGTCGAGCAGCACGGGGGTCCGCCGCAGCGCGGCCTGCACGAGGAACCCCGTCAGGACCGCGAGGTCGGCGCCGCCGGCCGTGCGCAGCAGGGCGTGCGGGTCGCGGACGTGCGGCTTCGCCCGGCGCAGGGCGTCGCGGATGGCGGCGGCCTTGCGCATCCACGCGTCGTCGCCGATGCCGGACCCCCGCCCGACGACGGCGACCGGCTCGGCTCCCGTCACCGCCGAGACCAGCGTCGACGCCGGGGTGGTCGCGGCGACGCCCAGCGAGGCGGGGACGAGCAGGTCGGCGCCGGAGTCGACCTCCTCGTCGGCCAGGGCGCGGCCGATCCGGACCGCGTTCTCCACCTCGGTGGCGGTGAGGGCGTCCTCGCGGTCGATCCGGCCGCTGCCCCGGCGGACCTTGAACCGCTCCTGCCCGGGCAGCATCGCCTCCCGGTCCAGGCCGACGTCGACCACCCGGACCGAGGCCCCGGACACCGACGCCGCCACCGCGACCGGCGCGGACTGCTCCAGCGCGGCCGCGACCTGCCGCGCGGTGACCTCCGGCGGGTACGCCGAGACGCCGGCGTCGGCGATCCCGTGGTCGGCCGCGACCACGACCACCCGCGCCCGGGCGGGCGGCCGCGGCGGGCACACGCCCTGCATCGACGCGAGCCACAGGCCCAGGTCGGCGAGCACGCCCAGACCGCCCGCGGGCACCGCCAGCGCCTCGTACCGGGCGACGGCCTCGCGCCGCGCCTCGAGATGGGGTGCGGGGACGGCGGGGAAGGGACTCTCGCTCACGCGCCCTTCCTACCGTCCGGCCTGGGCAGGCGTCGCGGCAGCCCACCCGTCGGCGCTCCTGCCCGTGATCGCTGTCCGGACCGTCCGCGGCCGTCCGTGGCGCTCGGCGGTCCGGAGTGGCGATCACTCAGCCTGCGGTGGGCTTCAGGCGCAGCGGCAGGCCCGCCACCAGCAGCACCACCTCGTCGCAGACCGCGGCGAGAGCGGCGTTGAGCGCGCCGAGCTCGTCCCGGAAGAGTCGGCCGGCGCGGGTCGCGGGCACCACGCCCAGCCCGACCTCGGCCGAGACCAGCACGCACCGCGCCTCGGCGGACGACGGGGCCCGGCGCACGGCCTCGACCAGCGTCGCGACGGCGTCGTCGACGGCGGGCGGGGTGGTGGGCGCCTCCCAGGCCTCGGTGTCGTCGAGGACGCCGGTGAGCCAGGTGGCGAGGTCGTCGACCAGCAACGGCCCGCCGCGGGCCAGCTCGGCGACCAGGTCGGGTTCCTCGATCGTGGTCCAGCAGGCCGGGCGGCGCGCGGCGTGCCGGGCGATCCGGGCCTCCCACTCGAGGTCGTCCGGCCGGCGTCGGGCGGTGGCGGCGTAGCGGACCGGCGCGTCGGCGGGCAGCAGCGCCTCGGCATGGCCCGACTTGCCCGACCGGGTGCCGCCCAGGACGAGGGTCCTCAGACCTGCGCCCCGCGCTGCACCCGCGGCTTGGGCACCCGCAGCTTGCGGATCTGGCTGGCGCGGGTGAAGGCGTACCAACCGGTACCGAGCCCGCCGATCCGCTCGTTCGGGAACTTGGCCCGCGCCTGCTTCGTGACGCGGATCCCGAGCGTGACGCCCTCGACCACCATCACGAACAGCACGACCAGGCTGAACAGGCTCAGGTACTGCTGCACCGACGGGATCGGCAGCAGCACCGAGATCAACACCACCACGGCGAGCGGCATGAACAGGCCCATGAGGTGCGGGCGCGAGTCCACGACGTCGCGGATGTAGGCCTTGACCGGCCCGCGGTCACGGGGGAGGAGCACCCGCTCGTCGCCGGCGTCCATCCGGGCCCGGCGCTCCGCGGCCTGCGCGCGGCGGTCCTCCTTGTTCGGGCGGTTCGCCTTGGCCAGGCGGGCCGCCTCGCGCTGGGTCTTCGGCGGCGGCGGAGCGGGGCCGCGACGCTTCGTCTCGGCGTCCCGACGCTTCGGCGTGGGCCGGCCCTTGCCCTGCGTCCAGCGCGGATCGAGCGGCTTCTTCTCCTGCGTGCCCCCGGCCTCGTCCGTGTCGACGGACGCGGATGCCGGGGAATCGTCGGAGCGGCGCAGGAACCTCACGGGTCCACAGCGTACGGGCGATAGCGTGCGCGGTGTGCGTGTGGTCGTCGCTCCCGACTCCTTCGGCGGAACCCTGAGCGCGCGGGCCGCGGCCGGCGCCATCGCGGAGGGCTGGCTGCGCGCGGTGCCGGACGCCCGGATCGACCGCCTCCCCCTGGCCGACGGCGGCACCGGCTTCGTCGACGTCCTGCAGGAGCGGCTGGGCGGGACCCTGCACGAACCGCAGGTCACGGGGCCGTTCGGCGACCCGGTGACCGCCCCGTGGCTGCAGGTCGGCACCGTCGCCTACATCGAGTCGGCGGCGGCGTGCGGGCTGCACCACGTGCCCCGCGCGCGGGGCACGCCGGAGGTGGCGGGCCGCGTCACCACCCGCGGGGTCGGCGAACTGCTGCTCGACGCCCGGGCCTCCGGCTGCACCGAGGCCGTCGTCGGGCTGGGCGGGTCGGCCACGACGGACGGGGGCGCGGGCATGTTCGCGGCCCTCGGCGCCGCCCCGCTCGACGCGTCGGGCGCGGAGCTGCCGCCGGGCGGTGCGGACCTGGGGCGGTGCGACCGGCTCTCCGGTGCCCCGGAGGCCGGGATGGCGCTGGTCGCGGCCGCGGACGTCGACAACCCCCTGCTCGGCCCGCACGGCGCCGCCGCGGTGTTCGGCCCGCAGAAGGGGGCCGACGAGGCGGCGGTCGCGGCCCTCGACGCCGCGCTCGCGGTGTGGGCCGGGGTCCTCGCCGGCGCGACGGGCCGGGACGTGCGCGACGAGCCCGCCGCCGGCGCCGCCGGTGGCCTGGGGGCCGCGCTGCTGGCGCTCGGGGCGCGCCGAGAGTCCGGGGCGGGCCTGGTCCGCCGGCTCCTGGGGCTCGACGCGGCGCTCGACGCCGTCGCCGCCGAGGGCGGGCTGGCGGTCACGGGTGAGGGCAGCTTCGACTGGCAGTCGCTGCGCGGGAAGCTCATCACCGCGGTCGCGGGCGCCGCCGCCGAGCGGGGCGTGCCGTGCGTCGTCCTGGCCGGGCAGGTCGGCGTCGGGCGGCGTGAGGCAGCTGCGGCGGGTGTCGACGCCGCGTACTCGGTGTCGGAGCACGCGGGCGGGATCGAGGCCTCGATGGCCGATCCGGCGGGCACGCTGTCGGCACTGGCCGAGCACGTCGCACGCCGGTGGGGCGGGTCCCCGACGAGCCGGTGACCCGGATCACCCGCCCGGTGGACGGCGGATCCCCGCAGGCCCGGGAGGGTGTCGGCGGGAGGGCCTACTATGGGTGGCGGTACGACTCCCGGGTCGCCGGGAACAGTTCCGCCACGTGCGCTGTTGGGAGAGTTCATGACCGTCGAGAACACCGTCGAGGCCGGCGCCGCCGAGGAGACCCACGGCGTCGAGCTGACCGACAACGCCGCCCTCAAGGCGCGCTCCCTGCTCGAGCAGGAGGGCCGCGACGACATGCACCTGCGCATCGCCGTGCAGCCCGGAGGCTGCGCCGGTCTGCGCTACCAGCTCTTCTTCGACGACCGTTCGCTCGACGGTGACCTGTTCCGTGACTTCCACGGCCTCAAGGTCGGTGTGGACCGGATGAGCGCGCCGTACCTGCAGGGCGCGGTCATCGACTTCGTCGACACGATCGAGAAGCAGGGCTTCACCATCGACAACCCGAACGCGGGCGGCTCCTGCGCCTGCGGCGACTCCTTCAACTGAGTCTCGGCGTCGCGGACCCCCGGGTCGAGGAGGATCACCTCTTCCGCACCCGGGGGTCTCGTCATGTCTGACGTAAGGTGTCCCGACGTGCGCATCGCCGTCACCGGATCCCTCGCCACGGACCACCTCATGCACTTCCCGGGGAGGTTCGCCGACCAGCTGGTCGCCGACCAGCTCGACCGGGTGTCGCTGTCGTTCCTGGTCGACGAGCTGACCATCAAGCGCGGCGGCGTCGCCGGCAACATCGCCTACGCGCTCGGCGTGCTCGGGCAGTCCCCGGTACTGGTCGGGGCGGTGGGCGCAGACTTCGCCGACTACCGCTCCTGGCTCGAGCGGCACGGCGTCGACACCAGCGGCGTGCACGTGTTCGACGACGTCCACACGGCCCGGTTCGTCTGCACCACGGACGACGACATGCGCCAGATCGCCTCGTTCTACGCCGGCGCCATGGCCCGGGCCCGGCTCATCGAGCTGCAGCCCGTCGCGGAGCGGGTCGGCGGGGTGGACCTGGTGCTGATCGGCGCCAACGACCCCGAGGCGATGGTCCGGCACACGGACGAGTGCCGGCAGCGCGGCTACGCGTTCGCCGCGGACCCGTCGCAGCAGCTCGCGCGGATGGACGGCCCGGAGATCCGGAGGCTCGTCGAGGGCGCGCAGTACCTGCTGACCAACGACTACGAGTGGGAGCTCCTGCTCAGGAAGACCGGCTGGACGCCCGAGCAGGTCGGGGAGAAGGTCGGCACCCGGATCACCACGCTCGGCGAGAAGGGCGTGCAGATCGTGGGGCGGGACGGGGTCGCCCTCGAGGTCGGGGTGGTGCCGGAGACGGCGAAGGTCGACCCGACCGGCGTGGGCGACGCCTTCCGCGCCGGTTTCCTGGCCGGCACGGGGCGCGGCCTGTCGCTGGAGCGCGCCGCGCAGCTGGGCTCGCTGGTCGCGGTGCTGGTGCTGGAGACGGACGGGCCGCAGGAGTGGCGGTGGGACCGGGGGAGCGCCCTCGAACGCCTGCAGCGGGCCTACGGCCCCGAGGCCGCCGCCGAGATCGCCACCGCCGTCCCCGCCTGAGCTCTTCAGGATCCGCGAGTCGGGCTCTGACCTCCCGCGAGTCGCGAGATCCGGCAGCGCGAGTCGCGAGATCCGGCACCGCGAGTCGCGGGATCCGGCGGCGCGAGTCGCGGGATCCGGCACCGCGAGTCGCGGGATCCGGCACCGCGAGTCGCGAGATCCGGCACCGCGAGTCGGGAGTTCCGAGCGAGCGGTATCGCGGGCCTGCGACGAGGGGTTTCGTCGCGCCAGGGCAGCAGCTCGGAGCGCCGTGTCCGATACCGAGCCGGGGCTCGGCGCTGCAGCGAGTGACTCGGCGCGGGCGTCGGGACCCGGGACCCGGGACCTGTGCAGGGACCCGATGGCGACCCAGGTGCTCGCCGATGCGCGTGAGCGCTCCGGAACTCCCGACTCTCGGTGCCGGATCTCCCGACTCGCGGTGCCGGAAACCGCGACTCGCGGTGCGGAACTCCCGACTCGCGGTGCCGGAACTCCCGACTCGCGGTGCCGGACTCCCGACTCGCGGTGCCGGAACTCCCGACTCGCGGGACGGGGTCAGAGGGTGACGGGGTAGGCGGGCTCGGGGATCTCGGGCGTGATCCGGCGCTCGACGAAGATGCCGTACCAGATCAGGAAGACCAGCAGCGTCCAGATCCGCCGGCTGTGGTCGACCGGGCCTGCGCGGTGGGCGTCGAGCATCGCCCGGACCGCCGGCAGGTCGACGAGGTGGCCGGCTCCGGAGTCGCGGATGATCTCGCGCGCCCAGGCGTACATCTCGTCCCGCAGCCAGTGCCGGATCGGCACCGGGAAGCCCAGCTTGCGCCGGTTGAGCACATGCGACGGCACGATCTGCGACAACGCCCCGCGCAGTGCGTACTTGGTGGTGCCGCTCGCCCCGCCGGTGATCTTCTGCGCGAGCGGCAGCGCCGAGGCGACCCGGAACACCTCCGGGTCGAGGAACGGCACGCGCAGCTCCAGCGAGTTGGCCATGGTCATCTTGTCGGCCTTGACCAGGATGTCCCCGCGCAGCCAGGTGAACAGGTCGACGTGCTGCATCCGCGCCACCGGGTCCCACTTCTCGGACGCCGCGTAGTGCGCAGCGGTGACGTCGGTGTGCGAGACCCGCGGGTCGTACTGGCGCAGGATCTCGTGCAGCTGGTCGTCCCGGAAGATCCGGGCGTTGCCGTAGTAGCGCTCCTCGAGCCGCAGCGAGCCCCGGCGCAGCAGGTCCTTGCCCCGCATGCCCTCCGGCAGCCGGCGCGACGCCCGGCCGAGCAGCGGCCGCAGCGTGCCCGGCACCTTCTCGAAGGGCGCCAGCGACAGCGGCTCACGGTAGATCGTGTAGCCGCCGAACAGCTCGTCGGCCCCCTCGCCGGACAGCACGACCTTGACGTGCTGGCGGGCCTCGCGGGCGATGAACCACAGCGGGACGAGCGCCGGGTCGGCCACCGGGTCGTCGAGGTACCAGACGATGAGGGGCAGGGCCTCCATCATCTCGTCCGGTTTGACGGTGCGGACCACGTGCCGCACGCCGATCGCCGCCGCGGACTCGGCGGCCACGTCGACCTCCGAGTAGCCCTCGCGCTCGAACCCGGTGGTGAAGGTGATGAGGTCCGGGTTGTGCTCCTTGGCCAGCGCCGCGATGGCCGTGGAGTCGATGCCGCCGGAGAGGAAGGCACCCACGGTGACGTCGGCGCGCATGTGCTTGGCCACCGAGTCCCGCAGGACCTCGGTGATCTCGCCGTGCACGATCGCCTCCGCCTCGGCGCTGGCCGGGGCGTGCGAGGGCAGCGACACGAACTGCGGGTGGAAGTAGCGGTGGTGCACGGGCTGCTGCCCGGCCTTGACCGTGACGTAGGTGCCGGACTCGACGCGCCCGATCGCGCGGTGCAGCGTCTCCGGCTCCGGGACGTACTGCAGGATCAGGTAGTGCTGCAGGGCGGCCGGGTCCAACTCGTCCGACCCGGCGATGCCCAGCTCGGGGGCCAGCTCGAGGAGGCTCTTCTTCTCGCTTGCGAACGCGACGCCGGTCGGCCCGGACGCGAGGAACAGCGGCTTGATGCCGAACGGGTCCCGCGCGACGAACAGCTGCCGCTCCCGGGCGTCCCAGATCGCGAAGGCGAACATCCCGCGCAGCCGGGTGACGGCCTCGGCCCCCCAGTGGTGGAAGGCCGCGACGACGGCCTCGGTGTCGCCCTCGGTCGCGAACTCCGCGCCCAGCCCCGCGAGCTCCTCGCGCAGCTCCAGGTAGTTGTAGACCTCGCCGTTGAAGACGATGGTGTAGCGCCCGGCGTCCTCGGCCGGGGCCGGCGGCCAGTGCAGCGGCTGGTGGGAGCCCGCCACGTCGATGATCGAGAGGCGGTTGAAGCCCAGCACCACGTCGTCGTCGTTCCAGGTGCCGCTCTCGTCCGGCCCGCGGTGCCGAGCGCACCTCAGGGCGCCGGCGATGGCCTCGGTCCGGTCGGCCGCGTCAGCGCCGGCGGTCAGCAGTCCCAGCAGTCCGCACACAGCGAGCAAGTATGGCGGTTCCGGACCGGGGACCCCCGGACGGGTCATGCAGCGCTGGCCCGACCCCGGGGGCGCGTCGGACGGATCTGCTCGGCTAGTCTCTACGCGTGGTCGAAGGTCCGCCCCGTCCCGGGCGTCCGGACCCTCGGCCTGGCCGGCCGGGCCCGATCGGGTTTGCGCTGGTCGGAACGAGGAAAGGGTGTGGTGGGAACACCACGCGGACGAGGGGAAGGCGGCGGGCAGTGAGCCGATCGGAGCGCGGCGGCACGACCGTGCGTGGCCGTACCGGGTACGTCCGGGCGGTGAAGCTCGCCGGTCTCGGGCTGCTGACGATTCCGCTCCTGGCCGGGTGCTCGGTCCAGGACGTCATCCGCTTCGGGTGGCCGGTGGGCGTCACGCCCGAGGCCGAGCAGATGCGCCACCTGTGGACCTGGGCGGCGATCGCCGCCCTCTGCGTCGGCGTGATCACCTGGGGCGCGATGTTCTGGGCGGTGGCGTTCCACCGCAAGAAGAAGGGCGACGACGAGTCGGTCCCGCGCCAGACGCAGTACAACCTGCCGGTCGAGATCGTCTTCACCGTGATCCCGACGATCATCGTGGCGGTGCTCTTCGGCTTCACGGTCGCCGTGCAGCAGTACGTCGACAAGGACAAGCCGGCCGACGTCGCCGTCGACGTCACCGGCTTCCAGTGGAACTGGGCGTTCAGCTACCCCGACCAGGTCGCGGCCGACGGCAAGCCCGTCCAGACGATCGGGACGTCGAACACCATCCCGCTGCTGGTCCTGCCGACGCAGCGGTCGATCGAGTTCACCATCGCGTCCAACGACGTGATCCACAGCTTCTACGTGCCGGAGTTCCTCTTCAAGCGGGACGTCTTCCCGATGCCGGAGAAGAACGACACGGACAACACCTTCGTGATCGACCGGATCGACCGGGAGGGCGCGTTCGTCGGCCGCTGCGCCGAGCTCTGCGGCACCTACCACGCGTCGATGAACTTCGAGGTCCGCGCGCTCGCCCCGGACCTGTACGACCGGTACATCGGGCTCCGCAAGGCGAACAACCCGGCCACGGGCGTGCCGTACACCGCCCAGGAGGCGCTGGCCACCCTGAACTGCGGCCAGTGGTGCGCCCCCGAGGCCATCACGACCCGTCCGTTCACCGACCGCGGGCAGCGCGCCCAGGCCGAGGCCCAGCCCGTCGCGGCCGGGAACTGAGGGAGGACCAGCCATGAAGGTCGAATCCCGGATCTTCGAGATCTGCACCGCCTTCTTCTTCGTCGCCGCGATCGTCTACACGATCCTGACGCACGAGGCCGTGGGCATCGCCGCGCTGTTCCTCACCGGCGGGCTGTCGCTGATCATCGGCACGTACTTCCGGTTCGTGTCCCGCCGGCTCGAGGAGCGGCCCGAGGACAACCCGGAGGCCGAGGTCTCCGACGGCGCCGGCGAGGTCGGCTTCTTCTCGCCCGGCAGCTACTGGCCGATCGCCGTGGCGGGTTGCGCCGCGCTGGTCGGCGTCGGCCTGGCGTTCTTCTTCTGGTGGCTGATCGTGATCGCCGGCGTGATGCTGCTGATCGCGGTCGGCGGGCTGGTCTTCGAGTACCACATCCGCCCCGCGGACCACTGAGCTCCCGCTCGACGTTCCCGCTCGACGGCGCCGCACCCCTCGGGGTCCGGCGCCGTCGGCGTTCTCGGGTCTCGGCGTCCTCGGGGGGCTCAGAGGGTGCGGTGCATGATGTGCAGCCCGACCAGCCCGTCCCGCGGGTGGCGGAAGGCCTCGGGGACGGTGCCGACGATCGCGAAGCCGAGGGACTCCCACAGCCCGACGGCCCGGACGTTCGACGCGACGACCGCCGAGAACTGCATCGCCCGGTAGCCGCGGCGCCGGGCCTCGTCGAGGGTGAACTCGGCGAGCGCACGGCCGATGCCGCCGCCGGCCCGGTCGGGGTCGACCATGAACCCGGCGTTAGCGACGTGGTCGCCGAGCCCGGGCTGCACGGGCTTGAGCAGGGCGGTCCCCACGACGGCCGCGTCCCGCTCGGCGACGATCGTGACGGCGGGCGGCGGGGGCATCCAGAGGACCCGGGCCTGCTCCTCGGAGGTCGCAGGGTCCCACGTGTAGGTGTCGCCGGCCGCGACGACGCGGTGCCAGATCGGCCAGATCGCGGGCCAGTCCTCCCGGCCCGCGATCCGGAACGTCACGTCAGCCACGGGCCGCCGGGCCGAGCGCGTCGCGCGCGATGATGACCTGCTGGATCTGGCTGGTGCCCTCGTAGATCCGGAAGAGCCGCACGTCGCGGTAGAAGCGCTCCACCGGCACCCCGCGCATGTACCCGGCGCCGCCGTGCACCTGCACCGCCCGGTCGGCCACCCGGCCCACCATCTCCGAGCAGAAGTACTTGGCGGCGGCGGGCCCGGCGATCCGGTCCGTGCCGGCGTCGAAGGCCTTGGCGGTCTCGAGCACCAGCGCCCGGCCGGCGTAGTGGTCCGTGACCGAGTCGGCCACCAGGCCCTGGATCAGCTGGAAGCGCGCGATCGGGGCACCGCCCTGCTCGCGGGTCCTCGCGAACTCGGTGGTCTCGTGGACCAGCCGGGCCGCCATGCCCGCGCACACCGCGGCGATGTGCAGCCGGCCGTGGGCCAGGCACTTCGCGGCGATCCGGAAGCCCTGGTCCACCCCCTCCTCGCCGCCGACGACGGCGTCGGCCGGGACACGGACGTCGTCGAGGTGCACGTCGGCGGTCCAGGCGCCGGACTGCCCCATCTTCTTGTCCTTGGGCCCGATCGAGAGCCCCGGCGTGCCCTTGGGCACCAGGAAGGTGGAGATGCCGCGGTTGCCCTTGGCCTCGGGGTTGGTCCGCGCGAAGACCATGATCACGTCGGCGACGGGCGAGTTGGTGATGTACCGCTTCGAGCCGTTGAGCACCCAGTGGTCGCCGTCGCGCTTCGCGGTGGTGGCCAGCGCGGACGGGTCGGAGCCGGCATCGGCCTCCGTGAGCCCGAACGACGCCGTGACCTCGCCCGACGCCAGCCGCGGCAGCCAGGTCTTCTTCTGCTCCTCGGTGGCGCCCTCGAGCAGCACGTGCCCGGCGATGCCGTTGTTGGTGCCGAACAGCGACCGCAGCGCCGGGGTGGTCCAGCCGAGCTCCATGGCCAGCTGCACCTCCTCGTACGCCGAGAGCCCCAGCCCGCCGTACTGCTCGGGGATGGTGAAGCCGTAGAGGCCCATCTCCTTGCACTGCGTGACGATCCGCTCCGGGATGACGTCCTGCTCGTCGATCTGCTCCTCGAGCGGCACGACCTCGGTGCGGATGAAATCCCGCACCGACTCCAGCACGTGTGTCAGGTCGTCGGCGTCCACCCCTGCTCCTTTCGTTCCTTCCCCACCGACGCTAGCTCAGCGCACCCGGGCGACGACGAACCCGTCGTACCCCTTGGCCCCGACCGTCTGCAGCGCGGTCGCCTCGACACGGTCCTCCTGCTCCAGGGCCGCGAACATCCGCCGCGTGCCGTCCGTGGCCGGGTCGCCGCCGGCGAGGACCCGGCCGCCGCGCACCACGTTGTCGACGACGATCACCGTGCCCGGACGGCCGAGCCGGATCGCGTGGTCGAGGTAGGCGGCGTTGTTCTGCTTGTCCGCGTCGACGAACACGAGGTCGAAGGGGCCCGCGACCCTCGGCAGGGTGTCGAGCGCCGCCCCGACCCGGATCTCGACGCGGTCGGCGAGGCCCGCCTGCTCGAGGTTGGCCCGCGCGACCGCCGCGTGCTCGGGCGAGTACTCGCAGGTCACGAGCGTGCCGTCGGCGGGGAGGGCACGGGCGAGCTCGATCGTGGAGTAGCCGCCGAGCGTGCCGATCTCGAGGATCCGGCGGGCGCCCGCGATCCGGGCGAGCAGGTGGAGGAAGCGGCCCTGGACGGGGGAGACGTCGATCGCCGGCAGCCCGGCCTCGGCGTTGCGGGCGAGTGCCGCGGCGAGCACCGGGTCCTCGGGCAGGAGGGCGGCCTCCAGGTAGTCGTCGACCCGGCCCCAGACGTCGCCGTCCCGCGCGCCGTCCTGCGCACTCTCGCTCATGCCTCCAGCCTGGCCCTCCGATGCGCAGCGGGCCAACGGGACGGGCGGCCACGGGCACCGAACGTGTCGGGTCGGACACGCCTCCCGTCGACGGGCGGCGGAGCGCCTAGGGTGCGTTGCATGGCGGAAGCGAACGATCCGGGGTCGGCGGGACGGGTCGCGGGCGGTGAGCGGGTGGTGTTCGACGGCGCCGCCGGCAAGCTGGTCGGCGACCGGTGGCCCGCGGTCGGGGAGCGTCGCGGGCCCGCCCTGCTGCTGCACGGCGGGGGCCAGACGCGGCACTCCTGGTTCCGGACGGCCGCCGCGCTGGCCGAGGCCGGCTGGGAGGCGATCGCGCTCGACGCCCGCGGGCACGGCGACAGCGACTGGGCGCCCGACGGCGACTACGGCACCGACGCCCTCAACGCGGACCTGCTCGCGGTCGCGGAGCAGGTGGGCGAACCCGCGCTGCTGCTCGGGGCCTCCATGGGCGGGATGACCGCACTGGTGACCGAGGGCGAGCACGGTGGTGTGGCCCGCGCCCTGGTGCTGGTGGACATCGTCCCGAAGGTCGAACCCGACGGCGTCGCCCGGATCATGGCGTTCATGGGCGCGAACCCCGACGGCTTCGGCTCGCTCGAGGAGGTCGCCGAGGCGGTCCGCGCCTACAACCCGCACCGCAAGCGCCCGCCGAACCCGGAGGGCCTGCGCAAGAACGTCCGGCTCGGGGAGAACGGGCGCTGGTACTGGCACTGGGATCCCGCCTTCCTCCGGGTCGGGGACGAGCCGCGCCGCTCGGCGACCCACGAGCGGGCGGCGGCGGCCGCCGCCCGGGTCACCGTGCCGACGCTGCTGGTCCGCGGCGCGCAGTCCGACATCGTGAGCTCCGACGGCGTGCAGGAGCTGCTGGAGCTCATCCCCGGCGCCGTCCACGTCGACGTCTCGGCGACCGGCCACATGGTCGCGGGCGACGACAACGACGTGTTCACCGGCACCGTGCTCGGCTTCCTGGCCGACCACCAGGTGTAGCCGGGCGGCGGCCCCGAGGCTGCCGCGTGCGGGGCCGCTGGGGCCCGGCGGCCGCTGGTGCCGCGTCAGAGATTGCCGAGCGCGACCCGGGCGACGGCGGTGGCCGTGTCCCGGGTCCGCTGCTCGCCGCCCGAGCCCTGCAACGAGATGTCGATCGTGGCACCGCCGCTGAGGATCAACAGCCCGCCGAGCCCCTCCGGGAAGTCCCGGTCGCTGTAGAAGAACAGCGCCTGGTCCCCGAGCCCCGGCACCTCGGCGCCCGGCACCCCCACCGAGCTGCGGGAGGCCGCGGCCTTGGCGTCGAACCGCGCGCCCGGCTCGACACCCACGCTCAGCCCGGGCACCGAGCCCGTGGCCGGGTAGGCGCACACGCTGCGCGTGGTGCCCGCGGTGGGCGCGGGCGTGCCGAACGCGAGGCCGGTGGCCTGCGCGACCTCCTGCTGCGGCGCGAGGTCGCAGGCCTGCGGCAGCACCCCGCCCGCACCCGCCGGGTTCGGCTCGCCGGGCGCGACCCCGGCCGACGGTGCCGGGGACAGCGGTGCCGCCGGCTCCGAGGCCGCGGGCGCGGTCGGCGCCGACGACGGCGACGCCGTCTGCTCCGTGCTCGCGCAGCCGCCCAGCACGAGGACCCCGAGGAGCGCGCCGAGCAGCGCGAACGCGGTGATCGGACCACGGTGCCGACGGGGCTGCGGGAACCGGACGGATCGGACGCGCATCCGCCGAGGGTAGCGACGGGTGGTGAACGGCCGACGACCGGGAGTGACCCGGCGCGACGCGGGTGCCGGTGCCCGTCGGGGAGACGTCCCCGGCGCCTCCGCCGGGGACGCCCCACCCCTCACCCGATCAACGCCAGCGGTTCGGTCCGCGGACGCCGCGCCCGGGGCACCCGGGCCGCGGGGACCGGCTCCGGTACCACGGCCATCTCCGGCAGCCGGCGGCCCGCGGCGCGGATCAGTACCGCGGTCCAGGTGCGGAAGGGCCGCCAGGCCTCGGCGATCCGGGCCAGGTCCTCGGCCCCGGCCGGGCCGCCGGGCCCGTAGGCCGCTCCGACCAGGGCGGCGAGCCGGGGCTCGTCGGCCACCAGCGCGTCCTGTACCCCGGAGGCCCGCAGGTGGATCAGGCTCGCCGCGAACGCGCCGATCCCCGGCACGGTGCGCAGCCGCGCACGGACCTGGTCCGGATCGCCCTCGCGCAGCGCCACGGGATCGAGCAGCCCGGCCTCGGCCGTCTGTGCCACGGCGCGCAGCCGCTCCTGCTTGAGCTCGGGCAGGCCCGGCAGGCGACCGGCGGCCAGCAGCTGCGCGGGCGTGGGGACCGCCGCGATCTCCTGCCCGGCGACCTCCAGCACCCGGCCGAACCCGCGGGCGAGCCGCTCCCGTGCCGCGAGGGACTGGCGCCGCCCCCAGCGCTGGGACAGCACGCACCACAGGGCGGCCTCCCAGGGCGAGGCGAACAGCACCGGCCGTAGGCCCGGCGCGGCCGCCATGACCCGGCCGACCAGCGGGTCCCGGGCGCCGACCGCGGCGAAGGCGGTGCCGTCGCCGTCGAGCGACAGCATCCGGGCCACCTGGTCCCGCACGGGATCGAGCGGTTCCCCGGGATCGAGGCCGCCGACCACGCCGTGCACGCCCCCGGCGTCCTGGGTGAGGGCCACGCCGACCTGCCCGCGCAGGTCGTCCCGGCAGAAGGCCAGTCGCAGCACGCCGCCGGCGAGGGTGCCGCCGCCGGGCCAGTCCCCGGCCGGCTCGGCGCCCCGGCCGAAGGCGCCCGCCTCGACGAGGGAGAACGCGCCGCGGGGTCGGATCGTGAAGGTCGGTTCGGACACCGTCGAAGTGGTCATGGCCGCAGCATGCCCGCCACCACCGACAGTTCCCGGCGCCCGCACGGGTCGCCCACGGCCCGTTGCTCCGGTCGGTGATGATGCATCTGCATGACTTCCGCTCCGGGCCCGGCGTGGGATATCCAGGGAGGACCGACCGCGACGGAGGGGACGGCATGACACCCTCTGTGTCAACCTCAAGATCGTCTGGCGGCGGTTGGTGGGGTGAGTTGGCGGTTGGCGCCGCCGTGTCGGGTGGGGTCGTAGGGCTGCCCGTCGTTCCAGCAGCGCCAGATCACGCGGACCCAGGCGCGGGCGAGGATCCGGATGGCGTGGGGGTGGTCCTTGCCCGAGGTGATGGCTCGCCGGTAGACCTCGGCGGCCCAGGGGCTCTGGTGGCGGGAGTTGTCGGCGAAGGTGGTCAGCGCGACGCGCAGTCGCTTGTTGCAGGCCCAGCGGAAGCTGACGGCGTGGTGTTTGCCGGATGTTCGGGTGACCGGGACCAGTCCGGCGAGAGCGGCGATGGCGTCGGGGCCGGTGTAGGCGTCGGGTTCGGCGAGCTCGGCGCGGATCTGGGCGGCGTTGACCAGCCCGGCGCGGGGGAAGCTGGTGAACACCTTCCCGTCGGGGTGGGCGTGCAGGTGCGCGGCGTTGGAGCGGTCCAGGTCACGGATCGCGGTGTTGAGCGCGGCGAGGACGGTGACGAGGGCGAGGACGGCGTCGCGCAGCGCGTCGGACACAGACGCGCCGGTGACACCGGCCGGGGCGGCGCGCAGGCGGGTGAGCAGCTCGGCCGGGGTGCGGCGCCCGGAGTGGCCGTGCTTGATGCAGAACGCGGCCATCCGTTTCTCGCCCAGGGCCGCGGCATGGGCCGGGGTGGGGTAGCGCTGGAGGAACGCCAGGCTGATCGCCGAGGTCACGTCGGCGAAGATCTCCTTCGCCCCTGGCCAGGCGTGCTCGAGCAGCGCGGCGAGTTGGTTGCCCGCCGCGACCCGGGCGGTGACCAGGTCCGAGCGGGTGCGCGAGACCAGGCGCAGCGCGGCCGTGTCCTCGGTCAGCGGGGTCGCCGGGCGCAGCCGGTGCGCGCGCAGGCGCAGGTACTCGGCGATCACGTGGGCGTCTCCGGGGTCGGACTTCGCCCCGGAGATCACCTCGCCCTCACGCCAGGTCTTGATCGCGTTCGGCTTCACCGCCACCACCGGATGCCCGGCCGCGAGCAGCGCGTCGACCAGCCGCCCGTCCGGGCGCTCGATCGCCACCGGCACCCGGGCCGGCTCCCCGAGCTTGGCCAGCCGGCGGATCAAGCCGGTGAACCCGGCCGCGGTGTGCTCCACGGCGAACGCGGCCTTCTGCCGGCCGGTCGAGTCGAGCACGCAGACCGCATGGGTCTTCGCAGCCCAGTCGATCCCGACGAAGAACTCCGCCTCCACCAACGAGGGGGCACCTACCAGCGACACGTTCGTCGCCTTCCTGTCCGCCGCAGGCAGGAACCGGGCGGGAGCCCGGCCAGGAGTCGAGTGGTCACTGACCGGCGCTCGGCACCGCAGCAGCCCTCTGTAGTCGATCTACGGCCAGGCAGGAACCGGGGGCGGCAGTGTCATGCCAGCCCTCGAAGGGCGACCGACTCGGGCCGTCACCCCGGCTCCCATCCGCTTCCTACCACAGAGGCACTCATGACCCCTGCAACGAAGAGGGTGGACCAGTGACCGAGTTCGACCTGGTGGTCCGGGGTGGATCCGTGCTCGACGGGAACGGGGGCGCGGCCCGCACGGCGGACGTCGGGATCGTCGGCGACCGGATCGCGGAGGTGGGCCGGGTCGACGGCACGGGCCGCCGCGAGATCGACGCGGACGGCGCGGTCGTCGCCCCCGGGTTCGTCGACGTCCACACCCACTACGACGGGCAGGCGACCTGGGAGTCCCGGCTGCAGCCGTCGTCGTGGCACGGGGTCACCACGGTGGTCGCCGGCAACTGCGGGGTCGGCTTCGCCCCCGCCCGCCCGGAGCACCGCGACCGGCTGATCGACCTGATGGAGGGCGTCGAGGACATCCCGGGCATCGCCCTGCACGAGGGCCTGCCCTGGACCTGGCTGACCTTCCCCGAGTACCTCGACGTGCTGGCGGCCCGCCCCTACGACGTCGACCTCGCCACCCAGGTCCCGCACGCGGCCCTGCGGGTGCACGCGATGGGCGAGCGGGCCGCCGCGCACGAGGAGGCCACCGCGGACGAGGTCGCGCTGATGGCCAAGCTCGCGGCCGAGGCCGTCCGGGCCGGGGCACTGGGCTTCTCCACCTCGCGGACCCTCAACCACAAGAGCATCGACGGCGAGCTCACCCCCTCCTACGGGCTGGGCGCCGCCGAGCTCGTCGCGATCGCGAAGGCCGTCGGCGAGACCGGCACCGGGGTGTTGCAGCTGGTCAGCGACTTCCCCGACGCCGAGGAGGAGTTCGCCCTGATCCGCGAGATGGTCGCGGCGTCCGGGCGGCCGCTGTCGTTCTCGCTGGTCCAGTTCCCGCAGGAGCCGGACAAGCACCGCGCCGTCCTGGCCATGGTCGACCGGGCCTGGGCGGACGGGCTGGAGATCCGCGCACAGGTCGCGGCCCGGCCCGTCGGGCTGATCCTGGGCCTGGAGAACACGCTGAACCCGTTCATGACGAACCCGGTGTGGCGTCGGCTGGTCGACCTGACCCCCGGCGAGCAGGCGGCCCGGATGCGTGAGCCCGGGCTCCGCGCGGAGATCCTCGCCGCGCAGACCCGGGAGAAGGAGCGCGGGCGGCTCGGCGGCAACCTGATCCACAAGTACGAGCTGATGTACGAGCTCACCGACCCGCCGAACTACGAGCCGCCGGCGTCGGCGTCGATCGCCGACCGGGCCGCGGCCGAGGGCCGGGACCCGGTGGAGCTGGCCTACGACGTCGTGGCCGGCGGCGGGATGCTCTACCTGGTCAGCGCGAACTACGTCGAGGGCAACCTCGACGCCGTCGGCGAGATGCTGCGCCACCCGCACGCGCTGCCCGGGCTGTCCGACGGCGGCGCGCACGTCGGCACGATCTGCGACGGCAGCTTCCCGACGACACTGGTCCAGCACTGGACCCGGGACCGGGCGGGGGAGAAGCTCGACCTCGCCTACGTCGTGCAGCGGCAGGCCCGGGACACCGCCCGGGCGGTCGGGCTGTGCGACCGCGGCGTGCTCGAGCCGGGGTACCGCGCCGACCTGAACGTGATCGACGTCGCCGGGATGCGCCTGCACCGGCCCGAGATGCGCCACGACCTGCCCGCGGGCGGGAGCCGGCTGCTGCAGCGGGTGGACGGGTACCGGCACACCGTCGTCGCGGGCCAGGAGACCTACACCGACGGCGTCGAGACCGACGCCCTGCCGGGCCGCCTGGTCCGGGGCGCACGGCCCGCGCCCCGGTAGCCCCCGGCCGCCCGCGCCCCGGGCACCCGCTCGGCACCGGGTGGGGCTGGCCCTACTGTGCACCCGGGAGTGTGCCGGGTGGGGGGCGCTGTGCGGGTGGGCTTGGGTGGGGGCATGAGCGAGGAGGGGGTCCCGGCCGCCGTCGTCACGCCCGGGCCCGACGTCGGGTCGGTGAGGCGCGGCCTGCGCTACCTGGTGACGGGGCTGCCGCTCGGGGTGGTGGCCTTCGTGGTCGCCGTCGCCGGGTTCGCGGCCGGGATCAGCACGGTCGTCGTGTGGGTGGGGCTGCCGATCATGGCGGGCACGTTCGCGCTGTCCCGGCGGCTGGCCGACGTCGAGCGGCGGGCCACGGAGGCCGCGAGCGGCCGGCCGCTGCCGCCGCACCACTACCGCGCGCGTCGCGGCCGCGGCGTGATCGGGATGCTGGGCCGGTTCGCCGACCCGCAGTGCTGGCGTGACCTGCTGCACGCCGTCGTCGCGTTCCCCGTGCGGCTGGCCTGCTTCGTGATCGGGGTCGTCTGGGTCGTCACCGGCATCGGGGCCTCCCTCTACGTGCTGTGGGAGTGGTCCCTGCCGCGCGGCGACCGCACCGGGCTGGTCGACGTGATCACCGGCGTCGCGTCCCGGGCGCTCGACGTCGCCATCACCACCCTGATCGGCCTGGTCCTGCTGATCACGACGCCGTGGGTGGTGCGGGCGCTGGTGGCCGTGCGCGCGGGCCTGGCCCGGGCCCTGCTCACCAACCGGACCGCCGCGCTGCGCGCCCGCGCCGAGCAGCTCGCCGCGGGCCGCAGGGCCGCGGTGGCGGCCGAGGCCGCGACCCTGCGGCGGCTCGAGCGGGACATCCACGACGGCCCGCAGCAGCGGCTCGTCCGGCTCACCATGGACCTCGAGGCGGCCGGCCGTCGGCTCGACGACGACCCCGAGCGGGCCCGGCCGCTGATCGCCGAGGCCCTCACCCAGACCCGGGAGGCGTTGGCCGAGCTGCGGGCCCTCTCCCGCGGCATCGCGCCGCCGATCCTGGCCGACCGCGGGCTCGCCGCCGCCCTGGCCGCCGTGGCGGCACGGTCGACGGTGCCGGTCGCCGTCGAGGTCGCGTCGCCCGCGGGCGAGCGGCCGGCGGCGGCGGTGGAGAACACGGCCTACTTCGTGGTCACCGAGGCGCTCGCGAACGTCGCGAAGCACTCCGGGGCGACGCACGCGACCGTCGACGTCCGGCCGCACCGCGCCGACCTCGTCGTCCGGGTGACCGACGACGGCGTCGGCGGCGCCCACCCGGCGAAGGGTCACGGACTGTCGGGGCTGTCGGAGAGACTGTCGGCCGTGGAGGGGCGCCTGGAGGTCGAGAGCCCCCGGGGTGGGCCGACGGTGATCACCGCGTGGATCCCGCTGGCCGGGTTGGAGGAAGTGTGAGGGTGGTGGTGGCCGAGGACTCGCTGCTGCTGCGCGAGGGCCTCGTGCGGCTGCTCGACGAGGCGGGCGCCGAGGTGGTGGCGGCGGTCGGCGACGGGCGTGCACTGGTCACGGCGGTGCAGGAACACCGGCCGGCGGTCGCCGTCGTGGACGTGCGGATGCCGCCGAGCTTCACCGACGAGGGGCTCCGCGCGGCGCTGGAGATCCGCCGCGAGTGGCCGGGCACCGCGATCCTGGTGCTGTCGCAGTACGTCGAGGAGTCCTACGCGGCGGACCTGCTGGCCGCGGGCGGGGGAGTGGGCTACCTGCTGAAGGACCGGGTCTCCCGGCTCGCGGAGCTGTCCGACGCGCTGGAGCGGGTCGTGGCGGGCGGCACCGTGCTCGATCCCGAGGTCGTGTCCGCCCTGCTGACCCACCGGCGCCGCGACCCGGTGGATTCGCTCACGCCCCGTGAGCGCGAGGTCCTCGGGCTGATGGCCGAGGGGCGCACCAACACGGCGATCGGCCGGGACCTCGTGATCACCCAGGGCGCCGTGGAGAAGCACATCTCGTCCATCTTCACCAAGCTGGGGCTCGCACCGTCGGGTGACGACCACCGGCGGGTGATGGCGGTTCTCGCCTGGCTGCGAGCCTGAGCTACCCCTGAGCGCCGGATCCCGCCCGTCCGTGTGATGGCGGATGCGGCGCGTGTCCGCCAAGCTCTCGCCGGTTCAGTCGGGGCGACCGGTCGGGGGAAGAGTCGATGGCGCTGCGCGAGCGTGTACCGGCAACGGGGACACGGTCCGTCACGAAGCGGGCGGGCCGGCATCGGGCCGGGTCGCACCGGCCCGCGGTCGTGGTGCCGGAGCAGCGCGGGACCTCCCACCGGTGGGCCACGGCCGAGGACGAGGGCCGGGAGCGTCGCCGCCCCGTGCGGCGGGTCGCGCCGCCCGGTCACGATCGCGCGGTCGACGGGCCCGACGCCGGCGCCGAGAGCCGCTCGGTGCGGGCGGAGGCGGCGCGCAGGGCGGCCGCCGGCCTCGCCGGGGCGCGGCTGGCCACGGCGCTGGTGGGCCGGGTCGTCGCCGACTGCCGCCGGGAGGCCGCCACCCGGATCGCCGACCGGATGGCCACCGCGCGGACCCCGCTGCCCCCGCCCGGTGTCGTCGACCGCGAGCCGGATCCGGGCGCCACCCGGACCCTGCCGGTCCGGTACCGGGGCGTGCCGGCGCCGCGCCGGCCGCGGTTCGCCGCCGGGGTGTGGGTGTTGCTCGGGTTGCTGCTGGTCGTCGCGGTGGCGGTGCCGTCGGCCGTGCGGCACGCCGGGAACACGTCGTTGGCCGGTACCGCGGCCGAGCGCTTCCCCGGGGTGTTCCCGGAGAACACCGAGCCGGGAGCGGGAGGGGGCGGCCCCGTCGCCCCGGCACCCGCGGAGTTCACGACCGCGCTGCCCGACGGGCGCGCGCAGGTCGCCGTCGACTCCGCCCTCTCGCAGGTGGGCGTGCCCTACCAGTGGGGCGGCAACGGGCCGGCCGCGGGCGACCAGGGCTTCGACTGCTCGGGGCTGACCGTGTTCGCCTACGGCGCCGCCGGGATCACCCTGCCGCGCACCGCGCACCGCCAGTACGTCGCGGGGCCGCACGTCCCCGCCGACGCCCCGCTGCAGCCCGGCGACCTGGTCTTCTACGGCACCCCGTCCGCGGTGCACCACGTCGGCGTCTACCTCGGCGACGGCCGCATGGTGAACGCCCCGACCTACGGCGAGCCCGTCCGGACCTCGTACTACCGCTGGCGCGGCGACGACTACCTCGGTGCCACCCGGCCCGCCGCGCCCGGCCCGCGCACCAGCGGGATGCTGCAGGTTCTGCCCGAGCCCCGCGTCACCTCGCCGAACGACTGGCCGCGGACCTTCGACGCTCCGGCCGCGCCGGCCCCGGCCGCCGCGATCGCCCCGAGCGAGAGCCTGCCGCCGGAGTCCGTCACCGCGGCCGCCGCACTGGCCGCCTCGGCCGGCCCGCTCAGCGTGGTGGACGGGGCCGTGCCGCGCGGAACCGCGTCGGCAACCGGCGGTGCGGTGGTCGGCGAGCCCGCGGCGGCGCCTGCCACCGGCCCGGCGCCGGCGGGGCAGGCGTGGCGCCCCGCCGCCGCGACGTGGCGGCTGCCCGCGGCCGGCGCCGGCCCGGGGGGTGCGGCCGCACCGACCGGTACGGCTCCGGCGGCCGGTTCCGCGGACCCGGCCGGTACGGAACCGGCAGCCGGTGCGGCTGCTCCGGCGGCTGATCCCGCGGGTTCGGCAGCGGTCGCCCCGGCGGTCCGTGCCGCACCGGCCCCGGCTGCTCCTGCTGCCGGGCCCGGACCGGCGCTGGCGGCCGGTCCCGGCGCCGCCCCGGCCCCCGCCCCGACCGTCGGCACCCTGACCCTGCCCGGCGGGGAGCTCCCGCTGGTGGCGGCCCGGCTCGACCGGGCCGGCGTGCCCGTGGTGCCGGACCCGGGGACCGCCGCGCTGCTCGACGAGGGCGACGCCCAGCTCGTGGTGCTGCACTCGGCCGGCGAGCTCCCGCTCGACCAGCAGCTCACGGTCGCCGTCGACGGTGCCGAGCCCCGGTCGCGCACGGTGGTGGAGGCGGCGTCGATGTCGGTCGCGGAGCTGGCGGAGCACATCCGTGCGCTCCCGGCGGGCGAGTTCCAGGTCGCCGCCCCCGCCGCCGACTGCACCTGGACGGTCGCGGAGCTGGAGTGAGACCCGGCCGGGCTCAGCGCCCGTCGACCGCCCGCAGGTCGAGCACGAGCTCGGCCGGGCCAGTGCCGTCGCCGCCCTCCACCACCCGCACCGGGACGCCCCAGTCCTGCTGGTACCGGTGACAGGCGGCGAAGACGGCGTCGCCCTCGTCGCACGCCGCGGCGGTGACGCTCACCGACAGCACGCCCTCGCCGGGCGCCAGCCGCAGCGCGCGGGCCAGCCCGGGCGCGGTCCCGCCGCCCTCCACCAGCAGGGACGACGGCGACGCCGCGACGGTCAGCATCGTCGGGTCGCCGAAGCGGGTGTCGAGGTGCTGCCCGGTCGGCGGGGTGAAGTCGACCGTGAGCGCCACGGGCCCGGCCGCGAGGGCGGTCCGCGGCCGGCGGACGGTGTGGGCGCCGGCGTCGACCAGCGCGCCGGCCGGGATCGGCAGCCGCACCAGCCGGTGCGCCGCCGACTCGACGACGACCAGCGTGTCGCCGTCGACGAGGACGTCGCTGGGCTCGGCGAGGCCCTGGGCCAGCGTGGTCACCTGCCCGGCGGCGATCCGCCGGACCGCGCCGTTGTAGGTGTCCGCCACCGCGACCGACCCGTCGGGCAGCACCCCCACGCCGAGGGGGTGCTGCAGCAGCGCCTCGGCGGCGGGACCGTCGCGGAACCCGAAGTCGAACAGCCCGAGCCCGACCGCGGTACTGACCTGCGGGGTCGCGTCGAGGTCCAGGGCGCGCACGGCGGAGGTCTCGGCGTCGACGATCCACAGCACGTCGCCCGCCACGGCCAGGCCGGACGGCTGCGCGAAGAACGCGTCGGTCACCGGCCCGTCCCGCAGCCCCTCCGTCGTCGTGCCCGCGAGCACGGCGAGCTCCCCGGAGACCGGCGCGAAGGTCCACAGCTGGTGCCATCCGGCCATCGCGATCACGATCCGCTCCCGCCACCACGCCACGTCCCAGGGCGTCGACAGCTCGGCGGCCGTGCCGCCCGGCTCCACCCGCTCCCGCAGCGGTGATCCGGTGCCCGCCACCGTCGAGACGTGGCCGTCGGCGAGCCGCAGCCCGCGCAGGGCGTGGTTCACCGAGTCGGCGACGACGACGTCGTACCCCACCTGCGCGGCGACCTCGGCCGGCAGCACGGCCAGGCCCTGCGGCTCGGAGAACTCCGCCGCGGACCCGTCGCGCAACCCGCGCACACCCGTGCCGAACCGCCTGACCTCGACGAACTCCGCGTCGACCTGCACCACCTGGTGGTGTGCGGTGTCGGAGACGAGGAACCCGTCCGGCACGGCCACGACCTTCCCCGGGAACCGCAGCGCCGTCGCCGGCGGCGGGGGAGCGACGTACGGCCGGTCGCCCCGCCGCAGGGTCCCCTTCGCCGTGTGCTCCTCGACGAGCTCGCGGATCAGCACGGCCAGCCCGTGCGCGTGTCCCTCGCCGGCCATCTGCGCGACGACGTACCCCTCCGGGTCCACCACCGCGAGCGTCGGCCAGGCGCGGGCGGCGTAGGCGTCCCACATGGCGAGGTCGGGGTCGTCGAGCACCGGGTGGTGCACGCCGTACCGCTCGACGGCCCCGTCCACCGCCGCCGGCTGCCTCTCGTGCGCGAACTTCGGCGAGTGCACCCCGACGACCACGAGGACGTCGGTGAACTCCTCCTCCAGCGGCCGCAGCTCGTCGAGCACGTGCAGGCAGTTGACGCAGCAGAAGGTCCAGAAGTCGAGCAGCACGATCTTGCCGCGCAGGTCCGGGGCCCGCCCGCCGGTGTTCAACCATCGTCGTCCGCGCAGCTCCGGCGCCCGCACCCGCATCACGGTCCGGATCAACGCGCGGGACGGGCGCGGCTGTTCCAGACTGGTCGGCGTGCCGGAACTGCCCGAGGTGGAGACCGCGCGGAAGGTGCTCGAACACGCCCTGGACCGCGAGATCCGCAGCGTCGACGACAACGACGAGTGGGTGTGCCGGCCCCATCCACCGGGCGAGATCGCGAAGGCGCTGGTCGGCGGTCGGCTGACCGCGGCGCACCGGCGCGGCAAGACGATGTGGTGCGAGACGGTCAACCGGGACGGCGCGGAGGGCCCCACCCTCGGCGTGCACCTCGGCATGGGCGGCCGCGTGATCGTCACCGACGAGCACGGCGACCGGGTCGGCGGCGGCCCCGAGCGCCCGGACCGCCGGCCGCGCAAGCCCGAGTGGGACCGGTTCACCGTGAACTTCGCCGACGGCGGCCGCCTCCGCCTGTTCGACAAGCGCCGGCTCGGGCGGATCCGCCTGGAGCCGGACCTCTCCGGCCTCGGGCCCGACGCCGAGGAGATCTCGGCCGCCGACTTCCGCACGCGGATCGCACGCAGCCGCTCCGCGGTCAAGGCGCGGCTGCTGGACCAGTCGGTGATCGCGGGCGTCGGGAACCTGCTCGCCGACGAGACCCTGTGGCGGGCGAAGATCAACCCGGCCGCGCCCGCGGACGAGCTGGAGCGCACCGACCTCGACCGGCTGTACCGCAGCCTCGAGAAGGCGCTGAAGGCCGCGATCGCCAACGGGGGCGTGCACACCGGCGAGGTCATCGAGCACCGCCACGTCGGCGGCCACTGTCCGCGCTGCGGCGCCGAGATGCGGCACGGGACCGTCGGCGGGCGCAGCACGTGGTGGTGCACGAAGGAGCAGCAGTAGGCCCCTGGGAAGGTGCGTCCCCGACGGTCGGGTTCCTAGACGGGAACGGTCGGCTCGGGGTGCCGGGCGCGCCACCAGAGCAGCACCCCGGTGCAGACCGCGAGCCAGGCGGCACCGGTGGCCCAGCCGGCCACGACGTCGCTGAACCAGTGCACGCCCAGGTAGATGCGCGAGTAGCCGATGCCGCCGATCCACGCCGCGGCGACCAGCAGTGCGCCGAGCCGCAGCGGGCCGGTGAGGTGCGGCCAGGCCAGCACGACGAGCGCCCCGACGACGGTCATGGACATCGTCGCGTGCCCGGAGGGCAACGACTCGTTCCCGGCCTGGACCAGGTGCACCGGCACCGGCGGCCGCGGCCGGTCGAGCGTGCGCTTGATCAGCGTGAACACCAGGCTCGCACCGGCCATCGTGGCGATCAGCCATACGCCGTCGACCCGGTGCCCGCGGACGAACAGCACGACCCCCGTCACCACGGCGAGCACCGCCATCGCCGCGGTGCTGCCGAGGTTGGTGAACACGACCAGGACCGCGGTGACCCCGACCGACCGGCTGTCGATCGCCCCGGCGAGGGCCGAGCGGTCCTCGCCGGCCGGGCCGACGCCGGTGAACGCGGCCCAGATCAGCCCCGCCGCCACGGCGGCGAGGACGACGGCGCAGGTCGCGGTGAGCGCGAGGACGCGGCGGCCGGGCACCTCACCACTCTGCCCACACCGGACCGCCCGTGCCCGTCGAGCGGCCGGATCCTCAGCCGCCGCTCAGCCGGGGCGGCGCAGCGCAGGTGCCCTCCCGCGGCTGTCGGCGCTCGGGCGTCAGCCGCGACCGCGGAGGGTGCGGTAGCGGCGGATGAGCGCGGCGGTGGAGGCGTCGAGTGCGGAGTAGTCCGGGTCGTCGCCGTAGAGGGCGGGGCCGAACTGGCGGGCCATCACCTTGCCCAGTTCGACGCCCCATTGGTCGAAGCTGTCGATGCCCCAGATCGTGCCCTCGACGAAGGTCTGGTGCTCGTAGAAGGCGATGATCTGGCCCAACGTGGACGGCGTGAGCTTGGGCGCGAGGATCGTCGACGTCGGCCGGTTGCCCGGCATGACCTTGTGCGGCACCACGTCGGCCGGCGTGCCCTCGGCCTCGATCTCCTCCTTCGTCCTGCCGAAGGCGAGCGCGGCCGTCTGCGCGAACAGGTTGGACATGAACAGGTCGTGCATGTCCGCCCCACCCTCGCCCGGCAGGTCGTGGTTCGGCTCGGCGAAGCCGATGAAGTCCGCGGGCACGAGCCGGGTTCCCTGGTGGAGCAGCTGGTAGAAGGCGTGCTGGCCGTTCGTGCCGGGCTCGCCCCAGAAGATCTCGCCGGTGTCGTAGCCGACCACGGGGGTGCCGTCGGCGCGGACCGACTTGCCGTTGCTCTCCATGGTGAGCTGCTGCAGGTAGGCGGGCAGCCGGTGCAGGTACTGGGAGTACGGCAGCACCGCGTGGGTCTGGGCGCCGAAGAAGTCCGTGTACCAGACGTTGAGCAGGCCGCTGATCACCGGGAGGTTCTCGGTCAGCGGGGCCGTGCGGAAGTGCTCGTCCATCGCGTGCATTCCGGCGAGGAACTCCGAGAAGCCCTCCTGGCCGATCGCGACCATGAGGGAGAGCCCGATCGCGGAGTCGACGGAGTAGCGGCCGCCGACCCAGTCCCAGAAGCCGAACATGTTGGCCTCGTCGATGCCGAACTCGCGGACCTTCTGCGCGTTCGTCGACACGGCCACGAAGTGCCGCGGGATCGCCTTCTCGGCGGGGACGTCTCCCGGCAGGCCGTCGACCAGCCAGGTCCGCGCGTTGCGGGCGTTGGTCAGCGTCTCCAGCGTGGTGAAGGTCTTGGACGAGACGATGAACAGCGTGGTCGCCGGGTCGAGGTCGCGGGTGGTCTCGACGAGGTCGGTCGGGTCGATGTTCGAGACGAACCGGCACTCGATCCCCCGGTCCGAGTAGTCCTTGAGCGCCTCGTACGCCATGACGGGGCCGAGGTCCGAGCCGCCGATCCCGATGTTCACGACGGTGCGGATGGGCTCGCCGGTGGCCCCGGTCCACTCGCCGTCGCGGACGCGGGTGCTGAACTCGCCCATCCGGCGGAGCACGGCGTGCACGTCGGCGACGACGTCCTGACCGTCGACGGTCAGCGAGGCGTCCACGGGCAGCCGCAGCGCGGTGTGCAGCACCGCCCGGTCCTCGCTGGTGTTGATGTGCTCGCCGGAGAACATCGCGGCGATCCGGTCCGGCAGGCCGGCGGCCTCGGCCAGCGCGACCAGCTTCGGCAGCGTCTCGGCGGTGATCCGGTGCTTCGAGTAGTCGAGGACGAGGTCGGCGCCCTGGACGGTCATCGCCTCCACCCGGGCGGGGTCGGCGTCGAACAGCTCGCGCAGGTGCGCCGGCTCGACGGCCGCGTGGTGCTCGGTCAGGGCCGCCCACTCCGCGGTCGCGGTGATGTCTCGGGGGATGTCCACGCCGGACATCATGCCCGCGACGGGCGTGCCTGACACGTCCCGAGGACGGCGGCGCGGCGGGCGGTGCGGCCTGCCGCGCGGGGGCGGTGCCGAGGCGGTTTCGGGGTGCCGCGGGGTGTGATCGCAGCGTGGTCGCGGTGTGGCTAGCACGAGGCCGGGTGTGGTGGCGGCGTGCTGTCCGGCGCGGGTCCGCCCGCGATCTCCTGGGACCCGTCAGCGAGACCCGCACTGCGCACCCCCGAAACTGCACACCCCCGAAGGAGCATCCCGTGAGCGAGCAGCCCGTCCCCGCCGCCGGCGACACCGGTTCCGCCGTCCTCGCCAGCCCCGCCTGGGTCATCGGCGGCCTGCGCAACCGTCCCGGCTACCTGGTGACCGCCGCCGGCCGGATCGCCTTCACCGACGGCGAGGAGACCCTGTTCGACGTCCCGCTCGCCGAGGTCTCCGGCGTCACCTACCCCTGGTACTGGTTCGGCGGTGGCTTCAAGGCCAGGATCGCGGGCCGGACCGTGAAGATCACCTTCGTGAAGCCGAACGGCATGCCGAGCCCGGACCCGTCGGCGCTCGAGCTCGGCCTCTCCGCGCTCGGCGTCGCGGCCGCGTTCGAGGGCGTCGGGCACGTCGGTGACCTGGCCGGGCTGGCCTGGATCGCGCCGGGTCGGCGGGCCACCGCACAGTGGCGGGAGGTCCTGCCGACCTGACGAGGCGGACCCCTCCGGCCCCTCCCGTCCACGGGTGTTCCCCCGCTCGCCGACGCCGATCCACCCGGGTGGGTGGCCGCGGCGCGCCGACCAGCGGGGGAGTCGCAGAGACGAACGGTCCGTAACCATGCGCGCCGGGTTTCGTTACACGGACGAGTGGTTCGCACGTGCTGTTCATCGCGTGCGGACGACGGACCACCGCAGGAACCGCTGTTCGGCCTACACCTCGCCGCACTCCGGTCTAACTTCGTCACTCACCGCGGTATGCCGACGACCCGTAGTCAGGAGAGGTCCCGATGTTGACCCGTTCGCTCCCCGAACCCGCGAGGCACGTGCTCATCCTGATCGCGCGGCTCACGGTGTCCTTCATCATGCTGGCGCACGTCTGGCAGAGCTTCTTCCAGGCGGGGTTCGGGACGGCCACCGACCAGTTCACGAACTTCGGCATCCCGCTGGCCATCGTCGCGACGGCGTTCACCCTGGTCGTGGAGCTCATCGGGTCGATCCTCATCGCGGTCGGACTCTTCGTGCCCTGGGCCGCGGCGGGCATGGCGTTCGTGATGTACGGCGCCATCTGGTTCGTGCACGGCGCGCACGGCGTGTTCGTGAAGAACAACGGCTTCGAGCTCGTCGCCCTCATCGCGGGCATCGTGCTGGCGATCGCCGCCTTCGGCCCCGGCCGCTACAGCCTCGACCACCTGATCTTCGAGCGGAAGCGGCAGGCGGACGTGCCCGCGCCGGTCGACGTGAGCTCCGACCCCAACGGGGTGCCGATCGCCCCCGCCCCCGCCGCGTTCGCCGCCCGCCCGGCCCCGCGGTGGGACGCGCCGCAGCAGTGGACGGACGAGCACCGGCAGGCCGCGCCCGCCCCGCGCTGGGACGCCGAGGCGTCCGGGCAGGCCCCGCACCAGCCGGCGCGGGTCTCGGCCGCCCGCTCCTTCTCCCTGTGGGACGACGGCCGGGCCGGCCACCCCGCCGAGGCCCCGGCCCCGCGTCGGATGCCCACGGCGTACACCAACTCGTCCGGCCAGCCCGGCGCCCGGCACGCCGTGCACCCCGCGGCCCCGTCCGTCGACTACGCGGACTACGCCGACCCGCACACCGGCCCACAGGCCCACCTCGACGCCGCGCCGCGCGAGCAGCACTGACCCGGCGCTGCTCCGGCACCGTCACCGGAGCAGCTCGACCCCTCCCGACCAGGGCCCCGCGGCCCGGTCCGCCCCGCCGCCCGCGACCGCGGCGGGACGCCCGGCCGCGGGGCCCTCGTCGTTCCGGCAGGTCGGGGCGACGACCGCAGGCGCTGCGGGGGATCATGGGCAGCGGAACGAGGAGGGATCGCGTGCTGCGCCACGTCACGGCGACCCGCTACGTCACGCCGCTGCGTGAGGGCGGCTCGCTGCCAGGCCTGATGGAGGCCGACGACCTGGGCACCTACGTCGTGAAGTACCACGGCGCGGGGCAGGGCCGGAAGGTCCTGGTCGCCGAGATCGTCGCCGGCGAGCTGGCCCGGGAGCTGGGCCTGCCGGTGCCGGAGCTGGTCACGGTGGACCTGGACCCCGAGCTGGGGCTCGCCGAGCCGGACCAGGAGGTGCAGGACCTGCTGCACCGCTCCGCCGGGCTGAACCTTGGCCTGGACTACCTGCCCGGCGCGCTGGACTTCGACCCGCTCGCCTTCGACCCGGGCCCGGAGTTCGCCGGCCGGGTGCTGTGGTTCGACGCGCTCGTCGGCAACGTCGACCGTTCCTGGCGCAACGCGAACATGCTGCTCTGGCACCGGGCCCCGTACCTGATCGACCACGGGGCCACGCTGACCTTCCACCACGGCTGGGCGCGGACGCTGGCCGACCCGGCCGCGGTCGCCGCCCGCCCGTTCGACGCCGGCGACCACGTCCTGCTCGGCTCCTCGCCGGACCTCGAGGTCGCCGACGCCGCCCTCGCGCCGCTGGTCACCGCGCCGGCGGTCGAGCGCGCCGCCGCGGCGGTGCCGGACGAGTGGCTGGCCGACGAGCCCGGGTTCGCGGGTCCGGCGGAGGTGCGCGCCGCCTACGCCGAGATCCTCACCGCGCGCGTCGCGGCCCGGGAGGCCTGGCTGCCGGCCGTGCGGGCGGAGGCCGCGACCGGCCGTCCGCGCCCGATCACCCGCACCGGCCGCCCGCCGGCGTGGCTGGCCGCACGGCTGCCGAAGGTGGACCGGTGAGCAGGGCGAACGGCCTCGAGGTCTACGAGTACGCGGTGCTGCAGGTCGTGCCGCGGCCCGAGCGCGGCGAGACGATGAACGCCGGCGTGCTCGTCTACTGCCGGGCGAAGGACTTCCTGGGGGGCCGGGTGCACCTGGACCGGGAGCGGCTGCGTGCCCTCGACCCGAATGCCGACGCCGAGGCGATCGCCGACGCCCTCGAGGTCGCCGCCGCCGTCTGCGCCCTACCCACTCCGCCCCGCGCCGACCGGCGGACGGAGGGGGCGCTGGCCGCGTCGGGCCCCGGCGCGGGGGAGGACCTCGGCCGCCGCTTCCGCCGGCTCACCGCCCCGCGCAGCACGGTCGTGCGGCCCGGCCCCGTGCACAGCGGGCTCACGGCGGACCCGGCCGCCGAGCCGGCCCGCCTGCTCGCTGCCCTGGTCCTGCCCCTGTGAGGCACGGGAGTGGCGATCGTCGCAATGGCGTTGATCGCCGGTCACAGGGCAAGGTGACGGGCATGAGCGGATCGACGCCGATCGCCACCGACCCCGTCCCCGCCGCGGCGCTCACCGCGTGGCTGCGCGCCGAAGTCCCCGACATCGCGACCGGACCGGAGCCCGTCGAGGTCACGCGGATCTCCGGTGGGCACTCGAACCTGACCTACCGGGTCGTCGACGCCGCCGGCACGCCGTGGGCCCTGCGCCGCCCGCCCACCGGCGGGGTGCTCGCCACCGCGCACGACATGAGCCGCGAGTGGCGGTTCATCGCCGCGCTGGCCGACACACCCGTGCCGGTCCCGCGGGCCGTCGCGTTCTGCTCGGACCACTCCGTGATAGGCGCCGACTTCTACCTCATGGGATTCGTGGACGGCGTCGTGCCCGGCGACGTGGAGGCCGGCGCCGTCATGCCCGTCGAGAGCCGCCACGCCGCCGGCCTGGCGGTCGCCGACGTGCTCGCCGAGCTGCACGCGGTCGACCCCGACGCCGTCGGCCTGGGGGAGCTGCGCCGGCCCGGCAGCTACCTGGAGCGGCAGCTGCGCCGCTGGCACCGGCAGGCGCACGACTCGGCCGTCGAGGACCTGTCCGTGGTCGACGAGGGGCACCGGCTGCTCGTCGAACGCCGCCCGGTCGACGAGGAGCTGACCATCGCGCACGGCGACTACCGGCCCGGGAACCTGTCCTTCGGCCCGGACGGGCGCATCGGCGCGATCTTCGACTGGGAGCTCGCGACGCTCGGCGAGCCGCTCGCCGACCTCGGCTACCTGCTCGCCTCGTGGGGGCGCCCGGGCGACACCGTCAGGGAGATCACCTCGGGCCCGACCACCCTCGAGGGCTGGCCGGAGCGCGAGGAGATCCTGGCGCGCTACGCCGAGCGCTCGGGCCGCGGCGACCGGATCGCCGGGCAGGCGGACTACTTCGAGGCCTTCGCCCGGTGGCGCTCGGCGTGTATCGGCGCGGGCGTCTACACCCGGTACGCCGCCGGGCACATGGGCGACGCCACGGAGGACCCGGAGACGGCGCGGTCGCGGCTGGCGAACCTGCAGGAACAGGCCACCGCGGCCGTACAGATCCTGCACCGGAGCGCGGGTTAGGGTCGGCGGGTGACCTGGGGTTCCTACGGCGCCTACCTGGGCATCGCCGTTCTGCTCGTGCTCGCCCCGGGGCCGGACACGCTCGTCCTGCTCCGCAACGCCCTGGCCGGTGGCCGGCGCGGCGGGCTGCTCGCGTGCGCGGGGATCCTCGCCGGGAACCTGCTGCAGGGCAGCGCGGCGGCCTTCGGGCTCGGCGTGCTCGTCGCGAGCTCCCGCCCGCTGTTCGAGACGCTGCGCTGGGCGGGCGTGGCGTACCTGCTGTTCCTCGCCGTGCAGGCGCTGCGCGGGGCGTGGCGCGGGGACTACGCGGCGCTCACCGAGTTCGTCGAGAAGCGCCGAGGGCAGGGATTCCGCCGCTTCCGCGAGGGCTTCCTGTCCAACGTGACCAACCCGAAGGTGCTGGTCATGTACCTGTCCGTGCTGCCCCAGTTCCTGGTCCCGGGCGTCACGACCACGGCCGACGCGTTGCTGCTCGCCTACACCGTCGGCGTGCTGGGCGCGGTGTGGCTCCTCGGGCTGGTGTTCGTGGTGCACCGGGTGCGGGCGTGGCTGAGCAAGCGGCGGGTACGCCGCGCGATCGACGCGGTGACCGGGACGGCGCTGGTCGGGTTCGGGCTGGCGCTGGCCGCCGAATAGCCCCTGGCTACCGAGCAGGGCGCCGGCCCCCGCGGAGCGCGCTACCGGACCACCGGCTTCCCCGTGCCGTGTGCGAAGGTCGCCGACTCCGGGCCGCGCTGCGGGGCGCTCTGCTTGCTCAGCTGCTCGAGGGAGCGCCGCAGGTCGTCGAACAGCAGGCTCGCCAGGTCGTGGCTGAACCCGTTGCGCACCACGATCCGCAGCGCCGCGATGTCCTCGCGTTCGGGCGGGAAGGTGTAGGCCGGGACGAGCCAGCCGCGCTCGCGCAGGGCCGCCGACACGTCGAACGCCGAGAAGGGCTGTCCTTCGGCCACGGTGAAGGCGAAGACCGGCAGCTGCGACCCGTCCGAGAGCAGACGGAACGGGCCCAGCCCGGCGATCGCCGACGACAGCGTGGTCGCGACGTCGCGACAAGTCTGCTGGACGCGCGCGAAGCCGGCCTGGCCCAGCCGCACGAACTGGAAGTACTGCGCGATCACCTGGCCGGCGGGCCGGGAGAAGTTCAGCGCGAAGGTCGGCATGTCGCCGCCCAGGTAGTTGACCCGGAACACGAGGTCCTCGGGAAGCGCGTCCTCGTCGCGCCACAGCGCCCAGCCGACGCCCGGGTAGACCAGGCCGTACTTGTGCCCCGAGGTGTTGATCGACGCCACCCGCGGCAGCCGGAAGTCCCACACCAGCTCCGGGTCGCAGAAGGGCGCGATCATCGCGCCGGAGGCGCCGTCGACGTGGACGGGGATGCTCAGCCCGGTGCGGGCCTGCAGGTCGTCGAGCGCGGCGCAGACCTCCTCGACCGGTTCGTAGCTGCCGTCGAAGGTCGAGCCCAGCACCACGACCACGCCGATCGTGTTCTCGTCGCAGAGCGCCACGGCCTCGGCCGCGCCCAGGTGCAGCCGGTCGCCCTCCATGGGGACGAGCCGCGGCTCGACCTCGAAGTAGTTGGCGAACTTCTCCCAGCAGATCTGGACGTTGATGCCCATGACGATGTTGGGGCGCGCGGTGTCCTTGCCCTCCGACCGCCGCCGGGCCTGCCAACGCCGCTTGAGCGCGAGCCCGCCGAGCATGCACGCCTCGCTGGACCCCGTCGTCGAGCAGCCGATCGCGCGGGCCGGGTCCGGCGCGTTCCACAGGTCGGCGAGCATCCGCACGCAGCGCTGCTCGATGTCGGCGGTCCGCGGGTACTCGTCCTTGTCGATGATGTTCTTGTCGAACGACTCGGACATCAGCCGCTGGGCGGCCTCCTCCTCCCACGTGGTGACGAACGTGGCGAGGTTGAGCCGCGCGTTGCCGTCGAGCATCAGCTCGTCGTGCACGATCTGGTACGCGACCTGGGGATCGAGCCCGGACTCCGGCAGCTCGTAGCGGGGTACGGTGATGGGCTCCGCGCCGAGGACCGGGTTCGCGACGACCGGCTCGTCGCCGGGCTCGCGGCGTCGATGTGTGGGCATCCCCACGACCCTAGGGGAAGTCGGTGACATAGCCCTGGGAGCGAAGCCGGGGAAGCAACCGGTCCAACGCCTCCACCGTCCGGGCGCGGCTCCCCCCGCCGTCGTGCAGGAGGACGACGGCACCGGGGTGCAGGTGCTTCTCGACGTTCGCCACGATCTCGTCGGCCGCCGGCCGCGTCCAGTCCCGCGGGTCGATCGCCCACCCCAGCGGCTGCATCCCCTGCGCGACGGCGGAGTCGAGGATCTCCTCGTCCCAGTTGCCGCCGGGTGCGCGGAAGTAGGTGACCGGCGTGCCCGGCACGCGGGCGGCGACGTCGGCGATCTCCGCGGTGATCGTCCCGGCGTCCCGGTTCGGGAGTCCCTCGTCGTGGGTGTGCGAGTGGGAGCAGATCCGCATCCCCGCGTCGACGACCTTCGCCACCACCTCGGGATGCCGCTCCATCTGCGTCCCGACCATGCAGAAGGTCGCCTTCGCGCCGTGGCGGATCAGCACGTCGAGGATCTGCGGGGTCCACTGCGGGTCCGGCCCGTCGTCGAAGGTGAGCGCGACCCGCCGGTCCTGCGGGCCCGCCACGGGGAGGTCGGTGAGCACCACCGGCCGGGCGGTCGGCGCAGGGGGCGCGACGACGGCCGGTGCGGGCGCGGGCTCGGGCGCGGCCACCTGCGTGCCGAGCGGCGCGACCAGGCCGAGCGCCAGCGCCCCGAGCAGCGCCGGCACCCGATCCGCCGCCCTGCCGCGGAACAGCCCGTCGGTCGTGCGGGGGTCGGGGTGGGCCGGCCGGGTCAGGAGGCCCGGTCCGCCGCGTCGGATCGGTGATAGGCCCATGGACGCCCCACCCACCTCTCCCGTCACAGGCGTTCGTACCCGAAGGAGCGACTCAAGGACGGCGGACACGCCGGGGGAAGCGTGGGCAGCTCCGCGATCGGGAGGCCTAGATGACGATCGGCCCTTCGATCGGGGTCGCGTGAGGCCCCTGCATCGGCGCTAGAACAGGGGCGCTACTCCGCCCTTCTTCTCGCGTAGTGTCCGCCTGACCGCCCTGATCAGCCGGTCGATACCAAATTCTTGCAGGAGGAGTTTCACCTCCGGGCGCTCATCGTCGAAGATGTCGACCGTGATATTGCTCCGATCCCCACTGGAAACGATGACCTCGAACTCTCGTTTCATTGGCCTAAGGGGAATCTTCCCGAATATCTCCGAATCGAACACTAAATCAAGGCTGTCGTCCGCCTCGAGGTTGCGTGTCGAGACCGCAACCACGTCAGCGTAGTGGTACTCGTGCGTCTCCTCGCGTTTGCGCTTGCCGGTATCGAACTGTAGTACGCATTCATATATGGCGAGATGGTGGAAGGTCGGGCATATGGCCATGACTCTGTACGACGTGAAACGCCAAACTCGGTCCCGACCTGCTCGTCCTCGCGACCTGGATGCGGGGCCGAAGACGATGAGCGGGCCTCGGCCCTGTTCGCCTATGCGTGTCTTCCCTTGGCGGAGGGCCCCGACATCCTCGCTGTGTAGTTCGAGTTCGTCGATGGTGATACCGAGTCGAAGCATCGCTCGAGCTGCCAGGTCCTGGAGGTCGGAGCGCAATGTTTGATCCATGTCCGAATCTGCGCATTTTGGCTCGGCGCTGGCGTACTTCCGCTTGTAGTCGGCCAGGAGACGCCATCCTTGTATTGCTGTCACTATGGCAATCAGCGCGATGGTTCCGGCAAGTAGTGCGGGAAGTCCTGCAGTCAATGTGGCGAGAGCGGCGACGAAGATGCCTGCTCCCAGGCGGATAAGGCGCCGCGCGTATATCTCGTCGGCTCGTGGCGGAGCCTTTCTGAAGTACTTCCGCACGTGATCACGGCGCTCGCGCGAACCCGGCTTTCCGAGTGGCCATCGATCGATGTCAGCCATGAAGGGCCTCGACTGCCTGCCACGTGTGCGCCTCGGGTGCTGGAACGTGTCGAAGTATCAAGGTTGCGTGATCATCGCTCAAGCTCGCCGCCGCGCGTAGGACCTTCGTGCTGAGGGTTCGCCCCGGCCGCGTCCACCAGGCCAGATAGTCCTCGGTGACAAGTTCTGTCAGGACTACTGCCTCAGCTCGATCTCCTAGTACGCCTAGGTGTTGCAAGCACTCCTCTACTCGTTGGCGGCTTTGACGGCTGGGACGCCAGCCCTGCAAGATGGCGAGTGCCCGAAGAAAGTTGAGAGTCGGATCTCGAGGAGATTGGTGCAATCCGCGGCCAAGTACGCTCGCCGCTGGCACGTAGCTGTGCGAGTCGAGGAGTTCGCGGCCAGCGTGCGCATGGTTGATAGGGGCGTCTCCGATATAAATGTTCTCGCCGATGTTGACGGTATCGGAGTGGATGTCGCGGAACGAGTAGTCGTTCATCTCAGGTGGTGAGTGTTGTGATGACGGCATCGACCGCTCCAACGACTGAGGCAGTGGCCGTGGCAGCGCTTGCCAGGTCCTTCAGATGCTTCAGTCTCCCGACCAGACGGCCTCGATCAGGGTGTGGCGAGTCGAGCTCCTTCTGCGTTGCACGGGTTGACTCGACGAGTTCGTGAACTTCGCGACCCGGGTCGGCTTGCTCCTCGTTGACACGGCGCCGCAGCTCGTCGACAACGGCCTGTGCTGCTTCGAGGTCTGCCGGGACAAGCGCTCGATTGCCGACGTAGATGTTTTCGCCTTGATTAACGACGTTTGCGTGCACATCGCGCATGCGGATCTTCATGGGGGTCAGTGATCTCCGAGTCGAGTTGTGGCAACTAGCTCGTCTCGAAGACCTGACAGGTTTCGTCGGACGTACTTCTTGCACACGTTTGGAGCGGCCGAGTACGCCCAGACGGACTAGCCGTGCTCCAAGGTGAATGCGCGGATGCAGTGCTAGGGCGACAGGCTTCTCCTGGACGGGTGGCACCGGCCAGAAGGAGCTAAGGCTTCTGGCAGTTGCCGAACAATCGCCTCTTGCTCTGCAAGATCCATTCGAGTGTCTTCGATCGGAGAAGGCCGGTGTCCACCGTCGCGAGAGCCGCAGCGTCAAGACCCGCAGGTGTGACGGCCGTTTGAATCGACTGCAGCTTCAGGGGCCGCCGACCGCGACCGCCAGACCGGTGGATCCGCGGTCGCCCCGGAAGAGCCGACTGGACCCGACGGCGATCCGGCCGACCAGCCCGTACTTGCGGGCGACGGCGCGGCGGACCCGGCGGGTGCCCTCGCCGTCGAGCAGCTCGGCGGTCCCGCGGACGGCCGGGCCGAGGGGCTTCCCGCGGCGGTCGCACTCGGCCACCTCGACGGTCCCGGACCGGCGGATCCGCTTGACCTTGCCGGACTCGGTGACCGTCCAGACGCCGAGCCGGCCGTCGTCCAGCGCCGCGGCCCACACCGGGGTCGGGACCGGCGTCCCGTCCCTGCGGAAGGTCGTGAGCAGCAGGTACTGCGCCTCGGCGAGGTGCTGTGCCGAGGGCGGGTCCGCCGGCTCGCTCACGCGGGCACGCTCGCCCGGTTCAGCTCCACCGGCACGCTCTCCCAGCCGCGCAGCAGCTTGGTGCGGCGGCGGACGGGGGAGCCGGCGGGGCGCACGTCCGGGAAGCGGTCGACCAGCGCACGCAGCGCGACCTCGCCCTCCATCCGGGCCAGGGCGGCGCCGAGGCAGAAGTGGATGCCCTGCGAGAAGGCCAGGTGCTTGTGCGCCTCCTCCCGGCTGACGTCGAAGCGGTGCGGGTCGGGGAACACCGCCGGGTCGCGGTTCGCCCCGCCGAGGTGCGTGATCACGAACGTGCCGCGCTTCACCGGGACGCCGGCGACCTCGGTGTCCCGCACGGCCACCCGGCCGGTCCGCTGCACCGGTGACTCGAAGCGCAGCATCTCGTCGATCGCGGCGGGCCACCGCTCCGGCTCGGCGTGCAGGAGCTTCAGCTGGTCGGGGTGGTCGAGCAGGAGCGCGGCGCCGCTCCCGATGAGGTTCACGGTGGTCTCGAAGCCGGCGGCGAGCAGCAGCATGGCGATGCTGGACAGCTCGTCCTCGCTCAGCGCGCCGTCCTCGTCGTGCGCGGTGACGAGCGCGGAGAGGATGTCCTCGCCCGGCTCGCGGCGGATCCGCTCGAAGTGGCCGAGCATCCAGGCGTGCAGGGCGTCGATGTCGCGCTCGGAGCGCCGGAAGTCGGCGTAGGAGAGCCCCGCGTCGAGCGACAGCGCCGCGCCCTCGCCCCACTCCAGGAACTGTCCGCGCATCGACAGGGGCGCGCCGAGCATCTCCGCGATCACCGTGGCCGGCAGCAGCGCCGCGAAGTCCTTCACGAGGTCCGCCCGCTCGCCCTTCGCCGCCATCGCGTCGAGCAGCTCGGTGGCGATCTCCTCGGTGCGCGAGCGCAGCGCCGCGACCTTCTTGGCGCTGAAAGCCCTGGTCACGAGCTTGCGGTAGCGGGTGTGGTCCGGGGGGTCCGAGGCCAGCATCGACGGCGACTGGGCCGGGCCGAGCGCCCACGAACCACCGAGCGCCACGGCCGCCTTCACCACGCCGGGCAGGTTCTCGGGCATCCGGCCACCGACGCCGAAGTCCGTGCTCCGCAGCACCTGCGTGCACACGTCGTGGTCGACGGTCGCGTGCATCAGGCCGGTGTCGACGAGCTTCCCCCGCGAGCGCAGCTCGTCGTAGAACGGGTACGGGTTCGCGACGACCTCGGGATCGGTCATCAGCCGCGCGCCCAGCTCCCCGGCCCGCACCTGGCGGCGGACCATGCGCCGCATCATCCCGTGCCGGAGTCCCCATCGGACCACCCGGCGCACGCCCCGTGTACCCGCCATGCCGACCTCCTCGCCGTGTCGGCCTCAACTTACCGCCGGTAACTTGTGCTGCCCAGGGGCGCGGCTCAGCGGATCCTCAGCGCCGGCGTCCGCTCCGCGCTCCGCGCTCTCCCGGGCGGATCTGCTAGATCTGTGGGGTGTCCCGCCTGCTCGCCGTCAGCGACCTGCACGTGCGCTATCCCGAGAACCGGGCGGTCGTCGAGGGGCTGGGCGGGGACCCGGGTGACTGGCTCATCGTCGCCGGCGACGTCGCGGAGCAGGTCGGCGACACCGTCGCGACGCTCGCCGAGCTGGCCGCGCGGTTCGCGAAGGTGATCTGGGTGCCCGGCAACCACGAGTTGTGGACGCGCACGAAGGACCCCGTCGACCTGCGGGGCGAGCACCGCTACCGGCACCTGGTGGAGCGCTGCCGGCAGCTCGGCGTGGTGACGCCCGAGGACCCGTTCCCGGTGTGGGAGGGGGCGGGTGGCCCGGCCGTCGTCGCCCCGCTGTTCCTGCTCTACGACTACTCGTTCCTGCCCCTGGGCACGACCACGAGCGAGGAGGGCCTCGCCGCGGCGTACAGCGCAGGCGTGGTCTGCACGGACGAGCACCTGCTCCACCCGGAGCCGCACCCCTCGCGCGAGGCGTGGTGCGCCGCCCGGGTGGCGGAGACGCGCCGCCGGCTCGACGCCCTCGACCCGGGCCTGCCGACGATCCTGGTCAACCACTGGCCGCTCACCCGCCGGCCCACCGAGATCCTGCGCTACCCGGAGTTCGCGCTCTGGTGCGGCACCACCGCGACGGCCGACTGGCACGTCCGCTACCGCGCGCAGGCCGTCGTCTACGGGCACCTGCACATCCCGCGCGTCATCTACGAGGACGGCGTCCGCTTCGTGGAGGCCTCGCTCGGCTACCCGCGCGAATGGCGGCCGCGGGAGGAGCGGTTCGGTCATCCCGTCGACGTCCTGCCCCGCCAGGTCCTGCCCGTCCCGGCCGAGGACTTCGGCGTCCGCCGCTGAGGGATGCGGACCGGGACCCCGGACGGCCGAGAACGCGCACGGCACCCCCGCTCCCGCGAGGGTGCCGTGACGTGGCCGTGACGTGGGCGGTCAGCGCCGGCGGCCGTAGCGCCGGTTGAACTTCTCGACCTGACCCGCCGAGTCGAGGACCCGGGTCGCGCCCGTCCAGAACGGGTGCGAGTAGGAGCTCATGTCGACCCGCAGCAGCGGGTAGGTCCGCCCGTCGCTCCACTCGATCGTCTCCCGCGAGGTGGCGGTCGAGCGGGTGAGGAACGCGTCGCCCGTGCTCCGGTCCTGGTACACGACGGGCTGGTACGTGGGGTGGATGTTCGGTCGCACGGTGTCCTCCTGGGAATGTCCTGCTACGTTCACTGATGATAACGGTTGTCGTGTGCAGGAGATTCCCATGGCTCGATCCGGGTTCGTCGCCGTCCGCTGCCCGCGCACCTGATCGGCCTGCCCGCCGCATCGGTCGACTGAGCGTCGGTCCACCGGACGCCGGCCCCGGTCCGTCACAGCCGGCGCACAGCGGCCCGACAGAGACGCGACAGCGGGCCGACGAATCCTCGTGGGGACAGATCCACGACCACGAGGAGACCCCGTGAGCACCGCGACCCCGGTCCGCCCGCCGCGCCCGCCGCGCGCGCCCGACCCCGGCCGGCACCGCGCCGCGCACACCGCACCGCCCGGCGTCCCCGGCCGGTTCCGACGGCTGGTGCGGGGCCCGGAGGGCGACCCCCGCTGGTCCCGGCCGGCGCTGCTCGTCCTGCTGGCCGGCTCGGCGGTCCTCTACCTGTGGAACCTGTCCGCCTCGGGCTGGGCCAACGACTTCTACGCGGCCGCCGTGGAGGCGGGCACGCAGTCCTGGAAGGCCTGGCTGTTCGGGTCGCTGGACTCCGGCAACGCGATCACGGTCGACAAGCCGCCCGCCGCGCTGTGGGTCATGGTCGCCTCGGCGCGGATCTTCGGCTTCTCCTCGTGGAGCCTGCTGGTGCCGCAGGCGCTGATGGGCGTCGCGTCCGTCGGGCTGCTGTACGCGACGGTGCGGCGCTGGGCCGGGCCGCTCGCCGGCCTGCTCGCGGGGGCGACCCTGGCCCTCACGCCGGCCGCGGTGCTGATGTTCCGCTTCGACAACCCCGACGCGCTGCTGGTCCTGCTCCTGGTCGCGGCCGCGTGGGCGGTCACACGGGCGGTCGACGCGGGAACGGTGAAGGCGTCGAGCTGGTGGCTGGTCGTGGCCGGGTCGGCGATCGGGTTCGCCTTCCTCACGAAGATGGGGCAGGCGCTGCTGGTCGTCCCGGCCCTCGGACTGGTCCACCTGGTCGCCGGCGCCCCGCGGCTGCGGATCCGGAGCGCGCAGCTGCTCGGCGCCCTCGCGGCGATGGTGGTGTCGGCGGGCTGGTTCGTCGCGCTCGTCGAGCTGTGGCCGACGGACAGCCGCCCGTACGTCGGCGGTTCCACCACGAACTCGCTGCTCGAGCTCGCCCTGGGCTACAACGGCCTGGGCCGGCTGCTCGGCGGGAGCGGCAACGGCGGCGGCGGCGCTGCCGGCGCTGGCAACACCGGCTTCGGCGGGTCGGCCGGGATCGCCCGGCTGTTCACCGGCGAGATCGCCTACGAGGTCTCCTGGCTGCTCCCGGCCGCGCTGATCCTGTTGGCCGCGGGCCTGTGGGTGACCCGCCGCGCGCCGCGGACCGACCGCACCCGGGCGGGCCTGCTGCTCTGGGGCGGCTGGATGCTGGTCACCGGCCTGGTGCTCAGCTCCATGAGCGGCACGATGCACCCCTACTACACGGTGGCGCTGGCGCCGGGGATCGCCGGCGTGCTGGTGGTCGGCGCGGGGGCGCTGTGGCAGCGGCGGGCGTCGGGGTGGGCGCGGGCCACGCTCGCCCTCGCCGCGGTCGCCACCGGCGTGTGGACGTTCGCGCTGTTCGCGGCGGGTTCGGAGGCATTCACCTGGCTGCGCTGGCCGGTCGCGGCGCTGGCCCTGGCCGGCGCGGTCGCCCTGGTCGCGGGCGGCACGGGACGGCGGGTGCTGCTGGTCGGTGTCACGGCGGCGGTGCTCGCGGGCCTTGCCGGGACGAGCGCCTACGCCGTGGCGACGGCCTCGGCCGCCCACACGGGCAGTATCCCGTCCGTCGGGACGACGTCCAGCGCGTTCGGCTCCTCGGGCGCCGGGGGATCGGGCGGCTTCGGTGGCACGGGCGGGCCGGGCGGTATGGGAGGCGGTCCGGTCGGCGGGGCGAGCGCGGAGCTCACCGCGCTGCTCGGGTCGACCGACTCGACCTGGTCGGCGGCGGTCCCGGCCTCCCAGACCGCGGCCGCCCTGGAGCTGGCCTCGGGCACCGCGGTGATGTCGACCGGCGGGTGGGGCGGCTCCGACTCGGCGGTCACGCCGGCGCAGTTCCAGCAGTACGTCGCCGAGGGGCGGATCCACTACTACGTCGGCGGCGGCCGGGGCAGCGGGCCCGGCGGCTCGGACTCCACCAGCAGCCAGATCGCGGCATGGGTGGCGGCGAACTTCACCGCCGCCACCACGGTCGGCGGCCAGACGGTCTACGACCTCACCACCTGATCGGCGCCCGCCCCGGCCGGCCCTCCCGCGAGCGCGCGGGAGGGCCGGTGGCGTCAAGCCCCCGTCGGCGTGCGTCTCCCCACCGCACGTCGCCTGTTCGCAGTATGGGCACCCGCGGTGCCGCGCCCGCATCATCTTGATCGGTACACGGCACCGGACGAGGGGGAGCCCGCCGATGGTGGTCACCACCGCACGGACGAACGCCCGCCCGGGCGGGCGCGGCGGCCGGTTCCGCGCCCTGGTCCGCGAGGCCCGCTCCTGGCCGACGGTCCTGATGATCGGGCTGTGCCTGCTCGCCGGCATCCCGTTGTCGATCGCGCTGACCCCGGACCAGGACCTGACGATCCTCGGCCAGCACATCGCCGTCGGCGCCCGCACCCCCGACCTCTCGGTCGAGGGCCCGGCCCGGCTCGTCCAGATCGGCAACACCGAGCTCGACATCCCGCGGCTGCAGGTCGTCGGGCCGCTGCGCCCCCAGCTCGAGATGGGCCCGGTGCAGCGCAACGAGGACGCGGCCAAGGTGTTCAACCCGGACACCACCGCCGAGGTGACCGCCCAGGCCGTCGACCAGCTGCGGACCGGGTTCGTGAACTGGTACCTGCTCGCGACGCTCGGGGTGGTGGGCACGGCCCTCGCCGCAGCCGCACTGGTCGGCTGCGCACGGGTGCTCGGGATCCTGCGGCGGGAGAAGGCGCGCGAGCACGTCACCGTGGCCGACGTCTGGCACCGTTGCGCCGGCACGATCGGCCGGATGTCGCTGCTCGCGGTGACCGTCTCCCTGGTGGCCTGGGGCGCGTGCGGCGCGCTCGCCTACACCGGCACCATGCGCGGGCTCGCGCAGGTGAGCTCGTTGTCCGATCTGGTCGGCAGCGCCCGCGTCACGCCGGCGCCGGTCGGCCCGCCCGTGTACGGCTACGCGGGCGCGGTGGTCGGCGACTCGCGCGCAGCCCGGGTCGGCGGCCCGCCGGTGGCCGAGCCCGAGGGCGACGACGTCGCGTGCCAGCGCAGCGCCGACTCGCTCGCCGCCGAACTGGGCACCATGGTCCCCGGGCGGGTCCGCAACCTCGCCTGCCCCGGCGCGACCGTGGCCCAGGGGCTGCGCGGCCCGCAGCAGCGCGGCAACGTCCAGGTCCCGGCGCAGGTCGCGCTGCTCAAGCGGATGCAGGACCTGCGGTTCGTGGTGGTCGCGATCGGGCCCAACGACGTCGGCTGGTCCGACCTGATCAAGTACTGCTACGGCGTCGAGACCTGCGACGACAACCTCACCCGCGGCGAGTTCGACTACCGGATGGCCGCCTTCGACCGCGACTACGCGGCCCTGCTCGAGGACCTCGCGGCGCTACCGAGCAAGCCGAAGGTCGTCGTCATGACCTCGTACGACGCCTTCCCCCGCGACACCGACCCGGCCTGCCCCGACGCACGCGGCCCGTCCTCCGCGGTCGGCCTCACCCAGGACAAGATCGACCTGCTCACGGACCGCAACGACCAGCTCAACGCCGTGCTCCACGCCGGGGCCGAGAAGTACGGGTTCGCCGTGGCCGACCCCGACCTGACCCTGCTGTGCAGCACCGGGACCGACGGGCTGGGCCCGGACCTGCAGGGCCTCGCCACCCCGTTCGCCTTCCATCCGACGGCCGTCGGGTCGCTGCGGTTGGCGGCGACCGTGGCCCGCGCCGTGGGCCCGCTCGCCGACTGAAGCCGGGCCGGCCCCGACCGTCCGGCGGCGGGTCCTGGGACGATGGCGGCATGGCCTCGCCGATCGACCTGTCCCCGGAGGACCACGCGCGCCCCGGCGCCGTCACCGACCCGCGCGAGGTGCTGCGCCTCGGCGGGGCACCGCTGCCGCTGACCGTCCCGGCGCGGCTCTACGTCTGCGGGATCACCCCGTACGACGTGACGCACCTCGGCCATGCCGCCGCCTTCGTCTGGGCGGACACGGCGGCACGGGTGATCCGGATGACCGGGGTCGAGACCGTGGTGTCCCGCAACGTCACCGACGTCGACGACGTCCTCACCCGGGTCGCGGCCGAACGCGGCCGCGCCTTCGACGAGTTCGGGCTGACGCAGGAGTACTACGTCGAGCGGGACATGGCCGCCCTGCACGTCCGCCCGCCGACGCACTCGCCGCACGCGCGCCACCACGTCGCGCACGTGGTGCGGCTGGCGATCGCGCTGCTGGCGGCGGGGGCGGCCTACGAGCGCGACGGGTCCGTGTACTTCCGCGGCGCCGCCGTCGCCGCGGGGCGGGACCGCGAGGAGGCCCTGGCGCTGCTGGCCGAGAACGGCGACGACCCGGCCGACCCGCGCCGCGACGACCCGTTCGACGTCCCGGTCTGGCGGCCCTCCGGCGAGGGCGACCCGGCCTGGCCGAGCCCCTGGGGTCCCGGCCGCCCGGGTTGGCACGCCGAGTGCGCGGCGATGGCGCTGGCCACCCTCGGCGGGGTGGTCGACGTCCTGGCCGGCGGCGCCGACCTGGCCTTCCCGCACCACGCCTACCAGGTCGCGATGGCCTCGGCCGCCACCGGCAGCGCCCCCTTCGCCCGGCGCGCGCTGCGGGCCGGGACGGTCGGGACCGACGGCGCCAAGATGGCCAAGTCGACCGGGAACCTGGTGCTGGTCCACGACCTGCTGCGCGAGGCGCCCGGGCCCGCCGTGCGGCTGATGCTGCTCGACCGGGCGTGGGCGAAGCCGTGGGACTACCGGCCGGAGGCGCTCGACGACGCGGCCGCGCTGCTCGAGCGGCTGTACGTGGCGGCGGGCCGGCGGGGCGACTCGCCCGCGGCGGTCGGCGAGGTGCGGGCGGCGCTGCTCGCGGAGCTGGACGTCCCGCGCGCGCTGCGGGCCGCGGTGGAGGCCGGCGGCGATGCCGCCCGCCAGGTGCTGCGCACGCTCGCCCTGCAGTAGCGGTCCCGTTCAGCCCACCTCGACGACGGGATGGTGGTGGACGGGGAAGTCGACCGAGTTGGCGATGAAGCAGGTCTCCGCCGCCTCGTGGTGCAGCGACTCGGCCTTGTGCCGCATCGCCTCGTCGGCGACCCGCACCCGCGGGCGCAGCACGACCCCGGTGAAGTGGCCGCCGTGGGTCGCCGACTCCTCCATCGTCCCCTCGGCGGCGTCGCTGTAGCCGGTCACCACCACGCCCTGCCGTGCGCACAGCGCCAGGTAGCTCAGCATGTGGCACTGCGCGAGCGCGGCGACGAGCAGTTCCTCCGGGTTCCACCGTGCGGGGTCGCCGAGGAAGGCCGGGTCGGCGCTGCCCGCCAGCACCGGCTTCCCGCCGGCGACGACGTCGTGGGCGCGCGAGTAGGAGCGGTAGCCGGCCGTACCCGAGCCCTCGTCGCCGGTCCACCGCACGGTGACCGCGTAGTCGTGTGTCCGTGCCATCCGTCCACTCCTCCCGTCGACCGAGGACCAGACCGTAGGACGGCGACCCTTCGACCGGGACCGGAATTCGCGGTCTCGACCGATGCGCGGGATGTCCGGCCGCGGCGTCTACTTCCTCGACCCGGCCGGCCACGGCAGGGAGGTGCTCACCGCGCCGTACGACACCCCGCCTGAGAACGACAGAGGCCCCCGGGTCCCCCAGGGGCCTTCTCGGACGAGCGGCGGTGCCTCCCGCCACCACCAAGCTATAGCGCACCAGGGGGCTTGCGGCAAGGGCCGGGGTGTACCGCAGAATCGCCGTCCGACGCCGCGACCTGCGCAAACAGGACGGGCGCGGCGGGAGACGACCTCGGGGGGTCCATGTTCGACGTGATCATCGTGGGTGGCGGGCCGACCGGCATGATGCTGGCGGCGGAGCTGCGCCTGCACCGCGTCCACGTGCTCGTGCTGGAGAAGGAGGAGGAGCCGCCGCCGTTCGTCCGCTCGCTCGGGCTGCACGTGCGCAGCATCGAGGTGATGGACCAGCGCGGGCTGCTGGAGCGGTTCCTCGCGCACGGGAAGAAACACGAGGTCGGCGGGTTCTTCGCCGGCATTCCGGCGCCATGGCCCCGGCTCGACAGCGCGCACGGCTACGTCCTCGGCATCCCGCAGACCGTCACCGACCGGTTGCTGGGGGAGCACGCCGCCGAGGTCGGCGCGGAGATCCGCCGCGGCGCCGAGGTCGTCGGGCTGTCGCAGGACGCCGACGGGGTGACCGCCGAGCTGGCCGACGGCGCCACCGTGCGCGCCCGGTACCTCGTCGGCTGCGACGGCGGCCGCAGCACCGTACGCACGCTGCTCGGCATCGGCTTCCCCGGCGAGCCCACCACCGTCGAGACACTCCTGGGTGAGATGGAGGTGACCGCTCCGCCGGAGACCGTGACCGCCGTGGTGGCCGAGGTCCGCACGACGCAGCAGCGGTTCGGTCTGGGGCCGCTGGGCGGCGGGGCGTACCGGGTCGTGGTGCCCGCCGAGGGGGTGTCCGAGGATCGCACGGTCCCGCCGACCCTCGAGGACTTCCGACGGCAGCTGCGGGCGGTGGCCGGCACCGACTTCGGTGTGCACTCGCCGCGGTGGCTGTCCCGGTTCGGCAACGCCACCCGGCAGGCGGAGCGGTACCGGGAGGGCCGCGCGTTCCTGGCGGGCGACGCGGCGCACGTCCACCCGCCGACCGGTGGTCAGGGCCTCAACCTCGGCATCCAGGACGCCGTCAACCTCGGTTGGAAGCTCGCCGCGGCGATCGCGGGCTGGGCGCCGGCGGGACTGCTCGACAGCTACGGGTCCGAGCGGCACCCGGTGGCGGCGGACGTGCTCGACACCACCCGCGCCCAGATGGAGCTGATGGGGACGAGTGCCGGGGCGCGGGCCGTCCGGCGGCTGGTCGCGGAGCTGATGGACTTCGAGGAGGTGAACCGGCGCCTGATCGAGAAGATCACGGCGATCGGCATTCGGTACGACCTCGGCGAGGGGCCCGATCTCGTCGGGCGCCGGATGCGGGACCTGCCGCTCGAGAAGGGCCGCCTCTACGAGCTGATGCGCACGGGCCGCGGGCTGCTGCTGGACCAGACCGGCCTGCTGTGGGTGCCGGGCTGGGCGGACCGGGTCGACCACGTCGTGGACGTCAGCGAGGAACTGGACGTCCCGGCCGTCCTGCTGCGCCCGGACGGGCACGTGGCCTGGGTGGGGGAGGGCCGGGCGGAGTTGCTCGACAGGCTGCCCCGGTGGTTCGGCCCGCCCCGGGAAGCCTGAGGACGAAGAATCCCGAGAACGCCGAAGGCCCCCTGTTTCCAGGGGGCCTTCTCGGGTGGTGGGCGATACTGGGATTGAACCAGTGACCTCTTCCGTGTCAAGGAAGCGCTCTCCCACTGAGCTAATCGCCCGAGGCGGAGGCGGGAATCGAACCCGCGTACAGGGCTTTGCAGGCCCTTGCCTAAGCCACTCGGCCACTCCGCCCGACGCCCCCCGGATGGTTTCGCGGGGATCGGACCTGGAGGCCCAGGCAGTGAATACGTGGTTTCCTCCGAGCGGACGACGGGACTCGAACCCGCGACCCTCACCTTGGCAAGGTGATGCGCTACCAGCTGCGCTACGTCCGCATGCACTCGGTTTCCCGGTGCTTGTCGGGGCTGCTCGCTCCGACGTGAAGAACATTAGCGCAGGGTCCCCAGGGGCTCCAAACCGACCCCCCTGTTACCCCGCGCCGAGCCTTTGACCTGCACGAACGGGCCGCAGGGAGTGCTGCGGCCCGACGGGCGCGCCTCGGCTCAGTCGCGGGCGCCGTCGCTGGAGTTGGGGGCGAGGAGCTGGTCCAGGGCGGCGTCGAAGTCGAGCCAGGAGTACTCGGTCGCCGGGGGCACGCACTCGAAGGTGCGGTCGAGGAACGCGGCGAGCGTCGCGGCGCACGTGGTGAACACCGCGTGACCCGACGGGGAGGCGAGCTCGACCTCGATCCGGGTGGGCTCGTGCAGGACCGGCTGCACGCGGACGTCACCGGTGCCGGCGGGCCCGAGCAGGCCGTCGGCCAGCAGGTCGCGGGCGAACACCCAGTCCACCGGGCTTCCCTGGCCGGTCCGGAACGACGCCTGGACCGCGTACGGGTCCCGGCTGGAGTACGAGAGCTCGACCCGCACCGGGACCGGCGCCGAGTCCGGGGTGATGAGCTCGAACGTGGCCGGTTCGCGGATGATCGTGGGCTCGTCGCGCATCCTTGGTCCTCTTCCTCGTGCCGCGTGGTCCGTCGTGCGGAAGAACGAGCGGATCGCCAAGATGTGACGGGTCGGGGGACGTTCTCCGAGGACCGGATCGGTCGCTTTCACACGGACGGGTTAGTGGTGTTCCCGTGTCGGGTGTGCCCGACCTGCAAGGACGGGTGATCGCCCGGTCGGCTGTGATCCACGTTTCAGGTGCCCCGTCCGAACCGGCCGCGGGCCGGGACCGAACACGAGGTCGTGAGGGACGCACTGGTGGCGGATGTCGCCGACGGAGCGGGGCCGCCGCGGGGCCGTCCGCGGGCCCGTCCGCAGGGCCCACCCGGCGGGCGGGCCGGGGCCGACGCGGCCCTCGTCGCCCGGCTCGCCGCGGGGGACGATCGCGCCCTCGCCGAGGTCTACGACCGCTACGGTCGCCCGGCCTGGTCCCTGGCGCGGCGCATCTGCGCCGACGACGGGCTGGCCGAGGACGTCGTCCAGGAGGTGTTCCTCACGCTCTGGCGGGACCCCGCGCGTTTCGACGCCGGTCGTGGTGCCTTCGCGACCTGGCTGCTGACGCTCGTGCACCACAAAGCCGTCGACGCCGTCCGGCGCGAGGCCATGGTCCGCCGCCGGACCGTGGCGGTCGAGGACGTCGAGGCGGCGCCGACGCCGGCCGGGCCGGGCGCGGACCAGGAGGCGCTGGGCGCGGTCGTCGCCGGGCAGGTGCGCGACGCCCTCGGTGGGCTGCCGGCCGAGCAGCGACAGGCCCTGGCGCTCGCCTACTACGGCGGCTACACCCAGCGGGAGGTCGCGACGCTGACCGGCGTCCCGCTCGGGACGGTGAAGTCGCGGATGTTCACCGGGCTGGCGCGGCTGCGGGCGGTACTGGGCCCGACGGCCGGCGAGGTCCGCCTCACGGACGGGAGTGCGTGATGACCGGGTCGCACTCGCGGGGCTGCCCCTCGGAGGAGCAGGTGGTGGCCTGGGTGCTGCGGGCGGCCGAGCCCGGGGAGGAGGCGGAGGTCGAGCGGCACCTGTCGACCTGCGCCTCGTGCCGCGCGCTCGTCAGGGAGACCGAGGAGACGCTCGCTGTGCTCGGCGGTGCGGTCGAGGCGGACGAGCCGCCACCGCACCTGCGTGACCGCATCCTCGACGCCGCAGCGCAGACCCCGCAGGAGCGTCCGGCTCCCCGCCCGTCCGCCCCCACGCCGCGCGGGGCGGGGGAGACCGGAGACACCGGGCGGGCGGCGGGCACCGCACCGTCGGGCGGCGCCGGGTCCGGCCCGGGCCGGGGCGGGCGCCCGGGGGGCCGCCGCGGGGTCCGCGGGCGGGTGGTGGGCG
>NZ_JAJSOK010000004.1 GCF_021283305.1 Pseudonocardia kujensis
CCGGGGGGGGGTGTGCGCGGCGGGCCGCCGGGTCGAGCCGGGGTGGACGAGGGAGTCAGCGGCCGGCGACCAGGGTGTCGAGATCACCGGGCTGCAGCGCGCCGAGCAGGTCGGCGTACAGCTGCACGACGGTCTGACCGGGGGTGACGTACCAGGACCCGCCGTCCTCGCTCGTGACCACCTTGACGTTCAGCACGGCCGTCGCCAGCCGGGGTGTGAGCTCCTGCAGGGCCGGGGAGGTGCCGACCTGGGCACCGACCAGCGAGCCGAGCTGGTTCGCGCAGAGCTGCGGCGGCGCGCCCTCGACGCCGCTGATCGTCAGGCAGTCGCCGGCGCGGGTCAGCGTGACCTGCGTGCCGGCGCCGTCGTCGACGGTCAGGCTCGCCAGCGACAGCGCGGTGTGCCCGCGGACGTCGGTCTCGGTGGTCTGCAGGTCGACGATCCTCGCGCCGGTGGGCTGCGCGCCCGCCGCGCCGTCGACCAGGGCGGGCCCGGCGTCGTGCAGGGCGGCCATCTCGGTGGGGTCGGTCAGCTCGATCACGCGGCGGACGTCGGCGTCGAGGGCGGCCTGGACGAGGTCGCGCACGGCGTCCTGCGCGGAGCCCGCCCCGCGGGCGTCGACCGACGTCGTGGGCCACGGCTCCGCGGCGTCGCGCAGCGCGTAGTCGGCGGCGGTGTAGAGGCCGCTGACGTACCACTCGCCGTCGAGCTGCACGGTGGCGATCCGGATCGGCCCGCCCTCCTCGCGCACCACCTGGGCGACGTCGATCGTCCGCGGGACGCCCCCGGGCGGGGTGTCGTCCGGGTACACCTTCGCCTTGAAGGAGTCGGTGAAGGGCAGGCTCGCCGGGTCCTGCGTGATCGTGATCGTGCCGGCGACGAGCTTGGCGATCGTGACGCCCGGGCGGACCTGTTCGGCGCCGGCCTCGTCGAACCGCAGCCCGGAGAAGGTCACGGTGTCGAGGGTCGCGTCGGCGCGCGCGTCGGGGCGCAGCACGTCGAGGCGCTGCAGCTCCGTGGTGAGCACCGAGTCGAGGTCGGTCAGGAGGGTGGCCTCGTTCGGCGCGATCCGGCTGTAGGCCCGCAGGTAGTCGCGGCCCTCCAGGTCCTCGGCCAGCGCGGTGACGGCGCCGTTCGGCGTGCTCGCGCCGCCGCTGCCGCCGAGCAGGGCCCACGCCGCCGCGGCCCCGCCGGCCAGGAGCACGACCACCGCGACGATCGCGACGACCAGGGGCCGGCGCCGCTTCTTCCGGGGCGTGCCGCCGTCGCCGCCCCCGTACCCCGGGGGCGGGCCCCAGGTCGGCGGCTGCCCATCGCCGCCGTACGGCGGGGTCGGGTACTGCTGCGTCGGGTACTGCGGGGTCGGGTACGGCGGGGTCGGGTTCTGCTGCGTCGGGTTCTGCGGGGTCGGGTGCTGCTCTCCCGGGTACTGCGACGTCGGGTGCTGCGGCGGGGCCGGGTGGGAGGCGGCCGGGTGCCCCTGCGGCGGCCAGCCCTGCCCGTACGGGTCCGGCGTCGCGCCCACGCCCGGACCCTGGGCCCACTGCCGGTCCTCGGGAACCGCGGGGTCCCGTCCGCCGTCGCTCACTGTTCCCACCCCTCGTCGGGCATCCGGGACCGGATGCGTCGGGAGGATCATGGTGGACCCGCCGCCGTCCCGACAGGGTGCAAGTACCGAGAGGCCGTGCCCCGTCCGGACCAGCGGTGGGGCCGGCCTGCCCGGTGCCCCTTCCTCCGAGTGGTGGAAGTTGCCGCGGTGTACCGGCGTGGCGACCCGCCGTGACGACACGCCGGTGCCATGGTGCCGACGTTCCAGTCGATCACCGGTGGGGGGAGAGCGGTGCGGTACGCGCGGGGGCTGCTGCTGGTCCTGCTCGTCACGCTGCTCACCGCCACCTCCGTGGCGACCGCGGGTGCCGCGCCCGACCCGACCCCGCCGCCGAACCCGAGCAACGAGGACCTCCAGCGCAGCCGCGATGCCGTGAGCGGCCGGGCCGGCGACGTCGCCCGGCTCACCCAACGGCTCTCCGAGCTCCAGGCGGAGGCCGACGACCTGCAGATCCAGGTCGCCGAGCAGCACGAGTCCGCCAACCAGGCGCTCGACGTCCTGACCGGCGCCCAGGCCGAGGCCGACGCCGCGGCCGCACGCGCCGACTCCGCCCGCGCCCAGACCCTGGCGGCGGGCAAGGCCGTCGACGCCGCCCGCACGCGGCTCGACGACTTCGTCGCCGGCACCTACTCGCAGGGCCTCGACCTCGGCCCGATCGGCCTGCTCACCACCGCGACCGGGCCGCAGGACCTCGTCGACCGGGCCCAGCTCACCGACGCCCTCGCCCAGCAGCAGGCCGCCGCGCTCGACGGGCTCGAGCGGGCCCGCGTCCAGCAGGCCAACGCCGACTCCGTCGCGCGTAAGGCGCAGGAGGAGGCCGAGCAGCGCCGGCAGGCGGCCGCCGACGCGAAGACCGCGGCGGACCAGGCCCTGGCCGGGGCCCAGCAGGCGGCGGACGAGCAGGCGCAGCGGCTGCAGGCCGTCGCGGGGGAGCAGGCGCAGGTCCAGGCCCAGCTCGACGCCGCGGAGAACGCCGACGCCGGGCTGCGCGCCCAGCGCCAGCGGTTCCAGGACTGGCAGCGCGCGCAGGAGGAGGCCGAGGCGGCGCGCCAGCGCGCCGCCCGCGAGGAGGCCGCGGCCCGGGCGGGCTCGTCGGCCTCGGCGGCCCCGCCCGCGACCCGCCGCACCGGGTCCGCCGCGGTGCAGACGGTGATCGACCGGGCGATGTCGCAACTCGGCGTGACCTACGCCTGGGGCGGCGGGACGGCCCGCGGCCCGTCGCGCGGCATCCGGGACGGCGGGGTCGCCGACGCCTTCGGCGACTACCGCAAGGTCGGCTTCGACTGCTCCGGCCTGATGCTCTACGCCTTCGCCGGCGTCGGCGTGCAGCTGCCGCGGTACAGCGGCAACCAGCACGCCTACGGCGACCAGGTCCCGCTCGCGCAGATGAAGCCCGGGGACATGCTGTCGTGGGCGCGCAACGGCCGCGTCTACCACATCGCCCTCTACATCGGGAACGGGAAGATGATCGAGGCGCCGTACTCCGGGGCCTCGGTGAAGATCTCGCCGGTGCGCTACTCGGGCGGGCTGCTGCCGACCGTCGCCCGGGTGATCTGACGCCCCGCTCACCGGTAGTTCACGGGCGGTCCGGTGTGATGGTGCGGTGAGCGTGCACCCTTCTCCGGACCCGACGCCGCCCTCCGGGACCCCGGCGGCCCCCGCCGCCACCTCCACGCCGAAGGACGACGCCGAGCACCTCGAGCGCGCGGTCTTCGAGATCAAGCGGGTGATCGTCGGGCAGGACCGGCTGGTCGAACGGATGCTCGTCGGGCTGCTCGCCAAGGGGCACCTGCTGCTGGAGGGCGTCCCGGGCGTCGCCAAGACGCTGGCCGTGGAGACGGTCGCCAAGGTCGTCGGCGGCTCGTTCGCGCGCCTGCAGTTCACCCCCGACCTCGTCCCCTCGGACATCCTCGGCACCCGGATCTACCGGCAGGGCCGCGAGGAGTTCGACGTCGAGCTGGGCCCGGTCGTCGCGAACTTCGTGCTCGCGGACGAGATCAACCGCGCCCCGGCGAAGGTCCAGTCCGCGATGCTCGAGGTCATGGCCGAGCGGCACCTGTCCATCGGCGGCCGCACCTTCCCCATGCCCGACCCGTTCCTGGTGCTGGCCACGCAGAACCCGATCGAGAACGAGGGCGTCTACCCGCTGCCCGAGGCGCAGCGGGACCGGTTCCTGTTCAAGATCCTCGTCGAGTACCCCGGGGTCGAGGAGGAGCGCGAGATCGTCTACCGGATGGGCGCGACGCCCCCGGTGGCCGAGCAGGTCATGGAGCCGGCGGAGCTCGTCCGGTTGCAGGGCGTGGCCGCGCAGGTCTTCGTGCACCACGCGCTCGTCGACTACGTCGTGCGGCTGGTCGTGGCCACCCGCACCCCGGCCGACCACGGGCTGCAGGACATCGCCGGCTGGGTCGCCTACGGCGCCTCGCCGCGGGCCACCCTCGGCATCGTCGCGGCCGCCCGCGCGCTGGCACTGGTCCGCGGGCGGGACTACGTGCTGCCGCAGGACGTTCTCGACGTGGCCCCCGACGTGCTGCGCCACCGGCTCGTGCTGTCCTACGACGCCGTCGCCGACCAGGTCCCGATGGAGCACATCCTGCAGCGCGTGCTGCAGACCGTCCCGCTGCCGCAGGTCACCGCCCGGCCGCAGGCCCAGCCGGCCGCCCCGACCGCTCCGACCCCCGCGGCCCCGCCGACGGCCGCCTACCCGCCGGCGCCCGGTTCGTCGTGACCGCGCCCAGCCCCGCGGGCCCGCGGGTGGGCCACCCGGGCCCGCCGTCGTTGCGCGGCGGGAACCTCGAGGCGGCGCTGCGCACCCTCGAGCTGAGCGTCCGCGGCCGGCTCGACGGGCTGCTGCAGGGCAACCACCTCGGCCTGCTGCCCGGCCCCGGGTCCGAACCCGCGGAGGCCCGGCCGTACCGGGCGGGCGACGACGTCCGGCGGATGGACTGGGCGGTCACCGCGCGGACCACCGAGCCGCACGTCCGCGAGACCATCGCCGACCGCGAGCTCGAGACGTGGGCCGTGGTCGACCTGTCGCCGAGCCTCGACTTCGGCACGGCGGACTGCGAGAAGCGCGACCTGGCGGTGGCGGCGCTGGCCGCCGTCGCGCACCTGACCCGCGGCGGCGGGAACCGGATCGGCGCGATCGTCGCGACGGGGGCCGAGACCGTCCGGATCCCCGCCCGCGGCGGGCTCGCCCACACCCGGATGGTGGTGCGCCGCGTCGCCGAGGTGCCCCGGGCCGGGGACGGCACGCGCGGCGACCTCACCGAGGCCCTCGAGCAGCTGCGCCGGCCGCCCCGCCGGCGCGGGCTCGCCGTGGTGATCTCGGACTTCCTCGGCGAACCGGACTGGGAGCGGTCGCTGCGCGGCCTCGGGGCCCGGCACGACCTGCTCGCCGTCGAGGTCCTCGACCCGCGCGAGCTGGACCTGCCCGACGTCGGCACGGTCGTCCTGGCCGATCCGGAGACCGGGCGGCAGCGCGAGGTCGAGACCACGCCGCTGCTGCGCCGCGAGTACGCCGCGGCGGCGTCGGAGCACCGCGACCGGGTGGCCGACGCGCTGCGCCGCTGCGGTGCCGCGCACCTGCGGCTGCGCACCGACTCGGACTGGATCTCCGACATCGTGCGGTTCGCGCTGGCCCGCAAGCGGACCCGGTCGGGGGGCGGGCGGTGACCTTCTCCTCGCCCTGGTGGCTGCTCGGGCTGCTGGTCGTCGCGGTCCTGGTGGTCGCGTACCTCGTGCTGCTCCGCCGGCGACGCCGGGACGTCGTCCGGTTCACCAACCTCGAGCTGCTCGAGAAGGTCGCCCCGAAGCGGCCGGGCTGGTACCGGCACGTCCCGGCGGCCGCCCTGCTCACGGCGCTGGCGGTGCTCACGATCGCACTGGCCGGGCCCCAGGCGGAGGCCAAGGTCCCGCGCAACCGCGCTACCGTGATGCTGGTGATCGACGTCTCGCTGTCGATGCAGGCCACGGACGTCGAGCCCACCCGGCTCGCGGCGGCGCAGGCCGCGGCCAAGTCGTTCGCCGACCAGCTCACGCCCGGGATCAACCTCGGGCTGGTGTCGTTCGCGGGCACCGCCGCGGTGCTGGTCTCGCCGACCACCGACCGCACCGCCGTCAAGCGGGCCGTGGACAGCCTGAAGCTGTCCGAGTCCACGGCGACCGGCGAAGCGATCTTCGCGTCGATGCAGTCGATCGAGTCGTTCTCCCAGTCCGTCGCGGGTGCGGGCGGCGCGGGCGCCGAGGAGCCGCCCCCGCCCGCCCGGATCGTGTTGATGAGCGACGGCAAGCAGACCGTCCCGGGGCCGGACGGGGAGAACGAGCCGCGCGGCTCGTTCACCGCCGCGCGGCAGGCCGCCGAGGCCAAGATCCCGGTCTCCACGATCTCGTTCGGCACCGAGTACGGGACGATCGACATCGAGGGCGGCCGCACCCGCGTCGCCGTCGACGACGCCTCGATGAAGCAGATCGCCGACCTCTCCGGCGGCCAGTTCTTCACCGCCGCGAGCGAGGACGAGCTGCGCCGGGTCTACGCGGACCTGTCCGAGCAGATCGGCTACGAGGTGCGCCGGGTCGACACCAGCCGGCCGTGGCTCGCCGGCGGGGCGCTGCTGCTCGTGGTGGGGCTCGGCAGCGGGTTGCTGCTGGGCCGGCGGCTGCCGTGACGCGTGTCGCGGCCCGCCGCGCGCCCGTGCACTAGGTTCTGTGCCCGTGGGTAGGAGCGTGCTGGTCACCGGAGGAAACCGCGGCATCGGCCTGGCGATCGCGGAGGCGTTCGCGGCTCAGGGGGACCAGGTGGCGGTGACGTACCGCAGCTCGGCGGAGGGGCTCCCGGGGGAGCTGCTGCCGGTGCAGTGCGACGTCACCGACGCCGACGCCGTCGACGCGGCGTTCACGACGGTCGAGGAGAAGCACGGGCCGGTCCAGGTGCTCGTGTCCAACGCCGGGATCACGGACGACGGTCTGCTCATGCGGATGAGCGAGGACTCCTTCACCTCGGTCCTCGACGCCAACCTCACGGCCGCCTACCGGGTGGCCAAGCGGGCGTCGCGCGGGATGCTGAAGGCCCGCGGCGGGCGCATGATCTTCATCTCGTCGGTGGTCGGGCTGCTGGGCAGCGCCGGTCAGGTCAACTACGCGGCCTCGAAGGCGGGACTGGTCGGGCTGGCCCGTTCGGTCGCCCGCGAGCTCGGGTCGCGCGGCATCACCGCCAACGTCGTCGCCCCCGGTTTCGTCGACACGGACATGACCCGCGCGCTCTCCGACGAGCGCCGCGCCGAGATCACCAAGCAGGTGCCGCTGGGCCGCTACGCGTCCGTCGCGGAGGTCGCCTCGGCCGTCACCTGGCTCGGGTCCGAGCAGGCCGGCTACGTCACGGGGGCGGTCATCCCGGTCGACGGCGGCCTCGGCATGGGCCACTGAGCGTCACCTCCCGAACTCCCCGAACGACGGCGAAAGGGTCCTGATGGGACTGCTCGAGGGCAAGAAGCTGCTGATCACCGGTGTGATCACCGACGCGTCGCTGGCGTTCCACGCGGCGAAGATCGCGCAGGAGCAGGGCGCGGAGGTGGTGCTCACCGGGTTCGGCCGCATGCGGCTGGTGGAGCGGATCGCGCAGCGGCTGCCGAAGCCCGCCCCGGTCGTCGAGCTCGACGTGGCGAACCAGGAGCAGCTCGACTCCCTGGTGGAGCGGGTCTCGCCGCACCTGGGTGACTCCCCGAAGCTCGACGGCGTGCTGCACTCCATCGGGTTCGCGCCGGCGTCCTGCCTGGGGGAGGGGGCGTTCCTCAACGCTCCGTGGGAGGACGTCGCCACCACCATCCAGGTCAGCGCGTACTCGTTCAAGAGCCTCTCCACGGCGCTGCTGCCGCTGCTCGGGCGGGGCGCGTCGATCGTCGGGATGGACTTCGACAACCGCCAGGCCTGGCCGGCCTACGACTGGATGGGCGTCGCCAAGTCGACGCTCGAGTCCGTCACCCGCTACCTGGCCCGGGACCTCGGCCCCCAGGGGATCCGGGTCAACCTGGTCGCCGCCGGCCCGGTGAAGACCATGGCCGCCAAGTCCATCCCCGGCTTCTCGGCGTTCGAGGACAACTGGGACTCGCGGGCCCCGCTGGGCTGGGACGTCACCGACCCGGTGCCCGTCGCCAAGACCGTCTGCGCGGTGCTGTCGGACTGGCTGCCCACCACCACCGGGTCGATGGTGATGGCGGACGGCGGGTTCCACGCGGTCGGGGTGTGACGGGCGGGGCCCACGGCCGCGCGGTTGAATGAGGCCGTGGGTTCGTCCTCCGAGTCGTACGACGCGCTGCTCCTGCTCTCCTTCGGCGGTCCCGAGGGGCCGGACGAGGTGCGCCCGTTCCTCGAGAACGTGGTGCGCGGCCGCGGGGTGCCGCCGGAGCGGCTCGACGCCGTCGAGGAGCACTACCAGCACTTCGGCGGCGTCTCGCCGATCAACGCCCGCAACCGGGAGCTGATCGCCGCGATCCGGTCGCGGACGGACCTGCCGGTGTACTTCGGCAACCGCAACTGGCACCCGATGGTCGAGGAGACCGTCGCCGAGATGACCCGCGACGGCGTCCGGAACGCGCTCGTCTTCGCGACCAGCGCGTACGGCGGCTACTCGGCCTGCCGGCAGTACGACGACGACATCGAGCGCGCACGCGCCGCCGTCGGTGCCGACGCGCCGCACCTGACCAAGCTGCGGCACTTCTTCGACCACCCGCTCTTCGTGCAGGCCAACGCCGACGCGGTGCGGGCCGCGCTGGCCACCGTCCCCGGCGGGGCTCGGGTGGTGTTCACCGCGCACTCGATCCCGGTGGCGGCCGACGCCGCGGCCGGGGTGCCGGAGGAGGGCGGGCACCGCTACTCGCGGCAGATCGCCGAGGCGGCGCGGCTGGTCGCGGCGGAGCTCGGGATCAGCGAGTACGACGTCGTGTGGCAGTCCCGTTCCGGCCCGCCGCAGGTGCCGTGGCTGGAGCCGGACATCGTCGACCACGTCGAGGCGCTGCACGCCAAGGGCATCGAGGCGGTCGTCGTGGCGCCGGTCGGGTTCGTGTCCGACCACATCGAGGTCATCTGGGACCTGGACAACGAGGCTGCGGAGAAGGCGGCCGAGCTGGGCATGGCCTTCGCCCGGGCCGCCACAGCCGGCCCGGACCCGCGCTTCGCCGACATGGTGGTGGAGCTGATGGCCGAGCACCTCTCCGACGCGCCGCCCCGGGCCCTGGGCACTGTTCCCCGGGCGGGCTGCACCACCGACGGCGCCCCCTGCGCGGCCCACTGCTGCGAACCCACCCGCCGCCCCACCCGCCCCTGACCCCGCGAGTCGGGAGTTCCGGTGGCGCGAGTCGGGAGTTCCGGTGGCGCGAGTCGGGAGTTTCGGTGGCGCGAGTCGGGAGTTTCAGGAGTCCGAGCAACACATCTCGGGAGCTCCCGGGATGCGAGTGGGCCGAGCAGCGCGTGGAGCCCGGCGGCGACGCCGCCGAGCCGGGCCTCGACGACGTCGTCGGGCGACGCCGTGCTCCAGGCAGTCCGCATGTGCTCGGCGACCGTCGCCGGACGGAAGCTGTCGAAGGCGGCGGTGACGACCTCCGGGCCCGGTCGGCCGAGCGGCGCGGCGCGCAGGGGAGGTACGACGGCCGGCGCGTGCCGGTGTCGTAGCCGAGCTCCTTCGCCTCGGCGCCGACCTCGGGGCGTAGCAGAGCAGCGCGTGGACGGGCTCCAGGAGCTGACGGAGCCCGCGTACCAGCGCCGCGGGAACGGTCGATCCGACGGACATCGCGAGCTCCGTCGTCGAACTTGTCAGTGTCAACACCGGCCGGGCGAGGAGAACCTGTCAACGACTAGTTCGATGCCCGGGCGAGTCCGTAGCAGAAGCCCCAGGCCCGTCCGAGATCGTCGGCGGTGAAGGGGCGGAACAGATCCTCGTGGAGCACGCGGGCGGCCTGCTCGTCCGGGCCGTCCAGGACGGTGACGGCCCGCAGCAGGTGGGTGGCCTCCCGGAACGCGGCCGGGACCGTCCGGCCGCGCCCGTACGCCCCGCCGAGCCGGCGCACCTCGACGACGGAGGGGACCGGGGCCGACGGGCCCGTCAGCGCCGGGATCGTCCGCAGTCCGTCGCGGTCGAGGGTGCGGAGCAGACGGGCGTCGCCGGCGTAGGGCTCGGGTTCGGTGGGGTCGTGGTGGATCGTGTGCGACTCCGCGGCGGGGATCCACCCGAGCCGCTCGTGGACCACCGGCCCCAGCTCGCGGAGCGGGCGGACGATCTCCGCTGCGTCGACCGTGGCGGCGATCGTGATCATCCCGATGTGCCGCCCGCGGAACGGTGGGGGCAGGGCCGGGTCGTCGCCGAAGGGCACGAGGGAGATCCCGGTCGTCACCTCCTCGGGAAGGTCCGCGCTCCAGGTGGCCCAGCCGTCGAGCACCGCGGGCGTGACCTCGACCGCGAGCGCGCCGCCCCAGACCTCGGCGAGGCCGACGAGCTCGATCTCGACGGCGGTGACGACGGTGCCGTCGGCCGGGAGCCGGTCGAGCTCGACCGCCTCACCGGACGGTGCGACGCCCTCGACCCCGCGGACCCGGTCGGCGGCGAACCCGAAGGTGCGGCCGAGCAGGCCGAACCCGCCGCCGAGGAGGTAGCCCACCACGCCGACGCCCGGGGAGCTGCCGCTGAGCGGCGCGAGGCCGTGCGGGCTCGCGGCGGCGACGACGTCGGCCCACGTCGCGCCGGCCTCGACCCGGGCCCGCCGGGTTGCCGGGTCGACGGTGACCGCCCGCATCCGACGGGTGCTGATCAGCAGCCCGCCGTCGAGCGGGGTGGCGAGGCCGTGGCCGCTGGACTGCACGGCGAGGTCCAGGTCCCGGTCGCGGGCGTGCCGGACGGCGGCCTGGACCTCGGCCGCCGTGGCCGGCACGACCACGAGGTCCGGACGGTGGGCGCGGGCGGCCTGGAAGCCGCGGCGCTCGGTGTCGAAGCCGGGGTCGCCGGGGCGGAGGACAGTGCCGGTGAGGGTGCTCGTCGTGGACATGGCTCCACCTTCGACGCCGCGGAGCGAGAAGTCCAAGAGATGGATCGTCTCACCGCTAGCATGTTGAGTTATGGAGCTGCGTCACCTGCAGTATCTGGTCGCCGTGGTCGAGGAGGGGACGGTGACGGCGGCGGCGACGCGGCTGCACGTCGCCCAGCCCGGCGTGAGCGCCCAGCTCAGACAGCTGGAGCGCGAGCTCGGCGAGCCGCTGCTGACCCGCACCTCCCGTGGGGTGACGCCGACGGCCGCGGGGGAGGCCGTGCTGCCCTACGCGCGGGCGGCGCTCGCGGCCGTCGAAGGGGCACACCTGGCCGTCGACGAGCTGAAAGGCCTGGTCCGCGGGCGGGTGGCGGTGGGGATGGCACCGTCGCTGGCGGCGACCGACCTGCCGGACCTGCTGGCCGAGTTCCGGCGCGCCCATCCCGCGGTGGAGATCTCGCTGCGCGAGGGGACCTCGGACGCTCTGCTGGCGCAGCTGGTCGCGGGGGAGCTGGACCTCGTGTGGGCGGGCATATCCGGTGCCCCGCCGGCCGGCGTCGCGACGCGGACGATCACCGACCAGGCCGTGGTCGCCGTCGGGGTCGAGGCGGACGAGATGGGTCTGGACGAGCTCCTCGAACGGCCCGTGATGTGCATGTCGCCCGGCACGGGACCGCGTGGCGCCTTCGACGCGGCGTGTGCGGCCGCCGGCGTCCGTCCGGCGATCGCGTTCGAGGCGGGGGATCCGCTCCTGCTCGCCCGCCTGGCCGCGCGCGGGCTGGGCGTCGCGGTGCTGCCGGAAGGGGCGGTCCGGGCCGCGGGGCTCGACGTCGGTGCCGCGCGTCTGGTGCCGGAGGTGCGCAGCCGGATCGAGCTGGCCTGGCGGGCGGACGGCCCCAACGGACCTGCCGCGCGGGCGCTCATCGCCGCGGCGCGGGCGCGGCCCTGAGACCCGCGAGCCGGCACTTTCGGGGCACCGATACCCACGTTCCGGGAGCCTCGGTGAGGTGGGACTCGGCTGGCCGAAACCGCCGACTCGCGCTACCGAAACCGCCGACTCGCGCTGCCGGAACTGCCGACTCGCGCTGCCGGAACTGCCGACTCGCGCTGCCGGAACTGCCGACTCGCGCTGCCGGAACTGCCGACTCGCGCTACCGGAACTGCCGACTCGCGCTACCGGAACTGCCGACTCGCGCTACCGGAACTGCCGACTCGCGCTGCCGGAACTGCCGACTCGCGGGAGTCGACGGCGCGGCTCGCGGTCACGGGGTGGGGGCGTAGGCGCGGACCGCCTCGGCGACCGCGGCGCGGCGGGCGACCCGGACGGCGGTGTCGAGCGGGCGCAGGGCCTCGCGGCGGGCGGTGGCGGCGGAGGCCGAGAGGGCACCGCCGGGCTCGTCGGCCGAGGCGGCGGCCAGGATCGCCTCCACCTCGTCCGCCTGCTGCAGCACCCGCAGCGCGCGGCCCGGCATCCCGGCGGGCCAGTGCGTGGCCGGGCGGGCGCGCAGTGCGGCGGCGATCTCCTCGCGCACGCCCGGCCGGTGTCGGGCGACCCCGAGCTCGGTGAGGATCGACGTCGACTCCCGCACCTGTGCCCGCAACTCGTGCTCGGCCTCGGCGAGCGGCACGTACTCGGCGGGCGGCACCGGCGCCGGGACGGTGTGCACGGTCCAGCGCAGGACGCCGTCGGCGATCGGGCTCGGCACCACGCCCAGCCCGGCCTCGGCGTAGAGCACGCCCTCACCGGCGGCGATCGCGGCGCTGGTGAAGGACCCGGGGCCGGGCAGGCCGCGGATGTCCCCGGACACCGGGAGCACGAGCCGGCCGGCGCCGCGGGGGGCGCGGCGGAGCGCGGCGAGCAGGAAGGTCAGCGACGAGACGGGCGAGCCGGGTGCGGGGAGGTCCGTGGCGGCCGCGGTGGCCTCGTCGGCGGCGACGACGTCGTGCGCCTCGGCCCAGGGGGTGAGCGCGTCGAGCACGTCGTCCGGCGCGGCGGACCCGGCCAGCCAGGCCGAGGACCACACCGCGAAGGTGGCGGAGGAGCGGGGCACGAACGCCAGGCTAACCACGGGTGACGGCAACCCGGCCTCTGCCGTGCGGGTGACGCTGCGTGACGTTCGGTGAACGGCCTTCGGTCGGTGGCGCACGGGATGCACTCTTCGGGCGCCCCTCCGCGTGTCGGCGCCGACCCGGTGTGCGCCTTGGGATACAACCCCGGACATGCCCGCACCCCGCACGCACGACTACCGCGGCGCGTTCGGCGCCGACGGGACCCGGGTCCGCACGCGGAAGGAGATCCCGGAGGTCCCCGCCGAACCCGGTCTCGTGGTCGAGGACCCGGCGAGCGGGTTCTGCGGCGCGGTGGTGAAGGTCGACGTCCGCGAGGTCACCCTCGAGGACCGGTCCGGCACGCGACGCGTCTTTCCCCTGCGCCCCGCGGCCTTCCTGTTCGAGGGGAGGCCGGCGACCCTGGTGAAGCCCGCGCCCGCGCCGCAGGGGCCCGCCCGCTCGGCGTCGGGTTCGGTGCGGGTGGAGAACCTCAAGGCGCGCACCGCCCGCGCGGCCCGCATCTGGGTCGAGGGCATCCACGACGCCGCGCTGCTCGAGACGGTCTGGGGGCACGACCTGCGCGTCGAGGGTGTCGTCGTGGAGCCGTTGCACGGCGTGCACGACCTCGCCGCGGCGGTCCGCGAGTTCGGCCCCGCCCCGCACCGCCGGCTCGGGATCCTCGTCGACCACCTCGTGGCCGGGACCATGGAGACCCGCCAGGCGGCCTCCGTCGCTGGGCCGAACGTCCTGGTGACCGGCCACCCGTTCGTCGACGTCTGGGAGGCGGTGAAGCCGCAGGCCGTCGGGATCCGGGCCTGGCCGACGATCCCGCGCGGCACCGACTGGAAGACGGGGGTGTGCGAGGCCCTGCGCTGGGGCGAGCCCGCCGACGGCGCACGGCGGGTCCTCGGCGCCGTGAAGTCCTTCCGCGACCTGGACTCGTCGCTGATCGGTGCCGTCGAGCAGTTGATCGACTTCGTGACCCAGGAGGGCTGACCCCGACCGTTGCGCGACCGAAATGATCATTTCGGTCACCCCGGCCCGTGGTCTCTGCCATCCTGGCCCCATGGTTCCGCTGATCTGGCTGATCGCCGGGATCGCCCTGCTCGCCGGCGAGATGCTGGCGGGAGAGTTCGTGCTGGCGATGCTCGGCGGCGGCGCACTCGTCGCGGCCGGGGGCGCGGCGGTGTTCGGCCTGGGCTGGCTGGGCAGCACGTTGCTGTTCGCGGTCGCCTCGGTGCTGCTCCTCGCGGGAGTGCGGCCGGTGCTGCGCCGCAAGGCGCAGAAGTCGGTGGAGGGCTACGTGCACCACACCGACAAGATCGTCGGCGGTTCCGCCGTGGTCTCGCGGCGGGTCGACGGGCACGGCGGCCGCGTGCGGATCGGGCCGGACGAATGGTCCGCCCGCTCCTTCGACGGCGAGCAGGTCATGGAGCCCGGCGACCGGGTCACGGTGGTGCGCATCGAGGGCGCCACCGTGCTCGTGCTCGCCGAGTAGACGGGGGAAAGGGACATGGAGACGGTGAACGTCGGACTGCTCGTCGTGATCGTGCTGATCGTGCTCTTCGTGATCATCACGCTGGCGAAGGCGGTGCAGATCATCCCGCAGGCCACGGCCGCGGTGGTGGAGCGGTTGGGCCGGTACAAGACCACGCAGAACCCGGGGCTCGCGTTCCTGGTGCCGTTCGTCGACCGGATCCGGGAGCGGATCGACCTGCGCGAGCAGGTCGTGTCCTTCCCGCCCCAGCCGGTGATCACGCAGGACAACCTGACGGTGAACATCGACACCGTCGTCTACTTCCGGGTCACGGACCCGAAGTCCGCGGTCTACGAGATCTCGAACTACATCGTCGGCGTCGAACAGATCACCACGACCACGCTGCGCAACGTCGTCGGCGGCATGACGCTGGAGGAGACGCTCACCTCGCGTGACCAGATCAACACGGTCCTGCGCGGCGAGCTCGACGACGCCACCGGCCGCTGGGGCATCCGGGTCGAGCGCGTGGAGATCAAGGCGATCGACCCGCCGCCGTCGATCCAGGAGTCGATGGAGCGGCAGATGAAGGCGGACCGCGAGAAGCGGGCCACCATCCTCACCGCGGAGGGCCAGCGGGAGGCCGCGATCCGCAGCGCGGAGGGCCAGAAGCAGGCGCAGATCCTCACCGCGGAGGGCTCCAAGCAGGCGGCGATCCTCGGGGCCGAGGCCGAGCGGCAGTCCCGGATCCTGCGGGCGCAGGGTGAGCGGGCGGCCTCGTACCTCAGGGCGCAGGGTGAGGCGAAGGCGATCGAGAAGCGGTTCGCCGCGATCAAGGCCGGCCGGCCGACGCCCGAACTGCTCGCCTATCAGTACCTGCAGACCCTGCCGCAGATGGCGGCGGGCGAGGCGAACAAGGTGTGGCTGGTGCCGTCGGATTTCGGCAAGGCGCTCGAGGGCTTCACCAGGATGCTCGGCGCGCCGGGCGAGGACGGCGTCTTCAAGTACACCCCGTCGCCCGACGACGGCGTGCGCTCGGTCCCCGAGGAGGACGAGGAGTCCGTCAAGAACTGGTTCGACACCACCGGCGACCCCGAGATCGCGCGGCAGGTCGCGGCGGCCACGGCCGAGGCGACCCAGCACGTGCCGGCGATCGGGGAGGAGGTGCGGCCGGCCCTGGGGACGGGCGACGCCCCGCCGAACGGCGTCCCGGCCCGCGGCGACTGGTCCGAGGAGGCCCCGCCCCGCTGAGCGACATCACGGCACCAAGATTGCGCCGTAGACAGGCGATCCTGCGCATTATGGTTCCATAACGCGCAGAATCCCCCTCTGAATTCGCGTTATGGTTCCATAGTGCGATCAGGACAGTGAGAAACCGAACGGGAGCTCCAGGCGGTGCCGCTCGAGCAGGGCGCGGTCGGCCAGGAGCTCCCGGGTGGGTCCGTCGGCCACGACCACGCCGTCGTCGAGCACGACGCTGCGAGGGCAGAGCTGCAGCGCGTAGGGCAGGTCGTGGGTGACCATCAGCATGGTCCGGCCCAGCCCGAGCAGCACCTCGGCGAGCTCGCGGCGGGCGACCGGGTCGAGGTTCGACGACGGCTCGTCCAGCACCAGGATCTCCGGGTCGCAGGCCAGCACGGTGGCCAGCGCGACCCGCCGACGCTGCCCGCCGGAGAGGTGCAGCGGCGAGCGGTCGGCCTGCTCCTGCATCCCGACGGCGGCCAACGCCTGGTCGACCCGTTCCGCGAGGGCCGCGCCGGCGAGCCCGAAGTTGGCCGGGCCGAAGGCGACGTCCTCGCGCACCGTGGGCATGAAGAGCTGGTCGTCGGGGTCCTGGAACACGATCCCGACCCGACGCCGGATCTCCTGCACGTGCTGCCTGGTCACCGGCAGGCCGCCGACCTCGACCGTGCCCTCGCCGGGGGCGAGGATCCCGTTGAGGTGCAGGACCAGGGTGGTCTTGCCGGCGCCGTTGGGCCCGAGCAGCGCGACCCGCTCGCCCGGCTCGATCCGCAGGTCCACCCCGTGCAACGCCTGGTGGCCGTCCGGATAGGCGAACAGCAGGTCCCGCACCAGCAGCGACGGCGGCGTGGCGCCCGCGCCGTCGGGGGCGCGGAGCGGGTCGGCGAGGGTCATGCGATCATCCATCCGGTCGCGGCCAGCGCCGCGGCGACGGCGACCGGCGCCAGCCCGGCGGCCCAGTCCCGCCGGGTCGTGCGGTTCTCGGTGAGCACCGGCATCGCGCCCGTCCAGCCGCGGGACAGCATCGCCAGGTGCACGCGCTCGCCCCGCTCGTAGGAGCGAACGAAGAGCGCCCCGATGCCGCGGGCCGTGGCGCCGGCCTGCCACAGGAACCGCGGGTCGTGTCCGCGGGCGATCCGGGCCAGCCGCATGCGCCGGGCCTCCCCGGCGATCACGTCGACGTACCGGAGCATGAGCGTGGCGATCGTGGTGACCAGGGCCGGGGCGTGGAGCCGCTGCAGGCCCACGAGCAGGTCGCGCATCGGCGTGGTGGCCGCCAGCGTGAGCGAGGTGAGGACGCCGAGCGTGCCCTTGACCAGGATGTTCCACGCGCCGAGCAGTCCGGGTTCGGAGAGCGACAGCCCCAGCCACTCGATCCGCGGGTCCGGCCCGGTGAGCGGCAGCAGCACGGCCAGCACCACGAACGGCAGCTCGATCACCGACCGGCGCAGGATCCAGCCGACGGGGATGCGGGCCGCGACCCAGACCCCGAGGAGCAGCACCAGGTAGCCCGCGAAGACCGCGAAGGCCTCCCGCGGCGTCGCGACCACGCACACCACGCCGAGGAACGCGGCGACGATCTTCACCTGCGGCGGCAGCCGGTGGACCGGGGAGTCCCGGTGCAGGTGCAGCGGGTGCGCGTGGCCGGCGCCCATCTCAGTCGTCCCCCCGCTCGGCCGACCGCGTCGGGGTGCGCCGGCGCAGGAGCCAGAACAGCCCGCCGGCCAGGGCGAGGGTCACGAGGACGCCGACGACGCCGGCGATCCCGACCGTGCCCTCGCCGCCGAGGACCGAGTAGCCCGCCAGCGGCGAGTGCGCGGTGGCGTGCTCGCCGGCGTTCTGCGCGATGCACGTCCCGTCGAGCTGTTCGCCGCTCCCGGTCCCGGTGACCTGGCAGCCGTGCAGCGCGACCGTGTCGAGCCCGTCGGGGCTGGAGCTGGCCACGTAGGAGAGCCCGCCCGCGACGAGCAGGGCGACCACCAGGAACCCGAGCAGGAACCCGCGCCGCCGGTTCACGCGGCACCCCCGGTCGTCGGCGTCGAGGGCGCGGACTTCCGGACCAGCGGCGTCGCCGTGCCCCGCAGCAGGTACACGAGGTCCGGGCGCACGGCCGCGACGGCGCCGACGGTCGCTGCGGTGATCACGCCCTCGCCGATGCCGATCAGCGCGTGCAGGCCCACCATCAGTACGAACACGGTCCCGAGGGAGGCCCCGCCGCTGCCGCCGATCGCGTACTCGAGGACGAAGCCCAGCGAGGCGACCACGGTGTTGACGAAGGCGGCGACGAAGGCCGTGGCGACCAGCCCGCCGCGGCTGCGCCGGGCGAACCGGCGCAGCAGCAGGGCCACGCCGTACCCGGTGAACACGCCGATGAGCGCCATGTTGGTGATGTTGGTCCCGAGCGCGGTGAGCCCGCCGTCGGCGAACAGCAGCGCCTGGACGAGCAGCACGATCGCGATGCACACCGTGCCCACCCACGGCCCGACGAGGATCGCGACGAGCGCGCCGCCGAGCAGGTGCCCGCTGGCGCCGGGCAGGATCGGAAAGTTGATCATCTGCACGGCGAACACGAACGCGGTGACCAGCCCGGCCATCGGCGCGGTGCGCTCGTCGAGGTCCGCGCGGGCGCGCACGAGGCAGAGCACGAGGCCGACGACGGCCACGGCCCCGAAGACGAGCGAGGTCGGCGCGTTCACCAGCCCGTCGCTCATGTGCATGGCGGTGACCATGGTGACCATGGAGCAGGCCTCCCGGGTGCCGAGGGGTGCGCCGGACACGGCGCTGCCCCCATCTCAACGCGTCGGCGAGGCAATCGCAAACAATGTGCGGGAGCGAGTCCGCTGCGACTGTCCGGTCGGAGGGGTCGGCCCGCCCGAGGAAGGGGTCCGGGCGGCCCCGTCCGGCGTCAGGCCGCGGCGAGTGCCCGCGCGCGCTCCCGCTCCTCGCGCTTCTCCGACCGGCCGGCGAGCAGCGACAGTCCCGCGCGCCGCAGCGCGCCCACCGGGGCCAGCGCCGCGCCGACCAGGCGGTCGAGCGCGCGGACCTCGTAGGCCGGGGAGTCGCCGAGCTCGGCGACGATGGCCGTGTGCTCCCCGCGCACCCGCTCGGCGTAGCCCGGCTGGCGCGGCGAGCCGCTGATCCGCACGGCGGCGAGCGGCTCGGGGCGGCCGAGGAAGTCGCCGTGGTGCAGCAGGCGCAGCCAGCAGTCGAGGTCGAGCAGCTCGTCGCGGCGGCCCCGCCACCCGCCCGCGGCGGTGAAGCCCTCCCGCCGGAAGGTGACGTTGCACGCGTCGCCGATCAGGTTGCTGCGGCTGCGCACGATCTTGCGCGCCACCTCGTCCCCGCTGCGGGTGCCGATCAGCCCGTTCAGCCCGCGGCGGGGGACCAGCACCCGGCTCTTGTCGTCGACGACGTGCCGGCGGGCCGCGACGAGCGTCAGGCCGGGGTCGTCGAGCAGCGGCTGGGTCTGCAGCTCGAGGCAGCGGGGATGGAGGATGTCGCCGTCCGTGACCGTCTTCACCAGCGGGGCCCGCGCGGCCGCGACGGCCCGGTTGCGGGCCTCGGCGCGGGGGAGGCGCTCGCCGAGGCGCTCCACCCGGATCCGGGGGTCGGCGAAGGACCGCATGATCTCGTGGGTGGCGTCGGTGCTCGCGTTGTCGAGGAGCACGAGCTCGAAGTCGGGCTCCGTCTGCTCCAGGACCGACACGATCGTCTCGGCGAGGTGGCGCTCGCCGTCCGTGACGGCGGCGACCACGGACACGGTGGCCTGGTAGACGCCCGGGAAGCCGGCCGCGGTCATCGGGCGCCCGGTCCGCGCTGCTCCGCCGCGTGCGGGTGGCGGTCCGTGCTGTCCATGGCCGCGACTCTACCGAGGGGCCACGGACGGACCCGGTCGGCGGCGTGATCGCACTGTCCGTAAGGTTCGGGGCGTGGACCCGGAGCAGCCGAGTGCCCGCCAGGTGACCGGAGCGCGGTCGCCGGCGCGCTCGGTCGGGACCCGAACGGGGGGCGGCGCGGAGGGCGCGCACGCGGTCGGGCTAACGGCCCGTCACGTAACGCACCGACGAGGCCGACAGATAAGCCAAGCGATGACGGAGTACCGGGTGAGACCTCGACCTGCAGAAGTCGGGCGCCGAGGCGTCAACGCGACAGCACACGAGGTGCGACGAGGGGGAGACTGCGATGCAGCGCAGTGACCGGCGCGGCCAGCGCAGCGCCGATCCGACCGTGTCCGTGGTGGTGCCCACCCGGAACGAGGCCCGCAACCTGCAGGTGGTGCTGCCCGCGATCGCGGCGGTGCGCCCGGCCGTGCACGAGGTGATCGTCGTCGACGGCAACTCCGTCGACGGCACGGTCGAGACCGCGCGGCGGGTGCTGCCCTGGGTGCGGATCGTGGAGCAGACCCGCAAGGGCAAGGGCAACGCGATGGCGTGCGGGTTCGCCGCCGCCACCGGCGACATCATCGTGATGTTCGACGCCGACGGCTCGGCCGACCCGGCGGAGATCCCGGCGTTCGTGGCGGCGCTGAAGGCCGGTGCGGACTTCGCGAAGGGGAGCCGCTTCACGCGCGGCGGCGGCAGCGACGACATCACACTGCTGCGGAGGACCGGCAACGCCGGGCTGAACGGCGTGGCCAACGCGCTGTTCGGCACGCGCCACTCGGACCTCTGCTACGGCTACAACGCCTTCTGGGCCGACCTGTTGCCCCTGCTGGAGCTGCCGGCGGTGGACGCTCCCGCACCGGACGACGGGTCGATGCTCTGGGGGGACGGCTTCGAGATCGAGACCGTGCTCGCCTGCCGGGTCGCCGCGGCCGGGCTGCGGGTCACGGAGGTCCCCTCCTACGAGCGCGAGCGCCTCTTCGGCGACACCAACCTGCGGACCTTCGCCGACGGCACGCGCGTCCTGCGCACCCTGGCCGCCGAGCGGCGGCGGGCCAACCAACGCCGCGAGGAGCCACCGGCGGTGACGGCTCCGGCCGCGGCGCGGTACGGCACGCCCCTCGACGGGTCCGCACCGAACGGGTACCCGGCGACGAACGGCCACACCGGACCGAACGGGCACGCCGTCCACAGCGGACCCGGAACCGGTGCCCCCACCAACGGGTTCGTCAACGGCGGTCACGTGAACGGCGGTCACGTGAACGGCGGGCACGTGAACGGCGGGCACGTGAACGGCGGTCAGGTGAACGGCAACGGGCACGTGAACGGCCGCGCGCTCGGCAACGCCGACACCCTGCCGGTGCCCCCGACCACCGAGCCGGTCGAGCCGGTCGAGCCGGTCGGTACGGTCGCGCAACCGCCGGCGCCGCCCGCGGCGACCGCGCCGCCGCGCCCGTCGCCGCGCCCGGGCAACCGTCCGGCGGCGGGGAACGACCGCCCCACGCCCCAGCGCGCCGCGGCGCAGCGTGAGGCGCTCGACGCGCGTTACGCCCTCGAGGAGGAGGCCTCCTGAGGGGTCGCCTCCTGCGGATCACCGGCGCCCGGCATACTCCTGACGGGCGCCGGGGTCCGTCCGGCGCCGGTCGGCGTGCGGCGGTCCCGCCGCGCAGCGCGGTGCCGGGCAGCCCGGCGACCGGCGCGGTGAGCAGTGCGGTGTCCAGCACGGGAACGGTGTCGACCACGGACGACGTCCGGCGAGGGAACGGAGTGACGCGGTGAGCATGCCCTCCGCGGCCGAGCTGACGCGCGCCCGCACCGCGCGCCGCGGCGTCGCGCTGATGCTCGTCGTCGCCGGCCTCGCCGCCTGCGTCCTGAGCCTGCTCGACGTCACCGGCGGCGCCGCGGGCGACTTCCGCCTCTTCATCACGATCGGCTTCCTGCTGCTGGGCCCCGGCTGGTCCGCGGCGGGCTTCCTGCGCCGCGCGCCCGCGGCGCACGTCTGGCTGCTGACCCTCGGCGTCGGCGTGGCCACCACGCTGCTCGCCGCGCAGATCATGGTCAGCGCCGTCTGGTGGCACCCCGACCTCATGCTCTACATCGTCACCGCGATCAGCATCCCGTTCCTGCTCCGGCACGCGGTGGTCGCCCAGTGACCACCCAGGACACCCGCCGGGGTGCCCGCGACGGCGGTGCCCCGGGCGAGGGCGCCGGCCGCGCCGGGGACCCCACCGGTGGTAGCGCCGGCCCCGACGCGCAGGAGAGCGTCCGGAGCGATCCCGAGGCCACGCAGGTCCTCCGGCCCGTCGGCCCGCCCCTCGGGAACGGCACGGACGGCACCGACCCGCCCACCGCGGCGATCCCGGTCGTCCCGCCGACCGCACCGCCGGCGGACGCCGCACCACCGACCGACCTGTCGTGGTACGCGCGGAACCGGACCGTGATCGACCGCTGGCTCTCGCCGGCGCTGGCGCTGCTGGCGCTGGCCATGCTGCCGCTCGCGGTGGTCACCACCGACCTGGGGGCGCTCGACGGCTGGGGTCTGGCCAAGGTGCTCGGCATCCCCGGCTGGCTGGCCCTGCTGTTCGCGATCGGCTCCTGCCTCTCCGAGCTCTACGCCCGGCGCCCGCGCATCCCGATGCTCGGCACCGCGACCGGGGTCCTGATCCTGTGCTCGACCGGCCTGCCGTCGGTCGTCGAGCCGGCCGCGCGGTTCGGCACGGCCTGGACGATCACCGGCTTCGTCGACGCGGTGGCGGTCGCCAACGGCGTCCCGCCCCAGGGCCTCGACGCCCGGTTCTCCTGGCCCGCGTTCTTCGCCCAGTGGGCGTGGTTCCGCCAGGCCGGGGGCGCCGACCAGCTCGACGAGGTGCTGCGCTGGTTCCCGCCCGCCGTCGTCACGGTGTGGGCGATCGGCATCTACGCGCTGGCCCGCTCGATGCTGGGCGGCACCCGTGCCCCGTGGGCCGCGGCCTGGCTGTTCGTCGGCCTGAACTGGATCGAGCAGGACTACTTCTCGCCGCAGGCCACGGGCATCTGCCTGCTGCTCACGGTGCTGACCTTCGCGCTCGGCCCGCTGGCCACCCGCCGGACCGACCCGAGCGGCGTGCCGGGTTGGCCGGCCCCGCACCGCGGCGCGAAACGCCTGCCGCTCCTGCACCGCTGGCTCGTCTCGGGCATGACGCCGCCGAACCGGCCGACCCTGCCCCCGCGGCAGCTGCTGCTGGTCTACTTCTGCGCGGCACTGTGCATCCTCGCGGTGATCCCGGCGCACCAGCTCACCCCGTTCGCGATCCTCGGCCAGCTGTTCCTGCTGGCCGTCGTCGGCCGTTACCGGGGCCGCGGCCTCGTGCTGATCGGCGTCATCGGCGTCGTCCTGTTCATCCTGATCGCCGCCCGCTCCATCTGGATGAACCAGATCACGCTGTTCATCGGCACCGGTGACACGGGCGCCGCGCTGCAGGAGGGCGTGGCCGACCGGCTGACCGGCGACCTGGGCCAGATCGTCGTCAAGTACGGGCGCGTCCTCGTCGCGGGCTTCTCCTACCTGTTGGGCGGGGTGGGCGCCTGGGTCTACTGGCGACGCCGGCGGGACCTCGTGCCGATCGGGCTCGCCGCGGTGCCGATGGCGTTCGCGGCGCAGGGCTACGGCAGCGAGGGCTTCCTGCGGATCGTGCTGTTCGGCCTGCCGATCCTCACCATCCTCGGCGCGGACTTCCTGCGCTGGACGGTGCGCAAGCGGTCGTGGATGCGTCCGGTGCTGGCCGTCGGCATGGTCGGGCTGTTCGGCACGCTGGTGTTCCTGCGCGGGGGCAACGACTCCTACCAGGTCGTCTACCCCGAGGACGCCGCGATGTACCGGTCGGTCGTGGCGACGACCCCGCCCGGGCAGAACGTCATCCCGCTCTCCGACCCCGGCCCGTTCGCGATCGAGGGCCTCACGCTCTTCGGGCGCGGCGGCGGCGTGCCGGGCTGCGGCCGGATCGGCGTCTCGGACGACCCCCTCGGCTGCACCGACAAGGTCGCCCCCGACGTGATCGTGAACTTCGGGTCGATCGAGGCCCAGGGCGAGTTCCTCTACGACAAGCCGCCCCACTGGTCGCTGGACTACGCGAACACCCTGGTCCACCAGGGCAAGTACTACTTCTGGTACCAGAGCCAGGACGACCCGTACGACTACGTGCTGCGCAAGGTCGGGGCGCCCGTGCTCCCCGGCGGCACGGCGGGGAGGGCCGGATGACGATCGACCCGGCCTTCGACAAGTGGGTCTGGCTGTCCTTCCTCGGCCTGCTCGCCGTGCTCGGCATTCGCGCCTGGGTGGTGGAGAGCAGCCGGGGGCGGCTCGAGCGCACGCCCACCCGCGTCCGGGCCCTCACGGTGGCGTCGGTGTGCGTCGTCGCGGTCGTCGTCGCGCTGCTCACCGTCCAGGGTGGACGGCAGGTCGTCCACTCCGTCCTCACCCGCACGGACCCGGTCACCGGGCTCCCGCTCGACGAGCCGCAGCGGCCCGCGCCGGCCGCGGCGGACCCGAACGCTCCCGCGGCCCCCGACCCGCACGCCAACCCGAACGCGCCCGCGGCGGGTGCCGGGCCCTGACCCGGTCAGGGCCGCGGATTTCACCGCGATATCGTGACCGCCGCTGCGGGGTGGCGACCGGGGTCGGTCCGGTCCGCCGCGACGCGGGGGGCCAGGCACGCAGCGTTCCCAGAGGAGGGCTCAACACCTCATGTCGGACAAGGTCTACGACTTCGTCGTGGTCGGCGGCGGTGCGGCCGGGTGCGTCCTGGCCAACCGGCTCAGCGCCGACCCCGCCCACCGGGTGCTCCTTCTCGAGGCCGGGAAATCGGACCCGTTCTGGGACGTGTTCACCCACATGCCGGCGGCGATGGGCCTCGCGATCGCCAGCAAGAGCCACAACTGGCACTACGTCTCCGAGCCCGAGCCGTACATGCAGAACCGGCGCATGGACCTGCCGCGCGGCAAGCTGCTCGGCGGTTCCGGCTCGATCAACGCCATGACCTACGTCCGGGGCCACCCGGCGAACTTCGACCAGTGGGCCAAGGTCGTCGGGGACGAGGCCTGGGACTTCGCGCACGTCCTGCCGTACTTCAAGAAGATCGAGGACTCGCTGACCTTCGGGGGCAACGAGTACCGCGGCCGCGGCGGCCTGCAGACCGTCGAGCGGGCGCCGGCCGACCACCCGCTGTTCGCGCTGTTCTTCGAGGCCGCGCAGCAGGCCGGGTACAACCTCACCGCCGACCTCAACGGCGCGGTGCAGGAGGGCTTCGCCGCGTTCGACCGCAACATCCGACGGGGCCGGCGCCAGTCGTCGTCGCAGGCCTACCTGCACCCGGTGATGGGGCGGCCGAACCTCGAGGTCCGCACCCGCGCGCTGGCCACGCAGATCGTGTTCTCCGGGACGCGCGCGGTCGGGGTGACCTTCCGGGCGGGAGGCGGCCGCGAGGAGATCGTCCGGGCCAAGGAGATCATCCTGTCCGGCGGTGCCTTCAACAGCCCGCAGCTGCTGCAGCTCTCCGGCGTCGGCCGGGCCGAGGAACTCGCCGCCGTCGGGGTCTCGCCGGTGCACGACCTGCGCGGCGTCGGGCACAACCTCGAGGACCACCTGGCCGTCCAGGTCCAGCACCGGTGCACCCAGCCCATCTCGATGGTGCACATGAAGGACAAGAAGAACTGGCCGCTCATGGGTCTGCAGTGGCTCGCCGGCCGCGGCCCGGCGGGCAGCAACCTCTTCGAGGCCGCGGGCTTCATCCGCAGCAACGAGGACATGGAGTTCCCGGACGTCATCGTCGGGTTCGCGCCCATGGCGATGGCCTTCGACGAGAAGCGGATCGTGGAGGGGCACGGCTACCAGGTGCACGTCGGCACCATGGCGGCGCGCTCCCGCGGCAGCGTCACGCTGCGCTCGGCGGACCCGACCGCGCACCCGCGGATCATCTTCAACTACCTGGACAACCAGCGGGACCGTGACGACTGGGTCAAGGCGATCCGGATCGCGCGCGACATCATGGCCCAGCCGGCCTTCTCGGGGGTGGACGGCGGGGAGGTCGTCCCCGGACCCGAGTTCCAGACGGACGAGGAGATCCTCGACTGGATCTCGCACACCGCGCAGACCGGGCTGCACCCCACCGGCAGCGCCCGCATGGGCCGCACGGACGACGACGTCGTCGACCCGTCCACGCTGCGGGTGCACGGTGTGGAGGGGCTGCGGGTGGTCGACGCGTCGATCTTCCCGACGGTCACCAACACCCAGACCTACGCCCCCACGCTGATGGTGGCCGAGAAGGCGTCGGACATGATCCTCGGCAACACGCCCCTGGAGCCGGTGCGCCTGGCCCGGCCGCAGGTCGTCTCGCAGGCGCGACCGGCCGCGGCCTCGGAGGACGTGGTGGCGCCGGCCGGTCAGGCCTGAGCGGAGCCACGGGCCCGGTGCGCGCCGCGCGCCGTCGACGAACCACGGAGGAGAAGCATGGAGCTGCCGGGGCGGGCGCCGGCCTGGGTCGGCCGGGTCGAGCGGCGGACCGACGGGTCGGACGCGCTGGACCTGTCGGTGGACCCCCGTTACCTGGCGGCCCGGCTGCTGGTCACCGCGGGCGGGATACCCGCCGGGCTGATCTCGGTGGGGCTGGTCGGGGGCCGCGCGACGACGTCGACGGTCCGTGCCGCGATCGAGGCGCAGCTGGGTCCGGACACGGGGGAGGACCAGTCGTTGCCGCCCTCGGACGAGCCGCTCACCGTCGTGATCGCGACTCGCGGCCGGGCCGAGAGCCTGCGGACCAGCATCGCCGCCGTGGTGGCGGGTGACCACCCGGCCGTCACCGTGGTCGTGGTCGACAACGACCCGCCGGACGAGAGCACCCGGCTGGTCGCCGAGGAGTTCGCCGACCGTGGCGTGGTCTACGTCCGGGAGCGGCGCCGCGGCCTGTCCGTCGGCCGCAACCGCGGGCTGCGCGAGGCGGTCACCCGGCTCGTCGCGTTCACCGACGACGACACCGAGGTCGACCGGCAGTGGGCGAGCCGCATCGCCGCCGTGTTCGCCGCCGAGCCGGACCTGGCCTGCGTGAGCGGGCCGGTGATCGGTGCCCGGCTGGACACCGAGGAGCAGCTGGCCGCCGAGCGCGCCCTCGTCTGGAACCGGGGCTTCGAGGCGCGCCGCTACTCGCTGAGCCACCCGCCGGAGGACTCCGCGATCTTCCCGTTCTCGCCCGGGCTGTTCGGGATCGGCGCGAACTTCGCCGTCCGCGCCGACATCGCGCGCGCAGTCGGCGGGTTCGACGAGGCGCTCGGCGCCGGCGCCCCGACCCGCGGCGGCGAGGACTGCGAGTTCATGGTGCGGCTGGTGCTGGCCGGCCACCTGGTCGGCTACGACCCGGGCGCGTTCGTGTGGCACCACCACCGGGCGTCGCCGGAGGAGCTGCGCAGCCAGCTGCGCGGCTACTCGATGGGTCTGGGCGCCTTCCTCACCAAGATCGCCCTGGACCCGCGCGCCGGGGCCATGGCCGCCCGGCGCCTCCCGGCCGCGGTGGCGCAGTTCCGGCAGATCGGGGCGCGCGAGTCCACCGCGGGCGAGGGCGTGGCCGCCGGCAGCCTGGGGGAGCGGCTGGCGTGGATCGTCGACGGCGGCTCGGCCTACGTCCGCGGGCGCCGCGCGACCCGGCGGGTCGGCGGCCGGGTGCCCCGGCTGTCCCCGCTGAACTCCCACGTCACGTCCGACCGCTGAGGTCGTTGGACTCGGTGACGGGGGCGTCGGCGGGGTGTCCTAGGCTCGCGGCCTGTCCAGTTTGTCCGATCTGAGTCGTTCGATGTGACCGAGGAGTCCGAGTGTCCGAACCGTCCGGGTCCGGTGGTGGCGGTGCCCCCACCCGGGGGATCTCCCGTCGCACCGGCCTGATCATCGGCGGCGTCGTGGTCGTGGCCGTGATCGCGCTGATCGCCGTGCTGGTCGGCCGGCCGTCGTCGGATACGGGCAACACCGGGGGCAGCGGCAGCGTGTCGGAGCCGCCCGGCCCGACCACGGCCACGAAGACCCCGAGCGCGGGCACCGACACCAGCGCCGCCACGCTGCTCGGCTGGGGCGAGCCGTCCCGGGTCGACGAGTTCGACGGGCCCCGGCCGGCCGGCTGGAGCATCTACAAGGGTGAGGGCCACGACGGCAACGGCCGCCGCACGCCCGACGCGATCCACGTCGACAACGGCATCCTCACCATCAAGGGCGACGCCCAGGGCAACACCGGCGGCCTCGCGCTCAACCCGGGCCAGATGTACGGGCGCTGGGAGGGCCGCGTGAAGATGCCGGCCGGCGACCCGACCTACCACGCGTTGCTGCTGCTGTGGCCGGACGAGGAGAACTGGCCGGAGGGCGGCGAGATCGACTTCCTCGAGGCCACCGACCCGAACCGGCAGAACGTGAACTCGTTCCTGCACTACGGCGAGGACAACAAGCAGATCGAGCACGACGTTGCGGTCGACGGCACCGAGTGGCACAACTGGGCCGTCGAGTGGACCCCGGACCACGTCATCGGCTACCTCGACGGGCGCGAGTGGTACCGGATCGAGGACAAGGACACACTGCCGCCGGGCCCGATGCACCTGTGCATCCAGCTCGACTGGTTCCCCGAGGACGGCGACCCGAAGAACGTGCAGCCGTCCGAGATGCAGGTGGACTGGGTCAAGGAGTACAAGTACAGCGGCTGAGCGCCCCGTGACACGGACCGGCCGGTGTCCCGCGAGGGGACACCGGCCGGTGGCGTTCTCGGTGGCGTGCCCGGGGCAGCCCGAGGGGCTCAGCCCCGGCGGACCGCCTTGAGCTTCAGGGTCTTCGCGTTGGCGATGTCGATGCTGCCGGTGTCGGTGTCGATGTCCGGGTCGAACCAGTCCGGCACCGGGCCGGCGATGCCGGGTGCGATCCGCTCCGAGCTGTTGAACGTGTCCGGCTTGACCCGACCGGCCGCCCGCGCCGCGAACCAGGCACCGACCGACGCGACCGTGCGCGCCACCTCGCTGCGACTCGGGCGGACGTGCTCGGCGAGCGCCTTCTGGTACCACTCCATCTGCACCCGCAGGGCGTGCTCGAGGCTGTAGTGCCGGCGCACGAGCTCGAGGGCGAACGCGGCGTTCTCCTTGCGGCGCACCTGGTCGTCCAGCAGCGTGGTCAGCTCGCGGACCAGGGCGTCCTCGCCGGTACCGCCGTCGCCGATCCCGTAGAAGCCGCGCCAGCGGAACAACCGGGCCGACTCGCGGTCGAGCATCTGGAAGTAGCCGCGCTCGCCCTGCACGATGCAGGGCTTGCCGAAGGCCATCGCGCGCAGGATCGACCCGCCCATGCCGAGCGCGATGTCCGCGGCGGCGTAGGCGGGGCGCGGGTCGACCCGCATCCCGGGCAGCAGCACGACCTCGCGGCCGGCGCGGGCGTTCGTCGCGTCGGCCAGGGCCCGTAGCTCGGGCATCGCCGGCCCGTCGCCCACCATCACCAGCCGGAGCCGGTGGTGCGGCGGGATACGGCCCGCGGCGCGGATGGCCGTCTCCAGGCCCTCCTGCTTGAGCGCGCGGGCGAACCGGCTGACGACGACGACGGCGATTTCGTCCGGCGCGATCCCGAGCTCGGCCCGGAAGGCGGCGCCGCCGGGGTAGTCGGGGTACTGGCCGACCGTGTCCGTCGGGATCTCGAGGACGCCGATCGAGCCGCTGCGCTCGCGGGTCTCCATGGCGATCAGCGGTCCGCAGACCTGCAGCGGCACGGAGCCGGGCATGAAGTCCGGCACGGACATGCTGTTGATCGTCATGGTCATCGGCACGTCGTCGAGGCGGTGCGGGCCGAGGAAGGCGAGCAGCGAGGGCGTGAGCTCGTAGGCGTGGATCAGGTCCGGCTGCAGCCGTCGGGACAGGTCACGGATCCGCTTGTAGGCCGCGCGTGCGGTGGGCGCGATGTTGTCCGGGACCAGCTCCTCGACCGCCTCGAACCGCACCCCGCGCTTGTGGATGACGTCCTCGAGGACACCGGGCGGCCCGGCGACGACGACCTCGTGGCCCATGTCCCGCACGCCGGCGGCCAGGTCCACGGAGTTGCGCTGGCTGCCGCCGATGTCCAGGTTGTGCAGGACGACGAGCAGGCGCAGCGGCCGGTCCGTGGGCCAGCGGCTTGCGCGGGGAGCGCTGTGCGCGTTCACTCCTCGGGTCTCCCTCGTGTGAAGAAGGCCGTCCGTCAGGACGGGCGCCGGCCTGCTCCCGTCGCCAGTCCGGCGACGGGGGTCGGCTCTGTCGGGGGGTCGGACCGGCCGGCGTCGTCGCCCGGCCCGCCCGGCTGGGACGGCTCGGACGCCCGGTCGGTCCCCTCCTCGACGGCGCCGCGCCGCAGCGTCCGCATGAAGCGGACGAGCGGGACGGCGACGACGAGCGCCGTGACGGCCTGGGCGAGGAGGAACGCCAGGCCGGCGCCGCCGATGCCCATGCGGTCCATGAGCACCACCGCGAGCCCGATGACCAGGCCGGCGGTGAACACCTCGAGCACCACGACGCGCCCCATCTGGTTGCGCAGTCGCGAGGTGTTGATGAAGTTCATGTTGATGATCGTGAAGGGGATCGCGAGCACCGCGTAGCGCAGCACCCAGGTGCCCTGCTCGGAGTAGGAGTCGCCGAGCACCGAGAGCACCCACGGGGCCAGGAAGAACAGCGACGGCACGCCGAGGCCGCCGATCAGGTAGCTCAGCCGGAAGGTCCGCTTCATCAGCGTCCACTGCTCGCGCCGGTCGTGGCTGGCCTCCACCACGTACGAGGAGCTGATGTTCCAGATCAGCACGCTGAACGACTCGGCGATCAGCCACGGCAGTGCGTAGTAGGCGTTGGCCTCGGTGCCCAGCCGCGCCACCACCAGCAGCGGCAGCACGAGCGGGATGATCACCGTGACGGCGCCGGTGGCGTACTCGGCCAGGAAGATCGAGAGCAGCCCGCGCCGGTCGGGCATCGGCGGGGTGCCCTCGCCGGGCGGGGGCACGCGGGGGAGCAGGCGCAGGAACAGGATCGGCGAGATCACCAGCTGCAGCGCGATGATCGGCAGCGCCCAGGCCACGAGGATGCCCTTCTCGAAGGCCAGGTTCGCGAAGAGGATCAGCAGGCCCATCTTGCCCAGCGCGAACAGCAGCTGCTCGAGCGGGATCCAGGTGGAGCGGCGCAGCCCGGTGAGCACCCAGTCCTGCAGGGTGGAGAGCGCGAGCAGCGCGACGAGCAGCGGGAACGCCGCCCGGTCCCAGAAGGTGGGGAACAGCTCGTCGTGCGGGAAGAAGACCAGGAAACCCGCGCCGAGAACGAGCGCGATGACGATCGCGATCGCGTAGCCGCCCAGGACGAGCCTGCGCGCCTTCGTGCCGGCCGACGCCAACACGCGGCCGAAGAGCAGCCCGACGTTCGACGCCGCGACCTGCGACAGCATCGTGGCGGTGGACAGGATCGCCGAGGACCGGCCGACCTCCGTCGCGGGCAGCCGGGCCGCGATCGCCCAGAAGCCGAGACCCACGAGGGCGGTGATGCCGGTGGCCGCCATGAGCGCGAAGGCGTTGAGCTCCAGGCTGGGCAGCAGGGAACGGCGCTTGCGCGGCGGCTCGGCGTCCGTCCCCGCGTCGATCCCGGCGCCGGTCCCCGGCTCGACCGCGGCCTCGGGGAGCTCCGCGGTGGCGGGGCTGTCGCCGTCCCCGTGGGTGTCCGCGTCGACGCTGTGTCGTTGCGTGGTCCGGAATCCGACGGTCTCGAGCGCGGCGTTCTCCGCGGTGCCCGGCGCGGGGACCTGGACGGCGGCGAAGCGCTCGGTGGGGGGGTCGGCGTAGGGGTCCGCGCCCGGGCCGGTGATCCGGTCGACCGCCGCGGTGGAACGGCCGGGGCCGTCCGCGATCCGCTCGTCGCCGCGCACCGGACCCCTGTCTCGCTCCACTACCGCAGTACCCCGTCAGACCTGTCCGTGCCGCGCACCCGCCGGGCGCCGGTCGCCGCTCCTCGTCTCGGTCGCCCGAGCCTAATGGTCGACTCGCCGGTGCTGATCTCCGGGTGTAACCTGCCCGATTCGCACGCGGGGGTCCGGAGGCGGACCCACGGTCGTCCATCGGTCACCCGACGGAGCGCGTTACGCACCGTCCGGTGCGACACCGCTCGCCCGGCGGTCACGGGATCGGGGGACGGACCGCCGGAGCGCGCGGCTATCGTCGGCGCCGCACACGACGGACGAGGGCGGGAGCGCGCATGACCGGCGCCACGACGAGCACGACCGGGGTGCGGGTGCACCCGCGGGGTCTCTGCGAGAGCACGGACGTCGGGGAGGGCACCCGGGTGTGGGCCTTCGCGCACGTCCTGCCGGGCGCCCGGGTCGGCCGGGACTGCAACATCTGCGACTGCGCCTTCGTCGAGGACGGGGCGGTGCTCGGGGACAACGTGACGGTCAAGAACGGCACCCTCGTCTTCTCCGGCGTGACCTGTGAGGACGACGTGTTCCTCGGCCCCAACGTGCTCTTCACCAACGACCTGCGGCCGCGCGCGGCGATCAAGCGCGGGCCCGAGGCGCTCCTGTCGACCGTGGTCCGCCGCGGCGCGACGCTCGGCGCCGGCGCGGTCGTGGTGTGCGGGACGGAGATCGGCGAGCACGCCTTCGCCGCGGCCGGTGCCGTCGTGACCCGCTCGGTGCCGGCCCACGCGTTCGTCGCGGGGAACCCGGCGCGGGTGAAGGGCTGGGTCTGCGTCTGCGGCGAGCGATTGGGCGAGGACCTGGTGTGTCCCGGGTGCGGCACCGCGCACGAGCGGGCCGGGGAGGGACTGCGCGTCCGGGGCTGACGGGCCCGTCGCTAGAGTCCCGCGGCGGGAGAGTCCACCGGGGTCCCCGCCGGCGACCGGCCGGTCGGCCCCGCCACGGGACGCCGCCGCCTCCGCTCCCCGCGCGAGCCGGCGACCCGTGCCGACCACACCCGACCGAGGAGCAGACCCACATGGCCCGTGCCGCCCAGACCACCCCCTCCACCGCCGCGAGCACCGCGCTGCGCGCCCTGCGCGACGTCGGCGCGGCCGCCTGGTTCGGCGGCTCCCTGATGGGGGCCTCGGGCCTCAACGCCGCCGCCGACGCCGCCGGGGGCCCGCAGGACCGCGAGCGCGTCGTCGCCGCCGGCTGGGCCCGCTGGACCCCGATCTTCCGCGCGGCGGCCGCGGCGCACCTGCTCGGCAGCATCGGGCTGCTGGCGCAGCGCCGCAGCAAGGCCGACCTGGTCGGCCTGGGCCTCACCACCGCTGCGGTGGGTGCGGTCGCCGGCACGGCCGTCATGGGGAGCAAGGAGGTTCCCGAGACGACCATCCACGCGGTGGAGTGGACGGTTCCGGCCCTGCTCGCCGGGGTGATCCTCAGCGGCGTCGGGCGGAAGGGCTGAGGTGGCGGTGTCCTCCCTGCGCAGCACGCTGGGCGAGCTGCCCGCGGCCCAGGCCGCCTACCGGTGCGCCGTCGCGGGCCGCATGCGTGCGGAGCGGTGGGGCCTGGCGCTCGACGAGGCGCTGCGGACCCGCACCGGCCTGACCCGGCCCCGCGGCAGCGCGGTCGGCCGGATCCTCGCCTACCACTCGATCGGCACGGACGAGTGGGGGGTCAACGACGTGCGGCCGGCGGACTTCGAGCGGCACCTGCAGGTGGCCGTGGACGACGGGTGGACCTTCGCCACCCCGGCCGAGGTGCTGGCCGCTCCGGAGCGCAGGCAGCTGGCGATCACGTTCGACGACGGTGCCACCAGCGTGCTCGACAACGCGGTGCCGGTGCTGCGCCACCACGGCGTCCCGTCGACCATGTTCGCGGTCAGCGGGTGGGCCGACGGCGGGCACGACGCGGGCTACGCGCACGTGCTGGACTGGGCGGGCCTGGCCCGGCTCGAGGCGGCCGGCGTCACGCTGGCCAGCCACTCGGCGTCGCACCCCGACTTCGGCCGGCTCGACGCCGCCGCCGCGGAGCGCGAGCTCGTCGAGTCGCGGGCCCGGCTGGAGAGGATGCTCGGTCACCCGATCGACGAGTTCGCCATCCCCTTCGGGCAGTCGGCGAACTGGACGCCGGAGGCGGGCGCGATCGCGAGCCGCGTCTACCGGACGGTGTACGCGCAGGCCGTCGACACGCGCCCGGCGGGCACCGTCCCGCGCACCTTCATCACGCAGATCGACCGCCCGCTGATCTTCCGCGCCGCGCTCAACGGTGCCTTCGACAACTGGGAAGAGTGGTTCCTGGGCCCGCGCTGACCCGACGCCCGGCACGACGAACGGCGCCCCCGCTCACCTCCGGGTGGGCGGGGGCGCCGTTCGTGTGCGGGGTCAGAGCGCGGCGCGGAGGGTGTCCACGACCCGTTGCTGCTGCTCCTCGGTGATCTGCGGGTAGAGCGGCAGCGACAGGATCCGGTCGGCCGTCGCCTCGGCCACGGGGAAGTCGCCGGTCTTGCCGAGGTGCCCGAAGGCTCCCGTGAGGTGCACCGGGGTGGGGTAGTGGATGCCCGCGCCCACGCCGTTGGCGTTGAGGTGCGCCAGGACCTCGTCGCGCCGGTCGACCTCGATCACGTAGAGGTGCCAGACGGGCTCGTTGCCCGGGGTGACCGTGGGCGTGGTGACGCCCGGCAGGTCGGCGAGCAGGGCGTCGTAGCGGGCCGCCGCGGCCCGCCGGGCGGCGTTCCACCCGTCGAGCCGGGTGAGCTTCGCCGAGAGCACGACGGCCTGCAGCGCGTCGAGCCGGCTGTTCACGCCCACGACGGTGTGCTCGTACTTGCGCGGCGACCCGTGCGCGCCCAGCAGCCGGACCCGCTCGGCCAGCTCGGCCGAACGCGTGAGCACCGCACCCGCGTCGCCGTAGGCGCCGAGGTTCTTGCCGGGGTAGAAGCTGGTGCCGGCGATGTCGCCGATCGCGCCGGCCTGCAGCCCGTCTCGCCGGGCACCCTGGGACTGCGCCGCGTCCTCGCAGATCGCGACATGGTCGGGCAGACCCGCCTTCAGCCGGGCGACGTCGGCGACCTGGCCGTACAGGTGCACCGGCAGCACGACCCGGGTCCGCTCGGTGACGGCGGCCAGGGCGGCGTCGACGTCGATCAGGGCGGTGCCGGGCTCGCAGTCGACGAGCACGACCTCGGCCCCGGCGCGGGCGACGGCCTCGGCGGTGGCGATGAACGTGTTCGCCGGCACGAGGCACTCGTCGCCCGGGCCGACGCCGAGCGCGCGCAGGGCGAGCTCGAGCGCGTCCGTGCCGTTGGCGACGCCGACGACGTGCTCCACGCCGGAGTACGCGGCGTAGGCCGCCTCGAACTCGGCGACGGCCGGCCCACCGACGAAGGCGGTGCGGGCCAGGACCTCCTCCCAGCCCTCGGCGACCTGGGCGGCCACCTCGGCGTGCTGGGCGGCGAGGTCGACGAGGGGGATCGGGGCGTGCGGGACCGGGGTGCTGGGGGCGGCCATGCGGCTCCTAGTGGCTCGGGGAGCTGGTGGCGAGACCGAGGGCGCCGGCCAGCGCGTCGACGACGGCGAGCTGCTCGGCCTCCCCGATCTCGTGGTGCACCGGGAGGATCACGGTGCGGCGTGTGAGGTGCTCGGTGACGGGCAGCGGCCCGTGCGGGTGCCCGGCGTAGGCGGGCTCCAGGTGCGCGGCCATGATCCCGCGCCGGGCGGAGATCCCCGCCTCGGCGAGCGCGCCGAGGACGGTGACCTGGTCGGCCCCCTCGGGGAGCTCGACCCAGAACGACTGGTAGTTGGCCGTGCCGTGCGGCGGGTCGCCGACCGCGCGCACCCCGAGCGGGGCGAGCAGCTCGCGGTAGCGCTCGGCGATGGCCCGGCGCTGCGCGACGATCCCGGGCAGCCGGCCCAGCTGGACCAGGCCCATCGCGGCCTGCATGTCCGTCATCCGGTAGTTGAAGGCCGTCTCGTCGTAGCCCTCGAGGACGACCTTCGTGCCCGCGGCGTGCCGGTCGGCGGCGGAGACGGTCATCCCGTGCTCGCGCAGCCGGCGGATCCGGGCGGCCCACTCGGGATCGTCCGTGGTGACCATGCCGCCCTCGCCGGTGGTGAGGAGCTTGCGCGGGTGGAAGGACCAGGCCGCGAGCAGCGCACCGGTGCCGACCGGGTTGCCGTGCAGGGTCGCCCCGGCGGCGCAGGCGGCGTCCTCGACCACGGGGACCTCCCCGCACGCGGCCTTGATCGCCGGGATGTCCGCGGGCTGCCCGCCCTGGTGGACCGCCAGCACGGCCTTCGTCCGCGGGGTGAGCACGGCCGCGACGGTCTCGGCGGTGACGTTGCCGGTCGCCGGCTCGACGTCGGCGAACACCGGGGTGGCGCCGCAGTAGCGGATCGCGTTGGCGGTGGCGATGAAGGAGAACGACGGGCACACGACCTCGTCGCCCGGGCCCACGCCCAGCACGTACAGCGACAGGTGCAGTGCGGTGGTGCAGTTCGAGGTCGCGACGGCGTGCGCGGCGCCGACGTGGGCGGCGAACGCCTTCTCGAACTCGGCGACCCGCGGACCCTGCGCCACCCAGCCCGACCGCACGGCGGCCGCGACGGCCTCCGCCTCCTCGTCCCCGAGGAGGGGCTTCATGACCGGGATCATGCGCCGACCTTCGTGCCGGTCTCCTCGCTCCACCACCGGACGAGCCCGCGCAGGCCCTCGTCCAACCCGATCGTCGGCTTCCAGCCGAGGTCGCGGGCGGCGGCGGAGATGTCCGCGAGCCGGCGGGTCACGCCGTTGACCTGGCGGGCCGGGCCGAACTCCGGGGTGAGGTCGGAGTCCATCGCCTTCAGCAGCGCCTCGGCCAGGCCGGCCAGGCTGATCTCCTGGGCGGTGGCGATGTTGTAGACGTCGTCCGTGACCGGGGCCTGCGCCGCGAGCACGTTGGCGCGGGCGATGTCGTGGACGTGGACGAAGTCCATCGTCTGCTTCCCGTCGCCGAAGATCAGCGGGCGGTCGCCCCGGGCGATCCGCTCCATCCAGCGGATCAGCACCTCGGTGTAGACGCCGTAGGCGTCCATCCGCGGGCCGTAGACGTTGAAGTAGCGCAGCGCGACGTAGTCCAGGCCGTTCATGGCGTGGAAGCTGCGCAGCATGCCCTCGTTGAACGCCTTGGCGGCGCCGTAGAAGGTGTCGTTGTTGTACGGGTGGTGGCGCTCGGTGGTCGGGAACTCCTCGGCCAGGCCGTAGACCGACGCCGACGAGCTCGCGACGACCTTCTTCACGCCGTGCTCGACCGCGGCCTCGATGATCGTGAAGGTGCCGTCGACCAGGCTCTCCAGCGCGGTCCGCGGCTGCTCGGCGCACTGGGTGATCCGCAGTGCGGCGAGGTGGAACACGAGGTCCTTACCTGCGGTGAGCTCGCCGACCAGCTCGCGGTCGTTGATGTCGCCCTCGACCAGGGTCAGCCGGTCGCCCGCGGCCGCCTGCGCCGCGGCGATGTTCTCCCGCCGCCCGCGCACCAGGTTGTCCAGCACGACGACCTCGGCCGCGCCGGCCTCGACGAGCTGGTCGACGAGGGTCGAGCCGATGGTGCCGGCACCGCCGGTGACCAGGATCCGCTGGCCCTCGACCGGCTGTGCCGCCTTCTCGCTGCTGGTCACACCGTCACCTCTCCGCGGCCGCGCTGGGCCATCGTGGTCGGAACGTCCTCGATCACCCCGGCGGTGGTGCGCGGGGTCTCCTGGATCGCGCGGATCGGCACGGACTGGCCGTCCTTCGCGAGGCTCTCGGAGGCGGCCTCGAGGATCGCGAGCACCCGCAGGCCCGCGAAGCCGTCCGTGAGCGGGCGCCGGTTCTCGGCGATGGCCGCCGCGAACTCGACCATGACCGACCGCAGGGCCTCCAGGTTGGCCAGGGCCGGGGCGACGGTGTCGCCGGTGCGGTACGAGACGAGCCTGCGGCCGCGGACGTCGGCGTCGTCCAGGTCGGACTGGATCCGGTCGACGCCGCGGTCGTGCTCGGAGACCCGCTGGGTGGGGTTCAGGTCGTCCCAGACCACGGTCCGGTTGGACCCGCCCACCACGAAGGTGCGGATCTTGGTGGGGGAGAGCCAGTTGACGTGCACGTGGGCGAGCGCGCCGTTGGACAGCCGCAGCGTCAGGTGCGCCACGCACGCGTGCCCCGCCCCCACCGGGTCGGAGCCGTGCGCGGCCACCGAGACCGGGAACACGTCGTCGGGCAGGATCGCGTCGAAGATGGAGAGGTCGTGGGGGGCGAGGTCCCACAGGACGTCCACGTCCGGCTGCACGATGCCCAGGTTGATCCGCACCGAGTCGATGTACTGCAGGTCGCCGAGGCGCCCGCTGCGCACGACCTCGCGGATGTGCCGGACCTCGGAGGTGTAGCAGAAGGTGTGGTCGACCATGAGGACCCGGCCGAGCCGCTCGGCGGCCTCGACCAGCCGGCGGCCCTCCTCGTAGGACGGCGCCAGCGGCTTCTCGATCAGCACGTGCTTGCCGGCCTCGAGGGCGCGCATCGCCACGTCGAAGTGGGTGGCGGCCGGGGTCGCGATCGCGACGGCGGACACCGCGGGATCGGCCAGCACCTCGTCGAGCGAGGTGGAGATCCGCACGGTTGAGTAGTTGCCCAGGACCTGCCGCGCGCGGTCGGCGTTGAGGTCGCACAGGTACTCGAGGTGCAGGCCCGGGGTCTGCTGTGCGTTGCGGACGAGGTTCGGACCCCAGTACCCGCCCCCGACGACGGCTATCCCGATAGGACCGTTCTGCTCCACTGTGTACCCGTCCCCCATTCGGTCCCGTCCCCTGAGTGCGGCGGCGATCTCGGGTCCGGACCCTACAAGGACCCCATCGGGTGATCCCCAGCGCGTCGGGCGGTGCCCGGATCGCCCCGTGGGGTACCGGTGCGGACGGGCCGGCCCGCGACATCCCGTTCGTCCCGGCGGCGCACCCGGGCCCCGCTCGGCCGCACGGGGGACGCGGGCCGGCCGCCGGTAACATCGGCGCCCATGTTGACGGCCAGGCTTCCCCACCTGCCCCCCGTGGTCGGAGCTGTCCCGTCGTCCGCTTCCGTCCCTGCCGAGGCGCAGTGACACGACCGGACTCCGAGGCCAGCACCCCCGTCTCCGCGCACCGGCGCGAGGAGCCCGATCCGCCCGCGGGCGGCACCCGACCCCCGGTCCCCGACCCCGATCGGCGACCGGCTCCCCTCTTCGACGACGTCGCTCCCGGCTCGGCCGGCGACCGGCGGAACCCCTCGGGCGGCACGGCGGCGGGCCGCCCCGGGGATTCCGCGGCGGGCCGCCCCGGGGTTTCCGCGGCGGGCCGCCGGTCGAACGGTTCGGCCGGCGGTGAGCCGGTGGACTGGTTCGACAGCCCACCCCGGCCCCACGACCCACCGACCGTCGAGCTCGTGCCCGGCCCCGCGGCCGCGCGGACCGGTGACGGCGCCGACCCCCCGGCCGCGGCCGGGAAGGACCTCGGGTCGTCGTCGGGCGGCTCGGGCAGGCGGGCGCTCTCCGACGGCCTGTCCTTGTCGATCAGCGGCGCCGTCGGGTCGCTGGCCGGTTTCGTCAGCTGGCTGATCGCGGCGCGGATCATGCCGCAGGAGGCGGTCGGCTACGCCTCGGCGTTCGTGTCGGCGTTCCTGCTGGTCGCGGGCGTGGCGCAGCTGAACCTCGACTCCGCGATGATGCTGTGGATGCCACGGTCGGGCCGCAAGGCTTCGACCCTGTTCTGGCGCAGCCACCTGGTGATCATCCCGTCGTGCGCGCTGGTCGGGCTGGTCTACGTGCTGCTCGAACCGCTGATGGCCACCACCGGCGCGGGCGGCGTGCTCCCGCTGTGGGCCGGCGGGCTGCTGTTCCTGGCCGCCGGCATCGGCTGGGGCCTGTGGGGCGTGCACGACTTCAGCCTCATCGCGGTCGGCAAGACCTGGTGGGCGTCGTGGCGCAACATCGCCTTCGCGGTCGCGCGGATCGGCATGCTGGTCGCGCTGGGCGCGAGCCTCGGCCCGTTCGGCGTCGTGCTGTCGTGGGTCGTGCCGATCGCGGTGTGGACGCTCGGCAGCGCGGTGGTCGGCGGGATCTACACGCGCAAGTTCGCGCAGCTCTCGGACCGCGAGTGGCTGCCGACGCGCCGCGAGGCCGTCTCCTTCCTCGGCCCCACGACCCTGGCGCACTGGGGAACGGTGCTGCTGTTCAACCAGGTCACGGTGATCGTGACCCAGCGCTTCGGCGCGACGACCGGTGCGGCGTTCTTCATCGCCTGGCAGGCCGTCATGGTGATCGACATCGCTGCGCAGCGGTTCATGCAGTCGCTGTCGGCGCAGCTGGCCCGGGACCCCGACAACGCCGCGGCGCACATCCGGGCCTCGCGCAAGCGGCTGTACCTGATCTTCCTGCCGATGATCGTGGTGGGCGTGCTGTTGGCCCGGTTCGGCCTGGAGTTCTTCGGGCCGGGCTACGCCGCGGCCGACGACGTGCTCCGCGTGCTGCTGCTCGGCATGATCGCCCGGCTGGTGATCTCGCACGAGCTCGGCGTGCGGCAGGCGCGGCACGACGGCGTCGGCTTCGCCCGGCTGCAGCTGATCAGCACGGCGTTCGTGATCGCCGTGGTGCTGTTCATCCCGATCGGCCCGGCCGACGCCGCCGGCACGCACCCCGTCGAGCAGCTGATGCCGGTGGCCGCGGGCTACGCGATCTCGCAGCTGGTGTGCGCGGTCGCGGTGATCGTGTGGCCGCGCCTGCGGCGCAGGCGCACGCCGGCACACCCCTGACGCACCATGGAGCCATGACGCCCGGACCAGCCCCCGGTCCGGGCGTCATGGTTCCACAACGCCCGGATTCGGGTGGAGAACGAGCGTCATGGCTCCCTGGTGCAGTCAGCCCAGGCCGCCGATGGCGACGTACTTGAGCTCGAGGAACTCGTCGATCCCGACCGTGCCGCCCTCGCGGCCCAGCCCGGACTCCTTGATCCCGCCGAATGGCGCCGCCGGGTTGGACACCAGGCCGGTGTTGAGCCCGACCATGCCGCTCTCGACCTTCTCCGAGACCCGCAGCGCCCGGTTGAGGTTCTCCGTGAACACGTAGTTCACCAGGCCGAACTCGGTGGCGTTGGCTGCCGCGAGGGCCTCGTCCTCGGTGTCGAACACCGAGATCGGCGCGACCGGGCCGAAGATCTCCTCGTGGTTGAGCCGGGAGTTCCGCGGCACGTCGGTGAGCACCGTCGGCGGGTAGAAGTAGCCCGGGCCCTCCGCGGCCTCACCGCCGACCTTGACCTGCGCGCCGTGGGCGATCGCGTCGCCGACGAGGTCGACGACCTTGTCCCGGCCCTTCGCGTCGACGAGCGGGCCGACCTGCACGCCGTCCTCGGTGCCGCGGCCGACCTTCAACGCGCCCATCCGCTCGGCGAGCTTGGCGGCGAACTCCTCGGCGACGCCGCGCTGGACGTAGAAGCGGTTGGCGGCGGTGCACGCCTCGCCCATGTTCCGCATCTTCGCGAGCATCGCGCCCTCGACGGCCTTGTCGAGGTCGGCGTCGTCGAACACGAGGAACGAGGCGTTGCCGCCCAGCTCCATCGAGGTCCGCAGGACCTTGGCGGCGCACTGCTCCAGCAGGATCTTGCCGACGCCGGTGGAGCCCGTGAACGAGAGCTTGCGCGCCCGACCGTCCTTGATGATCGGCTCCATCACCCCGCCCGCGTCCGTGGCGTTGATGATGTTCAGCACGCCCGCCGGCAACCCGGCGTCGAGCAGGATCTGGCCCAGGGCCAGCATCGACAGCGGGGTCTGCGGCGCCGGCTTGATCACGACCGTGCAGCCTGCGGCGATCGCGGGGCCGATCTTGCGGGTGCCCATGGCGAGCGGGAAGTTCCACGGCGTGATGAACACGCAGGGGCCCACCGGCTGCTTCATCACGAGGAAGCGGCTGCCGCCCGCGGGCGCGGTGGCGAACCCGCCGTCGATCCGCACGGCCTCCTCGCTGAACCAGCGGAAGAACTCGGCGGCGTAGGTGACCTCGCCGCGCGACTCGGCCAGCGGCTTGCCCATCTCCAGGGTCATGAGCAGGGCGAGGTCGTCGACGCGCGCGATCATCGTCTCGTAGGCGCGGCGCAGGATCTCCCCGCGCTCGCGCGGCGCCATGGCGGCGAAGCCGGCCTGCGCCTCGTGGGCGGCGGTGAGCGCGGCGAGCCCGTCCTCCGGCCCCGCGTCGGCGACCTCGACGAGGACCTCGCCCGTCGACGGGTCCTCGACCTTCGTCGTCGCCCCCGAGGCCGCCGGTCGCCACTCGCCGCCGATGAGCAGACCGGTGGGGACGGCCTCGAGGACCTTCCGTTCGAGATCGGGGTTCGTCATGCCCCAGATGTTCCCATCCCGCCACACCTTGATGCACGTGCACGATCCGTGGGCTAGGAAGGACGGGTGACGGACACGATGGCGACACTGCCGGATCTCGTGCCCCCGCCGGTGGAGCTGCCGGAGCGCGTTGCGGCGCTGCGGTCCGAGGTGCGCGCGTTCCTCGCGGAGGAGCGTGCGGCCGGGGCCTGGCGTCCGCGCGCGGACACCTGGCTCTCGGGGTGGGACGAGCGGTTCACCAAGGAGCTGGCGCGGCGCGGCTGGCTGGGGATGACGATTCCGACCGAGTACGGCGGGCACGGGCGCGGCGCGCTGGACCGGTACGTGGTGACCGAGGAGCTGCTCGCGGCCGGCGCGCCGGTGGCCGCGCACTGGGTGGCGGACCGGCAGATCGGGCCGTCGCTGATGCGCTTCGGCACCGAGGAGCAGCGGCAGCGGTTCCTGCCCGGGATCGCGGCCGGGGAGGTGTACTTCGGCATCGGGATGTCGGAGCCGGACTCGGGCTCCGACCTGGCGTCGGTGCGGTCGAAGGCGGACCGGGTCGACGGCGGCTGGGAGCTGACCGGCACGAAGGTCTGGACGTCGGGGGCGCACCACGCACACGCCTTCTTCGCGCTGGTGCGGACCTCGCCGAAGGACGACACCAACCGGCACGCCGGGCTGTCGCAGCTGATCGTGGACCTGAAGGCGCCGGGCGTGACGATCCGGCCGATCCCGCTGCTGACCGGGGCGCACCACTTCAACGAGGTGGTGTTCGACAAGGTCTTCATCCCCGACTCCATGGTGCTGGGCGAGATCGGGCAGGGCTGGCACCAGGTGACCTCGGAGCTGGCGTTCGAGCGGTCGGGCCCGGAGCGCTACCTGTCGACGTTCCCGCTGGTGGTGGCGCTGCTGGGCGAGATCGCGGGCCATGATCTCGACGCGGGACGCCGGCGGGACCTGGGCGGGCTGGTGTCGCGGTACTGGACGCTGCGGCGGATGTCGCTGGCCATCGCGGGCGCGCTGGAGGCGGGCAAGGCGCCGGAGCTGGCCGCGGCGGTGGTGAAGGACCTGGGCACGCGGTTCGAGAACGAGGTGATCGACGCGGCGCGGCTGCTCGTGTCCATCCCGCCGGACCCGGGGGGCGAGCAGGGTGGATTCGCCCGGCTGCTGGCCGACGCGGTGCTGCACGCCCCGGGTTTCACGCTGCGGGGCGGGACGAACGAGATCCTGCGCGGGATCGTCGCCCGCGGATTGGGGCTGCGCTGATGAGTGCCGAGTCGAACACAGAGCTTCGGGAGATGGCGGAGTCGGTCTTCGGCGACGCCTGGGACAGCTCCACGGACGCGTTCGACGCGAAGCTGTGGGAGAGCGTCGAGCAGACCGGGCTGGCCCGGCTGACCCTGCCCGAGGAGGCCGGGGGCAGCGGCGGCACGGTGTCCGACGCGGCGGCGGTGCTGACCGCGGCCGGGCAGTTCGCCGCGCGGGTGCCGCTGGTGGAGACCGACCTGCTGGCGGCGTGGCTGCTGCACGCGGCCGGGATCGAGGTGCCGTCCGGGCCGTTGTCGGCGACGGTCGCGGGGAACCTGACGATCCAGCCGGCCGCGGGTGGGGCCGGGGCGGACGTGTCCGGCACCCTGCGCCGGGTGCCCTGGGGCCGCGCGGTCGGCGCGGTCGCGGTGCTGGCGGGGGAGCAGGTGCTGCTGGTCGACACCACCGGCGCCGGGGTCGAGGAGGGGGTCAACCTCGCCGAGGAGCCCCGCGACGACCTGGTGCTCAACGAGCTGACCGTGCGGCACGTGGCCGTGGTGCCGTCGGTGGCGGTGGTGGAGTTTCCGCTGCGCGCTGCGCTGGGCCGGGCGTTGCTGCTTGCCGGCGCGGCCCGGGGGGCGGTGGCGATGGCGGTCAGGTACGCCACCGAGCGGGTGCAGTTCGGCCGCCCGATCGCGAAGCTGCAGGCCATTCAGCAGTCCCTCGCGCTCGCGGGCGCGGAGGTGGCCGCGGCCGCGGCGGCCACGGCGGCGGCGGCGCGGGAGGTGGACCGACGCGGGTTCGCCGAGGCGTCGTTCGCGATCGCCGCGGCGAAGGCCCGCGCCGGCGAGGCGGCCGGGCAGGTGGCCCGGATCACCCACCAGGTGCACGGGGCGATCGGGTTCACCCGCGAGCACGACCTGCGCCTGGTCACCACCCGGCTCTGGGCCTGGCGGGACGAGGACGGCTCCGAGGCCTACTGGAACGACCGGGTCGGCGCCCGCGCCCTCGAGGCCGGAGCCGACGGCCTCTGGCCCCTGCTCACCGGCACCCCCTGACGCAGTAGGGAGCCCTGACGCAGTAGGGAGCCATGACGCTCGGACCGCCGTGCGCCCGGCGTCATGGCTCCCTGTCGCATCACCAGGGCCGTGGGATGTGCACGACGGTTCCACAACGCGCATTTCCGGCCCTCGAAATCGCGCTCTGGCTCCGTAGCGCGGGGTGCGGGTCAGGCGCCGGGCTGTTGCCGTGCGCCGGGCAGCTTGCGGAAGTCCCAGCTGCTGATCTTCTCCGGGGTCAGTCGCAGCCAGGCGTGCCGGCCGTCGACCACCACGTGGCCGCCGGTGTACTTGTCGGCGAAGGCCCGCTCGACCCGCTCCAGCTCGGGGTTCGGCTCGCCGGTGCGGGGGATCTCGCCCACCGGCTCCACCCGCCCGCGGATCTCGACGCCGCGGAGCTGGTCGTAGTCGTGCCCGGCGTCGACCACTGCCCCGATCCGCGGGTCCTTCTCCAGGTCGGCCCAGCGCTGCGCGCGGACGAGCGAGGTCAGCCACATCGCGGAGCCGTCCCAGTGGAACCAGAGCGGTGTCGCGTGCGGGCCGTGCGTGCCGTTGGTGGCGACCCGGACGGTCCGCTCCTCGGCGAGGAAGGCGTCCCGCTCGTCGTCGGTCATGGCGATGGCCCGGCCCCGGCGCTGGGCCTTCGGTGCGGTCATGGGCCGGACATTACCGATCAGTAGGGACGGGCGGCGCCGAGCCGGGCAGTCTCGGCGTGCCTTCATTCAACGAGCGTTGAAAACGGGGAGGTGTCGGACTACGCTCCTCGCACGCACGAGGAGGCGCGCCATGACGCACACGCTGCCCGGCCCGCTCACCGCCGGCCCACGGATCCTCGATCTCGCCGCGGCCGACGATCCGGCGCTCGTCGGGGGCAAGGCCGCCTCGCTCGGCCGGCTGCTCCGGGCGGGCTTCCCGGTCCCGCCGGGCAGCTGTGTCACCACCGTCGCCTACCGGGCGGTGGCCGACCGGGTCGTCGGGCGGCTGCTCGACGAGGGCGCCGCACCGGCCGCTCTGCGCGAGGCCGTCCACGCCGCCCCGGTGCCCGGGGAGCTGGCCGCGGCGATCCGGGCGCTCGCCGACGGCCGGGTCGCCGTGCGCTCGTCGGCCACCGCCGAGGACCTGCCCGACGCCAGCTTCGCCGGCCAGCAGGACACGTACCTCGACGTCGAGGGCCCCGACGCCGTGCTCGACGCCGTGCGCCGCTGCTGGGCCTCGCTCTGGACCGACCGTGCCGTGGCCTACCGGGCGGCCAACGGGATCGACGACCGGACGGTGGCGCTCGCCGTCGTCGTGCAGCGGATGGTGCCGGCCGCGGCGGCCGGGGTGCTGTTCACCGCGAACCCGGTCACCGGGCGGCGCGGCGAGACGGTGATCGACGCGGCGCCGGGGCTGGGGGAGGCCGTGGTCTCGGGCACGGTCGACCCCGAGCACCTGGTGCTCGACGCCGGTGGCCGGGTCGTCGAGCGGCGGGCCGGCGGCGTGGGGCCCTGCCTGTCGGACGACCGCGCCCGCGAGCTCGCCGCACTCGGCCGGCGGGTCGCGGAGCAGCACGGCGGGCCGCAGGACCTCGAGTGGGCCGTCGACGGCACGGACCGGGTCTGGCTGGTGCAGGCGCGGCCGGTCACCACGCTCTACCCGTTGCCCGAGAGCCCGGCGCCCGGCCTGCGCATCTACCTCAACGTCAACGTCGCGCAGGGGGTGCTGGGCCCGCTCACGACCGCGGGCCAGGGCGCCTTCCGTGTGATGACCGGTGCGCTCGCCCGCCTGTGGGGCATCCCGGTCCCGGACCTCCGCGCCGGCGCGCCGGTGCTCGCGGTGGCGGGGGAGCGGCTGCTCGTCGACGTCACCGGTGCGCTCCGGCACCCGGTCGGGCGGCGTGTGGTCCCCCGCCTGTTCGACGTCATGGAGACGCGGTCCGCCGTCGTGCTCCGCCGGGTGCTCGCCGATCCCGCGTTCACGGTGCTGCCGCGGCGCCGGCTGCGCTTCGCCCGCGCGCTGGCCCGGGTCCTCGCCCGGTTCCGGGTGCCGCCGCGGCTGGGGATCGCGCTCCTGGCGCCGGGCCCCGCGCGGCGCGGGGCCGAGGCGGCGGTCGCGGACCTGCGGGACCGGCTCGGCGCGCGGGCCCCGCTCCCGGCCGCGGCGCGCCTCGACCGGATCGAGGCCACGCTCGCGGGCGAGCTGCCCACCGTGATCGCGCGGGTGTTCCCGGTGGCCGGGGCGGGGTTCGTGGCCTTCGGGCTCGCCGCGGTCCTGCTGCGGGGCCGCGCCCGGCCCGGCGAGCTGTCGACGGTCCTGCGCGGGCTGCCGCACAACGTCACCACCGAGATGGACCTCGACCTCTGGAGGCTGGCCGGGCGCATCGCCACCGACCCGGCGTCGACGGCGCTGGTCACGGGACCGGTCGGCGCGGCGCGGCGGGCGCTCGCGGCGGACGGCGCACCCGCGGCCCTGGCCGACGGCCTGCGCGACTTCCTGGCACGCTACGGGCACCGCGCCGTCGCGGAGATCGACCTCGGGGTCCCGCGGTGGCGCGAGGACCCGACGTACCTGCTGGGCGTACTCGCCGGGTACCTGCGCGCCGACCCCGACCGCACCCCGGACCGGGTCTTCGCCGCCGCGGCGGCCGAGGCGGAGCGCACCGCCGACGCGCTCGCGTCGCGGGTCGGGGGCCTGCGCGGGCGCGCGGTCCGGTTGCTGCTGCGCCGGGCCCGGGCGCTCGCCGGCCTGCGCGAGCTGCCGAAGTTCGCCCTCGTCGCGCTCCTCGACGCGGCCAGGTCGGATCTCCTGGCCGTCGGCGGGGCGCTCGCCGCGGCCGGCCGGATCGCCGCGGCCCGCGACGTCGTGCACCTCACCACCGACGACTGCCGCGCCGGGCTGGCCGGCGCCGACCTGCGTGCGCTCGTCGCCACCCGACGGGCCGGGTACGACCGGGAGCGTCGGCGCCGCCACGTCCCGCGGATCCTGCTCTCCGACGGGACCGAGCCGGAGGCGGTCCCGGACCCGGAGGCGCCGCCGCTCGTACCGGGGGAGCTGCGCGGCACCCCGGCATCGGCCGGCGTGGTCGAGGGGCCCGCGCGGGTGGTGGCCGATCCCGCCGACGCCCGGCTGGAACCGGGGGAGATCCTCGTCTGCCCCTCGACCGACCCGGGCTGGACGCCGTTGTTCCTCACCGCCGCCGGGCTGGTCATGGAGATGGGCGGGGCGAACTCGCACGGGGCGGTCGTCGCGCGGGAGTACGGGATCCCGGCGGTGGTCGGGGTGCCCGGTGCGGTGGCGCGCATCGCGACCGGGGAGCGGGTGGTCGTCGACGGGACGGCGGGTCGGGTGCGGCCCGGCTGATCGGCGGGCGGCAGGATCGGGTCGTGCCCACCCCCGCCCTCGAGGCCTTCCTCGCCGAGCCCCGACCGACCCCGTTCCTGGTGCTCGACGCCGGGCTCGTGGCGCGGCGGTACGGCGAGCTCGCGGCGGCCTTCCCCGACGCGGAGATCCTCTACGCGGTCAAGGCGTGCCCCGAGGCGGACGTGCTGCGCACTCTCGCCGCCCTCGGCAGCGGGTTCGACGTGGCCGGGCCCGAGGAGATCGCGCTCTGCCTGGAGGCGGGCGCGGACCCGGCCCGGCTCTGCCACGGCAACCCCGTCCGGGGCCCGGGTGCCGCGGCGGCCGCCGCCACGCAGGGCGTCCGTCGGTTCGTCACGGACAGTGCGGAGGATCTCGCGGGCCTGCCGGCCGGCGCCGAGGTGCTCGTGCGCGTCCTCGTGGCCGACGACGGCGCGGCGACCCCGTTCCTGGGCAAGTTCGGCGCGACCCCGGCCGAGGCCGCCCGGCTCGCCCGCGGCCGGGACGGGATCGCGTTCCACGCCGGATCGCAGCAGCTCAGGCCCGCGGCGTTCGCCGGGGCGGTGCGGGTCGCCCTGCGGGTCGCGTCCACCGCCGGGATCGGGCGGCCCGTGCTCGACGTCGGGGGCGGGCTGCCCGTCCGCTACCGCGCGGAGGTCCCGCCGTTCGCGGCCTACGCCGACGCGATCCACGAGGCCGTCGCCGCGGCGATCACGGCCGGTGACGTCGACGCGGTCCGGCTGGTCCTCGAACCCGGGCGCGCGCTCGTCGCCGAGGCCGGGGTGCTGCGGACCACGGCTCTGCGGGTGTCCCGCCGCCCCGGGATCGACCACCGGCGCTGGGTCTACCTCGACGCGGGCCGTTACCAGGGGCTCGCCGAGGCGGAGGGGGAGGCGATCGACTACCCGGTGCGGGTACCCGGCCGCGCCGGCCCGCCCGGCCCGGTGGTGCTGGCCGGCCCGACCTGCGACGGCGACGACGTCCTCTACCGCCGCCGGCCCTACGCCCTGCCCCTGGACCTCGCCGCGGGCGACGCCGTCGACCTCCTGCACGCCGGCGCCTACACGGCGAGCTACGCCTCGGTCGGGTTCAACGGCTTCGGCCCGCTGCCCGTGCACGTCCTGGTGCCCGAGGCCGTCACCTAGGGTCGTGCCCCGTGCAGACGTCCCATCCCGTCGGCCGGCACGTCCTCGGCGAGCTGCGCGGCATCGACCCCGCCGTTCTCGACGACGCCGACGGCCTGCGGCACGCCCTTCGCACCTCGCTGCTGGCCGCCGGGGCGGACGTGCGGCAGATCGTCGCGGAGCACTTCGCGCCGCAGGGGGTCACGGTCGTCGCGCTGCTGGCCGAGTCGCACGCGTCGGTCCACACCTGGCCCGAGCTCGGGTCCGCCTTCGTCGACGCCTTCACCTGCGGCGACGGCGCCGACCCGCTGTACGCCGTGCGGCGGCTCGCGCTCATGCTCGGCGCCGCGGACGCCGCGATCGAGGTCGTGGACCGTGGCGGTGCGGGGCGGGTCGACGAACCGATCTCGCCCGGGCTGACCCGGCGCTGGCAGCTCGAGGCCGTGCGCCTGCGGACCCGGACCGCGCTGCAGGAGGTGCTGATCGCGGACACGGCGCACGGCGCGACGTTGTTCTGCGACGGCGAGCGGCAGAGCGCCGAGCACACCCAGCTGACCTACCACGAGGCCCTGTTCGTGCCGGCCGCGCTGCTCGCGCAGCGCCGGGAGCGCGTGCTGGTGATCGGGTCGAGCGAGGGCGTGGTGAGCGAGCTGGCGGTGGCGTCCGGCGCCGTGGTCGTCGACCACGTGGACCTCGACCGGGAGTGCGTGCGGCTCTGCGCCGAGCACCTGCCCTACGGCTACACGCCGGCCGCACTCGCCGCCGCCGAGGCGCACGCGGGGCCGGTCCGGATGCACTACGACGACGGGCTCGCGTTCGTCGACGGGACGGAGGGCACCTGGGACGTGATCGTCGTCGACCTGCCCGACGAGCGTCCCGACCAGCCCGAGGCCCAGCTCAACCGGCTCTACACCGGCGACTTCCTGACCCGCTGCGCGGCCCGGCTGCGGCCCGGTGGCGTCGTCGTGAGCCAGGCGGGCAGCCCGGCGCAGTGGCGCGACGCCACGCTGCGCGCGGCGTGGGAGCGGTTCGGCGCGGTGTTCCCGCACCGTGCTTACGTCGGCAGCCCGGAGCACGAGTGGGCCTTCGTCTGCGGTCTGCCCGACGCGCCTCCCGGCGACCCGGCCGAGCTGGCCTCCGGTCGCCTCGACGGGCTGGGCTATGCGCCGCACACGCTCGACGCCGCGTCGCTGCGGGCGGCGCTCGTCCCCCCGCTGCGCCTGCGCCGTTCACTCACCCGGATGGAAGACGGTCCCGCCGCGCGATCATCTCGTTAGTGTCCCGGTGGTGCCGGGCCCGGCGCCGTCCGCCCACCTCCCCGGTGGGCGTCGCTCGCCCCGCCCGCTCCCCGGAGGCCGTCCGTGCGCCGTGTCCCGAGTCGATCCCTGGCACTCCTGGTCGGCGTGGTGCTCGCCGTGGTCGGAACGGCGGGGACGGCGCTGGCCGACGAGACCGAGCAGGCCGGCCGGTACGTCGCCCTCGGTGACTCCTACAGCGCCGGCCCCCTGGTCCCGCCGCAGACCGGGCAGCCGGCCGGGTGCCTGCGATCGGGCGCGAACTTCCCGTCCGTGGTGGCCCGGGGGACGGGCGCCACGGACTTCGTCGACGTGAGCTGCAGCGGCGCCACCACGGCGGACTTCGCAGCTCCGCAGAAGGTCACGTTCGGCGAGAACCCTGCCCAGTTCGACGCGCTCGACGGCAGCGAGGACCTCGTCACCTTCACCATCGGCGGCAACGACATCGGGTTCGGCGAGATCATCCAGGAGTGCGCGCTCCGCTCGCCGCAGCAGCCGCTGGGCGCCGCGTGCAAGGACTTCTACGGCGACCAGCTGGACCGGCGGATCGCGGAGACCGCGCCGAAGATCGCCGCGGCGCTGGGGGAGATCGGCACGCGCGCGCCGGGCGCCCGGGTCGCCGTCGTCGGATACCCGTCGCTGCTGCCGGACGAGGGGCCCGGTTGCTTCCCCGTGGTGCCGTTCAGCCCGGGCGACGTCGCGTGGCTGCGCGGCATCGAGAAGGAGCTCAACGCGATGCTCGGCGCGCAGGCCGCCGCAGCCGGGGCGACCTACGTCGACACCTACACCCCGACGGTGGGGCACGACATGTGCCAGCTCCCGGGCGTGAAGTGGATCGAGGGACTGCTGCCGACCTCGCCCGCGGCGCCGGTGCACCCCAACGCGCAGGGCATGGAGGCGATGGGGGCGGCGGTCCTCTCCGCGCTCGGCGCGCCGGTGCCCTCCGCCGCGTAGTAGCTCTACCAAACGGCCGTCCGACATCCTACCCTCGGCTCGTGACGCGTGTCGGCGAGCGGGACCTCGAAGGCATGGAGCAGGCCCGGCTGGCCGCGGCCGACCGGGTCGAGCTCGTCGACGCCGCCCGCGAGTGCACGTTCCTCTTCACGGACGAGGAGGGCTGGCCGGCCGGGGTGACCATGAGCCATCTGTTCCACGACGGCGTGTTCTGGCTGACTGCCGTGACGGGGCGGGCACACGTCACGGCGGTCGAGCGGGACCCGCGGGTCGGCCTGGTGATCAGCAACCTCGGCACGGACCTGCCGGGACGCCGGATGGTGCGGTTGCGCGGGCGTGCGACGGTGCACCGCGACCGGGTGACGCTCGAGGCCGTGCTCCCGCTCCTCGCCCGCCGGCTCCAGCCTCGCGACCCCGACCGCATGCTGCGACTGCTCGACAGCCCGCGCCGGGTGCTGATCCGGGTGGAGCCGGTCTCCTACCCGCAGACCCACGACTCCCGCAAGATCGCCGGCGACGGCCGGGGCGGCCCGACCCCGACGCGCGGTATGGAACCATAACGCGATCGAGGGCCCGGATTTGGCGCGTTATGGAACCATAACGCGATCGAGGGCCCGGATTTGGCGCGTTATGGAACCATAATGCTCTCGGAGGCGTCGGAATCGCACGTTATGGAACCATACTGCGACTGCGACTGCGACTGCGACTGCGACTGCGACTGCGACTGCGCCCGGCGGCGCGAGCGGTATGGAACCATAGTGCGATTGGCATGGCGCGACTCGCGCAGTGTGGAGTCGTTATGTCAGCAAGAGCGAGAGTGGGACGCGTTATGGAGCCATACTGCGTCCGAGGGCGCCAGATTCTCGCACTATGGATCCATAGCGCGATCGAGAGTGTCGATATCGCGCGTGACCCAGTCGACTCTGGGCGTTCGAGTCGTCCGCATTGTGGAACCACAATGCGGCTGCGAGAAGAAAAATCGCGCGTTGTGGAACCGTACTGCGCTACTTCTCGGCGTAGGACTCCACCACACGGGCGGGCATCGGGACGCGCACCCGGGTTGTGCCGAAGAGGGTGCGGGTGGCGGAGTCGGCGGCGGTCTGGACCAGCTCGGCGGCCTCCGGTGCGGCGACCGCCGGCCCGTGGAGCAGCACCTCGTCGTGCTGGAAGAACACCAGCCGGGACGGGTTGCCCGACCGCCGGAGCATGGTCCGCAGCTCCGCGAGCAGCACCAGGGCCCACTCCGCTGCCGTGGCCTGCACGACGAAGTTGCGGGTGAACCGGCCGCGGGCCCGCGCCCGCGCCGGCACCTCGTCGCCGGGCCGGGCCGGCGGGCAGGTGCGGCCCAGCCACGACCTGACCAGCCGGCCCTCCTCGCCGGCCCGCGCGGCCTCCTCGACCACCGCGACCGCGGCCGGGAAGCGGCGGCGCAGCAGGGCGAGGTGGGCGCCGGCGTCGCCCGAGGTCTGCCCGTAGATCGCCGACAGCACGGCCAGCTTCGCCTTCGCCCGCCCCTCCGGCACGCCCGCGCCGAACAGCTCGGCGGCCAGGCCGGCGTAGAGGTCGGAGTCCCGCTCCGCGCCGCCCGCACGGGCCAGCGCGGCGTCGCCCGCGATCGCGGCGAGGATCCGCGGCTCCAGCTGGGCGGCGTCGGCGACGACGAGCCGGCACCCGTCGTCGGCCCGCACGGCCGCCCGTACGGCCTTGGGGATCTGCAACGCCCCGCCCCCGCGGGTGGCCCAGCGCCCGGACACGACACCGCCGACGACGTACTCCGGCCGGAACCGCCCCTCGTGCACCCAGGTCCGCAACCAGTTCCAACCATGCGCGGCGTGCAGCCGGGCGAGGTCCTTGTACGCCAGCAGCGGCGCGACGGCCGGATGGTCGACGCGCTTGATCACCCAGCTCCGGGTGCTGGGCAGCTCGAACCCGGCCCGGGCGAAGGCGCGCAGCAGCTCGGCGGGCGAGTCGGGGTTCACGGGCCGCCCGAACGCCGCCTCGACCTCGGCCGCGAGCACGGCGAGCCGCGGGGGCCGGCCGTGCCCGGCGGGGCGAGTCCCGAGCGCCTCGGTGAGCAGTGCGTCGTGCACGTCGGCCCGCCAGGGCAGGCCCTCGGCCCGCATCTCCTCCGCGACGATCCCGCCGGCCGACTCGGCCGCCGCGAGGGTCCGCAGCCGCGGATCGGCGGCGAGCCGTCGCTGCTGGACGGCGTGCACGGCGACCAGCGAGTCGAGGGTCGCGCCCGGATCGGGCTCGGCGCGGCGGAACAGGGCAGGCGGCTCGTCGGCGGAGTCCCCGGGCTCCTCGTCCGGCGGGACGGGCTGGCCGGCGAGCCTGGCGGCCGCGGCGGCCAGCCCGTGCGGCGCCCCGACCGCCCCGTCGACGCCGTCGAGCAGGCCCTCGACCAGCTGGACGTCGTGCGCCCGATCGGCCCGTACCCCCGCCGCGAGCAACGCGCGGTAGGTCCGGGCGTTGCGCCACACCGCCCGCTGCCCGCGCAGGTCCAGCGAGGCCGGCGGGACCGTGCGCACGGGACCGACGGGTTCACCGCCGGCGTCGAGTGGGCGCACCAGCGCCAGGGCGCGATCGGCGTCGAGGTGCACCGCGAGCCGAGCTGCCCGTCCCTGGCCGTCGCCGCCGGCCGAGGCGACCGAGGTGATCACCCCGCCGGCCGAGGTGCTCACCGCAGCGCCGGGGCGGGGCGGGGCACGGCCGGACGGAGCCGACCGAGCCGGTGCACGGGCAGCCCTGCCAGCAGCCCGCGGGCGGCGATCCCGCGGATCTCCTCGGGGCCGGCCCCTTCCGCGGCGAGGATGTCGTTGGCGGCGAGCACCCCGGTCATCGCGGCCCGCTCCATCAGCCCGGACGGGTACGGGCACTCCACGAAGTCCCCCGCGAGCCGGACGCCCGGTGCGTCGCCCACCACTCCCGGGCGCGTGCCCGCGGTGCCGGGCGGGAAGGCGGGAGCGGTGGCCTCGAGACGCTCCTGCAGGTGGAGGACCCTCGCCTCGGCCGTCTCCGGCCACAGCGCCGCCAGTTCGGCCCGCATCCGGGCGGTGGCGGTGGTGACGTCGGGAGCTCGGCAGGCGTAGGAGTGCAGCTCCACCACGGAGCCGCCGGTGCCCGCGGCCCAGCGCGCCGACCCGCCCTCCAGCCGCGAGTACACGGTGACCGAGTCGAGCGTCGGCTCGCCCGAGACCGCACTGAACACCGCCCGCTCCGGCCGGACGTCCCGGTCCAGCCACAGCCGCGTGACGGCGAAGGGCGGCGCGACCGACAGGGCCGCCGCCCGGCGGGCGAGGTCCGGGGCGACCGGGGACCCGCCGAGCAGCGTCCGCAGCGCACCCGGGTCCAGGGCGAGCACCACGTGCTCGGCCTCGACGGGCCCGCCCGCGCCGTGCACCCGCCAGGCCTGCCCCGCGCGCTCCAACGAGGTGACCCGCGTCCCCGTCCGGACCTCGGCGCCCAGCCCGCGCAGGTACGCGGCCAGCGGCGCCCAGATCGCCGTGAGGTGGTCCTCGGCCGGCGCGTCGAAGCCGATCCCCGCCGGGTTGCCCAGGAAGTAGTAGTGGAACATCGCCACGAGCTCGGCCGCGGACAGCCCGTCCCGGTCGCAGAAGAAGGACCGGGCGAACGCCTCGAACAGCATCTGCCGCGCCCGCTCGGACACCCCGAGCCCAGCGAGGAACTCCCCGGCGCTCATGGCGTCGAACCGCGCGGCGGTGGTCTCGGGGTCGTGCGCCAGCAGGGCGAAGCCGAGGCTCGCGTCCGCCCCCGCGATCTCGCGCAGCCGCAGGCTGGGGGAGCGGGCGAACAGCGCGAGGAGGTTGAGCGGCGGTGCCGCCGGCAGGTTCCCCAGGTCCTCCGCGGGCCAGCGGCGGGAGATCACCGGGTAGCCCTCCACCGGGCGCAGGAACCCGAGCTCGGGGTCGACCCGCCGCAGGATCGACCGCCAGGTGTCGTAGTGCCGGAAGAAGGCGTGGAACCCGTGCTCGACGACCTGCTCCGACCCGTCCGGCAGGGTGTGCGGCCAGGCAGCGAGCCGCCCGCCCAGGGTGTCCGCGGCCTCCAGCACCGTGACCGCCACCCCGCGCTCGGCGAGCACCACCGCCGCGCTGACGCCCGCGATCCCGCCGCCGACCACGACCGCGCGCGTGCCGGGCCGGACCCGGCGGGGCCGGTCGGGTCGGCCGGGGACGAGGACCTGCGGCCGGCGCCGCCACGGGAGGGTGCGACCCGCGCCCCGACGATGCCCACCCCGAAGATTCACACCCGGAAGCCTACGGACGGGCACCGACAGGAATGCAGGACGTGTGGGGGCCGGTTGGCGGGGAAGGGGAACGCCCCGCAACGGAGCACGCGAGGAGGAACGCATGTCGGTGGACCTGGGCCGCTACGGGATCTGGCTGCGCCGCGACCAGCTCACTCCCGAGCTCGCGACGGAGATCGAGTCGCTCGGCTACGGCGCGATCTGGATCGGCGGCTCGCCGCCCGCCGACCTGGCCCTGCCCGAGGAGCTGCTGGCGGCGACCGCGCGGATCGCGATCGCGACCGGCATCGTCAACATCTGGCAGGCCCCCGCGTCCGAGGTCGCCGCGTCCTACCACCGCCTCGAGAAGGCGTACCCCGGCCGCTTCCTGCTCGGGATCGGCATCGGGCACCCCGAGGCGACCCAGGAGTACCGCTCGCCCTACGAGACGATCGTCGGCTACCTCGACGACCTCGACGCCGCCGGTGTCCCGGTCGCGGGCCGTGCCCTGGCCGCGCTGGGCCCGAAGGTGCTGCGGCTGGCGGGGGAGCGGACCGCCGGCGCCGCCCCGTACCTGACCACGCCGCGGCACACCGCCGAGGCCCGGGAGATCCTCGGCACGGGCCCGCTGCTCGCCCCCGAGCACAAGGTCGTCCTGTCCACCGACCCGGAGTACGCGCGGAAGGTGGGCCGGCCGAAGGTCCGCGAGCCCTACCTGCGCCTGTCCAACTACCGCCGCAACCTGCTGCGCACCGGTTTCACCACCGAGGACCTCGACACCGCCAGCGACCGGACGATCGACGCCCTGGTCCTGCACGGCGACGCGGCCGCCGTCGCCGCCGGGCTGAACGCCCACCTCGAGGCCGGGGCCGACCACATCGCCGCGCAGATCCTGACCGCGTCCGGCACGCCCGACGACGAGTACCGCGACGCCCTGCGCGCGTTGGCCGCGGAGCTCGGGCTGGGCTGAGCCCGACGTGAGCGGGGCGATCACCGCGGTGGGAGACTTCGTCCCGTGCGCGGGCGGGCCTGGATCGGGGAGCTGCGCACCTGGGTGACGGGCGTGGATCCCGGCCTGGGCCGGCTGCGCCTCGCCGGGGTGGCGACGGCGGCCATGGTGCTGGCCGTCGTGCTCATGTCCGTCGTCCGCGGGATCACCGGGCAGCCCGTCACGGTGGTGGTGTTCGCGGCGGTGCTGGCGATGGTCAGCAACCTGTCGGTGAACGAGCCGGACAACCACCGGCGCCGCGTCACCACTGCGCTGATGCTGCTGCCCGCAGCCGCGGCGACGGTCCTCGGCACGCTGCTGGCCGAGCACCGGCTGGTCTCGGACACGGTGTTCGTGCTGGTCATGATGGTGGCGGTGTGGATCCGCCGGTACGGCCCGCGCGGGATGGCGCTGGGCATGGCGATGTTCAACCCCTACTTCTTCACCCAGTTCCTCCAGGCCCGGCCCGCCCAGCTGCCCGCCCTGCTCGCGGCGGTCGGCATCGGCATCGGGTCCACGCTCCTGCTGCGCGGCTGGGTGTTCGCCGAGAAGCCGGAGAAGGTGCTCGGCGACCTGCTCCGGGCGGTTCGGGCGCACGTGCACGCCCTGGCGCTGGCCGTGATCGACGTCCTCGAGGCACCCGCGGACGACGAGAAGGACATCGACACCGCGCTGGCGGACCTGCACCGCCGCCGCATCCGGCTCAACGACACGATGCTGCTGGTCGTCGACCGGATCGAGCAGCTGCGCGAGGAGCAGGAGGGGCCCGACGAGGAGGCCGGCGAGGACGATCCCCGGCGCGCGCTGTCCTTCGCCGTCGCCGATCTGGAGCTGGCCGCCGAACGGCTCGCGGTCTCGACCCGGCGGTTGGCCGACGACCCCGCACGGCCGGGCGCGCTCGAGCCGGAGGTGCGCGAGGCACTGCTCGAGGGGGTGCGCGGCATCGCCTCGGCCACCGCGACCGGCGTGCCGGAGGCGATGCGCGGCGCGGTCCTCGACGAGGCCCGCCGCAGCGTGGCGGAGCTCGTGGCCGAGCACAGCGGCGCGCGACCCCGGGAGCAGCGGGTCGCGTTCGCGATCGTCCGGCTGGCCGACGCGCTGGACGGCCGTGCGAGCCCCGTCCCCCCGCCCATCACCCTGGCCGAGCCGACCGAGGACGAGAAGGCCGACGAGGAGGCCGAGGAGGAGCCCGGCCGTCCGGTCGACCGGATCGCGCTGTCCACCCGGCAGGCCGTCCAGGTCGGGGTCGCGACCAGCCTCGCGATCGTGGTGGGCGAGCTGATCTCCCCGGCCCGCTGGTACTGGGCGGTGATCGCGGCGTTCGTCGTCTTCGCGGGCACGGCGAGCCGCGGCGACGTCCTCGCCCGCGGCTGGCAACGGCTCCTCGGGACCGTCGGCGGCGTCGTGGCCGGCATGCTGCTGGCCTTCCTCGTCGGCGGCCGCCCGATCCCGACGTTGGTCCTGCTGGCCGTCTGCGTCTTCCTGGCGTTGTACCTGTTCCGGGTCTCCGTCGCACTGCTCGCCTTCTGGATCACGGCGGTGCTCGCCCTGCTCTACGGCCTGATCGGCCAGTTCTCGGTCGAGACGCTCGTGCTGCGGGTGGCCGAGACGGCGGTCGGGGGTGCGCTCGGCGCCCTCGCCGCGCTCGTCGTGCTGCCCAAGCACACCCGCGCGGCCTTCCACGAGGCGCTCGACGACACCGTCCTGGCCCTCGACGAGGCCCTCGAGGCGACCGTGGACCGGCTGACCGGGCGCCCGCCGGCGGGCCTGCCGGTCGAGCTCGCACGGACCGCGGACGAGAAGCTCGGCACCCTCCGCCAGCGGGCCAAGCCGCTGGACAACCCGGTGCCGCGGCGGCACGGGCGGGGCAGCTACCAACGCGCCCTGCGGGTCCTGACGGCCGTGGACCACTACACCCGCGCGCTCGCGCGGCTCTCCGACCGGATCGTCGTCCCCGGGTGGGCGCCGACCCTCGATCCGGCCGTCGAGCGGATCCGGGCCAACATCGTCGGCCTCGGCGAGCTGCTGCGGCCGGGCGGCCCGGCCGGGGCCGACGGGATCGTGTCCGCCGAGGACCTCGTCGACGCCGCCGAGGCGTGGGCGGCGCGCTGCGACGACCCCGGTCTGCGCCGCGACATGCTCTCCGCGGTCCGGCCGCTGCGGCGGATCGACCAGGTCGTCGTCGGGTTCGCGCGCGACCTCGCCGGCCCCGCCGGCCGTGCTCAGGAACCGGCGGAGTCGCGCGGATAGGCCTGCGGGGCGTTGATCCCGCAGTGCGCGCACCGCTCGAGCGGGATCCGCTCCAGCGGCGGCCCGACGGGCTGGGGCCCGGCCTGCGGGGGCTCCGCGCCCAGCCGGCTGCGGATCGTCACCGCGGACACCAGCCCGCCCAACACCAGCAGTCCCGCGCCGATCAGTAGCGCCGTGTGGAACCCCGCGTCGAAGTCGACGGGGTCGGAGTAGTCGACGTTGCCGATCCCGGCCACCCCCGGGATGACCGCGACGGCGAGCAGCCCGGCGGCGCGGGCCACCGCGTTGTTCACCCCGGACGCGGCGCCGGCGAACCGGTCCGGGGCGGCGTCGAGCACGGTCGCGGTCAGCGGCGCGACGGTGAGCGTGAGGCCCGCCGCGAAGACCAGGACCCCGGGCAGCACGTCGGTCAGCCAGGACGCCCCCGGGCCGATGCGCAGCATGAGCAGCAGCCCGCAGGCGGCCAGGACCGGCCCGACGGTCATCGGGATCCGCGGCCCGATCCGCTCGGCGAGAGCGCCGGCCCGTGCCGAGAACAGCAGCATGACGACGGTGACGGGCAGCAGCCCGGCCCCGGCGAGGACCGGCGGGAACCCCGCCACGATCTGCAGCTGCAGCACCAGCAGCAGGAACAGTGCGCCGAGCGCGGCGTACACGAGCAGGGTGACGACGTTGGCCGCCGCGAAGACCCGGTCGGCGAACAGCACCGGCGGTACCAGCGGGTGCCGCGACCGCCGTTCCACCAGCACGAACACCCCGAGCGCCACGATCCCCACGACCAGCGCCGTCCACAGCGCGGCCGTGCGCTCCCCGGCGCCCAGCCCGGTGAGCGACCAGGTGAGGCCCGCGAGCCCGACCACCGCCAGGGCCGTGCCGGACAGGTCCAGCCCGCGTGCCGCCGCCGCGTCGCGGGTCTCCGGCACGTGCCGCAGCGCCACCGTCACGACGACCGCGGCGAGGGGCAGGTTCAGCAGGAACACCGCACGCCAGGTCCACTCCACGAGCCAGCCCCCGAGGAAGGGCCCGACCGCGCCGGCGATGCCGCCGAGGCCGGACCAGGCACCGACCGCGGCAGCGCGGTCCTTGCCGTGGAACGACGCGGAGATGATCGCGAGGCTGCCCGGGGTCAGCAACGCCCCACCGACCCCCTGCAGCGCCCGCGCCGCCACCAGCGCCTCGATGTTCGGGGCGAGCCCGCACGCCAGCGAGGCCAGCGCGAACCACACGACGCCGATCACGAACACCCGGCGCCGCCCGTAACGGTCGCCCAGCGAACCGCCGAGCAGGATCAGCGACGCCAGGCTGAGGGTGTAGGCGTTGACGGTCCACTGGAGTCCGGTGAATCCCGCGTCGAGGTCCCGGCCGATGTCCGCGAGGGCCACGTTGACCACGGTGCCGTCGAGCATCGCGAGGCTCGATCCGAGGACGGTCGTGAGGAGCACCCACCGCCCGGCCCGCGTACCCATCCGCAGCCCCTGCTCCGCCATGCGCCGGACCCTAGCCCGGCCGTGGCGGGCCGCACCTCGTAATCTCGGCCGGTCGGTCGGCGGGCGAGGGGGAGTGTGGACGTGGCGGTCAACGTGACGGTCGGGGCGGACCGGGTCGGCGTGCTCGAGCTGGACCGGCCCGAACGGCGCAACGCGCTCAACGTGGAGACCTGCGGGCGGATCGTCGCCGCGACCGAGGAGCTGCGCGCGGCCGGGGTCCGGGCGGTCGTGGTGACCGGCACCGGCACCAGCTTCTGCTCCGGCGCGGACTTCGGCGAGGTCTACGGCGAGGGCTTCCGGGATGCGCTGCACGCCGCCCTCGGCGCCGTGCACTCCCTGCCGGTACCCGTGGTCGCCGCCGTGAACGGCCCGGCGATCGGGGCCGGCACGCAGCTCGCCATCGCCTGCGACCTGCGCGTCGCCGCCGAGGGCGCGGTGTTCGCGCTGCCGACGGCCCGCCTCGGGCTCGCGGTCAACCCCTGGACGATCCGCCGGCTCGCGCAGGTCGCGGGCGGGGCCACGGCCCGGGCACTGCTCCTCGCCTGCGACACCGTGGGCGCCGAGCTCGCCCTCAACCGGGGCCTGGTGGACCGCCTCGGCACGCTCGACGACGCCCGCGCCCTCGCCGCGGAGCTGGCCGGCCTCGCGCCGCTCACCCTGGCCTACAACAAGCTGGTGCTCGACCGCGTCGAGCTGGAGGAGGAGGACCCCCTCCTCGCCGACGCGTTCGAGGGGTGCTGGCGCAGCGCGGACCTCGAGGAGGGCCGGACCGCGCGGTCGGAGAAGCGCGTCCCGGCCTACGAGGGCCGCTGACCTCCGGTTCCTCCGGTATCGCGACTGCTCCGTTCGGACCCTTCCGGCCACTCCGGGTAGCCGAATGGGGCGGGTGGTCGTGAGGGTGATGCCTCCGTCTCACCCGAAGGGCTCGACGTCGACGGATCGTCACCTCCGTGCCGCCCGGGCCGTCACCCGCCCCGGCGCCCGGTCGTTGAACCGGGAAGGACGTGCGGCAGGTGAGGTGAGGATGGTCCGGCAGGACGGACGGCGGGCGCGCCCCGCCGCGGTGAGCGGCGCCGTGGTGGCGGGAGTGGTCGCCCTCGTGGTCGGACTGGTCGGCTTCGGGCCCGCTGCGGCCCGGCCGGACACCCGGCCGGTGCTGCCCTCGATCGGCGGACTGCTCGATCCGTCCGCGGTACCGGCCGGCGAGGAGAGTGCGGACGGGCCGGCCGAGGCCACGCACGAGGACGCGACCGACACCGCCGACCCGGCCGATCCCACCGTCACGGCGGACCCGACGGCCGGGCCGGCCGCCGGCTCCGGCACGGGCGCGCCGACCCGGCTGGGCGCCGCCGCCCCGGCCGCGGGTTCCGCCGCCGCCCGCGGCGACGCTCCCGCGACCTACCCGAACGGCGTCGCCGGCACCCCGTGCACCGCGACCGCCCGGGCCTGCGTCGACGTCGCCGGGCGCAAGGCCTGGCTGATGGACGGCGGCACGGTGGTGCGCGGGCCGGTGCAGGTGCAGACCGGCGACCGGGAGGACCCGACCCCGGTCGGCACCTTCTCGGTGCAGTGGAAGGCCGAGCAGTACACGAGCCGCGAGTACCTGGTGCAGATGCCCTACTCGGTGTTCTTCGCCCCCGGCGGCGTCGCGTTCCACCAGGGCCGCCAGGACACGCCGTCGGCCGGGTGCGTGAAGCTCCTCGAGGCCGACGCGAAGGCCTTCTTCGCCCACCTCCAGGTCGGCGACGAGGTACAGGTCACGTGAAGGACACCCTAAGTTCTGGCGCCGGTCGGGTTCTACGTCGAGTAGAATCGATCCCGTGCCGAGCCTGGGTGAGTTGGAACGTGCGGTCATGGAGGTCCTCTGGGCCGCAGCCCACGAAGGACGGGGCGCGCTGACCGCGCGCGAGGTGCAGGAGGCGCTCGCCGATCGCGAGCTGGCCACCACGACGGTGCTCACGGTGCTGGGCCGCCTGGAGCGCAAACAGCTCGTCGTCCGCACGCGGGACGGCCGGGCGCACCACTACCGCGCCACCGCGAGCCGTGAGGACCACGTCGCCGAGCTGATGAACGACGCGCTCGACGGCGCGCCGGACCGCGGCGCCGCCCTCGCCCGCTTCCTCGGCTCGATCCCCGACGAGGAGCGCCGCAAGTTGCGGGACCTGCTCGACTAGTCCCGCCGGGCCTCCCGGACAATGGGTCGATGGCGCTCGCGGCGCTCGGCCTCCTCCTGCTCGGCGTCCTGCTCGCCGAGCCGGTCAGTCGTGCCTTCTCCCGGGCGCGCTGGACGCACCGCGACCCCGTGGGCGCGCTGCTCGTGTGGCAGGCGATCGGCCTGGCCGGCGGCCTCTCGCTCGTCGGGTCGGGCGTCGTCTACGGGCTCTCCCCGCTCGGTGACTCGCTCCCGACGGCCGTCGGCACGCTGTTCGTGGAGTGGAACGAGGGCCACTGGCCGGACCGCTTCGACGCCGTCCACCTGATCGCCCTGCTGGTTGCGCTCGGCGTCGGCGGGCGGTTGGTGTGGGTGCTGAGCACGATGTACCTGCGCACCGTCCGCGCCCGTCGCCGGCACCGCGACCTGCTCGACGTGCTGGCCACGCCCTGGCCGGACTCGCCCGGTACCCGCGTGCTCGACCATCCCCAGCCCGTGGCGTACTGCCTGCCCGGGCGCAGCTCGCGGCTCGTCGTCTCGGCGGGCGTGCTGGAGGCCCTGTCGCCGGAGGAGGTGTGGGCGGTCCTCGCCCACGAGAAGTCGCACCTGCGCGAACGGCACGATCTCGTGGTCCTGCCCTTCGTCGCGTGGGGTGCCACGGCCCCGTTCGTGCGCGGGATGGTCTGCGCCCAGATCGCCGTGGCCGAGCTGATCGAGATGCGGGCGGACGACGTGGCGGCGTGCCGCTCCGAGCCCCACGAGCTCGTCGGGGCGCTCAAGACGGTGGGCGGGTCGGCCCCCGCGGCCGCACTCAGCTCGTTCACCGACGCCCTCGACGCCCGCATCGAGCGGATCACCGCGCACCCCTGCCCGCTCCCGTGGTACTCGCGGGCGGCGGTCCGGCTGGGGGCGCTCGCACTGGTGGCGGTCCCCACCCTGCTGCTCCTCGTGTGAGGGGCGGCAGTGCGCGGACCCGTCCTTCCTCCTGCTCGTCGCGGTGCGGCAGGCGGCCCGATCGCCAGGTGAACCGACGGCCGACGCATCGCCCCCCGACGGATACGTAGTACCGCGTATCGCGCACCGGAGATCGTCGGAGGACCGTGCGCGCCGAGGGGCTCGCGGCTGGTCGCTCGGGCCCGCCGGCCCCATCCACGCGGGGAGTCGGTCAGGGAGGTGCCGGACATGTCGTCGAACCCGACCGTCCACCGCAACGAGCTCCCTGCGGACCTCGACGATCCGGTCGCCCGCGCGTTGTTGTCGTCCAGGATCCCTGCCCGTCTGGCCTACTGCTGGCGGGACGGGACTCCACGGGTGGTGCCGATCTGGTTCCACTGGGACGGCACGCAGATCGTGATGGCGACGCCGCCGGGTGCGCCGAAACTGAAGGCGCTGCACGACGACGTTCCGGTCGCCGTCACCATCGACTCCCAGGAGTGGCCCTACAAGGTGCTCTCGATCCGGGGCCGGGCGCGGGTCTCGAAGGTCACCGGCGTCTGCGCCGAGTACGCCGAGGCGGCCGAGCGGTACTTCGGCCCGGAGCAGGGCTCCGCGTGGCTGAGCCGGTTCCCGCCCGAGGTCGAGATGTGGCGCATCGCGATCGTTCCCGAGCAGGTGCGCATCCTCGACTTCGAGACGCGCTTCCCGAGCGGGCTGACGAGTTGACCGGGGACATCTCCGCGCGTGACGACCTCCTCGAGCCGAGGGGCACGGCTCGGGCCCGCCGTCGCGACCCGCGACCCGGTGGACACCGAAACAGGGTCTGAGCTGCGCAGACGGGGAAACGTTGCGCGGTAATCATGGCGCGGGCGTAGCGTGGAACCCGTGCCCGTCACACCACCGTCTGATCTTCCCCGCACCCTCGGCGCCCTCCGTGCCTCCGGGCACGAGCTCAAGGGCGTCAAGACCGAGATCCGCGACAACCTGCTCGCCGCCCTCCGCGAGGGCCGCGACCCCTGGCCGGGCATCGTCGGCTTCGAGTCCACCGTGCTCCCGCAGCTGGAGCGGGCCCTGATCGCCGGCCACGACGTCGTGCTCCTGGGCGAGCGCGGCCAGGGCAAGACCCGTCTGCTCCGCTCGATCGCGAACCTGCTCGACGAGTGGGTCCCGGTGGTCGAGGGCTCCGAGCTGGGCGAACACCCGTACGCGCCCATCGCGCCCGAGACGATCCGGCGCGCGGGCGAGCTGGGCGACGACCTGCCCGTCGGTTGGCTGCACCGCTCCGAGCGGTACACCGAGAAGCTCGCCACCCCCGACACCGCCGTCGCCGACCTGATCGGCGACGTGGACCCCGTCAAGGTCGCCGAGGGCCGCTCCCTGGGCGACCCCGAGACCATCCACTTCGGCCTCGTGCCGCGGGCGCACCGCGGCATCGTGGCGATCAACGAGCTGCCCGACCTCGCCGAGCGCATCCAGGTCGCGCTGCTCAACGTCATGGAGGAGCGCGACATCCAGGTCCGCGGCTACACGCTGCGGCTGCCGCTCGACGTCCTGCTGGTCGCGAGCGCGAACCCGGAGGACTACACCAACCGCGGGCGGATCATCACCCCGCTCAAGGACCGTTTCGGCGCGGAGGTGCGCACGCACTACCCGCTCGAGGTGTCCGACGAGGTCGCGCTGGTGCTCCAGGAGGCCCACCTGGCCGCGGAGGTCCCACGGCACCTGGTCGAGGTCGTCGCCCGGTTCACCCGGCACCTGCGCGAGTCGAGCGCGGTCGACCAGGGCTCCGGCGTGTCCGCCCGGTTCGCCGTGGCGGCCGCGGAGACCGTGGCGGCGGCGGCCCTGCGCCGTGCCGCGCTGACCGGGGAGGCCCGCGCCTACGCCCGGCCGGTCGACCTCGAGGCCGTGCCCGCGGTGCTCCGCGGCAAGATCGAGTTCGAGTCCGGTGAGGAGGGCCGCGAGGAGGAGATCCTCGAGCATCTGCTGCGCCGGTCCGTCGCCGACACCGCCCGGTTCGCGCTGCGCGGGGTCGACCTGGGCGAGCTGGCCGACGAGGTGGCCACCCGGCCGGTCCGCACCGGCGAGCGGGTGCCCGCGGCCGAGGTCGTCGCCAAGCTGCCGACCGTCGGCTCGCTCACCGAGGTCGCCCGGCGACTCGGCGCCGAGGGCACCGAGGACCCGGGCCCGATGGCGTCCGCCGCCGAGCTGGCCCTGGAGTACCTGTTCCTCACCCGCAAGCTCGCCAAGGACGAGACCGACGACGGCGACACGGTGGAGTATGGCTGATCCCCGCAGGAGAAGGCTTCGCTACGCCTACGGTCCCTACGCCGGCGGCCCGGACCCGCTCGCCCCGCCGTTCGACATCCGCTCGGCGGTGGACCAGATCGGCCGGGACGTCATGGAGGGCTCCTCGCCGCGCCAGGCGCTGCAGGAGCTGCTCCGCCGGGGTCTCGACGGCCGCCGCGGGCTCGACGACCTGACCCGCCAGGTCTGGGAACGTCGCCGCGACCTGCAGCGGGACAACCGGCTCGACGGCACGCTGCAGGAGGTCCGCGAGCTCCTGGCGCGTGCCCTCGACGCCGAGCGCGAGGCGCTGGGCAACGAGGACTCCGACGACGCACGGTTCCGCGAGATGCAGCTCGACGCCCTGCCGAACGACACCGGCGGCGCCGTCCGCGAGCTCAACGAGTACGACTGGCGCTCGTCGGAAGCCCGGCAGGCCTACGAGGACATCCGCGACCTGCTCGGCCGGGAGATGCTCGACCAGCGCTTCCAGGGCATGAAGCAGGCGATGGAGAACGCCACGCCCGAGGACGTCGAGCGGATCCACGAGATGATGTCGGATCTCAACGACCTGCTCGAGCACCACGCGCAGGGCCAGGACACCGCGGACGAGTTCCGCGAGTTCATGGACAAGCACGGGGAGTTCTTCCCGGAGAACCCGCAGAACACGGACGAGCTGGCGGACCTGCTGGCGCAGCGGGCCGCCGCGGCCCAGCGGATGCTCAACTCGATGTCGGCCGAGCAGCGCGCGGAGCTGATGGAGCTGGCCCAACAGGCCTTCGGCGACCCGCGACTGGCGCAGCAGATGGCCCGGCTCGACGCCCAGCTGCAGGCGATGCGGCCGGGCGAGGACTGGGAGGGCTCCGGCCGGTTCCGCGGGGAGAACCCGATGGGGATGGGCGAGGCCACCCGGGCCCTCGAGGAGCTGGGGCAGCTCGACTCGCTGGCCGAGCAGCTCTCGCAGAGCTACCCGGGCGCCCGGCTCGACGACATCGACCTCGACGCGCTCACCGAGATGCTCGGCGAGCAGGCCGGTGTCGACGCCCGCACCCTGGCCCAGCTCGAGCGCGAGCTGCAGCGGCAGGGCCTGTTCGAGCGGGCCGCCGATGGGTCGCTGTTGTTGTCGCCCAAGGCCTTGCGCCGGCTGGGGCAGTCGATCCTGCGCGACGTCGCGGAGCAGCTGTCCGGGCGCACCGGGCAGCGGGACACCCGCCGCGCCGGGTCCGCGGGCGACGCGACCGGGCAGACCCGGCCGTGGGCCTTCGGCGACACCGAGGCGTGGTCGGTGCCGCGGACGTTGCTCAACGCCCAGCTGCGGCGGGCCGGCGGCGACCCGCGGGCGCTCGACGTGAGCGACGTGGAGATCGTCGAGACCGAGCAGCGGACCCGCGCGGCGGTCGCGCTGCTGGTCGACACGAGCTGGTCGATGGTCGCCGAGGGCCGGTGGGTGCCGATGAAGCGCACCGCGTTGGCGCTGCACCAGCTGATCTCCACGCGGTTCCGCGGCGACGCGCTGCAGCTCGTGACCTTCGGGCGGCACGCGCAGTCCGTCGAGCTGGGGGAGCTGGTGGGCCTGGAGGGGGCGTACGCGCAGGGCACCAACCTGCACCACGCCCTGCTGCTCGCCGGGCAGCACCTGCGCAAGAACTCCGACGCCACCCCGGTGGTCCTCGTGGTCACGGACGGCGAGCCGACCGCGCACCTCGAGCCGGACGGCGAGGCCTACTTCGACTACCCGCCCAGCCCGCACACGTTGCGGGCGACGATCGGAGAGCTCGACAAGCTGGCCGGGCTGAAGGCCGCGTTCACGTTCTTCGTGCTGGGCGACGACCCGCGCCTGGCCGTGTTCATGGACGACGTGGCCAAGCGGGTGGGCGGCCGGGTGGTGAACCCGACCCTCGACGGACTCGGCGCCGAGGTGGTCGCGGACTACCTGAAACGCCGCTCCTGACCCCGTCGCATTATGGAACCATAACGCTCGATTCGAGCCCGTCAGATCGCATTATGGTTCCATAGTGCGTCAAATGCGGGGGGAAATTCGCGTTAGGGTTCCATAATGCGGTTCTGCAGCGTGCCTGCGCTGTCCAGGATCGCCCCGGCCAGGGCCTCGGCCGGGGCGGTCAGGGCGCGGCGGCCGGTCTGCAGGGTGAAGTCGAACTCCCCGAGGCGGGGCAGTCCGGCGACCGGGGCCAGCCCGGCGGGGATCAGCGTCTCGGCGTGGGCGACGACGCCGAGCCCGGCGAGAGCGGCCGCCCGCAGCCCGGACAGGGATCCACTGGTGCAGGCCATCCGCCACGGCCGGCCCGCGGCCTCGAGCGCCGCGATCGCCGCGGCCCGGGACAGGCTCGGCGGCGGGTAGCTGACCAGCGGGACCGCTTCGTCGTCGAGCCGGTGGCCGGGGGCGGCCAACCAGACGAACCGGTCGTGCCAGACCGGGGTGCCGCCCGTGCGGCCGGGGGAGCGCTTGGCGAAGAGCAGGTCGAGCTCACCGCGGTCGAGCTCGGCCTCGAGTGTCTCGCTGAGCCCCACCGTGAGCTCCAGGTCCACCTCGGGATGCCGGCGGCGGAAGCCGGCGAGGATCGTCGGCAGCCGGGTGAGCACGAGGTCCTCGGACACCCCGAACCGCAGCCGCCCGCGGACCCGCGCGCCGCGGAAGTGGGCCAGGGCGCGTGCGCCGGTGTCGAGGATCGTGGTGGCGAACTCCAGCATCGCTTCACCGTCGGGCGTGAGGGCGACGGTGTGGGTGTCGCGGGCGAGCAGCGTGCGGCCCACCTTCGCCTCGAGCTTGCGGACGTGCTGGCTCACCGTCGACTGCCGCACGCCGAGCCGGTCCGCGGCGCGGGTGAAGCTCAGCGTTTGCGCGACCGCGACGAACGAGCGCAGGGACACCGGGTCCAGCATCGGCTCATCGTAGTTCGTGATGACAGACAGAGCCGTGTGCGTGTTTCCGCATGAGCGAGGGTGGCGGAGGATGAACGCCGTGCTGCGGTGGTGGAAGCGTCTGCGGGACCGGATCCGGATCGACACGTTCCTGGTGCTGATCCTCCTCACGGTGGGGATCGCGGCGCTCCTGCCTGCCCGCGGGGCGGTGGCGACCGGCGTCGGGCACGCGACCACCGTGGCCATCGGCCTGCTGTTCTTCCTCTACGGCGCGCGGCTGTCCACCCGCGAGGCGATCGAGGGGCTGAAGCACTGGCGGCTGCACGGCACGGTCGTGCTGGCGACGTTCGTGCTGTTCCCGCTGCTCGGCCTGGCGATCCAGCTCGTCCCGTCCGCGCTGCTGCCCACCGAGCTCAAGCTGGGCGTGCTGTTCCTGTGCTGCCTGCCCTCGACGGTGCAGTCGTCGATCGCGTTCACCTCCGTGGCGCGCGGCAACGTGCCGGCCGCGATCTGCGCGGCGTCGCTGTCGAACCTGCTCGGCATCGTGGTGACCCCGCTGCTCACCGGTCTGCTGCTGTCGTCGCAGGGCGGGATCTCGGGGGGTGCGATCGTGGACGTCGCCCTGCAGCTGCTCGCGCCGTTCGTGCTCGGCCAGCTGCTCCGGCGCTGGATCGGCGGCTGGGTGGCCCGGAACAAGAAGTACCTGCAGGTCGTGGACCGGGGCTCGATCCTCCTCGTCGTGTACACGGCGTTCAGCGAGGGCATGGTGCAGGGCATCTGGGGACGGCTCTCCCCGGCGGCCCTCGGCGCCCTCCTGGCGACCTGCCTGCTGCTGCTCGGCGTGGTGCTGACGATCACCTGGGTCGTCCCGCGCCGGTTCGCGCGCGCCGACCGGATCACGATCCTGTTCTGCGGGTCCAAGAAGAGCCTGGCCAGCGGCCTGCCGATGGCGGGCGTGCTGTTCGCCGGCCCGCAGGTCGGCCTGCTCGTGCTGCCGCTGATGCTGTTCCACCAGATCCAGCTGATGGCCTGCGCGGCGATCGCCGGGCGCATGGCCCGGCACGCGGAGGAACCGGCCGCCGAACCCGTCCCCGCCTGACCCCGCTGGTCGTATCCCGGGGAACGCGAATGTGTGGTTCGGTGACCTGAGAGTGCCGACTCGCGGGGGAGGGAGCGGCATGTGGACCTGCGAACGCTGCGGGGCGACGGTCGAGGCCGACGAGCCCGCGCGCCTGGCCTGGAGCGTCGAGCGGGATCCCGACGGCCGGGAGAGCGCCCTCTGCCCGGCCTGTGCCCGCGCGCACGTCAGGGACATCGAGGCACGGCTGCCGCGCGGCTGGTGGTGACGGCGGTCAGGCCGTGCGCGCCGCGAACCGCGTCACCGTCGCCTCGTCCGGGGCCGTTCGGCGCATCCGTGGATCGAGCGCGAGGCCCACGGCGAGCACGGTCCAGAGCGCGCCCGTGATGAGGTCCATCCGAGCGGCGTCGGCGCCGGTGAGGCCGAGCACGGCGTAGCTGATGGTCCCCTGCAGGACGTGGAAGACCAGGGTGAGCAGCACGCTGCCGCGGGCCCGGTCGAACAGCCACACGTAGACGACCGTGATCACCACGGTCACCGGCAGGCCGACCGGGGCCAGCTGCCCGGTGACGACCAGCGGCAGGTGCCACAGCGCCACGACCGGGCCGAGGACCAGCGCCGCCGTGAGCGGTGTCCGCCTGACCTGCAGCCACGGCAGGGCGTAGCCGCGGAAGCCGGGCTCCTCGCCCATCGGTCCGTCGAGCGGGTTGACGAGCCGGACGGCCGCGACGAGTGCCAGATCGCCCCAGGCGATCCGGGCGAGGTCGGGCGCGGGGGCATCCCAGACGGCCACGTTCAGCGCCACGGCCAGCGCGAGCACGAGCAGCGGGACGACGATCGCGAAGGCCCAGGGCCCGACGCCGACCCGCCACCGGACGAGCCGCGCGCCCAGGTCCCGGTAGCCCGCGCGGCCGTCGGCGATGCCGGCCACGATCAGCGCCGCGAGCAGCGGCCCGCAGCTCCAGTGCGCCACCGGGGCGACACCGGCCGCCTGGAACGGCCAGGACCACCACGACAGCACGAAGGTGAGCAGGAAGAACGCGACGAGGCGGTGCCGGCGCACCAGTGCGGTCATGGCGGTCCCCCGGTCGGTGACGGGACCCCACCGTCCCGGCGTCCGGCCCGGGCGGGCATCGCCCTACGCGGGCGGTGCCACGGGGACCCCGCGCCGGTACACCTCCCGCACCTCCAGCCCGGGGGACAGCACGACGACGTCGGCGCGGCGGCCGGGCTCCAGTACGCCGACGTCGAGGCCGAGGGTGGCCGCGGGTGTCGACGCCGTCATCGCCACCGCCCTCACCAGGCCGGACGCCCGGTCGGGGGCGTGCTCGACGATCTGTCGGAACAGCGCGTCACCGGTGGCGGTGCTGCCCGCGATCGAGCCGCGCCCGGCGAGCCGGGCGACCCCGCCGGCGACCCGGACGTCGAGCTCGCCGAGCCGGTAGCGCCCGTCGGGCATGCCCGCGGCGACCATGGCGTCGCTCACCGCCGCCACCCGCGAAGGGCCGGCCGAGGCCAGCACCAGCTCCCACAATGCGGGGTGGACGTGCAGCCCGTCGGTGACCAGCTCGACGGTCACGCGCGGGTCGCCGAGCAGCGCGGCGGCGGGCCCCGGCTCGCGGTGGTGCAGCGGGGCCATCGCGTTGAACAGGTGGGTGCCGACCCGGGCTCCGGCCTCGATCGCCTCCCGGACCAGGGCGTACCCCGCGTCGGTGTGCCCGACGGCGGCGAGCGCACCCGACCCCGCCACCCGCCGGACGGCGTCGAGCCCGCCCTCCCGCTCCGGCGCCAGCGTGACCATCCGGACCGCACCGGTGCCCAGCAGGGCGTCGAGCTCGGCCGGATCCGGGTCGCGCAGCAGGGCCGGGTCGTGGGCGCCGCACCGGCCCTCGGCGAGCCACGGACCCTCGAGGTGCACGCCGGCGATCTCGCCCTCCTGCACCAGCCCGGCGAGGGCCGCGACCGCCCGCCGCAGCACCTCCGGCGTGGCCGTGACCAGCGAGGCGAGCGTGGTCGTGGTGCCGCGCGCGCGGTGGAAGGCCACCGCGCGGGCGGCCTCCTCCGGATCGCCGGTCGTGTAGGCGGCGCCGCCCCCGCCGTGCACGTGCAGGTCCACGAACCCGGGCACGACGACGGCCGCGCCCAGGTCCCGGTCCGCCGGCCGCGGCGGGCGGCCGATCCCGGTCGCGACGATGCGCCCGCCTGCGAGACCGACCCAGCCGGGACCGCACGAGCCGGGCAGGACGACGGTGTCGGCGGCGAGGATCACGACGTCGCCGCCCACCCGGTGACGTGCGGGGCGGTGGCCGCTCGCGGGGGAGGACGGCCTCACAGCGTCTCCGTGACCTTCCGCAGCCCCCGCGGCGCGTCCGGGTCGCCGCCGCGGTCGACGGCGACGTGCCGGGCCAGCAGCTGGAAGGGCAGGATCTCCAGCAGCGGGGCGAGCGCGTCGGCGGTTTCCGGGAGCACGATCCCCGCCCCGGCGCTCCCGACGGTCAGGACGTCCGCCCGCCGCTCCGCCAGGGCGTCGAGCACCGGGCGGAAGGCCTCGCCGCCCGGGCCCGCGGAGACCACCGCCAGCACCGGGACCCGCGGCTCCACCAGCGCGAGCGGCCCGTGCAGCAGGTCGGCCCCGGAGAAGGCCTGCGCCGAGACGTACGCGGTCTCCATCAGCTTCAGCGCCGCCTCGCGCGCGGTCGGGTACGAGTAGCCGCGCCCGGTCGTGATCATCCGCTCGGCGAAGCGGTACCGCGTCGCGAGGGCGGCGATCTCGGCGTCACGGCTCAGCACCTCGTCGCCGAGGTCGGGCAGCCCGTCCGCCACACCAGGGCCCCCGTGGACCCGGTCGAGCAACAGGGACAACGCCAGCAGCTGGGCCGTGTAGGACTTGGTGGCGGCGACGGCCCGCTCCGGCCCGGCGAGGACGTCGACGTGCGCGTCGGCCGTGGTGGCCAGGGCGGATCCCGCGTTGTTGGTCACCGACACGGTGAGCGCCCCGCCGGCCTTCGCGACCTCGAGCGTGCGGAGCAGGTCGGGGGACCCGCCGGACTGGCTCACGGCGATCATCAGCACGTCCCGCAGGTCCGGGCGGGCGCCGTAGGCGGTGAAGGTCGACGGCGAGACGAGGCCCGCGGGCAGCCCGAGCGTGATCTCGACCAGGTACTTCGCGTAGAGGGCGGCGTGATCGCTGGTCCCGCGGGCGACCAGCAGCACGAAGCGGGGGGACCGGCGGCGCACGAGCGCGGCCGCCGCGTCGACCCCGGAGGCGCCGGACGGGCCGGACTCGGCGAGCAGCCGCCGCCACACGGTGGGCTGTTCGGCGGTCTCCGAGGCCATCAGCGCGCCGGGGCCGCCGAGGGTCGTGGTCACGGGATCTCCTCCAGGACGGGAACGGCGCCGGCCGGGATCTCCGGGGCACCCACGAGGGCGCGTGCGAGGTGCAGCGCGCCGAGGACGGGGTCGGTGCGCAGGACCTGCAGGTCCACGCCGGGCAGCCGGTCGCGGACCATGCGCTGCAGCACCGGGCGGTGTACGGCGAACCCGCCGCCCAGCACGACCGGTCCGGCCAGGTCGAGCCGGTCGAGCACACAGCGGGCGAGGCCGGCGAGGGCGTCGGCGGCACGGCCGAGGATCGCGTTCGCGGCCGGGTCCTCGGGAGCGAGCCCGGCGACGGCGTCGGCGCGAGCGGCCCAGTACCGGCGGTCGGGCCGGCCGTACACGTGGTCGAGCAGCTCGGCACAGCCCCCCAGCCCGCAGCCGTCGAGCAGGGCCGCGGTCACGGCGTCGTGCGGCAGGCCCCGGTCGTGCCGGGCGAGCGCGTGCCGGACGGCCTCGCGGGCCACCCACCAGCCGCTGCCCTCGTCCCCGAGCAGGTAGCCCCATCCGCCGGCGCGGAAATGCCCGCCGTCGGGCCGCCGTCCCCAGGCGACCGAGCCGGTCCCGGAGATCAGCACGACGCCCGCGTCGAGCCCGGCCGCCGCCAGCATCAGCTGGGTGTCGTGCACGACCAGCACCCGGGCGTGCGGGACACGCTCGGCCAGCAGGGCGGTCAGCCGCGCGACGGTGGCGGGGGAGTCGGCGCCCGCGGCGCCGGCGCACACCGCCTCGACGCCGGCGAGGTCGCCGAGCCCGGCGAAGGCCGCGTCGAGCCGGCGCCCGGCCTCGGCGTCGCCCACCGAGGCGAGGTTGGCCGAGCCGGTCTCCGAGGTCCGGCGCCGCCCGTCGGTGCAGCGCAGCGCCCGCGTCGTCGAGCCGCCGATGTCCAGGGCGAGCAGGTCGGTCATCGCGTGGCCTCCCGCTCCGTGCCGTCCGTGACGGCCGGGTTCGTGCCGGCAGGGCTCGTGGCGGCCGGCCACCGGCCGTCGTTCTCCCAGTACTGCCGGATCTCCTCCAGCTCCCGGCCCCGGGTCTCCGGCGCGTAGCGGTGCACGAACACCATCGCCAGCAGGGCGAGTACCCCGAACACCACGAACGTCCCCACACCGCCGAGCCCGTCGAGCAGGGTGAGGAACACCGCCGCGACCACCGCGTTGGCCAGCAGGTCCGCGGTCAACATCGTGCTGGCGCCGAGCGAGCGCAGCCGGGAGGGGAAGGCCTCGCCCGCGTAGACCCACACCAGCGAGCCGAACCCGAACGTGAAGCCCACGGTGAACAGCACGAGCCCGATGAAGCCGAGGACCGTGCCGCCGCCCGTCGCGAACACCGCGATGAGCAGCACGTTCGCCAGCACCATGATCGCGATGCCGCCGAGCAGCACCGGGCGCCGGCCCATCCGGTCCACCGTCACCAGCGACCCGACGACGGCGACGAGGCCGGCCACCTGCACCAGCGCGGGCAGGCCGAGCAGGGCCGCGTCGCCGGTGAAGCCCATGGCCTCGAAGATCCTCGGCGAGTAGTAGACGATCGCGTTGATGCCGGTGATCTGGATGAAGAAGCCGAGCCCGACCACGAACAGCGTCGCGCGCAGGTAGGGCTTGCGCAGCATCTCCCGCCACACGCCGCGGCGGCGGGTCTCACCGGACTCGGTGGTGATGTCGGCCAGCGCGGCGTCGGCGTCGGCACCCGGGTCGAGGCGCTCGAGCACGGCGTGGGCCTCGGCGAGCCGCCCGCGCATCGCGTACCAGCGGGCGGTGTCGGGCAGGCGCACGATCATCAGCGTGACCAGCGCAGCCGGCACCGCGGCGAGGCCGAGCATCCAGCGCCAGCTGCCGCTCCCGGCCAGGGCCCAGGCCACGAGGTAGCCGGCGATGATCCCGACGACGGTGGCCACCTGGTAGAGCACGAGCAGCCCGCCGCGGACCCGGGCGGGGGAGGACTCCGCCACGAACACCGGCGCGACCACGATGGACACGCCGATCGTCAGGCCCAGCAGCACTCTCGAGACCAGCAGCATCGGCACGCTCACCGCCAGCGCCGAGAGCAGCGAGAACAGCCCGAAGGTCGCCGCGACGCCGATCATCGCCGGCTTGCGGCCGATCCGGTTGGCCAGCGCGCCGCCGCCCAGCGCGCCGAGGATCTGGCCCACGACGACGGCCGTGGTCACCAGCTCCTGCTGGTGCGTGCTCAGGCCGAAGTCCTTCGTCATGAACAGCAGCGCGCCGGCGATGTTCGACTGGTCGTAGCCGTAGATGACGCCGACGGTCGCGGCGGAGGCGGCGACGAGCAGCCCCAGCCTCGACGAGCCGCGCAGTTCCCCGATGAATCCCACGCTCGTGCCCCTTGTGATCGACACTGATTGGATCGCCACTGATTGGTCTATACCAAAGTGATGCCTGGTAGGTTGGCATAGACCAATCCCAGCGTCAAGGGGGCGTCGTGCGGGTGCCGCGGTACTGGACGGTGAAACAGGCCCTGCTGGGCCTGGTCGAGGCCGGGACGCCGGGCACCGCGCTGCCGACCGAACGCGAGCTCGCCGAGCGGTTCGACACGTCCCGGACCACGGTGCGGCAAGCCATCGCGGAGCTGGTCACCGAGGGGCGGCTGGACCGCACGCAGGGCAGCGGCACGTACATCGCCGAGCCGCTGCTCGTCGAGGTCCAGCAGCTCACGTCCTTCACCGACGACCTGGGGCCCGAACGGGTGGCCAACCGGATCCTCGACGTCCGCACCGAGCCGGCCGACGCCGAGACCGCCGGTCGGCTGGGCCTCACCGCCGGAGAACCGGTGCACGTCGTGGAGCGGGTCCGGCTGGTCGACGGCGTTCCCCTGGCCCTGGAGACCGCGCGGCTGGCCGGCGACCTGCCCGGGCTCGCGGCGGAGCTGGAGGCGCGGGGATCGCTCTACGCCACCCTGCGCGAGGCGTACGGGCGCGGGGTCGACCGCGTGCAGGACGCCGTCCAGAGCCGGCTCGCCGATCCGCGCGAGGCCGAGCTGCTCGCGGTCGACACCGGCCACCCGCTGCTGCTCGTCCGGCGGCTGAGCCACACGGCCGACGGCCGGCCCGTCGAGTGGACCCGGTCGGTGTACCGCGGGGACCGGTTCACGTTCGTCGCGCGGGCCCGCGCGGTGTGACCGTGGCGGGCGACGGGCCGGAGCACCCCCCGTGAGCATTTAGTGTGGACGGCATGCAGACCTGGGCCTCCGTCGACCTCCCCGTGCTCGAGGGGAGCGGTCCGCCGCTCCGCCTGTACGACACCTCGACCGCGCGGGTCCGGCCGACCGCGCCCGGCGCCACCGCCACGATGTACGTCTGCGGGATCACCCCGTACGACGCCACGCACCTCGGCCACGCGGCCACCTACCTGGCGTTCGACCTGGTCAACCGGCTCTGGCGGGACCTCGGCCACCAGGTGCACTACGTCCAGAACGTCACCGACATCGACGAGCCGCTGCTCGAGCGCGCCGAGCGCGACCAGGACGACTGGGTGGTGCTGGGCATGCGCGAGACCGCGCTGTTCCGCGAGGACATGGAGGCCCTGCGGGTCCTGCCGCCGCGGGACTACATCGGGGCGGTCGAGGCCATCCCCGAGATCGCCGAGCTGGTCGAGAAGCTGCTGGTCAACGGGGCGGCGTACCGGATCGACGACCCCGAGTACCCCGATGTCTACTTCGACTCCGCCGCCACGGGCCACTTCGGCTACGAGTCGACCTACGACGAGGAGACGATGGTCCGGCTGTCCCGCGAGCGCGGCGGCGACCCGGACCGTCCCGGCAAGCGCAACCCGGTCGACGCGCTGCTCTGGCGGATGGAGCGGCCCGGCGAGCCGGCGTGGGACTCCGACCTGGGGCGCGGGCGCCCGGGCTGGCACGTCGAGTGCGCGGCCATCGCGCTCAACCGGCTCGGCACCCAGATCGACCTCAACGGCGGCGGCTCGGACCTGATCTTCCCGCACCACGAGTGCGGCGCGGCCCACGCCGAGGCGCTGACCGGCGACCACCCGTTCGCCCGGCACTACGTGCACACCGGCATGATCGGGCTCGACGGCGAGAAGATGTCGAAGTCCCGCGGCAACCTGGTGTTCGTCTCGAAGCTGCGCTCCGCCGGCGTCGACCCGAGCGCGGTCCGCGCCGCGCTGCTCTCCGGGCACTACCGCGAGGACCGGGCCTGGACCGAGGACCTGCTCACCGACGCCCAGGAGCGGCTCGCCCGCTGGCGCGAGGCCGTCTCCCTCGACGCCGCGCCCGACGCGACCGGGCTGGTCGCGAGCCTGCGCGAGCACCTGGCGGACGACCTGGACACCCCGCGCGCCCTGGCCGCCGTCGACGCCTGGGCCGACGAGGCGCTGCAGCGGCGGGGCACCGACACCGTCGCCCCCGGTATCGCCCGCACCGCGATCGACGCGCTGCTCGGCATCGCCCTCTGACGGCCGGCGGACGGCACCCCGCGCCTCGGCTCAGGGCGCCAGGGTGCCGTCCGTCGTGTCGGGCGGGTTCTCGGCCGGGCCCCGGCGGGGCAGGGCCAGCGGCGTGACGAGGGCGAGCACGCCGGCCGGAACGAGGAACGCCGCCAGCGGGTCCGCGTGGTACACGGGCGGGAGCGCCGCGGGGGAGGCGGCCGCGCCGAAGAACCGGAGGGACTGCACCACCGACACGGCCCCGCCGCGGTTGCGGCCCTCCCGGCTCAGCACCAGCGCGTTCACGCCCACGAGGATGAGCTGGCTGGAGATCCCGGCCAGCGCCCAGCACGCCACGAGCAGCCACAGCACGGGGGCCAGGCCGACGCCGGCCAGCAGCACCCCGCCGGACACCGCCCCGGCCAGCACGCAGCGTCGCGCCCCGAGCCGGTCGACCCCAGCGCCCACCAGCCGCGCCGTGACGATCCCCATGGCGCCGAGCCCGGTGAGCGCGAGCCCGCGCGGGCCGGCGTCGAGGGTGAAGGCGTCGACCAGCCGCAGCGCGACCAGGAAGCCGAGGCTCGCCAGGCAGCCCCAGCCCAGCGCGGCGATGAGCCCGAGCCGCAGCACGGCCGGGGTCCAGGCGCTGCGCAGCGGCACGCGGGCCCTGGTGGCCCCGCGCTCGTCGGCGGGAATGCCCACCGCCGCGAGTGCCAGTGCCACCGCGGCGACGCCGTAGAAGGCGTAGTGCCAGTCCACCTCGGCCGCGAGCCCGCCGACCAGCGGTGCCGACGTCTGCCCCGCGGCCTGCAGCGAGCCGTACCACCCCAGCGCCCGGCCGAGGGCCTCCGGCGCGACCGACGCGGCCAGCGCGGCCATGAGCAGCGGCGTGGTGAAGGCGTTGGCCACGCCCTGCAGCGCCCGCGCGCCGAGGAACAGCGTCCAGGTCGGCGCGAGCACGCACGCCAGCGAGGAGAGCACGTAGAGGAGGTACGCGCCGCGGACGGTCCGGCTGCGGCCCCAGCGCTCGCCGAGCGTGCCCGAGACCAGCATCATCGCGGCGAAGGGCAGCAGGAACGCCGTGAGCGAGGCGGACGCCGCGCCGGGGGACACGCCGTAGCTCGCCCCCAGCTCGGGCAGCATGGCCGTGGTGACCCCGCCTCCGAACGGCCCGAGGAAGCCGCCGAGGTAGAGCCCGGCCCGGCGGAGCGACACGGTGTGCGGTGCGCCCCCGGTCAGCTCCCGCCGCCGGGGCCGCCGCGCCGGCGCAGGTAGCGCTCGAAGTCGGCCGCGATCTCGTCGCCGCTGGCCTCGGCCAGGTTCACCGGCTTGTCCTCGTCGTCCTCGACCGCCTGCTGCTCGAGCTGGCGCACGTACTCGCGCACCTCGTCGTCGGCGTCGGCCATCTCGTTGACCGTGCGCTCCCACTCCTCGGCCTGCTCGGGCAGCCCGCCCAGCGGGACCTCGACGTCGAGCGCCTCCTCGACGCGCAGCAGCAGCGCGATGGCGGCCTTGGGCACCCGGGCCTGCGACACGTAGTGCGGCACCTCGGCCCAGTACGACAACGCGGGGACCCCGGCCTCGATGCAGAGGCTGTGGAACACCCCGACGATCCCGGTCGGGCCCTGGTAGGTCGACGGCTCCACGCCCATCTTCTTCGCCGAGGCCGTGTCGTAGCCCGTGCCCCGCACCGGGGTGGGCCGGGTGTGCGGGACGTCGGTGAGCATGGCGCCGAGGTTGATGACCTTGGTCACCCCGAGCCGGTCGACGTACTCGAGCAGCTCGGCACAGAACGAGCGCCAGCGCAGGTTCGGCTCGATCCCGTTGACGAGGACGACGTGCCGGCCGCTGCCCGGGAGCTTGGCCGTCGAGAGCCGGGTGGTCTGCCACTCGATGCGCCGGGTCACGCCGCCCGCCAACCGGACCAGCGGCCGCGTGACCTGGAAGTCGTAGTAGTCCTCGGGGTCGATCGAGCCGAGCGGCTCGGCGTCCCAGCTCAGCTCGAGATGCTCCAGCGCGGAGCTGGCGGCCTCACCGGCGTCGTTCCAACCCTCGAACGCCGTGATCATGACCGGGTCGACCAGATCCGGGAGATCCGAGGGCACCCCCGCCCGCTGCTCTCGCTCGCTCATCCGTCCACCCTACGGCGCGTGCGGGTAACACGAGGGGCCCGGTGGGCGACGCCGGTAGCCTGAGGGGGTGTCAGCCGTGAACGCAGCCGCGTCAGATCACAGCTTCGACACCACGCTCCTGGGGACACTGGACCAGCGCGTGGTGATCGCCGACGGTGCGATGGGCACCATGCTCCAGGGGGTGGAGCTGACCCTCGACGACTTCGCCGGGCTCGAGGGCTGCAACGAGATCCTCAACGCGACCCGTCCGGACGTCGTGCGGGGGATCCACCGGGCCTACTTCGAGGCGGGGGCCGACGCCGTCGAGACCAACACCTTCGGCGCCAACCTGCCCAACCTCGGCGACTACGGCATCGCCGACCGCATCCGGGAGCTCTCCGAGCGCGGTGCCGCCCTGGCCCGCGAGGCCGCGGACGAGGTCGCGACCGCGGACCGGCCGCGGTACGTCCTCGGCTCCATCGGCCCGGGCACGAAGCTGCCGACGCTGGGCCACGAGCGCTTCGCCACGCTGCGCGACGCCTACACCGAGACCGGCCGCGGCCTGCTGGCCGGCGGGGCCGACGCGTTCCTCATCGAGACCTGCCAGGACCTGCTGCAGGTCAAGGCGGCGGTGCACGGGGTGCAGCGCGCGATGGCCGCCGAGGGCCGGCGCATCCCGGTCATCACCAGCGTCACCGTCGAGACCACCGGCACCATGCTGCTGGGCTCCGAGATCGGCGCGGCGCTCACCGCGCTCGAGCCGCTGGGCATCGACCTCATCGGCCTCAACTGCGCCACCGGCCCCGCCGAGATGAGCGAGCACCTGCGCACCCTGTCCAAGCAGGCGCGCGTGCCGCTGTCGGTGATGCCCAACGCCGGCCTGCCGGTCCTCGGCCCGAACGGCGCCGAGTACCCGCTCTCGGCCGAGGAGCTCGCCGAGGCGCTCTCCACGTTCGTCCGCGACTACGGCCTGCGGCTCGTCGGCGGCTGCTGCGGCACCACGCCCGCGCACGTCCGGGCCGTCGCCGAGGCGGTCGGCCAGGTCACCCCCGCGGCGCGGAAGCCGCGCCCCGAGCCGGGCGTGTCGTCGCTCTACGCCCCGGTGCCGTTCCGCCAGGACACCTCCGTGCTGATGGTGGGGGAGCGGACCAACGCCAACGGGTCCAAGAAGTTCCGCGAGGCGATGCTCGAGGAGCGTTGGGAGGACTGCGTCGCGATCGCGCGCGAGCAGACCCGCGAGGGCGCCCACATGATCGACCTCTGCATCGACTACGTCGGGCGCGACGGCGTGGCGGACATGACCGAGCTGGCCTCCCGGCTGGCCACCGCCTCGACCCTGCCCGTGATGCTGGACTCGACCGAGCCCGAGGTGCTGCGGGCCGGCCTGGAGCTGCTCGGTGGCCGCTCGATCGTCAACTCGGTGAACTACGAGGACGGCGCGGGCCCCGGCTCGCGCTTCCAGCGGACGATGGAGCTGGTCCGCGAGCACGGCTGCGCGGTGGTCGCGCTGTGCATCGACGAGGAGGGCCAGGCCCGGACCCGGGACTGGAAGGTCCGCGTGGCCGACCGGCTCATCACGGACCTGACCACGAACCACGGGATGCGGGTCTCCGACATCGTCGTCGACACGCTGACCTTCCCGATCACGACCGGGCAGGAGGAGGTCCGCCGGGACGCCCTCGAGACCATCGAGGCGATCCGGGAGATCAAGCGCCGCTTCCCCGACGTGCAGACCACGCTCGGCGTGTCCAACGTGTCGTTCGGGCTCAACGCCGCGGCCCGTCAGGTGCTCAACTCGGTGTTCCTCAACGAGGCCGTCAACGCCGGGCTGGACACCGCGATCGTGTCCGCCGCGAAGATCCTGCCGATGTCGAAGATCCCGGACGAGCAGCGTTCCGTCGCGCTCGACCTGGTGTACGACCGGCGCAGACCCGATGCCCACCCTCCCTACGACCCGCTCAACCGGTTCATGGAGCTGTTCGAGGGCGTCACGGCGTCGTCGGCCAAGGCCGGGCGGGCCGAGGAGCTGGCCGCGCTGCCGCTGTTCGAGCGGCTCGAGCGGCGCATCGTCGACGGCGAGCGCAACGGGCTGGAGGCCGACCTCGACGAGGCGATGCGGTCGCGCCCGCCGCTGGAGATCGTCAACGACACGCTGCTGGCCGGCATGAAGACCGTGGGCGAGCTGTTCGGCTCCGGGCAGATGCAGCTGCCCTTCGTGCTCGCCTCCGCCGAGGTCATGAAGACCGCCGTCGCCCACCTCGAGCCGCACATGGAGAAGACGGACGACGACGGCAAGGGCACGATCGTGCTGGCCACGGTCAAGGGCGACGTCCACGACATCGGCAAGAACCTCGTCGACATCATCCTGAGCAACAACGGCTACACGGTCGTCAACCTGGGCATCAAGCAGCCCATCGCCACGATCCTGCAGGCCGCCGAGGAGAACCGCGCCGACGCCGTCGGCATGAGCGGGCTGCTGGTCAAGTCCACGGTGGTGATGAAGGAGAACCTGCAGGAGATGAACTCCCGCGGGAACACCCTGCCCGTGCTGCTCGGCGGGGCGGCGCTGACCCGCTCCTACGTCGAGAACGACCTGTCCGAGGTCTACGACGGCCGGGTCTCCTACGCCCGGGACGCCTTCGAGGGCCTCCGGCTGATGGACGCGACGATGGCCCGCAAGCGCGGCCTGGCCCCCGCCGTCGACCCGGAGGAGGAGCGCAGGGCCGCCGAGCGCAAGGAGCGGCACGAGCGGTCCAAGCGGATCGCGGCCAAGCGCCGTGCCGCCGAGGCCGAGACCGCGGGACCGCTGCCGGAGCGGTCGGACGTCGCGCTGGACAACCCGCTGCCGACCCCGCCGTTCTGGGGCACCCGCGTGGTCAAGGGCGTGTCGCTGGCCGAGTACAGCGGGATGATCGACGAGCGCGCCCTGTTCCTGGGCCAGTGGGGCCTGCGCGGGGCCAAGGGCGGGTCGGGTCCCTCGTACGAGGAGCTCGTCGAGACCGAGGGCCGGCCGCGCCTGCGGTACTGGCTCGAGCGGCTCACCGCAGAGGGCGTGCTGGCCCACGCGTCGCTGGTCTACGGGTATTTCCCGGCCGTCGCGGAGAAGGACTCGCTGCTGGTGCTCACCGAGCCGCGCGCGGACGCCCCGGAGCGGTACCGGTTCGCCTTCCCGCGCCAGCGCCGCGACCGGCACCTGTGCCTGTCCGACTTCTGGCGCCCGCGCGAGGTCGCGCTGGCCCGCGGCGAGATCGACGTCCTGCCGCTGCACCTGGTCACGATGGGCGCTCCCATCGCGGACTACGCGAACGCGCTGTTCGCGAAGGACGCCTACCGGGACTACCTCGAGGTCCACGGGCTGGGCGTGCAGCTCACCGAGGCCCTGGCCGAGTACTGGCACAAGCGGATCCGCGAGGAGCTGACCTGGTCGACCGGTCGCACGGTCGCCGAGGAGGACCCGGCCGACGTCACCGAGTTCTTCTCGCTGGGCTACCGCGGCGCCCGCTACTCGCTGGGCTACGGTGCCTGCCCGAACCTCGAGGACCGCACCAAGATCGTCGACCTGCTGCAGCCCGGCCGGATCGGCGTGCAGCTCTCCGAGGAGCTGCAGCTGCACCCCGAGCAGTCCACCGACGCGCTGATCGCGCACCACCCGGAGGCGAAGTACTTCAATGCCGGCTGAGGATCGCCTGCCGGGTCCGGACGTCGACGCCGTGCGGCCCGCCGCGGTCCTGTTCGACATGGACGGGACCCTGATCGACTCCGAGAAGGTGTGGGACCGCTCGCTCGTGGAGGTGCTGCGCTGGCTGGGCGGCACCGAGCTCTCGGCCGAGGCGCGCCGGGAGACCCTCGGCGGCAACCTCCGCAGCAGCCTCGCGATCGTGTTCCGCGAGGCCGGTGTCCTGCCGACGCCGGAGCTGGCCGAGGAGGCCGCGCGCCGGCTGGTGGGGCGGACCGCCGAGATGTTCGAGGGCGGCCTCCCGTGGCGGCCGGGCGCGCTGACCGCGCTGCGGACGGTGCGGGAGGCGGGCCTCGCCACCGCGCTGGTCACCAACACCGGTCGCTACCTCACGGACAAGGCGCTGGTCGGGATCGGGGCGGAGCACTTCGACGTCACGGTCTGCGGCGACGAGGTGCCCCGGGGCAAGCCGGCGCCGGACCCGTACCTGCGCGCGGCCGACCTGCTCGGCCTCGCGCCCGAGGACTGCCTGGCGGTGGAGGACTCGCCGACCGGGATCGCAGCGGCCGAGGCCTCCGGGGCGGTGGTGCTCGCCGTCCCCTGCGAGGTGCCGATCCCGCCCGGTCGGGGCCGGGTCGTGCGGCCGACGCTGGAGGGCCTCACCGCCGCCGACCTGGCCGCGGCGCACCGCGAGGTGCGGGAGCAGCAGGCGGCCTGATGCGGCCGCTCGGGCGGGTGCCCGCGGCCGCGGAGTACCGTCGGGCGTGTCGGACGCGCGACGAGCGGCGCATCCGTCCGGGTGACCCGTCCGGAGGCGCCACCGCCCGGCGCATCCCGTGGTCCGGCGGCCTCACCGCGGACGATCCGGTTCGTGACCGCGCGGAGCGCCCCCGACACTGGGTGCGCAGGAGTCGGCTGGAGAGGGATCGCAGGGACGTGAAGACATTCGACGAGCTCTTCGAGGAGCTCCGCGAGAAGGCCGCCACCCGGCCCGCCGGGTCGGCCACCGTCGAGGCGCTCGACGCCGGCGTCCATGCGCAGGGCAAGAAGCTCCTCGAGGAGGCGGGCGAGGTCTGGATCGCCGCCGAGCACGAGGACGACGCCGCGCTGGCCGAGGAGATCTCCCAGCTGCTCTACCGCGCGCAGGTGATCATGCTCGGGCGCGGGCTGGGCCTGCAGGACGTCTACAAGTACCTGTAGGGAGCTCCGCCGTGTCGACGACCACCCCCGCCCCGTCCGGCACCAGCCGTACCCACCCGAAGGAAGCCACACCCATGCTCCGCGTCGCTCTTCCCAACAAGGGCACGCTCGCCGAGCCCGCCGCGACGATGATGCGCGAGGCGGGCTACCGGCAGCGCTCCGACTCGCGCGACCTGTCCATGGTCGACGACGAGAACGGCATCGAGTTCTTCTACCTGCGGCCGAAGGACATCGCGACCTACGTCGGGTCCGGCGACCTGCACCTCGGCATCACCGGGCACGACCTCATGGAGGAGTCCGGCAGCCAGGTCCAGCAGGTGCTCAAGCTGGGCTTCGGTGCCTCGAAGTTCCGCTTCGCCGCGCCGGAGGACAAGGACTGGAAGCTCGAGGACCTCGACGGGCGGACGATCGCCACGTCGTACCCGCGGCTGGTCCGCTCCCACCTGTCCGGCAAGCGGATCGGCGCCACCATCATCAAGCTCGACGGCGCGGTGGAGATCTCCGTGCAGCTCGGCCTGGCCGACGCCATCGCCGACGTCGTGTCCTCCGGCCGTACGCTGCGCCAGCACGGGCTGAAGGTCATCGGCGACCCGATCGCCGAGTCCGAGGCCATGCTGATCGAGCGCGAGCCGCGGATGGACCGCGTGGAGCCCGAGGAGATCAAGGCCTTCAAGCGGGTGTTCACCGAGCGGATCCGCGGCGTCGTCTACGCCCGGCAGTACCTGATGCTCGACTACGACTGCCCCAAGGAGAAGCTCGAGGCGGCCAAGGGGATCACCCCGGGTCTGCAGGCGCCGACCATCGCGCCGCTGGCCGACCCGGACTGGGTCGCCGTGCGGTCGATGGTGCGCAAGCAGGCGTCGAACCGGGTCATGGACGAGCTCGCCGCCCTCGGCGCCAAGGCCATCCTGACCTCGGAGATCCGCTCCTGCCGCGCGGTCGACGGCGGCCAGTACTGAGTCGGTACCGAGCCGGTAGTGAATCGGTGCTGAGTCGGTGCTGAGTCGGTACTGAGTCGGTACTGAGGCGGTTCCGGGCATCGCGTGAGCGGTCCCGGCGGCGTGCGCCGCCGGGACCGCCTGCGTTCTCGGTGCTCTCCCGGGCTCAGCGACGCCGGACGGTCAGCTCCTGGCTGATGTGCCCGGCGTGCCCGTCGGCGTCGAACAGCTTCGCGGTGACGGTCCCGGTGCCGGTCGGGCCGATCACCGTCGCGGCGTCGATGCCCGTCCACGCGCCGGTCGGCGGGCGGTGCAGGTGCACGCTGAGCTCGGTGTTCACGAACAGCCAGTCCTGCACGGGCAGGGATGCCGCCACGCCGTTGGCCGAGTCGGCGATCGCCGCCAGCGTCTGCAGCGGCGTGGCCTCCTCGCCCTCCACCACCGGCACCCGCAACCGGCCCCACGCGCGGCCCGGCCCCGGCTCGTCCCACTTCCCGTCGAGCCAGCGCCACTCGACGGCGTCGAGGTAGCCGGGGAGCCACCCGTGCGGCCGCTCGCCCTGCGGTGCCGCCTGCTCGGGTGTCGGCAGCGGGGCGGCCGCGCCCACGGCCGCGGTCGAGGTGTCGTCGACCGCGAGGCGCCAGGCGCGGGCGCGCAGCACCGCACGCCCGCCCGCGGTCATCTCGGCGGCCAGCATCTCGATCGTCCGACCCGGCCGCTCGATCCAGGCCCGCACCTCCAGGTCGCCGACGGGGACCACGCCGAGGATCTCGATCGTGTAGCGGGACAGCTGCAGCGGGGGAGCGTCGGGCCTGCTGGGCGCGCAGCGCTCGAAGGCGCGCACGAGCAGCGCCGACGGCGGCCCGAGGTGCTGGGCGTCGGCGAACCACGGGCCGGCGGTCGACATCGTCGCGTGGTAGCGGCCCGCGCTCTCGTCGACGATTCGGTAGAAGGGCTCCTCGCTCACGCGGCCGATGATGCCTCGCCACCGTGTGCGTCCCCGTGTGCGGGGCCGGCAACGGAGGCGGAGCCGGGGCCGGACACCGGCGGGGAGGCGGGGCTGCCCGCCGGGGTGGACGCGGCGCGGAGCTCGGGCCAGCCGGGGTAGGGCGGCGGTGTGCCGTCCCAGGCGGGACACAGCGCGCGGTGTGCGCACCACGCGCAGCCCGGCCCACGCCGCGGGCGGAAGTCGCCGGTGCGGTCCGCCTCGCGGATCGCCGCCCAGATAGCCTCCAGGATCCGCTGGAAGCGGCGCAGCTCCCCGGCCTCGGGGCGGTACGTCAGCTCCTCGCCGCCCTCGCCGAGGTACACCAGCCGCAGCTGCTCGGGCACGGTGCCGCGCAGCTCGAGCAGGGCGAGCGCGTAGAACTTCATCTGGAACAGCGCCCGCGCCTCGGACGCCTCCCGCGGCGCCGCGCCCGTCTTGTAGTCGACGATGCGCAGCCCGCCCTCGGCATCGACGTCGAGCCGGTCGAGGTAGCCCCGTAGCGGCACCCCGGAGCCCAGCTCCGTCTCCACGAGCAGCTCCCGGGACTGCGGCTCGAAGGAGCGCGGGTCCTCCAGGGCGAAGTAGGTGTCGAGCAGGGCCTCGGCCGAGGCGAGCCAGCCGGGGAGCGGGTCGACCGGCTCCGAGGACCCCACGCTCTCGCCGGGCTGCGGGGTCTCGCCGGGATCCGGGGGATCCGTGGGGCCCGCGGGTCCTGCGGGTCCCGCGGCCGTCCCGCGCTCCCGCAGCTCCTCGGCCACCGCCGTCGCGAGCTCCGGCGCCTCGGCGGCGATCTCCGCCCACACCGCACCGACGAGCGCCTTCGCCCGGGCCGGGACGCGCTCGGCGGCCGGGAGATCGAACAGCCGCTCCAGCACCGCGTGCACCAGGGTGCCGCGCAGAGCGGCGGGGCTCGGCGCCTCGGGCAGCCGGTCCACGGCGCGGAAGCGGTAGAGCAGCGGGCACTGCTTGAAGTCCGCGGCGCGCGACGGGGAGAGGGCCGGGCGACGGCGCTCCTCGGCCGGCTCCGCCGCGTCCGCCGCGTCCGCCGCGGACCCCGTACCCGGGACGCCCAGGGCCGGCACGGTCGCGGGGATGCCCGCCTGCTCGTTCACGCCCGTCAGGCTAGGCGAGCCCACCGACAGTCCCGGGCGGCCGCACGGAACCGGCGGGCGCGGGGGAAGTAGCGTTGCGCCCCGTGCCCGACTCCGATCTCCGTGCCGAGCTCCGTGCCCCGGACCCCACCGACCCCGCCGAGCACACGGACGGGACCGCTCGGCCGGAGCCCGTCGACGGGGAACCGGTCGACCCGGAGCGCGTCGACCCGGAGCCCGTCGACACGGAGCCCGTCGACACGGAGCCCGTCGACACGGAGCCGGTCGACACCGAGCTGGTCGACACCGAGCTGGTCGACACCGACCCGGAGCCCGTCGACGCCGGGGTCGCGCTCGGGGCCGGCGAGGCAGCGGGGTTCCGGGCCCGCGGCGGTCCCTTCCGCGAGGGGGACCGGGTGCAGCTCACCGACCCCAAGGGCCGCAAGTACACGGTCGTCCTCGAGGCGGGCGGCACCTACCACACCCATCGTGGCGCCCTGGCGCACGACGACCTGATCGGCGAGCCGGAGGGGTCCGTCGTCCACTCCGCGGCCAACACGCCCTACCTCGCGCTCCGGCCCCTGCTCGCCGACTACGTCCTGTCCATGCCCCGCGGCGCCGCCGTGATCTACCCGAAGGACGCGGCGCAGATCCTCGTGTGGGGCGACATCTTCCCGGGCGCGCGGGTGCTCGAGGCGGGCGCCGGGTCCGGGGCGCTGACCTGTTCGTTGGTCCAGGCCGTCGGCCCCACCGGTTCGGTGGTCTCCTACGAGATCCGCCCCGATCACGCCGAACACGCCGAACGCAATGTGCGACGGTTCTTCGGCGACACGCCACCCAACTGGACCTTGCGCCTCGGTGATCTTGCGACCCACGACGGGCGCGCCGAGCCCGCCGACCGCGCGATCCTGGACATGCTCGCGCCCTGGGAACAGCTCGAGACGGTGCGTGACGCCCTGATTCCCGGCGGTGTCCTCGTGGGGTACGTCGCGACCACCACGCAGCTGTCGACGCTCGTCGAGAAGCTCCGCGAGATGCAGTGCTGGACGGAGCCGCAGGCGTGGGAATCCCTGATCAGGCCGTGGCACGTGGTCGGGCTGGCCGTTCGCCCCGAGCACCGCATGATCGGTCACACAGCGTTCCTGGTGACCGCCCGCCGGCTCGCCGACGGCGTGGTCCCGCCCCGACCCCAGCGCAGACCGACCAGTCGCTGAGGGCGTTCGGTCCCGCCGTTAGAACCGCCCGATTACGGGAACCAGACACTCCGGTGGCGTCAAGGTGCCGTCCGCGTGAGTGACGGATCACCAGATCGCCTCACCGCCGTGGGCGACGTCTACGGGTACCGTATGGAAACGGAACACGGAGGGAGGATGCCGTGAACCCCTACGACGACGGTCCCGGCACTCACCAGCCAGGCGACGGCGGGGCCCTGTCCCCGGCGGAGGCGGCGGCACAGATCCGCTACCTCGAAGAAGAAGTCGCGATGCTGCGGCGCAAGCTGACCGAATCCCCCCGGCACGCGCGATTGCTCGAGCAGCGGCTCGCCGAGTCCGCCAGCAGGCTCTCCCAGCTCAGCGCGCGCAACGAGAAGCTCACCGAGACCCTCAAGGAAGCGCGCTCCCAGCTCGTCGCGCTCCGCGAGGAGGTCGACCGCCTGGCACAGCCCCCGAGCGGCTACGGCGTCTACCTCACGTCCTACGAGGACAACACCGTCGACGTCTTCACCTCCGGCCGGCGCATGCGTGTCGCCGTCTCCCCGGCGGTGGAGCTCGACACCCTGCGCAGCGGGCAGTCCGTGCGGCTGAACGAGGCGCTCACGGTCGTCGAGGCCGGCGACTGGGAGAAGATCGGCGAGGTCTGCGGCCTGCGCGAGGTCCTCGCCGAGCCGCTCGACGGCCTGGCCGGCCGCGCGCTGGTCGTCGGACACGCGGACGAGGAGCGGGTCGTCTGGCTCGCCGCCCCCCTGTTCGACGAGTCCGACCCGAACTTCGTGCCGCTCAAGCCGGGCGACTCCCTGCTGGTCGACACCAAGGCCGGCTACGCGTACGAGCGGGTGCCGAAGGCCGAGGTCGAGGACCTCGTGCTGGAGGAGGTCCCGGACGTCGGCTACGAGGACATCGGCGGCCTGTTCAAGCAGATCGAGCAGATCCGCGACGCCGTGGAGCTGCCGTTCCTGCACTCCGAGCTGTTCACCGAGTACGAGCTGCGCCCGCCCAAGGGTGTGCTGCTCTACGGCCCTCCCGGCTGCGGCAAGACGCTGATCGCGAAGGCTGTCGCCAACTCGCTGGCCAAGAAGATCGCGGCCCAGCGGGGCGACGACCCCAACGAGGGCCGGGCGTTCTTCCTCAACATCAAGGGCCCGGAGCTGCTCAACAAGTTCGTCGGCGAGACCGAGCGGCACATCCGGCTGATCTTCCAGCGGGCGCGCGAGAAGGCGTCGGCAGGCACCCCGGTGATCGTGTTCTTCGACGAGATGGACTCGATCTTCCGGACCCGTGGCTCCGGTGTGTCGTCGGACGTCGAGACCACGATCGTGCCGCAGCTGCTGGCCGAGATCGACGGTGTCGAGGGCCTCGAGAACGTCATCGTCATCGGCGCGTCGAACCGCGAGGACATGATCGACCCCGCGATCCTGCGGCCCGGCCGCCTGGACGTGAAGATCAAGATCGAGCGGCCCGACGCGGAGGCGGCGCAGGACATCTTCTCGAAGTACATCACCAACACGCTGCCGGTCCACGAGGAGGACCTGGCCGAGTTCGGCGGCAACCGCAAGGCCTGCGTCGACGCGATGATCCAGCGCGTCGTGGAGCGGATGTACGACGAGTCGGAGGAGAACAGGTTCCTCGAGGTCACCTACGCCAACGGTGACAAGGAGACCCTGTACTTCAAGGACTTCAACTCGGGCGCGATGATCCAGAACATCGTCGACCGGGCGAAGAAGTCCGCGATCAAGTCGGTCCTCGAGACCGGGCAGCGCGGCGTGCGGGTCGCGCACCTGCTGTCCGCGATCGTCGACGAGTTCGCCGAGAACGAGGACCTGCCCAACACCACCAACCCGGACGACTGGGCCCGCATCTCGGGCAAGAAGGGCGAGCGGATCGTCTACATCCGCACGCTGGTCACCGGCAAGAACGAGGCCACCGGCCGCGCGATCGACACCGCGTCGAACACCGGCCAGTACCTGTAGGCGACGCAGCAAGGCAGCACTCACGAGGCCCCGCCCGGTCCGCCGGGCGGGGCCTCGCGCGCTGCCGGGGACCGAGCGTGGCCGATCCGTTCACGACGGCGGGTGGGCGGCGTTCGTAGCGTGGCCGGCATGGGACCGCGACCGACACCTCGACCCACCAGCACCCTCTTCGAGATCGTGACCGCCGACCTGGTGAAGGCGCTGGCCTTCTACCGGGCGCTCGGCCTGGACGTGCCCGCCGGGGCGGAGGACCAGCCGCACGTCGACCTGCCGCTGCCGGGCGGCAACCGCCTGGCCCTGGACACCGAGGCCACGATCGCGAGCTTCACCCCCGACTTCGCGCCGCCGACGGGGGAGGGCCGGCTCGCACTCGCGTTCGGGTACGACACGCCTGCGGACGTCGACGCCGCCCACGCCACCCTCACCGCCGCGGGCGCGCCCTCGGAGCGCGAGCCGTTCGACGCCTTCTGGGGGCAGCGCTACGCCACGGTCCGCGACCCCGACGGCAACCCCGTCGACCTGTTCGCCGCCCTGCCCACGACCTGATCCCGCGATCGTGAGGAGCTGACGGCCGCCTCCGGGGACCAGATCGGGCCCTCGGCTCCTGCTGGTCACGAACGCGCCGGGCGGAGTGCGCTCGCGGGGACGCCGGCGAGGGCACGGACCTCGCGGGAGAGGTGGGGCTGGTCGGCGTAGCCGGTACGGGCGGCGACCTCCGCGGGTGCGAGGCCCGCGTGCAGGAGCGTGGCCGCGGCGCGGAACCGCAGGACCCGGCGCAGGACGGCGGGGCCGTAGCCGTAGACGGCGGTGCAGTGCCGGGTCAGCGAGCGCGTGGACCATCCCAGCTCCGCGGCCACCGCACCGACGGCCGCGCCCGCACCGAGCCGCGCCGTGATCGACCCCAGGGCGGGGAGGCTCCACGGCGCCGTCTCCCGCCTCGGCTCGCCCGCGGCCAGCTCGGTGGCCAGCCGGAAGAGCGGGCCCGCAGCGACCGTGCGCGTGGGCCCGGCGCCGCCTGTCACCCCGACCCCGACTCCGACCGCGACACCGACCCCGGCCTCGGGGACCGGGCCGCGCAGGCTCCCCAGGACGCGGCTCCCGAGACGCGCGGCAGCGGGGGAGACGTCGTCCAGGGCGACGCGGCTGTCGCGCAGCTCGCCGGCCGGGACTCCGAGCAGGCGCGGCAGCACACCGGGGTGGAAGCGCAGGCCGCCCACCCAGGTGCCGCGCGCGAGGAACGCCGTGGTGTCCGGGCCGGCGACCGAGAGCCCGCCGGCCTCGTCGACGAGCAGGTCCATGCACCCGTCGGGCAGTACCCGGGTGGGCGCTGCGGACTCCGCGCTCCCGGTGGCCCACAGGCACTCGACCAGGCCGCGCAACGGCGCGGGCGGGGCCAGCTCCCGGTAGCTCACGGCCGCGACGCTACCGCCCCCCTCCGACGGGAACAGGAGCGAAAGCCCGGGAGAACGGCGGAGGCCCGCCCACCTGACACCGGTGGACGGGCCTTCCGCAGGAGCGAGCCGATCAGGCGGTGCGGAGCACGGCCTCGATCTCGAGGGTCAGCTGGACCTTCTCGCCGACGACCACGCCGCCGCCGTCCATCGGCATCGAGATGTCGACGCCGAAGTCGTTGCGGTTGATGGTGGTGGTGGCGGTGAAGCCGGCGCGGGTGCCGCCGTAGGCGTCGGGGCCGAAGCCGCCGATCTCCAGGTACAGCGACACGGGCTTGGTGACACCCTTGATGGTGAGGTCACCGTTGAGCTTGTAGTCCGAGCCGTCGGCCTCGATCCCGGTGGAGACGAAGGTCCACTCCGGGTACTTCTCGGTCTCGAAGAAGTCGGCGGACTTGATGTGCCCGTCGCGCTGCTCGTTGTTGGTGTCGATGGAGGTGGCGTCGAGCGTCGCGGTGACCTTCGAGTCCTCGAAGCGCTCGGCGGTCTCGATGGTGCCGCCGAACTGGGCGATGCGACCCTTGACCTTGCTGACCATCATGTGGCGCACGGAGAAGGAGACGTCCGAGTGGACCTGGTCGATGTCCCACGTCCCCACGACGTAGCCGGGGATCTGGGTGGTGGCTGCGGTCATCGTGACCCTCCAGGAAGTTTTGGTTGAACTCTCAGGTGTTGAGAGCGACCATAGTGCTGTTGAGTTGAGTGTTCAACCATAGGAGAAGTGACGTGGCGCACACCCGCTGGCTCGACGACGAGGAGCAGCGCACGTGGCGGGCCTTCCTGACCGCCCAGCGCCTGCTGTTCGAGCGCGTCGAGCGCCAGCTGCAGAACGAGGCGCGGATGCCGCACGGCTACTACGAGATCCTGGTCCGGCTGTCCGAGGCGCCCGACCGCACCCTGCGGATGAGCAGGCTCGCCGACACCTCGCTGTCCTCGCGCAGCCGGCTGTCGCACGCGGTCGCGCGGCTGGAGGAGGCGGGCTGGGTCGAACGCACCGCCTGCGAGACCGACCGCCGGGGCGCGTGGGCGCGACTGACCGACGCCGGCCTGGCCGCCCTGGAGACCGCCGCACCGGGACACGTGGAGACCGTCCGCTCGTTGCTGTTCGACGCCCTGACGCCCGAGCAGGCCGCGGCGCTGCGCGACGTCAGCGAGACGCTCGTCGCCCACCTGACCGACCGGCCCGTCTGGCCCGCGGGGGACGACAAGGCGTGCCCGGCGCCGGCGCAGGCGGGCGAGGAGGCCTGCCCGGAGGCCGGATGAGGGTCGTCCGGCACGCCGCCGGATGTGCGCCGGATCGCACCGGTGGGGCCCGGCGGGACCGGGCCCGACCTGCGCGGCCCCGGCGTCCTAGGCTGGTGGCATGTCTCGCTTCGACGTCGTCGTACTCGGTGCCGGTCCCGGTGGTTACGTGGCAGCGATCCGCGCTGCGCAGCTCGGCAAGAGCGTGGCGGTCATCGAGGAGAAGTACTGGGGCGGTGTCTGCCTGAACGTCGGGTGCATCCCGTCGAAGGCCCTGCTGCGCAACGCCGAGCTCGCGCACATCGTCACGAAGGAGCAGAAGACCTTCGGCATCAGCGGGGAGGTCTCGTTCGACTACGGCGCGGCGTTCGACCGCAGCCGCCAGGTCGCGGACGGCCGGGTCAAGGGCGTCCACTTCCTGATGAAGAAGAACAAGATCACGGAGTTCGACGGCCGGGGCACGTTCGTCGACCCGAACACGATCGAGGTCGCGCTCACCGACGGCGGCACCGAGACCGTGGAGTTCGAGAACTGCATCATCGCCACCGGCGCCACCACCAAGCTGCTGCCGGGCACCTCGCTGTCCGAGCGCGTGGTCACCTACGAGGAGCAGATCACCACCCGTGACCTGCCCGGCAGCGTGATCATCGCCGGCGCCGGCGCGATCGGCGTCGAGTTCGCCTACGTGCTGGCGAACTACGGCGTGAAGGTCACCATCGTCGAGTTCCTCGACCGGCTGCTCCCGCTCGAGGACGCCGACGTGTCGAAGGAGCTCGGCAAGCGCTACAAGAAGCTCGGCGTCGACGTGCTGACCAGCACGAAGGTCGAGAAGATCGACGACTCGGGCGACCAGGTCACCGTCACCGTCTCCGACGCCAAGGGCACCCGGGACCTGCAGGCCGACAAGGTCATCCAGGCGATCGGCTTCCAGCCGCGGGTCGAGGGCTACGGCCTCGACAAGACCGGTGTCGAGCTGACCGAGCGCGGCGCCATCAAGATCGACGACTTCATGCGCACCTCGGTGCCGCACATCTACGCCATCGGCGACGTCACGGCCAAGCTGATGCTCGCGCACGTCGGCGAGGCACAGGGCGTCGTGGCCGCGGAGACGCTCGCGGGCGCGGAGACGCAGGAGCTCGACTACGCGATGATGCCGCGGGCGACCTTCTGCCAGCCGCAGGTCGCGAGCTTCGGCTACACCGAGCAGCAGGCCCGGGACCTGGCCGAGGAGAACGGCTGGAAGGTCAAGGTCGCGCAGTTCCCGTTCACCGCGAACGGCAAGGCGCAGGGCCTGGCCGACCCGGGCGGGTTCGTCAAGCTCATCGCCGACGAGACCTACGGCGAGCTGCTCGGCGGCCACCTGATCGGCCCGGAGGTCACCGAGCTGCTGCCCGAGCTGACCCTGGCCCAGAAGTGGGACCTGACCGCCACCGAGCTCGCGCGCAACGTGCACGCGCACCCGACGCTCTCGGAGGCGCTGCAGGAGGCGATCCACGGCCTGGCCGGCCACATGATCAACTTCTGAGACCCCGGCACGTCCACGGACGGCACCTCCGCTCAGCGGGGGTGCCGTCCGCGTTCTCCGAGCGTCGCGAGGAAGTGCTCGGCGAGGACGCGCGAGTCCGGGGCGAAGGGCTGTGCCGGGTCGGTGAGCAGCGCTGCGAGCTGGGCGTTCGTCCGCCACCCGCCCTCCGCGACCTCCGACGGCTGATGGCGGACCGGGCCGTCGGAGAAGGCCTCGAAACCGAACAGGTGGCAGCGCAGCCCCGCCGGCCCCCCGAGTCCGGGGCCCGGCCCGGACTCCCACGCCACGGCCAGGAGGGGGTGCAGGGCCACCCCGCGCACGCCGAGCTCCTCCGCCAGCTCCCGCGTCGCCGTGTCGAGCGGGGTCTCGCCGGGGTCGACCACACCGCCGGCCACGCAGTCCCACAGGCCCGGCATCACGAGCTTGTCGTCCGCCCGGCGGTGGACGTACACGCGCTCGCCGTCCGTACTGCGCAGGATCACCCCGGAGCTGCCGTGCCACAGCGAGCGGGCGTACACCTGCGCGCGCGGCGCGCTGCCGACGACCGTCCCGGCCGCGTCGTACACGGCGATCACCTCGTCCGCGCTCGTCACGGGTCCATCGTCCCGTTGTGACCTTGGCCACAGACGAGTAGGGAGGGGGTCATGGGTGGAAACAGGATCGTCGTCTACAAGGAGCCCGGCCGTGTCGAGGTCGAGGACCACGACATGCCGAAGCTCGAGGTCCCCGTCGACGTCGCGCAGGCCATGGGCATGAGCCGCGAGGCGCCGCACGCGGTCATCCTCAAGAACGTCTCGACCAACATCTGCGGGTCGGACCAGCACATGGTCCGCGGCCGTACCACGGCGCCGCCCGGTCAGACCCTCGGTCACGAGATCACCGGGGAGATCATCGAGAAGGGCGACGACGTCCAGTTCCTGAACGTCGGGGACATCGTGACGGTGCCGTTCAACATCGCCTGCGGACGCTGTCGCAACTGTCGTGAAGGGGCCACGGGCGTCTGCCTGAACGTCAACCCCGCGCGTGCCGGCTCGGCCTACGGCTACGTCGACATGGGCGGCTGGGAAGGCGGCCAGGCGGACTACGTCATGGTGCCGTTCGCCGACTTCAACCTCATCAAGTTCCCGGACCGCGACCAGGCGCTGGCCAAGATCCGCGACCTCACGATGCTGTCCGACATCTTCCCGACCGGCTACCACGGCGCCGTCTCCGCCGGGGTGACCACGGGCTCGACCGTGTACGTGGCCGGGGCAGGTCCGGTGGGGCTGGCCGCCGCCTACTCCGCGCAGCTGCTGGGCGCGGCGGTCGTGATCGTCGGCGACCTCAACAAGGAGCGGCTCGAGCAGGCCCGGTCCTTCGGCTGCGAGACCGTGGACATCGGGCAGAACGCCGCGCTCGAGGACCAGATCGACCAGATCCTCAACACCAACGAGGTCGACTGCGCCGTCGACGCCGTGGGGTTCGAGGCCACCGGGCACGGGGGCGGCGAGGAGAAGCCAGCCCAGGTGCTCAACGACATCATGAGCATCACCCGCGCGGCGGGCCGGCTCGGCATCCCGGGCCTGTACGTGACCGGCGACCCCGGGGCGGCGGACCCCGACGCGAAGGAGGGCACGCTCAAGGTGCGCCTGGGCCTCGGCTGGGCGAAGAGCCACAGCTTCGTCACCGGCCAGTGCCCGGTGCTGCGGTACAACCGCATGCTGATGATGGCGATCCTCAACGACCGGGCGCACATCGCCGACGCGGTCAACGCCACGGTCATCCCGCTGGAGGACGCCCCGCGCGGCTACCAGGAGTTCGACCGCGGCGCGGCGCGCAAGTACGTCCTCGACCCGCACGGCATGATCTCGGCCTGATCGACGGCCTGCGCAGCAGATGACCCGCCCGCTCGGCGGCCGCCTTCCGGCCGCCGGGCGGGTTAGGCTCTGGGGATGCACTCCCGCGAGGTCCGTTCGTGACCGCCCGCCGCATCATGGGCACCGAGGTCGAGTACGGCATCTCCGTGCCCGGCGACCCGACCGCCAACCCCGTCATCACCTCGACGCAGATCGTGCTGGCCTACGCGGCCGCGCAGGACATCCCGCGCAACCGCCGCGCCCGCTGGGACTACGAGGTGGAGTCGCCGCTGCGCGACGCGCGCGGGTTCGACCTGTCGGCGCCCACGCTGTCCAGCTCGGGCAACGACTCGGAGCTCGACGACCTCGGAGCGGCGAACGTCATCCTCACCAACGGCGCCCGGCTCTACGTCGACCACGCGCACCCGGAGTTCTCCACGCCCGAGGTGCTGACCCCGCGCGACGTCGTCATCTGGGACAAGGCGGGGGAGCGGATCATGGAGGAGGCCGCGGTACGGGCCGCCACCGTGCCCGGCGCGCCGCGGATCCAGCTCTACAAGAACAACGTCGACGGCAAGGGCGCGAGCTACGGCTCGCACGAGAACTATCTGATGGCCCGCCAGACCACGTTCCCGGCGATCGTCGGCGGGCTCACCCCGTTCTTCGTGTCCCGCCAGGTCGTGACGGGCGCCGGCCGCGTCGGCATCGGCGCCCAGGGCGACGCGGAGGGCTACCAGATCTCCCAGCGCGCCGACTACATCGAGGTCGAGGTCGGCCTGGAGACCACGCTCAAGCGCGGCATCATCAACACCCGCGACGAGCCGCACGCCGACGCCGACAAGTACCGCCGGCTGCACGTCATCATCGGCGACGCCAACATGAGCGAGTACGCCACGCTCCTCAAGGTCGGCACGACCGCGCTGGTCCTCGACATGATCGAGAACGGCGTCCGGTTCGACGAGCTGCGGCTGGCCGAGCCGGTCCGCGCCGTGCACCAGATCAGCCACGACCCGTCGCTGCAGCAGAAGGTGGAGCTCACCGACGGGCGCTCGCTCACCGCCGTCGAGCTGCAGTGGGCCTACCACGAGAAGGCCGTCAAGCACGTCGAGAACTCCCAGGGCGCCGACATCGACCCGGACACCGCCGAGGTGCTCCGGCTGTGGGGCGAGATCCTCGAGGACCTGTCCGAGGACCCGATGCGCACCGCCGACCGCCTGGACTGGACGGCGAAGCTGCGGCTGCTCAACGGCTACCGGGAGCGGGACAACCTGCAGTGGAGCTCGGGCCGCCTCGGCCTGGTCGACCTGCAGTACACCGACGTCCGGATGGCGAAGGGCCTGTACAACCGGCTGGTCACCCGCGGGTCGATGAAGCGCCTGGTCACCGAGGAGGAGGTCGAGCGCGCGATCCGCAACCCCCCGGACGACACCCGCGCCTTCTTCCGCGGCCGCTGCCTCGAGCGCTATCCGGCCGAGGTCGCCGCGGCGTCGTGGGACTCGGTCATCTTCGACCTGGGCCGCGAGTCGCTGGTCCGGATCCCCACGCTGGAGCCGCTGCGCGGCACGCGCCGGCACGTCGGGGAGCTGATCGAGGGCTCCCGGACCGCCGAGGAGCTGGTGAAGGCCCTCACCAACGGGTGAGCCGCCGTACCGGGACACCAGTTCGCAACCCGCGAACCGTGGGCGGCGGCGGGTCCCGGCAAGTAGGCTGGGCGCATCGGACCCCGGGGTCTGCCTGCCACGACGGTGGCGGGTCGCCGGGATCGGACGCGAGGAGGAGACGTCATGTCGCAGGAGCAGACGAAGCGCCAGGGCGGTGGCGGCGGCGACGACGACGAGAGCGGCGACGCGTCGGCGGCCGGCCAGGAGCGCCGGGAGAAGCTGGGCGAGGACGTCGACACGATCCTCGACGAGATCGACGACGTCCTCGAGGAGAACGCCGAGGACTTCGTCCGCGCGTACGTGCAGAAGGGCGGCCAGTAGCCGCACCTGACAGCCGGTGGCGGGTCGGGCCCCGGAAGGGGTCCGGCCCGTCTGCTGGTCGGTGGTCCCCGCCCCCATCCGTGAGCGACACCCGACAGCGACTGACGAGAGAGGCACACCCCCCACCATGGAGTTCCGCGAGGGCATCCCCGGGCCCGCTGCGATCGGCCGTCCCTTCCCCGGTTCCCCCGAGCCCGCCGCCGGCGGCCGGGACGGGCAGCCGGGGCTCGGCCACCACGCCGCCTTCGCGGCACTGGGCGAGACGTCGTTCGCCAACTACGTCGCGGCCACCCAGCCGCACCTGCTCCCGGGGAGGATGTTCGACGCGCCCCGCGGTCCGGAGGGTCGGCCCATGACCCCGGACGCGCTGGGCGTGCCGCACGGCACCACGATCGTCGCGTTGCAGTTCGCCGAGGGCGTCGTCATCGCCGGCGACCGGCGCGCCACCGCGGGCAACGTCATCGCCCAGCGGGACATCGAGAAGATCTTCATCACGGACTCGCACTCCGCGGTCGGCATCGCCGGCTCCGCCGGCATCGCGATCGAGATGATCCGGCTGTACTCGGTCGAGCTCGAGCACTACGAGAAGATCGAGGGCGTGGCCATGTCCCTCGACGGCAAGGCCAACCGGCTCGCGGGCATGATCCGCGGCAACCTGGGCGCGGCCATGCAGGGCTTCGTGGTGGTGCCGCTGTTCGCGGGCTACGACACCGAGGAGCCGGACCCGGCCAAGGCCGGCCGCATCGTCACCTACGACCCCACCGGCGGCCGCTACGACGAGTGGCTCGGCTACCACGCGGTCGGCTCCGGGTCGGTGTTCGCCAAGTCCTCGATGAAGAAGCTGCACCGCACGTCGGCGGACCTGCAGACCACGCTGCGCAACGCGCTCGAGGCGCTGTACGACGCCGCGGACGACGACACCGCCACCGGCGGGCCGGACCTGGTCCGGAGGATCTACCCGGTCGTCGTCAGCATCACGGGTCCCGAGGGCGCCGTGCGGCGCTCGGACGAGGAGGTCGCCGGCATCGTCGACCGGATCGTGGCGGACCGGGCGGAGAACCCGGGCGGCTGAGCGTGCCGCGCCCGGCCCCCCGGGCGCGCCCGCCCCACCCGGCCAGCACGATGAGATCCAGGAGCGTCCCCCGATGACGATGCCCTTCTACTCCTCCGTCGACCAGCTGCTGCGCGACCGGTCGGAGCTCGCCCGCAAGGGCATCTCCCGCGGCCGCAGCGTCGTGGTCATGACCTTCTCCGGCGGCGTGCTGTTCGTCGCCGAGAACCACTCGACCGCCCTGAACAAGGTCTCCGAGATCTACGACCGGATCGGCTTCGCCGCCGTCGGCCGGTACAACGAGTTCGAGGGCCTGCGCACCGCCGGCATCCGGCTCGCCGATTCCCGCGGCTTCTCCTACGACCGGCGCGACGTCACCAGCCGCTGGCTGGCCAACACCTACGCGCAGTTCATCGGGGCCGCGTTCGTCGAGCAGCAGAAGCCCTACGAGGCGGAGATCTGCCTGGCCGAGGTCGGCGAGACGCCCGACGGCGACCAGCTCTACCGCATCACCTACGACGGCTCGATCACCGACGAGCCGCAGTACGTGGTCATGGGCGGCACGACCGAGCCCATCTCGGCGAAGCTCAAGGACGTCTACGACGGCGGGCACGACCTCGGCGAGGCGCTGGCGTCCGCGCTGGAGGGTCTGCAGGTCCCCGGGTCGGGCCCCGGCAACGGCACCGAGGCCCGCGTGCTCGGCGAGAAGGCGCTCGAGGTGGCCGTGCTGGACCGCAGCCGGCCGGGCCGCGCCTTCCGCCGGATCACCGGGCCCGTGCTGCGCAACCTGCTGCCGGCCGCGAACCGTGGCGAGGCGGCCGACGAGCCGAACGTCCGCGGCGGCGACGACGCCCCGGCCGCCGGTGGTGTCCTGCCGGAGAACGGCACCACGGGCGGCTCGGGCAAGCCGCCGTCGCTGAACTGAGCGTTCGACCCGGCGCCGGTCCATCCTCGTGGTGGGCCGGCGCGGTCGTCCTCGGGGCCGTCCGGCTCAGGAGTAGGTGCGTAGCTCCACGCCGTTGCCGTCCGGGTCGGTCAGGTAGATGCCGCGGCCCTGGCCCCGCGCCCCGAACAGGTCCTTCGGTCCCGCGACGCCGTGCTCGGCGGCGAGGGCGTCGAGATCGGCCCCGGTCACGAGCAGGGCGAAGTGCCCCACGTTGGTGCCGGTCCGCTCGCCGCGCTGGACGTCGATGATCGTCCCCTCGGACACCCGCAGGGAGGCGAACGGCACCTCGCCGCGCCGCCACTCCTCGAGCCGTTCGGGCGCGAGCCCCAGGGTCTCCCGGTACCAGGCGAGGAGCCGCTCGGGGTCCTCCGTCACCAGCACGATGTGGTCCAGCCCGTCGACGCGCATGCCGCGAGGGTAGGGCGGCCGGCGCCTACAGGGCGAGACGTTCCGGGTGCGTGTAGACGTTGCCCGCGCCGCCGCGCAGGAACCCGACGAGGGTGAGGCCGGCCTCGTCCGCCAGCTCCACCGCCAGTGACGAGGGCGCCGACACCGCGGCCAGCACGGGCACCCCGGCCATCACGGCCTTCTGCACCAACTCGAACGACGCCCGCCCGGACACCTGCAGCACGGTGCCGGCCGCCGGGACCCGCCCCTCGAGCAGCGCGTGCCCGAGGACCTTGTCGACGGCGTTGTGCCGGCCGACGTCCTCGCGGGTGACCAGCAGGGTGCCGTCCGGTTCGAACAGCCCGGCCGCGTGCAGCCCGCCCGTCGAGTCGAACACCTTCTGGGCCTCGCGCAGCCGGTCCGGCAGCGTGCCCAGGACCTCCCAGGGCACGCGGACCGGGTCGTGGGCGGGGGAGAAGCGCGACTTGAGCTTCACCGCGTCGAGCGAGGCCTTCCCGCACACCCCGCAGGAGGAGGTCGTGTAGAAGTTCCGCTCGACCGAGGTGTCCGGCGGCTCGACGCCCGGCGCGAGGGCCACGTCGAGGACGTTGTAGGTGTTGCGGCCGTCCGCGTCGACCGAGTCGCAGTAGCGGGCGGTCAGCAGGTCGGTGGCGGCGCCGACGACGCCCTCGGTGAGCAGGAAGCCGTGGGCGAGCTCCACGTCGTGCCCCGGGGTGCGCATGGTGACGGTGAGCGGCGCTCCGTCGACCCGCAGCTCGAGCGGCTCCTCCGCGGCGAGGGTGTCCGGGCGGCGGCGCTGCGTGCCGTCCGCCGCGATCCGCAGCACGGGCCGCCGCGCGGTGAGCCTTCCCATGCCACCAGCGTACGGAGCCGCGGGGGCCGCCGCCCGGTTCGGTCGGGTGCGCGTGCCTCACTCCCGCACGGCGAGCACGCAGAAGCGGTTCATGCTGAAGAAGTAGTCGCCCCCGCGGACGTCGGCGAGCCACGCCTCGGCGTCGGCGACGGTCAGGCCCCGGCGGTTCGCGACGTACTGCGCGATGGTGCGGGCGATGAGGGCGCTGTAGGTGTCCTCGTCGAGGCCCGGGTTGAGAAGGGGGACGGCGGCCTGGGCGGTCACGCGGAACCCGGCGTCGGCCAGGTGCCGGGCCCACACCGCGGGCAGGTGCGGGTGCACCAGGTGCTCGTCCCAGGCCGCCATGACGCGGGCGTGCCGGGCCCGGTCCGCGACGTGCCAGACCACCGAGTCCCAGTCGGTGTCGAGCAGCAGCACGCGCCCGCCCGGCCGGACCACCCGGTGCAGCTCGGCGAAGGCCTTCGGGATGTCCGGGACGTACTCGTAGACCTGGGTGGAGACGACGGCGTCGAGGTCGCCGTCGGGGTAGGGGAGCGACTCCGCGGTGCCCAGGGCGAGGGTCACGGCAGGCAGCGCCCCCGCCCGGCGTGCGGCCAGGGCGTTCATCGCCGGGCTCGGGTCGATGCCGCGGGCGGCCCCGTCCGGTCCGACGGCGGCGGCGAGGTCCTCCAGCAGGAACCCGGGCCCGGAGCCGACGTCGAGGATCCGCTCGCCCGGCCGTGGCGCGAGCAGGGCCAGGACCTCGGCGCGCTGCCGGACGATGTCGGGGGTCGCGTAGACCCGCTCGATCTCGCGGGCGCCTTCCTCGTCGAACGCGAGCGTCATCGGTCCTCCCCGGGGATGCCGGGGTGGGTCGGACCGGATCGGGCGGGCATTACGCCGGCCCCGGGCCGCGTCGGGGGGCAGGCGCGGGTCAGCCCTGGAACGGCCGGTCCCGCCCGGTCCAGCGCTCCTCGTCGCGCCGGTAGACCGGGATCGGGTCCTTGGCGACCCGGAAGGTGTACCGCCCGGCCTCCTCGACCACCTCGCCGTCCGTGGCGAGCATGCTCGGCACGGCCAGCTCGACGTCGAGCTCCGCGGTCTCGAGCTGGGTGTAGACGCGGCTGTGCCCGAGCGCACCGAGGATCAGGGCGGCGACCACCCGGAGCCGGGAGAAGGCGACGTCGGCGCGCAGCCACCGGACGTCGAGCAGCCCGGAGTCCAGGGTCGGCCGCCAGGCGGGGACCATGCCGCGCGGGTGGTACGGCCCGTTGCCGACGAAGAGGAACCACACCAGGTGCCAGCGGTCGCCGACCCGGACCCGGACCTTCTCCGACCGGCGCAGCACGGTGACCAGCGCCGCGGCGAAGGCCGGCCACTTGCCCCACCGCGGCTGCCACCTCTCGCGCAGCCGGACCAGCTCGGGGTAGGAGCCGATGCTGGCGGTGTTGAGGAAGTACCGGGTGCGGATGACCTCGGGGTCCGCGGGCTCGTCGCCGATCCCGGGGTGGGCCTCGACCAGCGCCAGGTCCACCGCCACGGCCTCGCCGGCCCGGGTCGCGTCGACCGCCTCCTGCAGGTCGTAGACGCCGACGTCGCGGGCGAAGTGGTTGAGCGTCCCGGCGGGGACCACCACCAGCGGCAGGTGGTGTCGGTCGGCCGCCGCCAGGCCTCGATCGAGGCGGCGGGATTTCAGGGCGACTCGCCGGAACCAGTCGGTCACAGGCGTGACCTTATGGGCCTTCCTGCGCTTACGCTGTGAGACATGCAGCGTCGGATCTTCGGGGTCGAGACCGAGTTCGGGGTCACGTGCACCTTCCACGGCCAGCGCCGGCTCTCGCCGGACGAGGTCGCGCGGTACCTGTTCCGGCGCGTCGTGTCGTGGGGCAGGTCGTCCAACGTGTTCCTGCGCAACGGGGCGCGGCTCTACCTCGACGTCGGCTCGCACCCGGAGTACGCGACGGCCGAGTGCGACACGCTCACCGGGCTGGTCGCGCACGACAAGGCGGGCGAGCGGATCCTCGAGGACCTGCTGGTCGACGCCGAGCGCCGGCTCGTCGACGAGGGCATCGGCGGCGACATCTACCTGTTCAAGAACAACACCGACTCCGCGGGCAACTCCTACGGCTGCCACGAGAACTACCTGGTGGCCCGGCAGGGCGAGTTCGCCCGGATCGCCGACGTGCTGCTGCCGTTCCTGGTCACCCGCCAGCTCATCTGCGGTGCGGGCAAGGTGCTGCAGACCCCGCGCGGCGCGGTCTACTGCCTGTCCCAGCGGGCCGAGCACATCTGGGAGGGCGTCTCCAGCGCCACCACGCGCTCCCGGCCGATCATCAACACCCGGGACGAGCCGCACGCCGACGCCGAGCGCTACCGCCGGCTGCACGTGATCGTCGGCGACTCGAACATGGCCGAGACCACCACGCTTCTCAAGGTCGGCACCACGCACCTGGTGCTGGAGATGATCGAGGCCGGCGTCCAGTTCCGGGACTTCACCCTGGACAACCCGATCCGCGCGATCCGCGAGATCAGCCACGACCTCACCGGCCGGCGCACCGTGCGGCTGGCGGGCGGGCGCGAGGCCAGCGCGCTGGACATCCAGCGGGAGTACCACGCCCGCGCCGTCGAGCACCTGCGCCAGCGCGGCAGCGAGGACCGCACGCTGGAGCGGGTCGTGGAACTGTGGGGCCGCACGCTCGACGCCGTGGAGACCCGGAACTTCTCGCTCATCGACCGGGAGATCGACTGGGCGATCAAGTACCGGCTGGTCGAGCGCTACCGCAACAAGCACGACCTGGACCTGTCCAGCGCCCGGATCGCCCAGCTCGACCTCGCCTACCACGACATCCGTCGCGGTCGCGGGCTGTTCGACATGCTGCAGCGCAAGGGCCTGGTCGAGCGGGTCACGGACGACGGCGAGATCGAGGTCGCCAAGGACACCCCGCCGCAGAGCACGCGGGCCAAGCTGCGCGGCGACTTCATCGCCGCCGCCCAGGCCGCGGGCCGTGACTTCACCGTCGACTGGGTGCACCTCAAGCTCAACGACCAGGCGCAACGGACCGTGCTGTGCAAGGACCCGTTCCGCTCGGTCGACGAGCGGGTGGACCGGTTGATCCAGTCCCTCTGAGCTCCGGCACTCCACGGACGGACGGACCCGTCGCCCTCGGGCGGCGGGGCCGTCGTCACGTCGGCCTCTACTCGATGCCCGGCATCATCTTCCTCCGCAGGGCGAGCAGGTCGTCCTGGATCGGCTTGGCGGCGGGCCCGGCGTGGTCGGGCGCCGGCTCGATGCCCAGGGCGTGCAGGAGCGCCTCGGCGGCCTGCTTCGGGTCGCCGGTCTCGCCGAGCACGGGGTGCAGCCCCTGGTCGGCGAGATGGTGGAACACCAGGTTCACGACGCTCCACGGGTTGAAGGTCTCCGGCTGGCCGGCGTCGTGCGTCATCGCGGTGGGCCTCCTCGTGCTGTGCCGTGCGTCACCGGAAGCCTCTGCCGCGGTGATCGCCGGGTCAAGGCCGTGCGGTGTCGCTTCCTGAGACACCGCCGCGACACCGCCCCGGCACCGTGGCCGCGCCCCGGTCCCGTTCACCCGACCGCGGTCCGACGTGCCGAGATTCCGCGGGTGCCCGCGCCGTTCGAACAGCTGGTCGTATGCTGCCCCCGTGTCCTCCGCCCGCGCCGAGCGCCTGGTCAACCTGGTGCTCTGCCTGCTCTCGACGCGGCAGTTCCTGACCGCCGAGCGGATCCGCGCGACCGTGCCCGGCTATGCCGACGCCACGAGCGACGAGGCCTTCTTCCGCATGTTCGAGCGGGACAAGACCGAGCTGCGCGAGCTGGGCGTGCCGCTGGAGACCGGCCGCACCTCGGCGTTCGACACGGTGGAGGGCTACCGGATCGCCCGGGGCGACTACGAGCTCGGCGAGATCGACCTCGACGCCGAGGAGGCCGCCGCCGTCGCGCTGGCCGGGTCGCTGTGGGACTCGCCCGAGCTGTCCGGGGCCGCCCACGGGGCGCTGCGCAAGCTGCGGGCCGCGGGGGTGGAGGTCGACGAGACGCGTGGCTCGGTGCAGCCGCGGGTGCGGGCGGCCGAGCCGGCGTTCGCCCCGCTGCTCGCGGCCGTGCAGGCGGGCCAGGCGGTGACCTTCGACCACCGCCGCGGCGGGCCGACCGGCGAGATCGCCCGGCGGACCGTGGAGCCGTGGGGCGTCGTGTCGTGGCGGGGCCGCTGGTACCTCGTGGGCCACGACCGGGACCGGGCGGACGTCCGCTCCTTCCGGCTGTCGCGCATCCTCGAGCCGGTCAAGACGGTGGGCGAGCCCGGCGAGGTGACCGTGCCGCCGGGGACGGACCTGATGGCGTCGATCCGCCGGACGTTCGACTACGGGCCCGTCACCGGTACCGCCCGCGTGTGGGTGCCCGAGGGGCATGCGCACGGGTTGCGGCGGCTCGGCACCGTCGTCGGAGCGCGGGAGCGGGACGGACGCGCGGGCGATGTGCTGGAGATCGAGCTGCGCAACGAGCGCACGGTGGCCCGCTGGCTCGCCGGCGCGGGCCCGGACGTCGTGGTGCTCGACCCGCCGGGCCTCGCCGCCCACGTCCGGCGGCTGTGGGAAGGAGCGCTCGCCGCGCACGCGGGGGAGCCGGTCCGGTGAGGCGTGTCGTGGGGGGTGCGGCGTGAGCGGGGTCGCGGACCGGCTGCCGCGGCTGCTGTCGCTGGTGCCGTACCTGCTGGCCCGGCCCGGGATCCCGATCGCCGAGGCCGCCGCGGACTTCGACATCACCCCGCGGCAGCTGCGCCGCGACCTCGAGCTGCTGTGGATGTGCGGCCTGCCCGGGTACGGGCCGGGCGACCTCGTCGACCTCTCGTTCTCCGGCGACACGGTGAGCGTGACCGAGGACGCCGGGATGCGCCGCCCGCTGCGGCTGACCACGGCGGAGGCGACCGCGCTGCTGGTGGCGCTGCGGACGCTGAGCGAGGCGCCCGGCGTCGTCGACACGGCGGCCGTGCGCCGGGCCACCGCGAAGATCGAGCGGGCGGTGGGCGACGCCGGGGTGGCCACCGTCGCCGTCGATCTCACCCGCGAGGAGGAGGCCACCGCCGCCGCGGTGCGCGGGGCCCTCGACCGCGGGCGGGCGCTGCAGATCGTGTACTACACGGCCGGGCGGGACGCGGTGTCGCGCCGGACCGTCGACCCGATGCGGCTGCTGCTGGTCGAGGGTCGCGGGTACCTGGAGGCCTGGTGCCGGCGCGCGGAGGGCGTGCGGCTCTTCCGGCTGGACCGGGTCGAGGAGGTCACCGAGCTCGCGGAACCGAGCGCGCCGCCCACCGACGCCGAGCCCACGGACGTCTCGCACGGGCTGTTCTCGCCCAGCGAGGAGCACCGCACCGCGGTCCTCGAGGTGGCGCGCGAGGCCCGGTGGATCGCCGAGTACTACCCGGTGGACGAGGTCGTCGAGCACCTCGACGGGTCGGGCGCGGCGCGCGTGCGGCTCCGCTACGCCGACCCGGCGTGGCTGGTCCGGCTGGTGCTGGGTCTCGGGGGCGGCGCCCGGGTGCTGGAGCCCCCGGAGCTCGCGGCCGTGGTGGCAGAGCGGGCCCGGGCGGCCCTGGCGGCCGCCGCCACGGCGGGGACGACGCCGGGGACGACGGACGAGGGAGCGGGGGAGCGCTGATGGGGCTGTACTGGGTGCCGGTGCTACTGGGCGCGGCGGGGATCGTGCTGCTGCTGGCGGTGGCGGTGGTCTGCCTGGCACATGTGCGGCGGTTCGTGCACGCCGCACGGCAGGAGCGCCGCCGCGCCGGGGAGGCCGTCGTCCCGCTGCAGGTGGCGGCCGCGGAACTGCGCGCCCGCCGCTGACCGTGCTCGGGGCGCCCGTGCGTACTATCGGGGCGAACCGGTTCCGTCGAAAGGACTGCTCATGCCGAGTCTCGGCGGGTGGGAGATCGTCATCCTCGTGGTGGTGGTGCTCCTGCTGTTCGGCGCCAAGAAGCTGCCCGACATGGCCCGCTCCGTCGGGCAGTCCGCCCGCATCTTCAAGGGCGAGATGAAGGGCATGAAGCACGACGGGAAGACCGAGGAGTCGGCGAAGCAGGAGCCCCCGGCCCAGCTCCCGCCGGCACAGCTCCCGCCGGCACAGGGCACCACCGGCAGCACCGGGACCGCGGCGGCCGAGCCGCCGCGCCCGGCCGAGCAGCCGGCGGAGCAGCGCGAGCACCAGCAGTAGGGCTTCGCTCGACGTGGTGAAGCTCAGCCTCCGTCGGCGGCCGAAGAACCCCGACGGCACGATGACGCTCGTCGAGCACCTCTACGAGCTGCGCAACCGTCTCGGCATCTCGCTGCTGGCGATCGCGGTCACCACGATCGTCGGCTACATCTGGTTCGAGGTCGGGTTCTTCGGCGCACCGAGCCTCGGTGCCCTGCTCAAGGAGCCGTACTGCTCGCTGCCCGCCTCGTCGCGGGCCGTGTTCACCGCCGACGGGTCCTGCACCCTGCTCGGCACCGGGCCGTTCGACCAGTTCATGCTGCGGCTGAAGGTCGGTGCGGTCGCGGGCATCGTCCTGGCGTGCCCGGTGTGGCTGTACCAGATCTGGGCGTTCATCGTGCCCGGGCTGTACCCGAAGGAGCGCAAGTTCGCGCTGATCTTCGTCAGCACCGCCGCCGTGCTGTTCGTCGCGGGTGCGGTGCTCGCCTACTTCGTCGTCTCGCAGGGCCTGGCGTTCCTGCTGACGATCGGCAGCGAGGTCCAGACCACCGCACTGACCGGCGAGAGCTACTTCGGGTTCGTCATCGCGCTGCTGCTGATCTTCGGCGTCAGCTTCGAGATCCCGCTGCTCGTGGTGATGCTCAACCAGATCGGGATCCTGAGCTACGAGCGGCTGCGGAAGTCGCGGCGCGGGATCATCTTCGGCCTGTTCGTGTTCGCCGCGGTCGCCACACCCGGACAGGACCCGATCTCGATGACGGCGCTCGCGCTGGCGCTCACGCTGCTGTTCGAGCTCGCCATCCAGATCGCGCGGGTGCACGACAGACGCAAGGCGAAGCAGCGCAAGGCCGAGGGCTGGGACGACTGGGACCCCGACGCGCCGTCCCCGATCGACACCACCCCGAGCGCGGTCGACGGTCCGAGCAGCATCGACGGACCGGGCCCGGTCCCGGCGCCCGCCCCCGTGCACAGCCCGGAACCGAACGCCCGCAACGTCGACGACGTGACCTGAGCGCGGATCCGCCCGGTCGTGAGCGGGGTAACGGACCCGTCCGACGGCGGAGTGTCGGTGTGGTGTGACAGCCTGGGCGGGTGGCCAGCAGCACACCGGCCCCGGCCGAGGCGTACGCCGCGGCCCGGGCCCGCGCCGCGCATCCGCGGCTGAGCGAGTTCGCCGGGTCCCTCCCCTTCGATCTCGACGGGTTCCAGCGGGAGGCGTGCGAGGCGCTCGAGGACGGGCACGGCGTGCTCGTCTGCGCGCCGACCGGCGCGGGCAAGACCGTCGTCGGCGAGTTCGCCGTGCACCTGGCCCTGGCGCAGGGCCTCAAGTGCTTCTACACCACGCCGATCAAGGCGCTGTCGAACCAGAAGTACGCCGACCTGGTCGAGCGGCACGGGGCCGCGGCCGTCGGCCTGCTCACCGGCGACACCAGCGTGAACGGGGACGCGCAGGTGGTCGTGATGACCACCGAGGTCCTGCGCAACATGATCTACGCGGGCTCGCGGTCGCTCGACCAGCTCGGGTTCGTCGTCATGGACGAGGTGCACTACCTCGCCGACCGGTTCCGCGGCGCGGTGTGGGAGGAGGTCATCCTCCAGCTTCCCGAGCACGTCGCGCTCGTCAGCCTGTCCGCCACGGTCAGCAACGCCGAGGAGTTCGGGGACTGGCTGGTCGCCGTGCGCGGCGACACGGCCGTGGTCGTCGACGAGGTGCGGCCGGTGCCGCTGTGGCAGCACATGATGGTCGGCAACCGGCTCTACGACCTGTTCGCCGAGCGGGCCGGCGAGCTCGCCGTCGATCCCGAGCTGCTGCGGCAGACCCGCGAGCTCACCCGCCAGGACAACATGGCGACCTGGGTGACCGACGGCCGCCGCGGCCGCTCGTCGGGCCCGGGCCGGAGCGGTCCACCGCGCTCCCGTGGCGGGATCCGGCCGACCTCGCGGGTCACGGTCATCGACCGGCTCGACCGGGCGGCCCTGCTGCCGGCGATCACCTTCGTGTTCAGCCGCGCGGGCTGCGACGCCGCGGTGGGGCAGTGCGTCCGGGCCGGGCTGCGGCTCACCACCGAGGTCGAGGTCACCGAGATCCGGCGGATCATCGAGAAGCACACCGGCGACCTGCCGCAGGCCGACCTCGCTGTGCTGGGCTACTGGGAGTGGCGCGAGGCGCTCGAACGGGGGATCGCGGCGCACCACGCGGGCATGCTGCCGGCGTTCAAGGAGACGGTCGAGGAGCTGTTCGTCGAGGGCCTCGTGCGCTGTGTGTTCGCGACCGAGACCCTGGCGCTCGGGATCAACATGCCGGCGCGCACCGTCGTCCTCGAGCGGCTGGTCAAGTACAACGGCGAGGCCCACGTCGACCTCACCCCGGGCGAGTACACCCAGCTCACCGGGCGTGCCGGGCGGCGGGGGATCGACGTCGAGGGGCACGCCGTCGTCATCTGGCAGCCGGGGGTGGACCCGGAGCACGTCGCCGGGCTCGCCTCCACCCGCACCTACCCGCTGCGCAGCTCCTTCCGCGCGGACTACAACATGACGATCAACCTGGTCGAGCGGCTCGGCATCGAGCAGGGCCGCGAGCTGCTGGAGCAGTCGTTCGGGCAGTTCCAGGCGGACCGGTCGGTCGTCGGGCTGGCGCGGCGGATCGAGCGGAACACCGAGGCGCTGCGCGGCTACGCCGAGTCCATGCAGTGCCACCTCGGCGACTTCGCCGAGTACGCCCGGCTGCGCCGCCAGGTGTCCGACCGGGAGAAGGCACTGCGCCGGCAGGGCTCCGCCGAGCGGCGCCAGGAGGTGACGGAGTCGCTGCTCACGCTCCGGCCGGGCGACGTCATCGCGGTGCCGGGCGGGCGCCGGGCCGGGCTCGCGGTCGTCCTCGACCCGCCGGGCGACCACGAGGACCCGCGGCCGCTGGTGCTCACCGAGGACCGCTGGGCGGGCCGCCTCTCCGCCGCCGACTTCCCCGTCGCGGTGAGCACGCTCGGCCGGATGCGGCTGCCGAAGCGCGTCGACCACCGCTCTCCGCGGGTCCGGCGCGACCTGGCCTCGTCGCTGCGCAACACCGGCATCGTGCCGCCCACCCCGCAGCGGAAGCGGCGCGGTGGCGGCGCCGCGGACGATCCGGAGCTCGCGACCCTGCGCCGCGCGCTGCGGTCCCACCCGTGCCACGGCTGCGACGACCGCGAGGCCCACGCCCGCTGGGGCGAGCGGTACGCGCGGCTGGAGCGCGAGACCGAGCAGCTGCGGCAGAAGGTCCGGGCCACCACGCACTCGCTCGCCCGCGGCTTCGACCGGATCCGCGCGCTGCTCACCGAGCGCGGCTACCTCGACGGCGAGACGGTCACGGACCACGGGCACCGGCTGTCGCGGCTCTGGGGCGAGTCGGACCTGCTCGCCGCCGAGTGCCTCCGTCACGAGGTGTGGGCGGGCCTGGAGCCCGCCGAGCTCGCCGCGGTGGTGTCCGCGCTGGTCTACGAGTCGCGCCGGGACAACGCCCCGGTGCCGCGGGTCCCGCAGGGCGCGGTCACCGAGGCCCTCGCCGACACGGTGCGGATCTGGGCGGAGCTGGAGCAGGACGAGCGCCGGCACAAGATCGACCGCACCCGTGAGCCGGACCTCGGCTTCGCCTGGCCGATGCACCGGTGGGCCCGCGGCGAGTCGCTCGCCCAGGTCCTCGAGGCCGCCGAGCGCAACGGGCAGGAGCTGTCCGCGGGCGACTTCGTCCGGTGGGCCCGGCAGGTGCTCGACCTGCTCGAGCAGATCGCCTCGGTCGCCGGGAAGACCGAAGGCGTCGGGCGCACCGCGCGCCGGGCGGCCCGCGAGGTCCGCCGAGGGGTCGTGGCGGCGGGAGTGGGCTGACCGGCGGGACTCGACGTCCAGCCGCGGTCGCAGCGAGCGCACCCGCGGTCGAGCGCCGGACGCGAGCGGTGACCGGCCGCGACGGCGCGTCGCGGTGTGCTTGGATCGTTGCCCTGGCGGGCCTCTGCCGGGCCTGCCCGGCGCCCGGCGACACGAACACGCACCAGGGCACGGAACGCAGAACGGACGGAAGGTCGGCGATGAGCACCCCACGGGACCCGCACGGCGACACGGACCGGGGCCACCGGGCCGCCGGCGGCGAGGGCGACGCGACCGGGCCGGACCCGTCCGCCGAGGCGGACCGCGCCGACCGGTACGGCGCCACCGGCGCCGACACGGCCGCGGTCGGGAACGGCGACGGTGCAGGTGCCGGGACGGACGACGCCGCGTCGAGCACCGTGCCGCACACCGGGCGGTCCGGGTGGGACTTCACCCGGGGCGCCGAGGCCGACCCGCCCACCCCGGCCTACGGCTCCCCGGCCGTCGCGCCCGCCTCCGGTTGGAGCTCCGCCGGCCAGGGCGAGGGGCCGGACCGGGACCCGGCCGGAACCGCGGCGTGGGATCCGGCCGCGACCACACAGGACACGTCCTGGAGCCCGGAGGCCGACCGCGCCGCCGCGCACGGCGGCTGGGACCCGGCGGGCGACCGCACCGCCGAGCACGGCGGCTGGGACCCCGCGGGCGCCGGCATCCCGGGCGCGGCCTCGGCGACCTCGACCCTGCCCGGCGGGGAGGGCCGCGCCGCACGCCGCCGCGGGCGGTCGGGCGGCGGCCGGACGCTGATCGCCGGCGCGGCGCTGCTGGCGGTCGTGCTGGCCGTCCTGGCCGTGACCGCGTTCTGGAAGCCGGGCTTCCTCGTCACCGAGGAGTTCGATCAGCAGGCCCTCCAGGCCGGGGTCACCCGGATCCTCACCCAGGACTACGGCCTCGGCGCCACGGGCGTGAGCTGCCCCGAGGGCCAGAAGGTCGAGGCCGGCTCGACCTTCAGCTGCACCGCGAACGTCGACGGCGAGAACGTCGAGGTCCCGGTCACGGTCCTCGACGACCAGGGCACCTACCAGGTCGCCCGCGTCTGACCCGCGTCTGACCCGCGGCCGCGGACGGCGGCCGGACCTCGGCCGCTCCCGATTTCGGGTGACAGGAGGCGGTCCGGGGCCGAGGATCGGCGATCGTGAGCACGACCGGTACCGATCCCCGCGAGCCCGGGACCGACAGCCCGCGCCCGCCCGCAACCCCGGCCGGCGCGGAGGTGCGGGTGCTGGAGCCCGGCGAGTTCCGCTCGGCGCACGCCCTCTTCGGTGCCGCCCTCCACGCCGGTGGCCCCGTCGACGACGAGCACTGGGCCCGCACCCGGCTGTCCTACGCCCCGGGCCGCACGTTCGGCGTGGACCTGCCCGCGGGCACGCTCGCCGGGACCGCGATGAGCTTCGGGTCCGCGCTCACCGTGCCCGGCGGGGCGCGGGTGCCGATGGCGGCCGTCACCCGCGTCGGCGTCCGGGCCGACCGGACGCGCCGCGGCCTGCTCACCGCGCTCATGCGCGAGCAGCTGTCCGACGCGGCCGACCGGGGTGAGGTCGCCGCGACCCTGCGGGCCAGCGAGGCGCGCATCTACGGCCGCTTCGGCTACGGCGTGGCGAGCCGCGGCCGGAACCTGCGGGTGACGGCCGGGGCGCGCTTCCGCGTCGGCGCCCCCTCGGGCGGCGAGGTCCGGTTGCTCCACCCCGAAGAGGCCGCCGGGATCCTGCCACCGCTCTACGCCCGCATCCTGGCCGACACGGCACGCGCCGGGCCGATCGTGCGCGACGAGGGCTGGTGGGCGCACGTCCTGCGTTCCCGGCGCAGTGACGACCAGGCCCGGGGGATCGCGGTGCACACCGGCTCCGGTGGCGACGACGGCTTCGCCACCTGGACCGTGCGCCAGGACGGCACGGACTTCGGCGAGAACGTCCTCGAGCTGGCCGACCTGCACGCCGCGACCCCGCAGGCCACCGCGGGGCTCTGGCGCTTCCTGCTGGGCATCGACCTCCTCCGGGCCGTCTCGGCGCACCTGCGCCCCCTGGACGAGCCACTGGACCTGTTCCTCGAGGACCCGCGGGCCTGCCGCACCACCGGCGTCGGCGACGAGACATGGCTGCGGCTGCTCGACGTGCCGGCCGCGCTCGCCGCCCGCAGCTGGGGCGAGACGGCGGGTGAGCCGCTCCGCCTCCGCGTGCACGACGCCCTCTTCCCGGCGAACGACGGCGTACACCTGGTCGGCGGCCGCGCGTCCGGCTCGAACGGCGCGGACCCCGCCGATCCCGCGCCGGCCGGGGACGGCCCCGCCGACCTGGAGTGCGACGTCGCGGGCCTCGCGATGGCCTACCTCGGCGACCGGCGCCCGTCCGAGCTGGTCGCGAGCGGCTGGTGGACCGCGCACGACGGGGCCGCCGTCGGCCGCGCCGACCGGCTCTTCGCGGCGCCCGGGCCGGGCAGCGTGCCGTGGTGCGGGACCTTCTTCTGACCACCCCGGCAGGGCCGGCCACGGCGCCGACCGCCGTACCGACCGCGGCGCCGACCGCCGTGCCGACCGCAGTGCCGACGGCCGCACCGAGGGCACCGGTCGTCGAGCGGTGCCCGGCGGGCCGGGCCTCAGCCCTTGAGCGCCGCCACCAAGCGGTCGACGGACCCGCCCAGACCCCAGCGCTCGGCCAGCGCGGCGAGGGCACCGGCGTCGGCGGGGGAGTCGGGCAGGACGTCGGAGCGCGAGAGCTCCACCGGCGCGTCCTGCACCACCCGGACCACGGGCTCGACGACGGCCAGGTAGTCCGTGGCCTTGGCGAGCTTGCTCCGCACGCTCGCGGCGAGCCGGCTGTCGCCGGGGTCCGCCACGGCCGCGACCAGTTCGGCCCACGAGCCGAACCGCCCGACCAGCGTGGCGGCCGTCTTCGCCCCGACCCCGGGCACGCCCGGCAGCCCGTCGGAGGGGTCGCCACGCAGCATCGCCATCTCGGCGTAGGCCTCGCCGGCCCGGTCCCGCGGCACGCCGTACTTCACGGCGACCTCCGCCGGACCCAGGAGCTCGGCCTTGGCCAGACCGCGACCCACGTACAGCAGCCGCACGGGCGTGGGCTCCTCGCGGACGATCTGCATGAGGTCCCGGTCCCCGCTGACCCCGACCACCGGGTCCGTGGACTCACGGTGCGCCAGCGTGCCGATCACGTCGTCGGCCTCGTGGCCCTCGGCTCCGCCGGTCGCGATGCCCGCCGCGGCCAGGACGTCGAGGATGATCGGCACCTGCGGCGCGAGGGTGTCCGGCACCTCCTCGGGGATCCCCGCGGGCGCGGTGTCCGGCCCGCTGCCGGGCAGGGAGCCCTCGATGCGGTGCGCCTTGTAGGAGGGCAGGGCCTCCACGCGGAACGCCGGCCGCCAGTCGAGGTCCAGGCACGCCACGAGCCGGGCCGGGCGGTGCTCGGCGACGAGCCGGGCGATCATGTCGGTGAACCCACGGACGGCGTTGACCGGTGTCCCGTCGGGCGCGGTGATCGACTCGGGCACGCCGTAGAAGGCGCGGAAGTACATGCTCGCGGCGTCGAGCAGCATCAGCGAGCCGGCGGGGGCCTGCGGGGCCGGGTGGGGTGCCGTCACGGTGAGCCAGCATGCCAGGCGGGGGCGACGCGCAGCGTGAGCGCCCTAAGCTCGCCGCATGAGCCACGCCGTCCCCACCGAGCTGCTCGCCGACCGGTTGCGCCGGGCCGGCGAGGTCGCCGCCGAGCAGGGCGCCGACGTCCTCCTCATCACCCCCGGCACCGACCTGCGCTACCTGGTCGACCACGCCGGCGAGTCCCACGAGCGGCTCACCTGCCTCGTGCTCCCGGCCGCCGGTCACCGGGCGCCGCCCGCCCTGGTCGTGCCGCGGCTGGAGGCCCCCGGGTTCGACGTCGCCACGCTGGAGGCGCTCGGCGTGGAGGTCCTGACCTGGACGGACGGCGAGGACCCCTACCTGCTCGTCTCCGACCTGGCGGGCGGCCCGACCCGGATGGCGGTGGCGGACGGGATGCCGGCGCGGCACGTGTTCGGCCTGCGGGACGCCTTCCCCGACGTGCGGCAGTCCCTCGCCGGGCCGGTCCTGCGCGAGCTGCGGATGCGCAAGGACGCCGCGGAGGTGGCCCAGCTGCGCGAGGCGGGTGCCGCGATCGACCGCGTGCACGCGCGGATGGGCGAGATCCTCAAGCCCGGCCGCACCGAGGCGCAGGTCGGTGCGGACATCGCGGCCGCGATCGTGGCGGAGGGGCACACCGAGGCCGCGTTCGTGATCGTCGGCTCCGGGCCGAACGGCGCGAGCCCGCACCACGACGTGTCCGGCCGGGTCATCGAGCCGGGCGACGTCGTGGTCGTCGACATCGGCGGCCCGCTCGCCAGCGGCTACAACTCCGACTGCACGCGCACGTACGCGGTGGGGGCGGAGCCCTCGGCGCAGGTCCGTGAGACCTACGCGGTGCTGCAGGAGGCGCAGGAGCGCTCGGTCCAGGCCGTGCGCCCGGGGGTCACGGCGGAGTCGGTCGACGAGGCGGCGCGCGGCCCGATCACCCGGGCCGGCCTCGGACCGCGCTTCCTCCACCGCACCGGACACGGCATCGGGCTGGACGTGCACGAGGAGCCCTACATCGTGGGCGGCAACGCGCTGACCCTCGAGCCGGGTATGGCCTTCAGCGTGGAGCCCGGCATCTACCTCGACGGCGCGTGGGGCGCCCGTATCGAGGACATCGTGGTCGTGACCGAGACGGGCGTCGAGCGGCTCAACAACGGGCCCCGGGACCTGGTCGTCCTCTGACCGGGCCCTGATCACGCCGCCCCCTCCGGGTGCGCGGTGCCGTCCCGGCCGGGAACGCACGCCGCGCGCGCCGCGGTGCCGCCGACGAACTCGCGCAGGCACCCGGCGATCGCGGTGTGCGCCGCCGCGGTCGGGTGGAACGACTCCTGGAACAGGTGCCGGCCCGCGGTGTCGAGCGCGCCCTGCACCAGCGTCCGGGGGTCGACGGTGAGCCGGCGCTGCCACTCGTCGCGCAGCGGACCCGTGCACGCCTCGCGACCCTCGGCGAGCCGGGTGAGGTCGAGGAAGCGCGCGCCCACCCGCTCGGCGACCGCCCCGATCGTGGCGGCGAGCTGCGGGAACGCGACGGTGCGCGCCCACCCGGCGTCCGGCCGGGAGTACGGGCAGCCCTGCAGACCGTGCCAGGCCGGCATGGTCTCGCTGCCCGGGGCGGCGTACGACAGCAGCACGAACGCGTACCCGTCCGGGAGGTAGCCCGCCTCGGACATGGCGGCGCGGACGTCCCGGGCCGCCGCCTCGATCCGGGGCGCCACCGCCGCGAGCCGGTCGGCCCAGCCCGGCCCGACCGTCGTCCGGCAGCCCGGTTCGCGCAGGTCGAGGAAGGCCCGGATGCACGCGACGGCGACGCCGGACAGGTCCGGCTCGTCGTTCGCCCCCACCTGCAGGGTCACCGCCAGGACCCGGTGCCGCCGCGCGACCTCGACCAGCCGCTGCGCCTGCGAGCCCTCGGTGTGGTGCACCGCCGTGCCGAAAGCGACGTGCTCCGCGCCGGCGCCGGAACAGGCGAGGTCCACGGCGACCTCGGCCAGCGCGCTGCGGTGCACGTAGGCGGCGGGGGAGCGGTGGCACCAGTTCCCGCCCTCGCCGCGGGTGCCGGCCTCGTAGCCACCGGTGCCCTCGCCGGACGCGGCGCTGTCGCCGAGCGCGACGACGGCCGTCGGCCGGGGATCGGGCGGCACCCCGGCGGCCAGGGCCGGGGTACCCGCGCCGGTCGCGGCGAAGGCCAGGAGCAGGGCGAGCACCGGCAGGGCTCGGCGGCACGGGACGGGGAGCAGGCGGGTCGGCACACGGCGGACGCTAGGAGCGCGCACCCGGCCGGTGGGGCCCTCGTCGATTCGCTGTGGACAACTCGGCCGCCCGGCACGCGCAACCGCGGCCACGGACCGGGGCGGCGCCACCGATGTGGACAACTGCGCGCGGAGCGCCGGAAGTGTCGGTGCCGTCGGTGCTGTCTGCGCCGTCGCCCCCTCGGGGGAACCCCGGACTTTCTCCGGGCGTTGTCCGGAGGCACCCACACCGCGGAGGCGGCATCGTGAGGTGCAGGGCGGCGAGAACCGCCGCCGACCGGAACGAGGAGCTCGACGAAACCATGGCAACCACCCTCACCCGCCCGCGCAACGGCGCCGTGATCGCCGGTGTCTGCGCCGGCCTCGCGCAGCGCTTCGGCCTGAGCCCGTTCGTGGTGCGGCTGATCTTCCTGCTGTCCTGCCTGCTCCCGGGCCCGCAGTTCGTGATCTACATCGTGCTGTGGATCCTGATGCCGAAGGCCCCCTACTGATCGGCCAGAGCTGATCGGCCAGAGCTGATCGACCCCGTGCCGATCGACCCCGTGCCGATCCACCGCCCGGGGTGCGGTAGACACCCCGACCGTGGCCCGCACCCTGCTCACCGGCCTCCGGCTGCCCGGCCGGTCCGGTCCCGTCGCGCTCGAGACCGAGGGCGGGCGGGTCACCTGGACCGGCGCGGCCGAGGAGGCCCGCGGCAGGGCGCCGGACGGGGTGCGCGTCGACGAGCTCGACGGGGTCCTGCTGACCTCGCCCTTCGTCGACGCGCACGTCCACGCGACCGCCTCCGGCCTGCTGCTCGACGGCCTGGACCTCACCCGCTGCGCGACCGCGGCGGAGGTCCTGGCCGCGGTGGCGGAGGCCGCGGGTGCGGCCCCGCCCGCCGCCGTCGTGTGGGGGCACGGCTGGGAGGAGGACCGCTGGTCCGGCCCGCCGCCCTGGCGCGCCGAGCTGGACCGTGCCGCCGGCGGCCGGGCGGTCTACCTCAGCCGCATCGACATCCACTCGGCCCTGGTGTCCACCGCCCTGGTCGACCGCGCACCCGGAGCGGTGGGGGCCTCGGGGTGGAGCCCGACCGGCCCGGTGAGCGCCGACGCGCACCACCACCTCCGCCGGGCCGCGCTCGCCGCCCTGGACCCCGCGCAGCGCCGGTCGGCGCAGGCCGCCTTCCTCGACCACGCCGCCGCCCGCGGGGTGGCCGAGGTGCACGAGTGCGCCGGTCCCGAGATCTCCGGCCGCGACGACCTCGCGGACCTGCTCGGGAGCGGGCACGGGGTGCGGGTCGTGGGGTACTGGGGCGAGGCCGTCGACACCCCGGAGGCCGCCCGGGCGCTCCGCGCGGAGACGGGCGCGCACGGCCTGGCCGGCGACCTGTTCGTCGACGGCTCGCTCGGCTCGCGCACCGCCGCGCTGCACACCCCCTACCTCGACGCCCCGGGCTGCACCGGCAACCGCTACCTCGACCCCGGGACGCTCGCCGCGCACCTCACCGCCTGCACCCGGGCCGGGATCCAGGCAGGGTTCCACGTGATCGGCGAGGCCGCCGTCGAGGCGGCCGTCGCGGCGCTGGAGGAGGCCGCCCGCGGCACGTCGCCGGCCGAGGTCCGCGCGGCCCGGCACCGCCTGGAGCACCTCGAGATGGTCGACGCCGGCCAGGCGGCCCGGCTGGCCGCGCTGGGCGTGGTGGCGAGCGTCCAGCCCCTCTTCGACGCCGCCTGGGGCGGCCCCGACGGCATGTACGCGGCCCGGCTCGGGGCGGAGCGGGCCCGCGGGATGAACCCCTTCCGCGCACTGGACGAGGCCGGCGTCGTGCTCGCCTTCGGCTCCGACTCCCCGGTCACGCCGCTCGACCCGTGGGCCGCGGTCCGCGCCGCGACGGCGCACCGCACCCCGTCGTCGTCGGTCGACGAGGCGACCGCGCTGGCCGCGCACACGGCGGGTGGCCGGCACGCCGCCGGCGGCTCCGGCACCCCCGTCCCCGTGACCGGTGGCCCGGCGTCCTACGCGCTCTGGGACGGCTCGCGGTGTCTGCGGACCGTGCGCGGGGGCCGGATCCTGCACGGGACCGGGACCGAACCCGAGGAGTGACGTCGGGCAACCCCGCTTCCGCCCCGCCCTGCCGTTCTGGCATCCTGTCCCGCGTGATCGACCGGACCAGCCGTCGCCCCCTCGTGGGTCGCTGCTGTCCGGGGTGTTGTCGCTGTTGCCGCTGACACCCCCGGAAGAGTCCGCCCGCCGCGCTCCCGCGGCCCACACAGACTGCGATCACCTCCATGACCGCTCCCGCGGCCCCTGCCCTGAACCCCGTCGTCCCCGCCGGCTCCGTCGTCCCTTCCGGCTCTGCCGTCGCCGCAGCCCCGGCGCCCGCCGAGCCCGACCTGCGCGGGCACACCGTCGTCGCCCTGCACCCGCACCCGGACGACGAGGCGATCTTCACCGGCATCACCTTGCGCCGCCTGGCCGACGCCGGCGCCCGCGTCGTGCTCGTCATGGCCACCGGTGGTGAGCTGGGCGGCTCGCGGCTCCCGCTGCGTCCGGGCGAGACCGTCCGGCAGCGCCGGATCGCCGAGCTGGAGCACGCCGCCGAACTGCTCGGCGTCGCCCGCCTCGTGCTGCTGGGTCGTCGCGACTCCGGCCTGCCGGGCGGCCCCGACAGCACCCACGCCCGCGCCCTCGCCGGCGCCGAGCCGCTCGCGCTGGCGAGCCGGCTCGCCGAGATCGTCGACGACGAGGGCGCCGGCACCCTGCTCGCCGACGACGAGCAGGGCGTCTACGGCCACCCCGACCACCGGATGGCGGGCGTGGTCGGCACCATCGCCGCCGAGCTGACCGGCGCGGACGCGTACCTCGCGACCGTCGACCGGGACGGGCTCGGCCGGCTCGGCCCGGACGGGCACCTCGTGCACGGCGCCGCCCGCGCCGCGGCCGTGCCGTTCGGCCGCGATCGCACCGAGATCGCGCTGACCGTGGCGGGCGACGCCCGGCACCTCGCCGTCAAGCGGGCCGCGATCCTGGCGCACGCCAGCCAGGTCGACCCGGCCGAGCTCCCCGAGCACGACTTCGCCGCCGCCTACGGCCGGGAGTGGTTCCGCCGGGCCGGCCCTGCGACCCGGCCGGGCGTCCTCGACCTCCTCTAGCAGACCGCCCGGGGCTGCGCCGTACGCTCTCCGCGTGGCCGCACCGACCGTCGACCCCGCCCCGGCCGGGTCCGCCCCCCGGGTCCCGCGGTCCACCCGCTCGCTGCGGCTCCTGGCCCGGGCGGTGCCGGCGATCGCCGCCGGTGTGGTGCTGTACCTGAGCTTCCCGCCGCGCGAGCTGTGGTGGCTCGCCCCGCCGGTGTTCGCCGTGCTCGGCGTGGTGCTGCGCGGCGTCCGCGCCCGTCGCGGGTTCCTGCTGGGCTTCCTTTTCGGCCTCGGTTTCCTGGTCCCGCTGCTGAGCTGGACCGGCAGCTTCGTCGGGGCGCTGCCCTGGCTGGCCCTGTGCGTGTTCGAGGCAGTTGCGTTCGGCCTCGCGGGCGCCGGGACGGCGGTGACGTCCCGGCTGCCCGCCGCGCCGCTGTGGGGTGCCGCCGTGTGGGTCGCGGCCGAGGCGCTGCGCAGCCGGGTCCCGTTCGGCGGGCTGCCCTGGGGACGCGTCGGCTTCGGCCAGCCGGAGGGGCTCTTCCTGCACACCGCGTCGGTCGGCGGGGTGCCCCTGCTGTCGTTCGTCACCGTGCTGGCCGGCCTCGCGCTCGGCGAGCTGGGCCGGCGGCTCGCGCGGCGCGAGGTCCGGGCGGCGGTGGTGCCGGCGGTGCTGCTCGTCGTCGCCCTGGTGGCCGGCCCGGTCGCGAGCCTGGTGCCGGCCACGGTGAACGGCCCGGCGAAGCCGCTCACCGTCGCCGCGATCCAGGGCAACGTCCCGCGGCTGGGGCTGGACTTCAACGCCCAGCGCCGCGCCGTCCTGGACAACCACGTCCGGGTCACCGAGCAGCTCGCGGCCGACGTGGCGGCGGGCCGGCAACCGCAGCCGGACGTCGTGATCTGGCCGGAGAACTCCTCGGACATCGACCCGTTCCGCAACGCCGACGCCGCCGCGGTGATCTCCCGGGCCGCGGCCGCGATCAAGGCCCCGATCCTGGTGGGCTCGGTCCTGGTGAACGCCGACCGCACGGCCAGCAACACGATCCTGGTCTGGGACCCGGTGCTGGGCCCGGTCGCGCGCAACGACAAGCGGCGCATCCAGCCCTTCGGCGAGTACATGCCGTGGCGCTCGTTCTTCCGGCTCTTCTCCGGCTACGTCGACCGCGCGGGCAACTTCGTGCCCGGCCCGGGGCCCGGTGTGCTGCAGGCCGGCGGCGCCGACATCGGCATCGCGATCTGCTGGGAGGTCGCGTTCGACGACCTGGTGGCCGACAGCGTCTCGGCGGGTGCGACGATGCTCGCCGTCCCCAGCAACAACGCCACCTTCGGACTGTCGGAGATGACGTTCCAGCAGCTGGCGATGTCGCGGGTGCGGGCCGTCGAGCACGACCGGCCGGTCGTCGTCGCCACGACCTCGGGTGTGAGCGCGACGATCACTCCCGAGGGCGCGGTGACCGGCAGTACCGGGCAGTTCGTGCCCGGAACCCTGGTCGCTGTCGAGACGCCGGAGGACACGACTACGCTGGCCACTCGGCTGCGGTCCGTGCCGGAGTGGGTGCTGACCGCAGCGGGAGTCATGGCGATCGGCTCCGCGCTGCTGGCCGGAAGGCGGGCACGCCGCGGTGCGGCCGCCGCGCAGGAGGGGGCAGGGTCCCGCACGGGGTCCGCGGACGCCCCCCGGGCAGGAGAGGACGTCGATGGCTGAGCCCCCGGGACCGGTCCTGGTGGTCATCCCGACCTACGAGGAGCGGGAGAACCTCGGCCGGGTCGTCGCGCGGCTCAACGCGGCCGTACCCACCGCGGACATCCTGGTCGTCGACGACGCCAGCCCGGACGGCACGGGCGAGCTCGCCGAGGAGATGGCGGCCGCGGACCCGCGCGTGCGCGTCCTGCACCGGGAGGGCAAGAGCGGCCTCGGCGCCGCCTACCTCGCCGGTTTCCGGCACGCACTGAGCGGGGAGCACCAGGTCGTCGTCGAGATGGACGCCGACGGCTCCCACGCCCCCGAGGACCTGCCGGCCCTGCTGGCCGCGCTGGAGGAGGGACCGGGCGCCGACCTCGTCCTCGGCTCCCGGTACGTGCCCGGCGGCGAGGTCGTCAACTGGCCGGCGCACCGCGAGTGGCTCTCCCGCGGCGCGAACCTGTACGCGCGGCTCGCGCTGGGCGCCCACGTCCGCGACATCACCGCCGGCTACCGGGTCTACCGCCGGCAGGTGCTCGAGCAGCTCGACCTCGACTCGGTGATCTCGCAGGGCTACTGCTTCCAGATCGACCTCGCGTGGCGCGCGTTGCAGGCCGGGTTCCGCGTGGCCGAGGTGCCGATCACGTTCACCGAGCGCCAGATCGGCTCGTCGAAGATGGACGCCGCGGTGATGCTCGAGGCGTTCGTCAACGTCGCGCGATGGGGCTTCGAGCACCGGTTCCGCCGGCTGCGCCCCGCCCGGAGGACGCGGGACGCCGCCGCGGGAGACGGGTCCGTCCGAGCCTGATCACGCCTCGTTAGGCTCACGGCCATGAGCGGTGCGGAGCGCGAGACGCTGACCTGGGAGCTGTTCGGCGCGGCCTCGCGCGAGCTGGCCGAGCAGGTCGCGGACAGCGGCTACCGCCCGGACATCATCCTCTCGATCGCGCGCGGCGGGCTGTTCGTGGCCGGCGCCCTCGGCTACGCGCTCGGTGTGAAGAACCTGCACGTCATGAACGTGGAGTTCTACACCGGGGTGGGGGAGCGGCTCGCGTTGCCGGTCATGCTCCCACCCGTGCCGAACATCGTCGACCTGTCCGGGGCGAGGGTCCTCGTCGCCGACGACGTGGCCGACACCGGGGCCACCCTCAAGCTCGTGCGGGACTTCTGCGGCGAGCACGTGGCCGACGTCCGGTGCGCGGTCGTGTACGAGAAGCCGCAGAGCGAGGTGCGCTGCGAGTACGTCTGGCGGCACACCCCGCTCTGGATCAACTTCCCCTGGTCGACGCTGCCCCCGGTCGTCTAGACCTCGGTGCTCGACGCCTGAGGGGCCGTCCGGACGGCCGCGCCCACAGGGCGGCCGGTGCAGGGGCCTCAGGGTGGCAGCGGCTCCCAGGACGGCCCCGACGTCGGAGAACACGACCGCCAGGGCCCGGTCTACAGGGCGGCCAGCTCCTGCTCGAGGTCGTCGAGGCCCAGCGAGCCCTGCGAGAGCGCGGCCATGTGCCAGGCCTTGAGGTCGAACTCCGCGCCCCGCGCCCGCTTCGCGGCGTCCCGCCCGGCCAGCCACGCGCGCTCGCCGAGCTTGTAGCTGATCGCCTGCCCCGGCCCGCCCAGGTACCGCAACAGCTCGCTGTCCAGGAAGGCGGCGTCGCGGCCGCAGTAGGCGCCGAAGAAGTCCCGGGCGAGCCCGGGTGTCCAGGTCAGCCCGCCGTGCCTCGGCGAGTCGGCAGGGACCTCCAGCTGCAGGTGCATACCGATGTCGATGATCACCCGGATCGCCCGCATCATCTGGGCGTCGAGGTAGCCGAGCCGTTCGCCGGGGTCGGTGAGGAAACCCAGCTCGTCCATGAGCCGCTCGGCGTAGAGCGCCCAGCCCTCGAGGTTGCCGCTGATCATCCCGGCCGAGGCCTGGAAGGTGGAGAGCTCACCCGCGCACAGCGCCCACTGCCCGAGCTGCAGGTGATGCCCCGGGACGCCCTCGTGGTACCAGGTGCTCACGAGGTCCCACATCGGGAAGCGGTCGCGGCCCAGCGTCGGCAGCCAGGTCCGGCCGGGCCGGGCGAAGTCCAGGGAGGGCTGCGTGTAGTACGGCGCGGCGGCGCTGCCCTCGGGCGCGATCATGGCCTCGACGCGCAGCAGCTCGGGCGCGAGGTCGACGTGGGTGCCCTGCAGGGCGGTGATCGTGTCGTCCATGATCGCCTGCAGCCGGGCGCGAACGGCGTCGACGCCCTCGACGACCTCGCCGTGCGTCTCGAGGTGCGCCATCGCCTCGCGCGGGGTGGCGCCGGGCAGGATCCGCGCCGCCTCGGCCCGCTGCTCGTCGAGGATCCGGTGGAACTCCGACCACGCCCAGGTGTAGGCCTCGCGGGGATCGAGGTCGGCTCCCGTCCAGCGGCGGACGGCCACCCGGTACCGCTCCTCGCCCACGGCGTCCGGGACGCCCTCGGCGCGCGGGCGGTACTCGCGCGCGAGGAACTCTCGCAGCGTGCCGAGGGCGGCGGTCGGGGCGTCCGCGCTGCCCGCGGGCAGCCCGGCGTCGGCGGCGAAGGAGGCGAACCAGTCGGCCGCGAGCCACGAGCCGAACTGCTCGACCACGGCGTCGACCTGGCGGGGCGCCGCCAGCAGCCCGCGGTCGGCGCCGGCTCGGAGGCTCTCCGCGTAGCCGGCGAACGCGGCGGGGACGGCGGCGAGTCGGGCGGCGAGGTTCGCGCGCTCCTCGGCCGTGCCGGTGGGCATCAGCGTGAGCGTGGTGCGCAGGTCCTGGACCGGACCGAAGAGGATCTGGACGTTGCGGAGGTGCTCGCCGAGGGTGCGGGTGGCCTGCGCGGCGGCGAGACGCTCGCGGAGCAGCCGGGCGCATCGACGCTCGGTGTCGTTCTGCGGCTCGCCGGCGGCGTCGAGGCGCACGAGGGTGTCCCGCTCGAGGGCGTCGAGGGCCTCGTCGCCGGCGGGGGAGAGGTCGGGGAGCCGGTCCTGGCCGGTGGGCAGGCCGAGCGAGGTCGCGAGCAGCGGGTCGAGCTCGGCGTGCGCGGCGACGTGGGCGTCGGCCAGGTCCCTGATCGTGCGTGCGGACATGCGGTCATCATCGCCGCCGTCCGCACACGACGAAGCCGGGCCCCACGGGAGGTGGCCCGGCTTCGTGGTGCGTGCTGCGGCGCGTTCGCCGTCGCGACGCCGACCCGTTCGGGTGGGTCGGGCGATCGCTAGGCGATTTCCTGACGACGCTCGCGGAGCAGGTCGAGGCGCTCGTTGAGCAGCGCCTCCAACTCCGGGATCGAGCGGCGCTCCAGCAGCATGTCCCAGTGGGTGCGCGGCGGCTTGGTCTTCTTCTGCTCCGCCTCGACACCGTCGACGCGACGCCCGACGCCGCCCTGCGGCGACTCCCAGGTCGCGGGCGCCTCGGCGTCGTTCGCGAACGGCACCTCGAACTCATGGCCCGAGGGGGAGACGTAGCGGACCAGCTGCCGCGGCGCCAGGTCGTGATTCCGGTCGGTCTCGTAGCTGACAGCCCCGAGCCGGCTGCCACGGAGCACGCGGTCGGCCATGCGTCATCCTCCCGTCTTCTGCCGAGGGGGGCACCCCTCGACGGTCACATCGTCGCCACCCGGTGTAACGTCTGCAGTACAGCCGTGCATTCCCGGGGGAGGCATTGCGCGGACACGCCGACGTCCTCGCGACCGTCGGTAACCCGCTCCTGTCCCGACGTCAGAGTGTGGCCCATCGGGCGCTTTGCCACACGCGAATGTGACGTGTCAGCCGTCTGTGACTTACCTCACCGACCGGGATCCGAGTGTTTACACGGGGGTGGCTTCCCGTTACCCGCGATCCTCATGCATCAGGATATGTGCAGGTCGGAGTGGTTGCAGCGCGAACCGTCGGAATGCGACGACCGGCGGAACCGTGATCAGCCGGTCGGCTTCGCGGACCCGGTGTCGGGCCGGCGGACCGGCCACAGCGCGAGCAGCCCCGCCGCGAGCACCACGAGGATCCCGACCGTGCCGGCGCGGTCCGAGCCGGACGCGTACGTGAAGAAGCCCACCAGCGTGGGCGCGAGGAAGGACACCGCCCGCCCGGTCGTCGCGTAGAGGCCGAACATCTGCCCCTCCTGACCGGGCGGCGTGAGCCGGGCCAGGTAGGTGCGCGACGACGACTGCGCCGGTCCCACGAACAGGCAGAGCCCGAGCCCGAACACCCAGAACGCGGTGGGGCCGGACAGGAACAGCAGCACGACGCCGCACAGGATCAGCCCGACGAGCGAGCCGGCGATGACCGCCTTGGGGCCGATCCGGTCGTCGAGCCAGCCGCCGGTCAGGGCGCCGATGGCCGACACGACGTTCGCGGCCACGCCGAAGACCAGCACGTCGCCCGCGCTCAGCCCGTACACGCTGACCGCGATCACGGCGCCGAAGGTGAACACCGCGGCCAGCCCGTCGCGGAACAGGGCGCTCGCGCCGAGGAAGTAGACCGTGTGCGGGCTCGTGCGATGGAGCTCCCGCAGGTCGGTGGCGAGCTTGCGGTAGCTCGCCCGCACGCCCAGCCGGGCCGGGCGGTCGACGGCCGGTGGCGCCTCGGGCACCGCGAGGAACAGCGGGATCGCCGCCAGTGCGAACCAGGCGGCCGCGACGAGCGCGACCACCCGGACGTTGAGCCCGGCCTCGGTGCTCACCCCGAGTGCGCCGCCCTCGCCGGCGATGAACAGCACGTACACCGCCAGGAGCAGCACGATCCCGCCGAAGTAGCCCATCGACCAGCCGAAACCGGAGACGCGGCCGATCGTCGCGGGCGTCGAGATCTGCCGCAGGACGGCGTTGTAGGACACCGAGGCGAGCTCGAAGAAGATCGAACCCAGGGCGAGCAGCAGCAGCCCCAGCCACAGGTAGTGCCAGTCGTCGCGGACGAGGAACAGCAGGGCCGTCGACGCGACCGTGGCGGCGGTCCAGATCGCGGTGGACCGCAGCCGCCGCCCGGCCCGGTCGGCGCTCTGCCCGACCACCGGCGCGAGCAGCGCGATCACCAGCCCGGCGGCGCCGATCGCGTACCCGAGCCAGCTGTTGGCGTCGACCGTGCCCGGCAGGTCCCGCCCGACGGTGTCGGTGAGGTAGACGGAGAAGACGAAGGTGAGCGTGATGGTGTTGTAGGCCGACGAGCCCCAGTCCCAGAAGGCCCAGGCCAGCACCTGCCGCCGCGCGACGGACGCCGCTCCGGTCCGGTCCGCGGGGGCGGCCTCGCTGCTCACCGCGGCAGCCTAGAGCCGGCCGTGTTCACAGGGCGATGAGGAGGTCCGGCCGGTCGGAGAGCAGTCCGTCGACCCCCATGGCGAGCAGCGCGCGCATCTCGGCGGGCTCGTCCACCGTCCACACGTGGACCTCGAGGCCCGCGTCGTGGGCCCGGGTGAGCAGGCCGTCGTCGACGACCGTCAGGGGGCCGAAGTGCCGCGGGATCTGGGCGAGCCGGCCGCGGACCCTGGGCAGGACCGGCTCCAGGTAGGGCAGGGCCGACGGGGTGGCGTCCAGCCAGGCGCGGGCGCGCAGCCCGAGCACGGCCTCGAAGCCCATCGAGGTGAACAGCCGCGGACCCGCCGCGCGGGCCCGCCGCAGCCGGCCCTCGTGGTAGGCGCCCAGACAGACCCGGTCCCAGGCGTCGAGTCGCTCGAGCACGGCCAGGGTGGGCAGCACGACGGCGTCGGACTTCAGCTCGATCGTGAACCGGGTCTCCGGCAGCGCGGAGAGGACGGCCTCCAGCCGCGGCACCGGCTCCCGCCCGGCCACCCGGGCGTCCTCGATCACCGCGGCGGGCAGGCGGGAGAGCAGGCCGCTGCCGTCGGTGGTGCGGTCGAGGGTCGGGTCGTGGTGGACCATCGGCACGCCGTCGGCGGAGGCGTGCACGTCCATCTCGATGTAGGAGAAGCCGTTCGCCACCGCGAGCTCGAAGCCGGCGAGGGTGTTCTCGCAGCCCGCGAGCTCGCCGACGTGCCAGCCGCGGTGCGCGTACCGGCGCGGGTAGGGCCCGTCGAGGTACGGGTGCCGGTCCCCGCTCATGGTCGGCTCCGCACGCTCCGCCTCCGTCACGCCCGGCACCCTCTCATCCGGGCGCGATCATCCGCGACGGGGCAGGCGTTGCCGCTCGGTGAACAGCAGTGGTTCGAGCAGGTCACCGTGCTCGTCCAGGCGTGCGGGCAGGTCGTCGAGGGTGAAGACGAGGTCGTCCGGGCGGCGGCATCCGCGCACCTCCTCCCAGGTCACCGGGGTGGCGACGGTCGGGCGCGCGCGCCCGCGCAACGAGTAGCTGGCGATGGTCGTCTTGGCCGTGTTGTTCTGGCTCCAGTCCACGAAGACCTTGCCGCGCCGGCGTGCCTTGGCCATCACCGAGGTGACGGTCCGCGGGGACTCGTCGGCCAGCCGTTCGGCCACCGCCTTCGCGAACTCGATCGTCTGCTCGGCCCGGCTGACCGCGACCGGTAGGTAGAGCTGCAGCCCCTTGCCGCCCGACGTCCGGGGGTAGGACTCGAGGTCGTCCTCGGCGAGCACCTCGGCGATCTGCTGGGCGACCCGGCAACACTCGACGACGGTCGTCCCCTCGCCGGGGTCGAGGTCGAAGACGACCAGGTCCGGGGTCTGCCGGCCGCCGCGCGGACCCACCCGCCACTGCGGCACGTGCAGTTCGAGGGCGGCCAGGTTCACCGCCCACGCGAGTCCCTCCTCGCTCTCGAGCAGGGGGAAGTCGGCGGACTCCGAGCGTCCGCCCGGCGTCCCGACCCGCTCGGTGCGGATCCAGTCCGGCGCGTGCCGCGACACGTCCTTCTCGAAGAACGAGGGCTTCTCGACGCCGTCGGGCCAGCGGACGAGCGTGACCGGCCGGCCCTCGAGGTGCGGCAGCATCACCGGCGCGACCGCACGGTAGTGCGCCAGGACGTCGGCCTTCGTGGTGCCGGTGAGCGGGTAGAGGACCTTGTCGGGGTTGGTCAGCTTCGCGCGGCCCACCCCGCCCTTCCCGTCGGTGCGTCGCCGTCGCGGCTTCTCGGGCTCGGCGATCTCGCCCACCTCCCGCCAGGTCTCGGAACGTCTCCCGGGCAGGTACGCCGAGTCCGCCCGCTTCGCGACGACGCCCGGCAGCCCCTGCCCGCGGACGGCGTCGAGCACCGCGGCGCCGCCCTCGGCCGGGTACACGGGGGCGAGCCGCCAGTGCGGGCCGGACAGCGGCAGCTCCTCGAGCAGGGCGTGCCGGTCGGCGAACCCCAGCCCGCAGGTGTCCCGGCCGTCGAGGAACAGCAGGTCGGAGATCCACAGCTCGCCGCCGCGGGTGAGTTCCGCGTCGAGCAGGAGGGCCGTCGCGCCCACGGACGGCCCGAGCTCGGCGAGCGTCTTCGCCTGGACCTCCTCGCCGCCGGCCGTCACCCGGGCCCGCCCACCGTCGATCTCGACGATCACCCGGCGCCCGCCGAAGCGGACCTGCAGCAGCCAGCCCTCGGCGTCCTCCGGCAGCTCGCCGGGCACGCCGCGCATCGGGGCCGTGTCGTGGGGGAGGGGGCTGCGGTCGGTGCGGTCGGAACGCTTGAGCAGCCAGCCGTCCCGACGGTCGCGGTTGCTCTTGACCAGCACGTACCTGCCCCGCGCGCGCTCGCCGTGCAGCGTGAACGCGACCTCGCGGTCGGACCACTTCTCGGTCTCGTAGCGGCCGTGGTCCCAGATCGTCATGGTCCCGCCGCCGTACTCGCCGCGGGGGATCTCCCCGGAGAACTCCAGGTACTCCAGGGGATGGTCCTCGGTGCGGACGGCCAGCCGCAGGGTCTCGGTGTCGACCGGCAGGCCCTTCGGCACCGCCCACGAGGCCAGTACGCCGTCGCGTTCGAGGCGCAGGTCCCAGTGCAGCGCGCGGGCGTGGTGCTCCTGGATCACGAAGCGGTCGCCGGGCCCCGCGGAGGAAGCAGCGGCCGCCGGGTCGGCCTCCGGGACCGGCTCCGGCGTGCGCCCACGGTCGCGCTTGCGGCGGTACTCGTCGAGCGGCACGTCGTCAGGCTAACGCCGTGCAGGGCTTGTCACCGGCCGTGATCATTTGCGAGCATAGGCTTACCTGACGAAAGGCTGGCCTGCATGTACGTCTGCATCTGTCACGCCGTGACGGACGTCGAGCTGCGCGACTGCATCGGCGAGGGCGCCCGCACGGTGGAGGAGATCGGCGACGCGTGCGGTGCCGGCACGGGGTGCGGGAGCTGCCTCGACACCGTCGACGTCCTGCTGGCCGCCGAGCTCGCCCCGTCGGTGATGGCGGACCTGCCGCTCTCGGCATGACCGACCGGCGCACCCGATCGAGGCGTTTCCGCAGGCAAGCCTAGCTATCGGACAGCCCGTCCTTCGTGGATCGGGACGAACCGGGCCCACTACCGTTCGTGCCGCCCATCACAGCGAACGGAGGACGGTGCCATGCGTGGGGACCCGGAGATCATCTCCCTGCTCAACGAGCAGCTCACCAGCGAGCTCACCGCGATCAACCAGTACTTCCTGCACGCGAAGATGCAGCAGAACTGGGGCCTGACCAAGCTGGCCGCCTACACCCGCAGCGAGTCGATCGACGAGATGCGGCACGCGGAGAAGATCACCGACCGCATCCTCTTCCTCGAGGGCCTCCCCAACTACCAGCGGCTGTTCCAGCTGCGGATCGGTACGAACGTCCGCGAGATGCTGCAGTCCGACCTCGCCATCGAGCTGGAGGTCGTGCAGCGGCTGCGGCCGGGCATCGCGATGTGCCGCTCGAAGGGCGACATCACCACGGCGAACCTGTTCGAGGAGATCCTCGCCGACGAGGAGCACCACATCGACTACATCGAGACGAACCTCGAGCTGATGGACCGCCTGGGTGAGCAGCTCTACCTGGCCCAGCTGGTCGACCAGCCTCCCACGCCCGGCTGATTCCGCGTTCCCCTCGCGAGGAGTACACAGGTCGCGGGTGTCCACCCGGGACGCCGAGGGGGTCGTCATGAGCGAGAACGTGAGTGCCGACGATCGGGCGGGCGAGTCCGGGCGGCGCCCGGCCGACGCGGTGCGGGAGTTCGCGGGCGCCGTCTGGTGGATGGTGCTGCTGCGGGGTGTCCTGATCGCCCTCTTCGGGATCATCGCCCTGGTGAGCCCGGGCATCGCCCTGCTCACCCTGGTGTTCCTGTTCGGGTTCTACGCGATCCTCGACGGCGTCGTCGCCGTCGTCATGGGGGTCCGGGCGCGGCGGACGGCGGCGCACTGGGTGTGGCCGGTGGTGCAGGGCGTGCTGTCGGTGATCGCCGGCGTCGTCGCGCTCGTCTGGCCCGGCGTCACCGCCCTGGCGCTGCTCTTCGTCGTGGCGTTCTGGGCGATCGTCATGGGCGTCGCGGAGATCGCGGAGGCCTTCACCGCCCGGCGGGCCGGGGCGCACGCCTGGGGCTGGACCCTCGTCGCGGGCATCGTGAACATCCTCTTCGGCCTCGCCCTGCTCGTGTGGCCGGCCACCGGGATCCTGGCGCTGATCTGGCTCGTCGGGCTGTTCGCGCTGATCGGCGGCGTGATCCTGATCGGGTGGGCCTTCCGCGTGCGGGCGATCGCCAGGGGTGCGGCAGGGGCGCGGCCCTCCTCGAACCCCGCTTGACGCCCTCGGGTCGCGGGGGAGCGCGGTCGAAGATATGTTCGAAGCATGACCGATCGCGACACCCAGGACCAGACCAGCGCCCCGGCGGCGAAGGACCCGGAGGACTGGACCACCGGCGACGAACCGATCACCGGCCCGCAGCGCTCCTACCTGGAGACGCTCGCCCAGCAGGCCGGCCAGGAGCTGCCCGACGACCTCGGCCGGCTGACCAAGGCCGAGGCGTCGAAGCGGATCGACGAGCTGCAGGCCGCGGCGGGGCGCGGGAACTGACCGGCGGTCAGTCCGGCTCGCCCGGCACCGGGTCGAGCCGGACCCGCACCTCGACCCGTCCGCGCTCGTCCCGGGTGGCGACCGCGTGGCCGGTGCGGTCCGCGCCCTCGAGTTCGACGGTGATCGGGCCACCCGCGCCGAGGAAGTTGCGCCACCAGTTCTTGGCGTCGGGGAACTGCACCCCGACGAGGAGCTCGTCCCCGGTGCGCCGGTAGGCGACCGGCGTCCGGAAGGTCCGGCCCGAGCGGCGGCCGACGTAACTGATCATCGCGATGCTGCGGCCCACGACGCGGCCCAGCCGCGGCGTGCGGGTCAGGGCCTCGACGCCGGCGTTGACGCAACGGACGGCCCTGCTGGTGAACACGGGAGCACGCACCCGACCAACGGTAGCCGCACCACGGCTGAGCGACTCTCAGGACCGGACGGGGACAGTGCACTTCGGACGCGGGACATGGCACGATCGCGCACGTGAGCAGCAGATCCGCCGCGAACCTCAGCGACCTGGCCCGGCTGCGCCGCGTGAAGGACCGGATCGACCGGGAGTACGCGCAGCCGCTCGACGTCGAGGCGCTCGCCCGGGGCGCCCACATGTCGGCGGGGCACCTCAGCCGGGAGTTCCGGCGGGCCTACGGCGAGTCCCCCTACTCCTACCTGATGACGCGCCGCATCGAGCGCGCGATGGCCCTGCTGCGGCGGGGCGACATGAGCGTCACCGAGGTCTGCTTCGCGGTGGGCTGCTCGTCGCTTGGCACGTTCAGCACGCGCTTCGCCGAGCTCGTCGGCATGCCGCCCGGCGCCTACCGCCGGGCGGCCGAGGAGCAGCGGGTGGACATTCCGTCCTGCGTGGTCAAGCAGGTGACGCGACCGGTCAGGAATCGAGAAGCCCCGGCCGGCGGAGCGCCGCTAGCGTCCTCGGCATGACAGCACAGAGCACCGACATCGTCATCAGCCAGACCTACCTGCCCCACACCGGCAAGGACGAGGCGATCGCGTTCTACCGGGACGTCCTCGGCTTCGAGGTGCAGAACGAGGTCGGCTACAACGACATGTACTGGATCACCGTCGGCCCGCCCGGGCAGCCGGAGGTCTCGATCGTCCTGCACCCGCCGGCGGCGGACCCGGGCGTCACCGACGAGGAGCGCCAGGTGGTCGCCGAGATGATGGCCAAGGGCACCTACGCCGCGATCAACCTGGCCACCAAGGACCTCGACGCGACGTTCGACCGGCTCCAGGCCGCCGACGCGGAGGTCGTCCAGGAGCCGATGGACCAGCCCTACGGCGTGCGGGACTGCGCCTTCCGTGACCCGGCGGGCAACATGATCAGGATCAAGCAGCTCGGCTGAGCGGGGCGCGGGCGGACATCGACACGGCACGTCGCACCACAGGGGGGAACACAGGATGAGCTCGGCCACGGAGGCCCCGACGCACACCGTGCACATCGCGGACGCACACGACCTGATCCGGGTGCACGGCGCGCGGGAGAACAACCTGAAGGACGTCAGCGTCGAGCTCCCGAAGCGCCGGCTGACGGTGTTCACCGGGGTCTCCGGCTCGGGCAAGAGCTCGCTGGTGTTCGGCACGATCGCCGCGGAGTCGCAGCGGCTGATCAACGAGACCTACAGCGCGTTCGTGCAGGGGTTCATGCCCACGCTGGCCCGGCCGGAGGTCGACGTCCTCGACGGCCTGACCACGGCGATCATCGTCGACCAGGAGCGGATGGGCGCCAACCCCCGCTCCACGGTCGGCACCGTGACGGACGCCAACGCCATGCTGCGCATCCTGTTCAGCCGACTCGGCCGGCCGCACATCGGCTCGGCCCAGGCCTTCTCGTTCAACGTCGCCTCGATCAGCGGTGCGGGCGCCGTCACGATCGAGAAGGGCGGCCAGAAGACGAAGGAGCGCCGCGAGTTCTCCATCACGGGCGGCATGTGCCCGCGCTGCGAGGGCCGCGGCGCGGTCAACGACATCGACCTCACCCAGCTCTACGACGAGACCAGGTCGATCAACGAGGGTGCGCTCACCATCCCCGGGTACAGCATGGACGGCTGGATGGGCCGGATCCTGCGCGGGTGCGGCTTCTTCGACTGCGACACGCCCATCAAGGACTTCACGAAGAAGCAGCTGCAGGACCTGCTGTACAAGGAGCCCACCAAGATCAAGGTCGAGGGCATCAACCTCACCTACTCCGGCCTGGTCCCCGGCATCCAGAAGTCGTACCTGTCCAAGGACGTCGACGCGATGCAGCCGCACATCCGCGCCTTCGTCGAGCGGGCGGTGACCTTCACGACCTGCCCCGAGTGCGACGGCACCCGGCTCACCGCGGCGGCCCGGTCGTCGAAGATCGCCGGCATCAGCATCGCCGACGCCTGCGCGATGCAGATCAACGACCTGGCCGGCTGGGTCCGCGGGCTGGACGAGCCGTCGGCGGCGCCGCTGCTGACGGCCCTGGGGGAGACGCTCGACTCGTTCGTCGAGATCGGGCTGGGCTACCTCTCGCTGGACCGGCCGTCGGGCACGCTGTCCGGCGGCGAGGCGCAGCGGACCAAGATGATCCGGCACCTCGGCTCGTCGCTCACCGACGTCACCTACGTCTTCGACGAGCCGACGATCGGCCTGCACCCGCACGACGTCCAGCGGATGAACGACCTGCTGCTGCGGCTGCGGGACAAGGGCAACACCGTGCTGGTGGTCGAGCACAAGCCGGAGGCGATCGCGGTCGCCGACCACGTCGTCGACCTCGGGCCGGGCGCGGGCGCCGCGGGCGGCCAGGTGGTGTTCGAGGGCACGGTCGAGGGGCTGCGAACCAGCGGCACGCTGACCGGGCGGCACCTCGACGACCGCGCCACTCTCAAGCCCGCGGTGCGCGCGCCGTCGGGGGCGCTGGAGGTGCGCGGCGCGACCACCCACAACCTCACCGGCGTCGACGTCGACATCCCGCTCGGCGTCCTCGTCGTCGTGACCGGGGTGGCGGGCTCGGGGAAGAGCTCGCTGATCCACGGCTCGGTGGCCGGGCGGGACGGCGTGGTGGCGATCGACCAGGGCGGGATCCGGGGCTCACGGCGGAGCAATCCCGCCACCTACACCGGCCTGCTCGAGCCGATCCGCAAGGCGTTCGCGAAGGCCAACGGCGTGAAGCCGGCGCTGTTCAGCGCCAACTCCGAGGGTGCCTGCCCGACCTGCAACGGCGCCGGCGTGATCTACACGGACCTGGCGATGATGGCGGGTGTCGCCACCACCTGCGAGGAGTGCGAGGGCAAGCGGTTCTCGGCGGCGGTGCTGGAGTACCGGCTCGGCGGCAAGGACATCAGCGAGGTTCTCGCGATGCCGGTGGCCGAGGCGGAGGAGTTCTTCGGCGCGGGGGAGGCACGGACGCCGGCCGCCCACAAGATCCTCGAGCGGCTCGCCGCGGTCGGCCTCGGCTACCTCACCATCGGACAGCCGCTCACCACGCTCTCCGGCGGCGAGCGGCAGCGGCTCAAGCTGGCCACGCACATGGGGGACAAGGGCGGCGTGTACGTCCTCGACGAGCCGACGACCGGTCTGCACCTCGCGGACGTCGAGCAGCTGCTCGGCCTGCTCGACCACCTGGTCGACACCGGCAAGTCCGTGATCGTCATCGAGCACCACCAGGCGGTCATGGCGCACGCCGACTGGATCATCGACCTGGGCCCGGGCGCCGGCCACGACGGCGGCCGGATCGTCTTCGAGGGCACGCCCACCGACCTCGTCGCCGCCCGCTCGACGCTCACCGGCGAGCACCTCGCCGCCTACGTCGGGGCCTGAGCCGGGGCTCGCCCGTCGACGGGGGGCGGTTCCGGGCCGGGTCAGGCGGCGTCGGGCGCAGCGGCGATGTCGGCGAGCAGGCTCGGCCCGGTCGGCGTCCAGCCGAAGCGCTCCCGGGTGCGGGCGCTCGAGGCGGGCTGGTCGAGGGCGAAGACGGCGCCGAGGAAGCCGTAGTCGTCCCCGGGGACCTCGTCGACGGGCAGGTCGAGCCTTCGGCCGATCGCGGCGGCGATGTCCCGCATGCGGTCACCCTCGTCCGCGACGGCGTGCAGCACCGACCCGGCGGGCGCCTGTTCCAGGGCGATCCGGAACAGCCGCGCGGCGTCGAGCCGGTGGACCGCCGGCCAGCGCTGGGTGCCGTCGCCGACGTAGCCGGAGACGCCGGTGCGGCGGGCGATGTCGACGAGGAGCCCGGCGAACCCGCCCGTGCCGTGGGCGTGCACCGTGCGCGGCAACCGCACGACCGCCGCCCGGACGCCCCGGTCGGCGAGGGCGAGCGTCGCCGCCGCCGTGCGACCCCGGCCGCCCACGGGACCGTCCGTCGGCATCGCGTCCTCCTCCGTCGCGGTCCGGCCGGGCACCACGGGGGTACCGGAGGCGAGGACCAGCGGCTTCCCGGTGCCGACGAGGCCTTCGCCGAGGGCGGCCACGGCACGGCCCTCGGCCTCGGCGGAGGCGGCGAAGTCGGTGAAGTCGTGCGAGAACGCGAGATGGACGACGCCGTCGGCGGCGGCCGCCCCGGACCGCAGCGTGTCGAGGTGGGCCAGGTCGCCGCGGAGCACGTCGGCCCCGGCGGCGGTGAGGGCGGCCGCCGAGGCCTCCGACCGGGCGAGGCCGACGACCTCGTGGCCCGCGCCGAGCAACTCCGGGACGAGGGCCGAGCCGATCGCGCCGCTGGCTCCGGTGACGAGGACACGCATGAGCATCTCCAATGGTGACGGGACTCTTGTCCCATCACGCTACACCGGCGACGGGACAAGTGTCCCGTCACTAGGATGACCGCATGGTTCGCTCGGGACCGGGGCCAGGGGAGCGGGTGTCCGGCGACTTCGTGCTGACCATGGAGGAGCTCCGGGAGGTGGCGCGGTACGCCGTGGAGAGCGCCGTCGAGGTCCTGCCGTTGTTCGAGCGCGACCGTCCGGAGGACCGGAGGCCTCGGTCGGCGGTGGAGGCGGCGTGGGTGTTCGTGGACGGCGCCGCGCGCACGAGGCTCCAGCGGGTGGCCGCCGTGGACGCCCACCGGGCCGCACGAGAAGCGGGCGCGGAGAGCGCGAGGCATGCGGCGCGTGCGGCCGGTGATGCGGCTTCCGCGGCGTACCTGCACCCGCTCGCCGAGGCGACCCAGGTCGGGCACATCCTGCGATCCGTCGCGTGTGCCGCCCGTGCCCTCGAACTGGCGGCCGAGGACGACCCTGGCGTGGGGGAGCGCCACCTCGCGCAGGCGTGCGAGCGGGCGTCACCCCGCCTCGTCGCCGTCCTGAAGCGGTACCCGCCCGTCGTGACCGGCCCGAGTCGCGTTGCACGGCTGATGGCGAGCCTGGATGGGGCGCTGCGTTCCGCCTGAGGGATCGGTGCGGACCGAACGGCGGCGCGCCGCGTCCGCCGGCGTCGACGGCGCCAGGACGAGACCCGACCCGGGCCCCCCAGCGCAGACGGATCACCGTCGTCGGTACAGCGACCGGGCTGCGTGTGGGAGGCTCGCCCGATGCAGGTCGGTCTGCACGCTCTGGGGATCGGGACCGGCGCCCGGCGGCCCGTCATCGACGCGGTCGCGGGGGCGGCGGAGTCCTGCGGCTTCGCCACGCTGTGGTCGGGCGAGCACGTCGTGATGGTCGACCGGACGTCGTCGCGCTATCCGTACTCGGACGACGGCCGGATCGCCGTCCCGGCGACGGCGGACTGGATCGACCCCCTGATCGGCCTCAGCTTCGTCGCAGCGGCCACCTCGACGATCGGCGTGGCGACGGGCGTGCTGCTGCTGCCGGAACACAATCCGGTGCTCGTGGCCAAACAGGCGGCGACGCTCGACTCGTTGTCGGGCGGTCGGCTCACCCTCGGCGTCGGCGTGGGCTGGTCGCGCGAGGAGTTCGAGGCGCTCGGGGTGCCGTTTGCGCGGCGAGGGGCGCGGACCGAGGAGTACGTCGCCGCGATGCGCACGGTGTGGCGCGACGACGTCGCCTCCTTCGTCGGGGAGTTCGTCCGGCTCGACTCCGTACGCGTCAACCCGAAGCCGGTGCGGGACAGGGCGATCCCGATCGTCTTCGGAGGCAACAGCGACGCGGCGCTGCGCCGCGTCGCCGCGGTGGGCGACGGGTGGTACGGGTTCAACCTGGACGGCGTCGCCGACGTCGCCGGACGTCTCGAGTTCCTGCGGGCACGCTGCCGGGAGTCGGGACGCGACATCACGGAGCTGCGGCTCGCCGTCGCCCTGCGCAACCCGCAGGACGACGACGTCGCGAAACTCGCCGATCTCGGCGTGACCGAGCTGGTGATCGTCGACGCACCGCCGGCCGAGCCGCGCCTCGCCGCCGACCGGGTGTCGGCGCTGGCCGACCGCTGGATCCCGGCGGCCGCACGCGGATGATCCATCGGGTTCCTCGCCTGGTCGCGAGGGTTTCGATGCCGCGAGCGCGCATACCTGCACTGCGGGGCGACCCTGCCGAGCCCGTCGGCCGATCCTGTCCGACTACGGCATTCGCCGTCCGGTGATGCGATACCAGTCGCCCAGCCGTGCGAGGACGCCGATGCCACCGACGAGAAGCACGACGAGTCCCACGACGTACAGGTCGGGGAGCAGCAGGCCGAGGGCCCCGAGCCCGAGCCCGAACAGCACGACGAGCAGTGCGGAGACCATGTCGGCACCCCCTCCGACCCCATCGTGCCCCCGCGGGCCGGAAGTTGCGGCGGTGGGGTCGTGAACACGCCGGTGCTGGTCCTTGCCGAGGGCGACGTCCCCGCGCGGGTGCAGATGGGGGCGTCGTTGGGCTTCCACATCGTCTTCGCCTGCTTCGGCATCGCCTTCCCGACCGTCGTGCTGATCGCGCACTGGCTGGGGATGAGGCGTCACGACGAGGTCGCGCTGGTGCTCGCGCGGCGCTGGGCGAAGGTCGCGGCCGTGGTGTTCGCCGTCGGGGCGGTGTCGGGGACCGTGCTGTCGTACGAGCTCGGGCTGCTCTGGCCCGGACTCATGGGCCGTTACGGCTCGGCGTTCGGCATCCCGTTCGCCATCGAGGGCATCTGGTTCTTCGTCGAGGCGATCTTCACGGCCATCTACCTGTACGGCTGGGGCCGGCTGCGGCCGTGGGTGCACTGGCGGGGATGCCGATGGTGGTCGCGGGACTGCTCGGGGCCCTGGCCGTGGTGGCGGCGAACTCGTGGATGAACCAGCCGAGTGGCTTCACCCTGGTGGACGGGCGGGTCGCGACGGTGAACCCCTGGGCGGTGGTGTTCAACCCCGCGACGCCCTACGAGACCCCGCACATGATCCTGGCGGCCTACATGGTGGCCGGGTTCGTCGTCGCCGGCGTCTACGCGACCGGCCTGCTGCGCGGGCGGCGCGACCGCTACCACCGGCTGGGGTTCCTCATCCCGTTCTGGGTCGGCGCCGTGTGCGCGCCGTTGCAGGTGTACGTCGGCGACGTGCTCGCCCGTGCGGTGGCCCACCAGCAGCCGATCAAGTTCGCGGCGATGGAGCTGGTGGACACCACGGCGCGGGGCGTCCCGGAGTGGCTCGGCGGGGTCTACTGGCACGGGCAGGTCTACTTCGGGGTCGCCATCCCGTACCTCGACTCGCTGCTGGTCGGCTTCTCGCCGAACACCGAGGTGACCGGCTGGGACACCGTGCCCCCGGAGCTGCGGCCGCCGTTGCCGAACCTGATCCACCTGTCGTTCGACGGCATGGTCGCGATCGGGACCCTCCTCGTGGTCCTCGGCGCGTGGCAGGCGTGGGTGTGGAAGTTCCGCCGCGACGTCCTGTCGACCCGGTGGTTCCTGGTCCCGGCAGCCCTCGCCGGGGCCGCGTCGATCGTCGCGATGGAGCTCGGCTGGATCACCACCGAGGTGGGCCGCCAGCCCTGGGTCGTCTACGGGCTGCTGCTCACCCGCGACGCCGTGACACCGGCGAACGGCGTGCCCGTCACCCTGGCCGTCACCGTGGCGATCTACGGGGTGCTGACCGTGACCAGCATCGCGGTGCCGTGGCTCATGGGCCGCCGCTGGCGGGCCCAGGACGCGGCGGGGGCGGGCGCAGACACCGTGTGGGCGCCCTACGAGCGACCACGACGAGCCGAGGACGCGCGGCCGTGACCCCCGCCGTGAACCCCGTGCCGGGTCCGTCGGTCGCCACTCTCGCCGTCGCCGTGGTGCTGCTGGTGACGGTGGCCGGGTACGCCCTCTTCGCCGGTGCCGACCTGGGCGGGGGCACGTGGGACCTGCTCGCGGGCGGGGACGAGCGCGGCGCCCGTCCCCGGGAGGAGATCGACGCGTCCGTCACGCCGGTGTGGGAGGGGAACCACGTCTGGATCATCTTCGGCCTCGTCGTGTTCTGGACCGGGTTCCCCAGCGCGTTCAGCGCCGTGATGGTCGCGCTGTTCGTGCCGCTCGCCCTGTCGCTGCTCGGCATCGTGCTGCGGGGGATCGGCTTCGCCTTCCGGCACGAGGCCCAGCGCCCGGCGACGACCAGGCTGTACGGAGCGCTGTTCGCCGCCTCCTCCCTCCTCACGCCCTTCTTCCTCGGGACCGCCGTCGGCGGGGTGGCCACCGGCGCGGTACCGGCCGACCCGGCGGGCAACCTGCTCGGCGCGTGGACCAGCCCCACGGCGCTCGTGACCGGCTTGCTGTTCGTGGCCACGTGCGCCTACGTCGCCGGCGTCTACCTCGTGGCGGACTGCGAGCGCCGCGGCCACGACGACCTGGCGCGCTACTTCCGCCGCCGCTCGCTCGCCGCGGGGCTGGTCACCGGCCTCCTGGCGGCGATCAACCTGGTCCTGTTGGCGCGCAGCGCGCCGTACCTGTGGGCCGGGCTGACCGGCCCGGCGCTCCCGGCGGTCGCCGTCTCCGTCCTCGGCGGGATCGCCGCCCTGGCGCTGCTGCTGACCAGGCGACCGATGCTCCTGCGCGGCGCCGCGGCGCTCGCGGTGGTGGGCGTGGTCGCCGGATGGGGCGTCGCCCAGTACCCCTGGGTCCTGCCCGGGGCCGTCACGCTCAGCCAGAGCGCTGCGCCCGAGCCGGCGCAGCTGGCGCTCCTCGTCGCCCTGGGGCTGGCCCTGGTGCTCGTGTTCCCCGCGTTCGTGTGGCTGTACTGGCTGCAACAGCACGGGATGCTGCAAGAGTCGTCGCCGCCGTCGGTCCCCGCCGGGGCCCGGGGCCGCGAGGACGTTGCGGAGCGGACCCCGCCGCCGGCAATGCCGGTCCGGGCCGCCGCCGACCGGCACCGCGGCCTGGAAGCGGTGGTCCTGCTCGTCGTCGCCGGGAGCGTCCTTCGCGACGCCGTCCGTCAGCTCACGTCGGGCCGGCGCCGACGCCGCTGATCCCGGCCCGCTGCGGCGCGCGTCGACGTTATGACAGATCGCGCCGTGGTTCGAAGGCTCGGGCACGGGTGAGTGGCCCGGCTACTCTGCCGTCGTGGGCAGCATCGTGGGGGCGTTCGCAGTGCTGGCGATGTTCACCGTCGTCCTGGGCGCGCTGCCCGGTGACCGCCTCGTCTGATCGCGAATGGCGGCCGCTCGGACATCGTCCTTGCTCAGGGGGCTCGGGCTGCCGCTGCAGCAGCCCGTCATCGGTGAGCCGATAATCTATGTTATGACAGTTCGTTCGTAGCCGGCCCGGTCGCCAGGGTCCCCCAAAGAGCGCCGATGTCGGCGCACCACGGCGCGGGCCAGGTCCGGCGGGAGCGCCGCGGGATGCAGGGTGCCGGCGAGTCCGAGCCCGTCGAGACCAGCGCGGCGAACCGCTCGGCTTCGACCTCGACCTCCTCGGTGCGCACGCGCCCGCTCCGCCGCAGGAAGGTCCGGTCAGCGTCCGGACGCCGGCGTGCAGTCGTTCCGCGGTCGGCCGGAACGCCGGCGTGGTGCGGGCGCCCATCTGGACGATGTGCGCCTGGTCCCAGCTGTAGACGCCACTGCCTCGCCGTCTCACCGTCGGTAACGCTTTCGATACGGATTTCGACCTCGAGGCCGAGGGTCGCTCTCCAGGGGTCCCACGATCTGCGCCAGGCGACAGCGCCGGCGGAGGGGTAAGGCCGATGGACGGTGGAGTCTCGATTGCCGAGGTCGAGGGGACCGCCTCCTGCGCGCCCTCGGCCTTCTCGGGCGAGGTGAATCTGCCCGTCGAAGCACCCGACGTTCCCGCGAGGCGCCACCGGCAGTCGACGGCGAACGCCGGGTGACGGGTCCTGATGAGTACCTTCACCTCGCGATCCGAGAACACGATGATCCGGAGAATCACGAGTTGCGTTCTGGTCGGACTCGCGGCTCTTGTTGCCGCTTGCGCACCCGCGGCTACGTCCAGGGCCGTAGCGGCGGCGCCGTCCGATGACCATCCCTCGATCGCGGTCACGGTCGACGACATTCCTGCGCATGGCGGGCTGGCGCCGGGCGAGACGCGTCTCGACCTCAGCCGCCGCTTGGTGGCCGCACTCACAGCGGCGGGCGTTCCCGCTCGTGGCTTCGTGAACGGCTCGCGTGCCCAGGCGAACCCGGACGCCACGGCCGCGCTCGAGTATTGGGCCGATGCGTTTCCGGTCGGCAATCACACCTGGACGCATGCCAATCTGAATGATCTCACCGCTGAAGCTTTCGGCGACGAGATCGCACGCGACGAGCCGTTGCTCAAAAAGGTCTCGCGCGGCGACTGGCACTGGTTTCGCTACCCCTACCTCCAAGAGGGCGACGATCCGGCCAAAAGGCTCGCAGTCCGCCGATATCTCGCCTCTCACGGCTACAGGATCGCGAGCGTGACGATGACCTTCGACGACTGGAAGTACAACGACGCCTACGTGCGCTGCGCCGCGAGAGGTGATCAGGCGGCAATTGCGAAGCTCGAGGAGGATTGGCTCGACGCGGTCCGCTACAACGCGGAGGCATCGCGCACCCTGGCGAAAGCGGCCTACGGCAGCGACATCCCGTACGTACTACTCACCCACTTCGGATCCTTCGATGCACGCATGTTCCCACGCACGCTGGCGCTCTATCGTGAGATGGGTTTCCACTTCGTCAGTCTGGAGGAGGCGCAGAACCATCCTGCCTATGCAGGCGACGACGATCCCGCGGCGGTGCCCGGACCGGCCGAAGGGCTACCCGCCGAGCGCGTGCCCGAGATCGACCTTGCCGGCCTCTGCGTCTGAGCCGAGCGGGCTCCCGATCGGCAGGGGATGCTGGAGCCACAGTGGAAGCAGGGCCGGAGCCCGCCTCGCGCCGGCGGACCGCCACGGCTGACGCGGTCAGCCGGCGCTGATGCCGGCGAGCGTCGCGACCTCCTCGCGGCGCAGCCCGGGGGTGCGACGCACGCCCGCGACCGGCAGCCCCACGTCGGCGGGGTCGGTCAGTGCGCGGCGCGCCCGCAGGTACTCCCCCAGCGGGGTCGGTCGGGCCACGCGATCACGGTACGCCCGGGTCGAGGGGCGGCCCTGGTCCCGCCACGTCGACCTGACGCGCGTCGGCTACGGCGCGATGCAGCTCGCCGGCCCCGGCGTCTTCGGGCCGCCGAAGGACCGGGAGGAGGCGATCGCGGTGCTGCGTGCGGTGGTCGACCTCGGCATCACCCAGATCGACACCGCCGACTTCTACGGGCCGCACGTCACGAACGAGCTGATCCGCGAGGCGTTGTCGCCCTACCCCGAGGACCTGCACCGCGTCACGAAGGTCGCCGCCCGGCGCGACGAGCAGGGCGGCTGGCCGCACGCCCGCACCCCCACCGAGCTGCGCGACCAGGTCCACGACAACCTCCGCCGGCTCGGCCTGGACCGGCTCGACGTCGTCAACCTGCGGGTGGGCGGCGTCGAGGCGCCGGAGCCCGGGTCGATCGCGGAGCAGTTCGGCGCGTTGGCCGAGCTGCAGCAGCAGGGGGTGATCCGGCACCTCGGGCTCAGCACGGTCTCGGCCGGACAGCTGGCCGAGGCGCAGCGCATCACCCCGGTGGTCTGCGTGCAGAACCTCTACAACGTCGCCCGCCGGGCCGACGACGCGCTCGTCGACCTCACCGCGGAGTAGGGCATCGCGTTCGTGCCGTACTTTCGCCTGCCGGCCGACGCCCTGGCGGAGCTCGACGCGATCGGGCGCGAGGAATCCGTCGGGCGCCGATGAGTTCCGCGGGGCCGGGCGGTCGTAGGGGCATGAGCAACGAGACCAGGTCCCGCACCACCGTCACGAACATCGGCGTGGTCATGTTCACCGTCGCCGACCAGGACGCCGCGCTCGAGTGGTACACCACTGTCCTCGACTTCGAGGTCCGCGGCGACACGCGGTTCGGCCCGAACGGCGAGCACCGCTGGGTGGAGGTCGCCCCGCGTGGCTCCACCGCCCGGCTGGCCCTCAACCCGCCGATGTTCGACCAGCCCGGGGGCGGCTCGATCGGCGTCGAGACCCCGGACGCCGCCGCGGAGCACGCCCGGCTCAGCGCGATCGGCGGGGTCGACCTCGACGCCGCGCCCGACGACAGCACGCCCGGGGCGCCGAAGCTGTTCATGCTGCGCGACCCGGACGGCAACAACATCGCCGTCGTCGAGGTGCCGACCGGGAGCTGAGCACCGCCGCGCCCGGCCCCGGACCCCCGAGGCCGGGCGCGGCGCCGGACGGCGGGCGGGCGTCCCCGGTCGGCACCGCCGGAGGATTCCGCGTGGCTCGCATGGGCTACATTGCCGCCGATGTCCGGCTCAACCAGAGGCGTCGTGTCCGGCCCTCCCCTGGCGACACCGGGGCCCCGGGTGGCCCCGGCGGTGGCCGACGCACTGCAGCCGACCCGCAGCTTCGACGTCGCCTGCCGGCGCGTGCTGGAGTACCTGCAGCTCGGCGTCGGCGCCTACGTCGGCACCCCGATCGTCAGCGGGGACGGGCGGCTGTTCGGGACCGTCTGCGGCTACGACCCGTCGTCGCAGCCGGAGGTCCTGCGTGACCGGGCCGGCCTCGCCGACACCGGGGCACGGTGAGCCCGATCCGGATCGTCACGCTCAACGCCCTGTCCCCGCAGTACGCCGACGGGCCGCGGCGGCGCGCCGCGGTCCGAGCGGAGCTGCGGGGGCTCGACGCCGATGTCGTCGCGCTGCAGGAGGTCGTGCGCGACGAGGTCGCCGACCTCGTGCCGGGCCACCACCTCGCTCCGCACCCCGCGGTCGCCGCCGACGGCAGCACGGCCGTGCTCGCCAGCCGGTGGCCCTTCGTGCGGGTGCACCGGCTGGACCTCGACGTCACGCCGCGCGCGCGGGAGTTCCGGTGGGGCGGCACGGTGGTCGCGGAGCTGGACGTGCCCGGGCTCGGGCGGCTCGTCGTCGCCCACCACAAGCCCTGCTTCCAGCTGGGCTTCGAGCGGGAGCGCGAGCTGCAGGCCGTGGCGACCGCCGAGCTGGTGGAGCGGCTGGTGGCGGAGCGGCCGGCCCACGCCGTGCTCCTCGGCGACCTCGACGCGACGCCCGACGCCGCCAGCATCCGGTTCCTCACCGGACGGCAGTCGCTGGAGGGGCTGAGCGTGAGCTACCACGACGCCTGGGAGACCGCGCACCCCGGCGAGCCCGGACACACCTTCACGCCCGCGAACCCGCTGGTGGCCGCCGGGGACATGCCGCTGGTCCGGCCGCGCCGCATCGACTACGTCCTGGTCCGCGGCACGAGCCACGGCCCCACCCTCCGGGTCGACGGCTGCGAGCTCGCCTTCACCGGCGGTCCCGACGGCGTCCCCCCGAGCGACCATCTCGGTCTGGTGGCCGATCTCGCGCTGCCCGACCGGCCGCCCGGGGCGTTCGGCGACGGGTTCGTTCGCCGGGGGGCGTCCGGTGGATGATCCACCACGATCCACCAGACACCCCTAGGACGCCCGGCGCTCCTGCTCGGCGCGGGCCAGCCGGCGCAGCTGCGCGGCGAGGTACGGGCGGGCCCGGCGCTGCCCGCCGCGGACACCGATCGCCGCGTCGAGCGCACGGAGCGCGCCCAGCACCGCGGGGAGGTTCGGCTCCCAGCCGCGCCGCTCGCACTCGGCGAACCACTCGGCCGGGCTGCAGTGCCCGCGTGCGGCGTTGCACCGCCGGCACGCGACGACCTCGTTCTCCACCCACGACGGGCCGCCCTTGACCTTCGGCACCAGGTGGTCGGTCGTCGGCGCGACGAGGCCGACGCACGGGCGCCCGCACCACACACAGGTGTCGCCGTCGCGGGCCGCGACGGCGCGCAGCCGCTCGGCGCGTCCGGGCCGGGGGGAGGTCATCGTCCCCCAGTGTCCTCCGGACGAGGCCGGTGCGCCCGGGATCAGGGCACGCTCTCCCCCGTCGCCTCGTCGACGGCGCCGCGGCGCTCCCGTGGGTCCGGCGGCGGCCGCAGCGGCGCGGTCACCCCGGCCGAGCCCGGTCCCCGGCGGAGCCACACGGTGACGGCCGTGTACGCCGCCACCCGCTCCCCCGCGGGCGGCTTCTGGTCGACCACGCGGAAGTCCGCGGCCTCCGGGCCGAGGAAGGGCGGCAGGTCGGGGTCGGCGCTCACGATGTCCAGGCGCTCCTCCTGCAGGCGCAGGCGGGCGGCGGCCCAGGTCGTCCCGACGACGTCGGGCACGGTGACGGGCCGTGCGGCGAGGTCGCGCGCGGCCTCGTCCGCAGCGCGGCGCAGCGGTTCGGGCGCCTCCTCGTCGAGCTCTCGCCAGCGCTCCCAGGCGGACTGCCTGGTGATGCCGAGCCGGGTCGCGATCTCCGCCCACGAGCGCCGCGCCACCCGGGCGTCCCGCACCGCGTCGAGCTCCGCCCGGTCGAGCAGCCGCCGCAGCGACCCGATGTCGGACAGGGCGTCGAGCGCCCCTTCGCGGGTGCGCCGGCGGGCGAGGCGCTCGAGCGCCTCCCTCGCCTCCCGCCACGGGTCCACGGTCACGGTGTCAGGCTAGCCTGACGCGGCCCCTCCGCCAACGGCTTCAGCCGACGCCTCCGGAATCGGCGCGAAGCTACCGGGATCGACAGAGCGATGCCGTCTCGCACCACCGGCGCCGGCTCCGGGTCGCCGGGTCGTCGAGCCGCGCCGGCAGGGCCGTCCGGCGACCGTCGGTGCTCCGCCACTCCCCGTGCCCAGGGGCCGCCGAGTGCGCGTCGTGAGCGGGTCTGCGGATCGGCAGATGTTTCCCGCCGAGGGCCTGCCTAGCCTGTTCGTCGTCGATGACGACCCGAGGAACGGAGGACCTTCCGATGCGACCAGGAACGGAACTCGCCGCCATTCACCCTGCTGTCGAAAGAGGTTTCAACGAGCGGGACATCGACGGTCTCGTGGCGCTGTACAGCGACGACGCGACCATGGTCCTCACGGACGGTTCGACCGTCACGGGCCTGCGCGCCATCCGCGCGCAGTGGCTCGGGATCCTCGCCCTGCAGGGGCACATGACGGTGCGGAGCCGCTACGCCATCGCCGCCGGGGAGCTGGCCGTGCTCAGCAACGAATGGACGTGGGAGGGCGGCGGGGAGCGGCTGTCGGCGGTGACGGCCGAAGTCGCGCGACGCCAACCCGGCGGCGGGTGGCTCTACGTGGTCGACCACCCGTTCGCCGGCTCGGAGCCCGCGGAGGTCGCCGCGGTGCAGGCCGCCATGGAGGTCCCTGCGGTCTGAACGAGCAGACCGCCCGGCTCGGTCGTCCCGCCGCCGGAGGGATGCGGCGGGACGGGTCTGCTTCCGGCCGGGGTGATCGACACCACCCGGCCGCCCAGGAACACCCTGGAGAGTTGAGCGTTTGACTATTTCGTGACGACAGTGACTGACAGCCCCGTGACCCTCCCCGTCCTCGACGACGCGGGCCGCGCAGCGCTCTTCACCGAGGCCCGGACGGCCAACACCTTCTCCCCTGAACCCGTCGCGGACGAGACGCTCCGTGCGGTCTGGGAGCTCGCGAAGTGGCCGCCGACCGCGGCCAACACCCAGCCCCTGCGCGTGACCTTCGTGCGCAGCGAGGAGGGCAAGAACCGGCTGATCCCGCTGCTCGCCGAGGGCAACCGGACCAAGTCGGAGAAGGCCCCGGTGGTGGCGATCCTCGCCGCGGACCTGGACTTCCACGAGTTCGTGCCGCAGACCTTCCCCGCGCGCGCCGAGATGAAGGACACCTTCGAGGCCTCCGGACGCGAGGGCCGCGAGGACATGGCGCGCTTCAACTCCACGCTGCAGATCGGCTACTTCCTGCTCGCCGCCCGCGCGCACGGCCTGGCCACCGGCCCGATGGCCGGCTTCGACCACGACGCCGTGACCGAGGAGTTCTACCCGGGCGGCCGCGAGAAGGTCCTGCTGGTCGTGAACCTCGGTCACCCCGGCCCCGACGCCTGGTTCCCGCGCCTGCCGCGCCTCGAGCACGCCGACGTCGTCCGCTGGGCCTGAGAACCGGCCGCTCCCCCGACCCCGACGCCCGGTCCGCCGCCCGCGGACCGGGCGTCGTGCGTCCGCACGCCGTGGGCGAACGTCTCCTGCCCGGGGCGAAAACCCGTCGCCGTGCGGCCGCCCGGCCGGTACCAACTCAGGGTATGACCGGCCCCGTCCTGCACCCGATCGTCGCCGAGGGACTCGTCCGGGAACGGCAGGCGGAGCTGCTCCGCGCCGCCGAGGTCGCGCGACTGCGCCGGAGCGCGCGCCGGCTCCCGGCGGGGCCGTCGCCGCTGCGCCGGCGGGTGGGCTGGGCGCTGGTGGAGATCGGGCTGCGGCTCGCGATCGGGCGCACCGCGGCCCGGGTCACGGGCTGAGCGGGCCCGTCCGGCCCTCCTCCGGTTCCGCGCCGCGGCGGAACACCCGCGCCGACCCGTGCAGCGTCACCGCACCACCGGACACCCGCAGCCAGCCGCCCTCGCGGAGCCCGACGACGGGCACGCCGTTCTCCTCGTCCGTCTCCTCGAGGAACTCCCGGATCCGCTCCTCCCGGGTCTCGCCCATGTGCCGCGACCCGGGGACCGGGTCGAGGTAGTGCGGGTTGACCTGGAAGCCGACGAGCCCGAGTGCCGCGAAGCCGGCCGGCTCGACGATCGGCATGTCGTTGGTCGTGCGGATCGTCGGGCAGGCCAGGTTCGTGCCCGCGCTCGCGCCGCCGTACCGGGCGCCGCCGGCGACCGCCTCGCGGAGCGCCACGAGGCCGTCGAGCCGCTGCAGGGCCCGCAGCAGCCGGAACGTGTTGCCACCGCCCACCCAGACCGCCTCGGCTGCCCGCAGGGCCGCGGCCGGGTCCGGCTCGGTGTGCACGCTGCGCAGCTTCAGCCCGGCCCGGGCGAAGGCGGTCCCGATCGCCTCGGTGTACCCGGCGTGGTCGGCGAGGGCGTACGGCACGAACCGGACCTCACGACCCCCGTAGAACTCCGCGAGCGGCGCGTGCGCGAGCGGCGGGGCGCCGTGGTTCGTGGAGTTCGACAGCAGCAGGAGTTCGCTCACCCGGTCATCCCAGCACGACCCCGGCCCCGCCCCGCCGCGCTGCTGCCACGTCCCACTGCGCCGTCCACTCGTCCTCCTGTGCTGTCCTCCTGTGCTGTCCTCCTGTGCTGTCCTACTGCGCCGTCATCGTCTGCACGCTCAGCTGGTTGCCCGGCAGCTGCTCGCCCGTGCACCCGGTCGTCTCGAGCGGCACGAAGGCGGACTGCGTCTCGCCCGGCGGGTACACGCGCAGGCCACGCACCGGCGTCGGCCGGCAGGTGGCCGGGTCGAAGTTCTGGACGTTCGCGAGCTGCAGCGGGGCCGCCGCGGAACCCCCGGGCCCGAGGCGCACCTCCCCGCCGCGCTCGCCCGACATGGCCGCGGCCGGCCCGACCTGGTGCCCGTCGTCGCCGGCCACGTACGAGACGCCCGGGAACCCGCGCAGCTGGCAGGTCGTGCCGCCGGTGTTGGTGAACACCAGCGGGCGATAGACCGAGCCGGCCCCGGCGTCGCCCGCGCCGAGGGTGATCCGCAGGGCGGCGGTGGCGCAGTTGGGCGGGGTGAGCGGATCTCCGCCCGACGGGCTCGGGGCGGCCGCGGCGGTGGTGCTCGCGGGCGGCGCGGCCACGGACTCCGACGGGGCCGCCGGGTCCGGCGTGCCGCTCACGACCGGTGTCCCTCCGTTGACCTCGTCCGTGCCGCCGGAACACCCGGCCAGCAGCAGCGCCGCGGCGGTGACCCCGGCGGCGGCGAACCGGCGCGCGCTGGGTGTGATCGACATGTGCTCCCCCTTCCCCGACACCGGACCCCCGTCCGGTGGGAACCGACCGGGAGGGGCCGGCTCCTGTCCGGAAGACGGCCGACGTGGTGTCCGGGTTGCGCCCGGAAACGAATCCTTCTGCGCCGAACGGCTCTCCTGGGCACGTCCGACCGGCGGATCAGCCCGCGGGACGCAGCACAGCGCGGCGGGCCGCACGTGAGGCCGCGGACACCACCGCCTCGGCCGGCTCCGGGGCCCGACGCGGCGGCGATCGCCTTCCCGATTCCGGCGATCGGTCCCGGACGGGCCGGGTGCCCGGCCCTGCCGGCGGGGCGGCCGTCACGGTCGGGCGGTGCCCGCCCCCACCGGGCCGCCGACCGGCACACCCGCCCGGCGCAGCCACTCGTCGAGCGACCGCTGCGTGGCGGCCAGGTCCGGCCTGCGGTCCGGGTCCGTGCGCAGGGCCTGCTTGAGCAGGGAGAGGTGCGCGGTGCGACGGGGCAGGTGGGTGAGCTTCGCCCCGACGGCTGCGGCCCGCAGCCCGGAGATCGCGTCGGCGTGCCCGCCCCGGGGTGGATAGCCGGTGAGCGCGAACGACACCGTGGCCGCCAGCTGCCAGATGTCCGACCGCGTGGTGGCCTTCTGCCCGGCCGCGACCTCGGGAGCCAGGTAGTCCGGGGTGCCCAGCACGAAGCCGGTCATGGTGAGCGTGGAGTCCCCGGTTCGCCGCGCGATGCCGAAGTCGATCAGGTGCGGGTGCCCGGCGGCGTCGACGATCACGTTGCCGGGCTTGAGGTCGCGGTGCAGCACCCCGCGCCGGTGGGCGGCGTCGAGGGCGCCGGCGACGCCGGTCCAGATCCGGGCGGCGGACACGTCGTCGACCGGCCCGCGCTCCTGCACCAGCCGCGACAGCGGTACGCCCTCGACGTACTCCATCACGATGACCAGGCCCTCGAGCTGGGAGAGCCCGGGATCCGACTGCGCGTGCACCAGGTCGTGGATGTGGACGCACAGCGGGTGCCGGACGGCGGCCAGGGCGGCGGCCTCCCGGCGGATCCGCTCCTCCGTCTCGCCGTCGGGCGCGTGCGCCGACTTGAGTGCGACGGTGCGGCCGAGCTTGGCGTCGTGCGCCAGCCAGACCCTGCCGAAGCCGCCGGCGCCGATGCGCCGGAGCACCCGGAAGCGGGGCGCCCTCCCGTTCAGTGGGGTGCCGCCCGCCGGCACGGCGCCCAGCGGACCGGGCGCGCCGGGGGACGCTCCCGGGGCTGCGAGCGTGCCGCCGGGTCCCGTGGGGCGGCCGGGAGGCGCGCCGAACCCGTTCGGCCCGCGGCCGGGGATCGGCGGCAGCGCGCCCGGCGCGGCCGCGAGCGGTGCGGGACCGGCGGCGCGGGGCCGGGGGACGGCGCCCGACGAGGCGGACGGAGGCGCGACCGGCATCCGGCTGCTGTCGAAGTCGGCGTACTGCGGACGGGGCTCCTGCGGTGCGGGGCGCTCCGCCCGGCGCTCCTCCGGGGAGGGGAGCTGGACGATCGGCTGCATCCGCTCCTTGAGCCGGGCGAGCCGCTGCTCCCCGGTTTCGACCGGCTGTTTCCCGCGCGCCGGCCCCGCGGGCTGCAGCGACCGCCGGACGGTCTCCCGTGAGGGCGGCGGCACGGCGCTGACCAGCAGCATGCCGGCGAAGGCGCCCAGGCAGGCCCCGACCCAGAGGTGCTCGGCCGCGCCCGCGGGCACGCCCGCCGTGAGCACGCCCAGCGCCAGAGCGGGCCCCCAGAAGAACCGGGCGGGCCAGGCCGGCCCGCGACGCAGCGCCAGCCGCGCCTGGATCCCGACGAACACCGCGGTGACCAGCGGCACGATGCCCAGGAGCAGCACGGCGACGCCGAGCCGGACCGGGTCGGACGGGTCGAACGCGTCGCCCACCGTGCCGGAGCCGAGGTAGGTGCTCTGCGCGCCGACGAAGCACTCCGTGGAACGCAGCGAGCGCGCTGCGGCCCCGGTCAGGCCGGGGACGGCGCCGCGACCTGCCGAGGCGGCGAACACCCGCCCCGCGGCGACGAAGACGAGCAGCGGGAGCAGTCCGGCGGTCAGCAGGCCGGTCCCGGCGAGGAGCACCCCGCGCCCCCCGCCGTACGCGGCGCCGAAGCGCCGCCGCAGCAGGGCCACGACCAGCGCGCCCGCGGCCGGCAGGAGCCCGACGCCGAGGCCGAGCGCCGACGTCGCCCAGGCCCAGACCCCCGGACAGGCCTGCGGGGCCACGGTCTCGCGCAGCACGGACAGCAGCTGCCCGACCAGCGCGACGAGCGTGTCCACCGGCTCCCCCTCCCCCTGTCGGAGCACCCGGACGCCGGGCGCGATACGTGACGCGACCGGGACGTGGCCGGCACCCCCACTATGGCATCACGGGGGTCCCCCGCGCCGGGCCGTGCCGAGCACAGCGTGTCGCCCGTTCGCCGCCCCGCGCGGCCGCCGTCCGGGGGTACCGCCCGGGCCGCCCGCCGTGCCGTCCGGTGCCGTTCAGCGTCCGCCCTGTTCCCGGTACGTGTCCAGGTCCTCGTTGAACCGCTCGAGCAGCATGCCGAGCGCCTCCCGGTCCCCCTGGGGCCACGCCTCGAGCACGGCCTGCAACGGGCGCAGCCGGGCCGCGCGCACGAGCTCCCGCTGGGCCAGGCCCTCGGCGGTGAGCGACACGACGACGGAGCGCGAGTCCCGCTCGTCCGGCCGGACCTCGACGAGCCCGGCCCGGGAGAGCCGGGAGACCTGCCGGCTCGCGGTCGGCTTGCTGACGCCCAGCCGCGCCGTGAGGACGGTGAGCGACTGCGCCCCGTTCTCGTCGAGCGCGGCGAGCACCGGGTAGGTGTAGCGGTCCACGGCCTCGTGCGTGCCGTAGCCGCCGGACCAGACGGGCTCCATGGTCCGGCGGATCAGCACGGTGATCTCGTGTTCCAGGCGGTGCAACGAGTCCTGTCCCGGTTCCTCGGGCGCGACCGCACCAGTGGTCGACGTCACGGGATCATCCCTCCGCTGAAATCGGTCGTTCGGGCATCAATCGATCGTACCCGCATTGCGGCCTGCAATGTTTCGTCGTGCAATCGGATCACGGCTGCGTGACCCAGGTGTTACACGACGTGACAAGGAGGCACCCGGAATGTGCGGTATCTGCGGTGGAGTCGAGTTCCGGCAGAGCCGGCGTGCGGAGGAGCGGCGGGAGGTCCTCGCCGCCATGACGGCGACCATGGCCTGCCGGGGGCCGGACGACGAGGGCCTCCACCTCGACGCCCACGCGGCGCTCGGGCACCGCAGGCTCGCGGTGATCGACGTCCCGCGCGGCCGGCAGCCGATGGCCCTGCCGCCCCGGCCGGGGACGGACGAGCCGGAGGCCGTGCTCGTCTACAGCGGCGAGACCTACAACTTCCGTGAGCTCCGCGCGGAGCTCGCCGCGGCCGGGCACACGTTCCGCACCGACAGCGACACCGAGGTCGTGCTGCACGCCCACCGCGAGTGGGGCCGGCGCGACCCGCGCGAGGCCGTCCGACGGATGAACGGCATGTTCGCCTACGCGCTGTGGGACCCGGCGGCCCAGGAGCTCGTGCTGGTCCGCGACCGGCTGGGGATCAAGCCGCTCTACTACCTGCCCACCGCCGACGGCGTGCTCTTCGGCTCCGAGCCCAAGGCGATCCTCGCCGACCCGCGGGTGGAGCGCCGGGTCACGCTCGACGGGCTGCGCCGGCTGCTGGCCTGGGTGCACGACCCGTCGAACGCCGTGTTCGCCGGGATGCGCGAGGTGCCGCCGGGCGCGGTCGTGCGGATCACCCGCGAGGGCCTGCGCGAGGAGCGGTACTGGCAGCTCGCGGACACCGGACACACCGACGACGTCCCGACCACCGTCCGGCGGGTCGCCGAGCTGCTCGAGGACACCGCGCGCCGTCAGCTCGTCGCCGACGTCCCGCTGTGCACCCTGCTCTCCGGCGGGCTCGACTCCAGCGCGCTGACCGCGCTCGCCGCCCGGCACACCGAGGGCCGGATCCGCTCCTTCGCCGTGGACTTCACCGGCTACGAGGACAACTTCCGTGCCGACGACGTGCGCGGCACGCCCGACGCCCCGTACGTCCGGGAGGTGGCCGCGCACGTCGGCACGGACCACACCGACATCAAGCTGTCGACCGAGCAGCTGATGGACCCCGACGTCCGGCGCGCCGCGCTGCACGCCCGGGACCTGCCGATGGGCCTCGGCGACATGGACACCTCGCTGTACCTGCTGTTCAAGGCGGTCCGGGAGCGGTCGACGGTGGCGCTCTCGGGCGAGTCCGCGGACGAGGTCTTCGGCGGCTACCGGGACTTCCACGACCCGGACACGGTGGCGGCCGACACCTTCCCGTGGCTCGCCGGGCGGATGATGAAGGCCGACCCGTCCGATCCCGGCCTGCTCGACGCCGCCGTGGCCGGCCGGCTCGACCTGCCGGGGCACCTGGAGGCGCAGTACCGGGCCGCGCTCGCCGAGGTCCCCGAGCTGACCGGGCCCGCCGCCGACGACCCGCACGAGCGGCGCATGCGGGAGATCTGCTTCCTCTACCTGACCCGCTTCCTGCCCAACCTGCTCGACCGCAAGGACCGGATGAGCATGGCCGTCGGCCTCGAGGTGCGGGTGCCCTTCTGCGACCACCGGCTCGTCGAGTACGTCTTCGGCACGCCCTGGGCGCACAAGACCTTCGACGGCCGGGAGAAGAGCCTGCTGCGACACGCCACCGCCCACCTGCTGCCCGAGTCCGTGGTGCAGCGGGTGAAGAGCCCGTACCCGTCGACCCAGGACGACACCTACGAGAAGGAGCTGCGGGAGCGCGCCGCGGACCTGCTGCGCCGCGACGACTCCCCCGCCGCCCCGCTGATCGACCGGAAGGCCGTCGCCGCCCGGATCGACGCCCCGCTCGACGGGTACACGGAGATGGGCCGGCGCACCCAGCTCGAACGGGTGCTCGACGTCGACGCCTGGCTGCGCGACTACGACGTGGAGCTGGACCTGCGCTAGCACGCCCGTGCGCGGTGGGTGGTGCCGGAGCGCCGCCCACCGCAGCGCGGAATGCGGGTCGACGGCCGGGGGTTGGCCGTGACATGGGACTCACCCGACGCGAGGGACCCCTGGCCCCCGATGCACCCACCACCGTCAACTACGCGATCGACGGCCCGGCCCACAAGCTGTTCGCCCAGCCCTTCCCGCGGCGCATCCGCGCCGAGTTCGCCGGCCGCACGGTCGTCGACACCACGCGGGGGATGCTGGTCCACGAGACCGCGCTGCTCCCGGTGCTCTACGTGCCGTTCGAGGACGTCGACCCCGACGTCCTCGTGCCCACCGACCACTCGACCCACTGCCCGTTCAAGGGCGACGCGAGCTACCACTCGCTGGTCGTGGGCGACCGGACCGCGGAGAACGCCGTCTGGTCCTACCCCGAGCCGAAGCCCGAGGCCCCCTGGCTGAAGGGGCACGCCGCCTTCTACTGGGACGCCCTCGACGCCTGGTACGACGAGGAGGAGCAGGTCTTCGCCCACCTCGCCGACCCGTACACCCGCGTCGACGTCCGGCCGACCCGCCGCCACGTGCAGGTCCGGCACGGCGACATCGTGCTCGCCGAGTCGGACGCGCCGTCCGTGCTCTCCGAGACCGGCCTGCCCAACCGCTGGTACCTGCCGAAGGACGCGGCGAAGGTGGAGCTGCGCCCGTCGGACACCCGTTCGCGCTGCCCCTACAAGGGCGAGGCCCGCTACTGGACCGCCGCGCTGCCCGACGGCACCGAGATCGCCGACGCAGCCTGGGAGTACGAGACGCCGCTGCCGGAGTCGGCCCGGGTCGCCGGGCTGCTCAGCTTCTGGGGCGACGGCGTCGAGGTCCTGGTCGACGGCGAGCCGGCCTGATCCTGCCCGTGCGCGGGCCCTATTCGTCCTCGAGCAGGGCCTCGATGGCGGGCAGCGCGGCCCGGATGACGGCGCGCTGCTCGGCGTCGAGGCGCTGCAGCCGGCGGGCGACGAGTGCCGTCCGGTGCGTGCGGATCTCGTCCAGCCGGACCCGGCCCGCGTCGGACAGCGTGATGAGCACCCCGCGGGCGTCCTGCGGGTCCGGCGCGCGGACGACCAGGCCCTGGTCGTCGAGCGCACCGAGGACCCGGGACATGGTCGGGGCCGTGACGGCTTCGCGTCTCGCCAGCTCGGAGAGCCGCAGCGGGCCGTGCATCGCGATCGTCACCAGCGCGGAGAGCTGCAGCGGGGGCAGCGAGTCCCCGCCGTCGATGCGGATCCGCCGGTGCAGCCGGCCGACGGCCAGCCGCAGCCGGGTGGCCTCCTCGGTGAGCTCCGGATCCTCGGGATCGTGCTCGACGGTCTCGACCGGGTGATCGGGCGGCGGGACGTGCTCCGCGGTCATCCGCCCATCCTGCCAGCCGGACAGATCGGACAGCCGCCGGTCCCCCTGGCCTGCGGTCACACCTTCCGCAGGCGGATCCGGGTGACGTCGTGCCGCGGGCCCTTGGTGAGGACCAGGCTGGCCCGGCCCCGGGTCGGCAGGATGTTCTCCTCGAGGTTCGGCCCGTTGATCGTCGCCCAGATGTTCTCGGCATGCGCCACCGCCGCGTCGTGGTCCAGCTCGGCGTAGCGGCGGAAGTACGAGGCCGGGTCGCGGAACGCCGTCTCGCGCAGCTTGAGGAAGCGGTCGACGTACCAGCGGCGCAGGTCCGGCGTCGCGGCGTCGACGTACACCGAGAAGTCGATGAAGTCGCTGACGGTCAGGGCCGTGTTGCCCGACGCCGGCTGCAGGACGTTGAGCCCCTCGATCAGCAGGATGTCCGGGCGCCGGACGACCAGCCGCTCGTCGGGGACGATGTCGTAGACCAGGTGGGAGTAGACCGGCGCGGTCACCTCGGCGCGGCCCGCCTTGACCTCCGTGACGAAGCGCAGCAGGGCCCTGCGGTCGTACGACTCCGGGAAGCCCTTGCGCTGCATGAGCCCGCGCCGCTCCAGCTCGGCGTTCGGGTGGAGGAAGCCGTCCGTGGTGACCAGCTCCACCCGCGGGTGCTGGGGCCAGCGGGCGAGCAGCAGCCGCAGCAGGCGCGCGGTCGTGGACTTGCCCGCCGAGACCGAACCCGCGATCCCGATCACGAACGGCGTGCGCGCGGCCGTGCCGCCCAGGAAGGTCCGGTAGGCGCGGTAGAGCCGCCCGCCCTCCTGCACGTGCAGGTTCAGCAACCGGGACAGCGGCAGGTAGACCTCGCGCACCTCGGCGAGGTCGACCGCGTCGCCCAGGGAGCGCACCCGCTCCAGCTCCGCCGCGGTGAGCGGCAGCGGGCTGGTCTCGCCCAGCCGGGCCCAGGAGGCACGATCGAAGTCGACGAACGGCGAGTGCCCACCCGAACGCGACGGGGCCAGTGCCGGGGGCACTCCGGGCGGCAGATCGCGTGCCGTCAGGTCGTGGGCACGCCGGGCGTGCGCGTTCTGGTCTGTGGCCTGCACCGTCGCGGGCATCGGGACCTCGGTCCTGTCGGGTTCTTCGGGTGCGATGGGGGTCCAACCTAGACGTCGTGCGGCTGATCGACCCGGCGACGTGGGCCGAACCACTCCGCCGCGGGGCGTGATCAATCGAACGCTCCGGCGCGATGCACGGTATGTCCGGACGGCCCGCACGCGACGGCCGCCGCGTCCCCGCCCACCGGTCCGCGGCGCACGGGCTGGTCGCCCGCCCGGCGCTTCCCGCCCACCTCGTGCGCGTCACCGACGCGGGCCCGGTCGGCGCTCTGCCCGCCGGAGCTGGTCGACGCGCTGACCAGAACCTGCGACCGGTGCACCCGGGCGCGCGGGCGAGTGCTGGAGGTCACGTCGACGTGTTCCGCCCCTCCCCGGGCCGCGACCGGCGCCGTGGGGGTCGAGGCGGAGCGGGTCCGCCAGGTCCGGGGCGCGCGCGGGGCCGTCGTCCGGACGGGATGGCGACGCCCGCCCGCGTCCGTCCGGCGGAACCCGCCGCGAGTGCGCCCACCGTCGGGGGCGCGACGGCGCCGTGCGCCCTAGACTCGCCCGAGCGCTGCCGGTACCGCCGCCCGGGGCGCAAGCACCCGAGTCCGACAGGAGTCCCGTTGCCGTCCGCGTCCCCAGGACCGTCAGGCAGTAGCGCGCCGGGCCCGGCCCGGCTGTACCGACCCTCCCCGCACCGGCGGCCCCGGTGACCGTCCTCCTCTCCCTCCTCGGCCTGCTCGCCGTCGTGGCCCTCACCCTGGGCACCGCGATCTCGGTGGCCTCGGAGTTCTCGCTGACCGCCCTGGAACGCAGCCAGGTCGACTCGCACGCCGCCGCGGTCGGCGACCGGCGGGCCCGGGCCGTGCAGCGCGCGCACCGCGCGCTGTCCTTCCAGCTCTCCGGCAGCCAGCTCGGCATCACGGTCACCACGCTGGCCACCGGTTACATCGCCGAACCCGCGATCGCCGAGCTCATCCGGCCGGCCCTGGAGGCCGTCGGCCTGTCCGAGGCGGTGTCGGCCGGCGCGGCCACGATCGCCTCGCTGGTGATCGCCACGACCCTGTCGATGGTGTTCGGCGAGCTGGTGCCCAAGAACATCGCGATCGCGAAGCCGCTGGAGACCGCGCGCGCCGTCGTCTGGCTGCAGAGCGCGTTCGCCCACGCGTTCTGCTGGCTGATCGACCTGCTCAACCGCTCGGCCAACGCGATCGTGCGGCGGCTGGGCGTCGAGCCCGCCGAGGAGCTGCGGTCGGCCCGGTCGCCGCACGAGCTCAGCTCGCTGGTCCGCTCCAGCGCCGAGCACGGCACGATCGACGAGGGCACCGCCGCGCTGCTCGACCGGTCGCTGCGGTTCACCGACCGGGTCGCCGAGGACCTGATGACGCCGCGGGTACGCGTCGACGCGCTCGACGCCGCGGACTCGGTCGCCGACCTCGTCGCCCTCGCCCGCCGCAGCGGCCACTCCCGCTTCCCGGTCCACGACGGCGACCCCGACGCCGTCCTCGGGCTGGTGCACGTCAAGCAGGCCTTCGGCGTCGAGCCGAGCGCCCGGGCGGGCACGCCGGTCCGCGACCTCGTGCAGCCCGCGGAGATCGTGCCCGCCTCCCTCGACGGCGACGAGCTGCTCTCCCGGCTGCGCGAGTCCGGGCTGCAGACCGCCGTCGTCGTCGACGAGTACGGCGGCACGGCCGGTCTGGTGACCCTCGAGGACCTGATCGAGGAGATCGTCGGCGACGTGCGGGACGAGCACGACCGCGCCGAGCAGGCGCGGGTGCGCCCGCTCGGGCGGGACAGCTGGCTCGTCTCCGGGCTGATGCGCGCCGACGAGGTCGACGAGGCCACCGGTTTCCGGATGCCGGAGGGCGACTACGAGACCCTGGCGGGGCTGGTGCTGGAGAAGCTGGGCCGCATCCCCGACGTCGGCGACGACGTGACCGTCGAGGGCTGGCGGATCACCGTGATGCGCCGCGACCGCAACCGCATCGCCGAGCTGCGGCTCGCGCGGCTGGCCCCGGAGGCGATCGCCCATGGGTAGCGACGTCCTCGCCGTCCTCGCGGCGATCCTGCTCCTCGCCGCCAACGCGTTCTTCGTGATGGCCGAGTTCGCCCTGATCAGCGCCCGCAAGGACCGCCTGGAGGCGATGGCGGACAGCGGGGTGACCGGTGCGCGGACCGTGCTGCGCGCCAGCTCCGACCTGGCCCGCATGCTCGCCGCCTCGCAACTGGGCATCACGATCGCGTCGCTGCTGCTCGGCCGCCTGGGCGAGCCCGCCGTCGCGCACTTCATCGAGGCGCCGCTGGAGTGGGCGGGCCTGCCGGAGGCCGTGCTGCACCCCATCGCGTTCGCGCTCTCGCTCGCGCTGGTGTCGGTGGCGCACATCCTGCTCGGCGAGATGGTGCCGAAGAACATCTCGATCGCCGGGCCGGAGCGCGCGGCGATCCTGCTCGTGCCGCCGTTCCTGGTCTTCACGACCGTGATGCGGCCCTTCATCGACCTGTTCAACCACCTGGCGAACCTGACCCTGCGGCTGCTGCGGATCGAGCCGAAGGACGAGCTGGAGTCGGCGTTCACCTCCGGCGAGCTGTCGGCGATGATCGCGGACTCGCGCCGCGAGGGCCTGCTCGACGACGAGGAGTCCACCCGGATCTCCCGTACCTTGCGCAACGCCGAGGCGACCGTCGGCGACGTCCTGGTACCCGCCGGGGAGCTGGTCTCCCTGCCGGTGCGGCCGCGGGTCGGCGACGTCCAGCGTGCGGTGGAACAGACCGGGTTCTCGCGGTTCCCGCTGCGCGCCCCGGACGGCCGCTTCACGGGATACCTGCACGTCAAGGACGTGCTCGACGTGATCGACGATCCGGACGCCGTCATCCCGCCCACCCGGGTCCGCGGCCTGCCCGAGGTACCGGCCGACGCCCGGCTCGACGAGGCCGTCGCCGCCCTGCGGACCACCCGCGCCCACCTCGCCCGCGCCGTCGACCGGTTCGGCGCCACGGTCGGGATGGTGGCCATGGAGGACCTGATCGAGCACTACGTCGGCACGGTCCGCGACGCCACCCACACCAGCGGAGCGTGAGTCGCGCCGCGTACCGTGGCGCGCCGTGGTGACCGAGGAGCTGGACGAGCCCGCGTGGCGGGCCCGGGCGGCCGCCCACCGCAGCCGGATGGAGCACTGGACGCTCCCGCACCGCGAGCGCCGGCGCCGCCGCGAACCGCATCCGGTGCAGGACTTCCTGTTCACCTACTACTCGCTGCGGCCCGCCCAGCTCGAGCAGTGGCAGCCCGGCCCGGGGGTGCGGCTGCTGGGCGCGGACGGTGGGTTCACCGGGCGGCCGGGCTACCGGCCCGACGGCGCCGGCGTCGTCCTCGATCCGGCGCTCCTGCCGGACCGCCTGCGCCGCACGGCCGGGTTCGTCCGCGGGCTCGTCTCGGCCACGGCCGCGCGCCCCGCCCGCTACGGCTGCTTCGGCCTGCACGAGTGGGCGATGGTCTACCGAACGGACCGGCCCCGGCACGGCGGCGTGCCGCTGCGGCTCGGCCCGGCCGGCACCGACGAGGTCGTCGAGTCGCTGCCGGTGACCTGCACCCACCACGACGCGTTCCGCTTCTTCACCCCCGCCGCGCGCCCCCTCAACCGGCTGCAGCCGCGGCGCGAGGACCAGGTCGGGCTGGAGCAGCCCGGGTGCCTGCACGCGACCATGGACCTCTACAAGTGGGCGTACAAGCTGCTCCCGGCCACGCCGGCGGAGCTGCTGGGCGACTGCTTCGCGTTGGCCGCCGAGGTCCGCGAGCTCGACATGCGCGCCAGCCCCTACGACCTCGCCGACCGCGGCTACGCGCCGGTGCGGATCGAGACGCCCGAGGGCCGCACCGAGTACGCGCGGGCGCAGCAGGCGTTCGCGGAGCGCGCCGCCCCGCTCCGCGACCGCCTCCTCGCCCTGTGCGCCGCCCTCACCGAACCCGCGGCCCGGCTGACCGCCGGACGGCCTCATGAGCTGTAGGCCTCGATCGGCGGGCAGGAGCAGACCAGGTTGCGGTCCCCGTGCGCCTGGTCGATGCGCCGGACCGGTGGCCACACCTTGCGGTCGTGCACGCCCGGCGTCGCGCCCGTGGGGTAGGCGGCGAGATCGCGCGGGTACGGGTGGTCCCACTTGTCCACCAGGCAGGCGGCGGTGTGCGGCGCCCCGCGCAGCGGGTTGTCGTCGACCGGCCACTCCCCCGCCTGCACGCGACGGATCTCGTCCCGGATGCCGATCATGGCGTCGACGAACCGGTCGATCTCCGCGAGGTCCTCGCTCTCGGTCGGCTCCACCATCAGCGTGCCGGCGACCGGGAAGGACATCGTCGGCGCGTGCAGGCCGTAGTCGGCCAGCCGCTTGGCGACGTCGTCGACCGTCACCCCGGACTCCTTGGTGATCCCGCGCAGGTCGAGGATGCACTCGTGCGCGACCGCGCCCTCGCGGCCCGCGTACAGCACCGGGTAGTGCTCCCCCAGCCGGACGGCCACGTAGTTCGCCGCCGCGACCGCGGTCAGGGTGGCCCGGCGCAGGCCCTCGACGCCCATCATGCGGATGTACGCCCAGGAGATCGGCAGCACGCCGGGGCTGCCGTACGGGGCCGCCGACACCGGGCCGACGGCGTGCTCCCCGGAGCCGCGGCCGGGCAGGAACGGCACCAGGTGCTCGGCGACGGCCACCGGCCCGACGCCCGGACCGCCGCCGCCGTGCGGGATGCAGAAGGTCTTGTGCAGGTTGAGGTGGCTGACGTCGCCGCCGAACGCACCCGGCCTGGCCAGCCCGAGCAGGGCGTTCAGGTTGGCCCCGTCGACGTAGACCTGGCCGCCGGCCTCGTGCACCGCGGCGCAGACGTCCCGGACCTCGGCCTCGTACACGCCGTGGGTCGACGGGTAGGTGATCATCAGCGCCGCGAGCGCGGCTCCGTGCTCGGCGATCCTGGCGCGCAGGTCGGCGAGGTCGACGTTGCCCGCCGCGTCGGTGGCCACCACGACCACCCGCATCCCGGCCATGACCGCCGACGCCGCGTTGGTGCCGTGCGCGCTCGACGGGATCAGGCAGACGTTCCGCTCGGCCTCCCCGCGGGAGCGGTGGTAGGCCGCGATGGCCAGCAGTCCGGCGAGCTCGCCCTGGCTGCCCGCGTTGGGCTGCACCGACACCGCGGCGTAGCCGGTCAGCTCGGCGAGCCAGCGCTCGAGCTGCGTGATCATCTCCCGGGTCCCCGCGGAGTCCCGCTCGGGGGCGAAGGGGTGCAGCTCCGCGAACTCCGGCCAGGTGATCGGCTCCATCTCCGCGGTCGCGTTGAGCTTCATCGTGCAGGAGCCCAGCGGGATCATCGTGCGGTCGAGGGCGAGGTCGGCGTCGGCGAGGCGGCGCAGCCAGCGCATGAGCGCGGTCTCCGAGCGGTGCGCGTGGAAGGTCGGGTGGGTGAGGAACTCCGACTCCCGCCGCAGGTCCGCGGGCAGGGCGTCGGCGGTCGCGGCGTCGAGCTCGGCGACGTCGGCCTGGACGCCGAAGGCCTCCCAGAGCGTGCGCAGGTGCGCGGTCGTGGTCAGCTCCGAGCAGGCCAGGCCCAGCTCGTCGGCGGAGATCCGGCGCACCGAGATCCCGGCCGCGTGCAGGGCGTCGGCGATCTCCGCGGTGCGCCCCGGTACCTGCGCCACCACGGTGTCGAAGAACGCTCCGTGCGCGACGTCCACACCGCCGGCGCGCAGCCCGGCCGCGAGGACCGCGGCCATCCGGTGGGTGCGCCGGGCGATGCGGGTCAGCCCGTCGGGGCCGTGGTAGATCGCGTAGCAGGCGGCGACGACGGCGAGCAGCACCTGCGCCGTGCAGATGTTCGACGTCGCCTTCTCCCGCCGGATGTGCTGCTCGCGGGTCTGGAGGGCGAGCCGCAGCGCGGGGTTGCCGTCGGCGTCCCGGGACACGCCGACCAGCCGGCCCGGCAGCTGGCGCGCGAACTGCTGGCGCACCGACAGGTAGCCGGCGTGCGGTCCGCCGAACCCGAGCGGGACGCCGAACCGCTGGGTGGTGCCCACCGCCGCGTCGGCCCCGAGCTCGCCGGGCGGGGTGAGCAGGGTGAGCCCGAGCAGGTCCGCGGCCACGGCGACCAGACCGCCGCGGGCGTGCACGGCCTCGATCAGCGCCCGCGGGTCGGCGACGCGGCCGGACGCGCCCGGGTAGGAGAGCAGCAGGCCGAACAGCTCGCCCTCGGGCAGGCCCGCCGCCAGGTCGGCGACCACGAGCTCGATGCCCAGCGGTTCGGCGCGCGTCCGCAGCACGTCGATCGTCTGCGGCAGGGTGTCGGCGTCGACCACGAACCGGGGGCTCCTCGCCTTGCCCGCCCGCCGCAGCAGCGTCATCGCCTCGGCGGCGGCGGTGGCCTCGTCGAGCAGCGACGCCCCGGCCACGGGCAGGCCGGTGAGATCGGCCACCATGGTCTGGAAGGCCAGCAGGGCCTCCAGCCGACCCTGGCTGATCTCCGGCTGGTAGGGCGTGTAGGCCGTGTACCAGGCCGGGTTCTCCAGCACGTGCCGGCGGACCACCGGCGGCGTGACCGTGCCCGCGTAGCCGAGCCCGATCATCGGCACCGTCACGGTGTTGCGGTCGGCCAGCCCACGCAGCTCGGCCAGCATCGCCGTCTCCGAGGCGGGCGCCGGGATGCTCGTCGGCACCTCGCCGGTGTCCCGGATGCTGGGCGGCAGGGCGCGGTCGGCCAGCTCCTCCAGCGAGCCGACGCCGATCGCGGCGAGCATCCGGTCCAGCTCGGCGGGCCGGGGCCCGACGTGCCGGTCGGCGAAGGGCACCCCCGCCTCGAGCTCGGCCAGCGAGGGGCCCCGCTGCGGCGCGGGGTCGGCGGTGGTGGTGGTGCTCGACGGTACGGGCGGCGCGTCGGTCACGAGGACGACCTTTCGGGCGGTGGGCAGGACGGCATGCCGGTCGTGCTGCCCTCCCCCTCTGTCCCCACCCGGGTACCCGGGTGCCTGAGAGATTCACCCGGCCGGAGCCGGGCTTTCCCCGTCGGCGGACGCCGGCCCGGTGGCCGGCGTCGCTTTCCAGAGGCGTCTCGCCCGCGCGGTCTCGGGTGCCTGAGAGGTTCCGGGGAGGAGTTGCTCCTTCGGCGCCCGGTCCACGTGCGACCGGGTCTCTCCCGCGCGGGTTCGGCGACTGCCCACCCAGCCTAGCGCCGGATCCCGTGGTTCCACCCGAGGAGCCGCGCCGGGATCCCCCGGACTCGCCGCATGAGCGGCCAGGACCGCAGTACGCGCCCGAGGCGTCAGCTGATGGCGCGGCGGGCGCGGCGACGGGAGAGCTCGTCCTCGGGCGCCTCGTCGACCGAACCGCCGTCCGCGCGCTCGACCGGGAAGTCCTTGATCGAGCCGCTGATCTCGCGCATCGCGCCGGAGACCGCGATCCCGAACACGCCCTGGCCGCCCTGCAGCAGGTCGACGACCTCCTCGGGCGAGGTGCACTCGTAGACCGTGGTGCCGTCGGAGAAGAGGGTGATCTGAGCGAGATCTCTTATCCCGCGCCGGCGCAGGTGCTCGACCGCGACCCGGATGTTCTGCAGGGAGACCCCGGCGTCGAGCAGGCGCTTGACGACCTTGAGGACCAGGACGTCCTTGAACGAGTACAGCCGCTGCGACCCGGAGCCCGCGGCCCCGCGGATCGACGGGACGACGAGCCCGGTGCGGGCCCAGTAGTCCAGCTGCCGGTAGGTGATCCCGACGACCTGGCAGGCGGTGGGACCACGGAACCCGACGAGCTGGTCCGGCAGGCCGTCGAGGCCCTCTCCGACCAGCGGGTCCGGGAAGAGCTCGCCCTGCTCGGGCCCGTCGGACGACGACCCGTCCACGGCACTCCCTCCGCCGGCCGGGACCTCCTGTCCCGACGACCCACTCACCTGTTGACGGAGCCGACGGTAAGCGCGCGGACGCCGACGGTCAACGCGCCACGCCGCCGTACGACCTGCTCATCCGGGCGTGTCGGCGATCAACCCGCACCCGGACGGACCCTCAGCCCGGCTGGGCGCCCCGGAAGTCCTCCGGGGATACGGAGTCGAGGAACTCGCGGAACTTCTCGACCTCGTCCTCCTGCTCGTCCGGGATGACCAGCCCGGCCTCGGAGAGCACGCTCTCGTCGGCGTGGATCGGCACCCCGATGCGGAGCGCGAGCGCCACCGAGTCACTCGGCCGCGCGGACACCGTGATCCCGCCGTCGAAGATCAGCTCGGCGTAGAACGTGCCTTCCTGAAGATCGGTGATCCGCACCTGTTCCAGCCGCCGCCCGAGCGCGCCGATCACGTCCTTCAACAGGTCGTGGGTCAACGGACGGGCAGGCTTGACCCCCTGCTGCTCCAGCGCGATCGCGGTGGCCTCCACCGAGCCGATCCAGATCGGCAGGTAGCGGTCGCCCTGCGTCTCCCGCAACAGGAGGATGGGCTGGTTGGCGGGCAGTTCGACCCTGACTCCCACGACGCGCATCTCGCTCATGCGCCCGCCTCCTCACCCTGGGGTCCGACATCCTCGACGCTACACGCGCGACCCGTGCTTCGCGCGCCTCCGGACGGGCGTCGGCGGCGACTTTTCCGCCCCGCAACGCCTCCGCGCCCGGTCAGCCCTCCGCCCCGGGCTCGGGCCCGGTGAGGAAGACGAGCCGGAACTTGCCGATCTGGACCTCGTCGCCGTTGGCCAGGACCGCCGTGTCGACGGGCTCCCGGTTCACGTAGGTCCCGTTGAGGCTGCCGACGTCGACGACGACGAACTCGCCCGAGTCGCGGCGGAACTCCGCGTGCCGGCGGGACACCGTGACGTCGTCGAGGAAGATGTCGCTGTCCGGGTGCCGGCCCGCGCTCGTGGTCGGCCGGTCCAGCAGGAAACGCGATCCGGCGTTCGGTCCGCGGCGCACGACCAGCAGGGCCGAGCCGGGCGGCAGTGCGTCGACCCCCGAGACCGGCTGCTCCTGGGCGGGCGGCTCGACGTCGGCCAGGAAGTCCGCCCGGAAGACCGACGTGGTCTCCGGGGAACGCTCCGGCGGAACGCCGGGCCCGTCGTTCGTGGTCACCTCGGGGTCTCCTCCTGCGTGGTGCGGTCCCGGTGGCGCCGCTCGGGCGCCGCAGGGGCTTGCTGTCGTGCGGGCCGCCGCGGCACGACCCGCCGAACCTATCGTGCCGGGGCGGTGCGCGGGGGCCGGGGGACGGCGCTAGGCGCCGTCGACGAGCTGCCGGTAGGCCGCGGCGTCGAGCAGTCCCGCGACGGCGCCGGCGGCGTCCTCGCCGAGCTCCAGCTCGACGATCCAGCCCTCGCCGTACGCCGCCGAGTTGATCAGCTCCGGGCTGTCCTCCAGCGCCTGGTTGACGGCCGTGACCTCGCCCGCGAGCGGGGCGTAGATGTCCGACACGGACTTGGTCGACTCGACCTCGCCGAGCGCGTCGCCCTGGGCGAAACGGTCCCCCACCGTCGGGAGCTGCACGAAGACGACGTCGCCGAGCTGCTCCTGGGCGTGGTCGGTGATGCCGACCCTGACCCGGTTCCCGTCGAGGACCCGGACCCACTCGTGGGCCTCGGTGTACCGCAGGTCGTCCGGCGTGGCGGTCTGCTCGGCAGTCACGCAGCGCAGCCTAGCCCTCGGGTCGTGATCCCTCGGCGCGGACCGGTCCTGCGCGCATCGCGAGGACGAACTGCGCGAAGTACAGCAGGCCGGACCACAGGTAGAGGGCCACGCCCCAGGCGGCGAAGGCGTACCCGAACGGCCGCGCGAGCTCGCCCCAGAACCCCGTCCGGGTGCCCAGCAGGAGCAGCGGGAAGGCGTAGAGCAGCAGGAACGTGGCCGCCTTGCCGAGGTAGACGACCGGGAACGGGCCGTAACCGTTGCGGCGCAGCACCGACACGCACAGCCCGAGCACGAGGTCGCGGGCCACGAGCACCCCGACGACCCACCACGGCACCACCTCGCGGACACCCAGCGCGACCAGAGCGGAGAGGATGTAGAGCCGGTCGACGGCCGGGTCGAGGAGCTCGCCGAGGCGTGAGTACTGGTCCAGCAGCCGGGCGAGCTTGCCGTCGGCCCAGTCCGTCACCCCGCCGACGGCGAGGACGAGGATCGCCCACCCGTCCGCCCGCGGGCCGAGCAGCAGCCACAGGAACAGCGGGACCCCGGCGAGCCGCAGCACGCTGAGCAGGTTGGGGACGGTGAGCACCCGCTCCTGCCGGATCACCCCTGTCACGACGGGGAGGGTACCGGTGGAGATCGGCGCCCCGGCGGGCGACGATGGCCCCATGGACGCCACCCGGCTGCGAGACGTGCAGGCCCCGCTGAAGAAGCAGTACAGGGAGGACCCGGAGTCCGCCGTGGTCACCCTCCACGCCGACGGCGAGCTCGACGGCACCGGCGTCGCCTGCCGGGTACGGACCGCGACCGCGCTGGCCGAGGCCGGTCTGCACCCCGCCACCGGTGGCGACGGCACCCAGCTCTGCTCCGGCGACATGCTCCTCGAGGCGCTGGTCGCCTGTGCCGGGGTCACCCTGCGGGCCGTGGCGACGTCGATGGGCCTCGAGGTCTCCGGCACCGTGCGCGCCGAGGGCGACCTGGACTTCCGCGGCACCCTCGGCGTCGACAAGGAGGCGCCGGTCGGGTTCCGCGACGTCCGCCTGTCCTTCGCGCTCGACACGACGGCCGACGACGACCAGGTCGCGAGCCTGGTCGAACTGACCGAGCGGTACTGCGTGGTGCTGCAGACGATCAAGGGCAACCCGCACACCGAGGTTGCGGTGACCACCGCCGGGTAGCGTCGCGGCATGGCAGGACCCGAGACAGGACCCGACCCGGCCGCACGGACCACGGAAGAGCGCACGGGTGCGCAGGTGCTGCTGCGCACCCTCGTCGACGCCGGCGTCGACGTCTGCTTCGCCAACCCCGGCACGTCCGAGATGCACCTGGTCGCGGCGCTCGACGCCGAGCCCCGGATGCGCGCGGTGCTGACCCTGTTCGAGGGCGTCGCCACCGGCGCCGCGGACGGCTACGCCCGGATGGCGGACAAGCCGGCGGCCACGCTGCTGCACCTCGGGCCCGGCCTCGCCAACGGCACGGCCAACCTGCACAACGCGCGGCGGGCCGGCACGCCGGTGGTCAACGTCGTCGGCGACCATGCGCTGGACCACAAGCCGCTCGACGCCCCGCTGGAGTCGGACGTCGACGCGCTGGCCGGGACGGTCTCGGCGCGGGTGCACCGCAGCCTCTCGACCGCGGACCTGGGCCGGGACACCGCCGACGCCGTGGCCGCGGCCTGCGGTCCGCCGCCCGCCGTCTCGACGCTGCTCGTGCCCGCCGACGTCGCCTGGAGCTCGGCCGCCGGGCTCGAGCCGGGCACCGTCGCGCCGCCGGCCGCCCCCGGCCGCGGCACCCTCGACGCCGACGGCCTGGAGTCCGCGGCCAAGGCGCTCTGGTCCGGCGAGCCGTGCACCCTGCTCGTCGGCGGCACCGGCCTGCGCGAGCGCGGACTGGTCGCGGCGCACCGGATCGCGGCCGCCACCGGGGCCCGGGTGCTGGCCGAGTGCTTCCCGACCCGGATGGAGCGCGGCGCGGGTGCCCCGCCGATCTCCCGGCTGGCCTATTCGGGCGACGTCGCCCGCAAGCAGCTCGAGGGGACCGCGCACCTCGTGCTCGCCGGGGCCGCCTCGCCCGTGACCTTCTTCGGCTACCCCGGCAAGCGCGGCGACCTGGTGCCGGAGGGTGCCACCGTCCACCGCGTCACCGACGTCGGGGCGGCCGGGACCGTGGCGCTGGAGGCGCTGGCGGACCTGGTCGCCGGGGCCGTCACCGACGTGCCGCGCGCCGAGGCCGCTCCGCCCGCGCTGCCGACGGGCCCGTTGACCGTGCAGTCGGCCGCCGAGGTCGTGGGGGCGCTGCTGCCCGAGGGCGCGATCGTGGTCGACGAGTCGGTCACCTCCGGCGCGGGCCTGCCGGAGGCCACGGCCGGGTCGGCGCGGCACGACTGGCTCACCCTGACCGGTGGGGCCATCGGGTTCGGCCTGCCCGCGGCGACGGGCGCGGCCGTCGCGTGTCCCGACCGGCCCGTCTGGTGCCTGCAGGCCGACGGCAGCGCGATGTACACGATCTCCGCGCTCTGGACCCACGCGCGGGAGAACCTCGACATCACCACGGTCGTCTACGACAACGGCGCCTACGCGATCCTGCGGGGCGAGCTGCTCGGCGTCGGCGCGTCCCTGCCCGCGGACTCGCCGGCCCGGTCGCTGCTGGACCTCGGCTCGCCGCGGCTGGACTTCGTCGCCCTCGCCACCGGGATGGGGGTGCCCGCGGTGCGGGCGTCGACGGCCGAGGAACTGGCCGACGCGCTGCGCCGGGCCGCCGCCGAGCCCGGCCCGCACCTGGTCGCCGCCCAGGTCCCGCCGCTCGTCCCCTGATCTTGACCGCCGATCCCGCCGTTCGCCGCGGTGTCGTGTCGGTTCGGCGCGGGTACCCCCGGCGGTGTGACGGGTGACCCTCGGGCGCGCCCGTAGGGTGGTGATCTGGTCACGAGCAGCGAGCGAGAGACATGAGCGTGCGAGCGGCAGAGGATCTGGCGTCCGGCGACCACGCCTGCGCCGTGCCGGTCAGCGACGAGCAGCTCTGGGAGCTCACGGCGCAGTTCCTCTCCGGCGGGCTGCGCCGCAACGAGAAGGTCGTCTACTTCGACGACGGCACCTCCGAGCGGGTGCTGGAGCGGCTGACCGAGGACCGGGTGCCGGTCGCCGCCACGCTCCGCAGCGGCCAGCTGCAGGTCGTGCCCGCGGACGTCACGCGCGGGGCCTTCCGCTCCCCCGTCGCCGACGTCCGCGCCCTCCTCCACTCCTACGTCGACGGCTCGGTCGCCCAGGGCTGGTCGGGCTTCCGGATGACCGGGCAGATGAGCTACGGCGCCGACGCCCCCGCGGGCATCCCGATGACGACCTACGACGCCGCCCTCGACGACGTCGTCCGCGAGCGCCGGTTCGCCGCCCTGTGCCTCTACGACCACGGGCACTACAGCCAGGACCAGATCGAGCGGATGCGGGCGGCGCACCGCGAGGAGCTCAGCGCCCCCGCCGCCTACGACGACGGGCTGCTGCGGATCACGCAGACCGGGGTCACGGCGGTACGCCTGGCCGGCGAGGCCGACCACAGCAACCGCCCGGTGATCCACAAGCTGATCACCGACACCCTCGACCGGGCGCTGCGCTCGGCCGACGCGCCCACGGACATCGAGCTCAACCTGGCCTCGTTGCGGTTCCTCGACGTCGCCGGGGCGGTCGCCCTGGTGCACGCCGCCGAGGAGTTCCCGAGCAGCCACCGCCTGGTGCTCGGCGACGTCCGGCCGGCCGTGCAGCGGGTGCTCGACCGGTGCGGGGCGCCGTTCGCGACCCAGCTGGTGGTCCGCGAGGCCCGGCAGCCCCCGACCCGGCTGCCCGAGCCGGCGGACGGGCCGCACGGTGCGCGCGAGCGCCGCCTCGCCGCGGCGGACCCGGCCCCGGGACCGGGTCCGGGCGGGACGGGTCCGCACGGGGCAGGTCCGCACGGGGCAGGTCCCCACGGGGCAGGGCGGGACGACACGCCCGAGGACCGCTCGGCCGACGTCCCCGACGACGGTCCCCGCCGTGAGCCCGCGACCGAGGGGGCGCCCTGATGAAGGTCGAGTCCCGCGTCCCCGCGCACACCCGGCTGCGGCACGCCGTGGAGTTCCACGACGGGCCCGCGGACCAGCTCGCGCGCGCCGTCGCCTTCGCCCGGGCCACCGTGCGCCGCGGCGAGCAGCTGGCGGTGGCGGTGCCGCCGCTGGTCGAGAAGGCCGTGTTCGACGCGGTGGGGCACGCCGGTGTCGTCGCCCTGACGGCGCCGTACGGGGCCTCCGGCGGCTCCGGGCAGACCACCGCCGCGTCCTGGGCCCGCGAGCTGCGCTCGCTGGTGCAGAGCGACGCCGGCGCCACGGTGCTGTGCGGGCACGACCCGGCGCACGACGGCGTCGACGGCGGCTACTGGACCGAGCTCGACGCCGCGCTCAACGTCTCGCTGGCGGACCTGCCGGTGGAGCTCGTCTGCCTCTACCCCGCGTGGCCGCTGCACCTCGAGGTGCTCGAGGGCGCCCGCGCCAACCACCCGTACGTGCGCGCGGAGGGCGCGCTGACGGCCAACCCGGAGCACCGCTGCCCGCTGGAGGTCCTGCGCGGGCGGGAGCGGGCGGCGCCGCTGGTCCTGGGCCCGCCGGACGTCACCTACCGGTACAACTCCTGGCAGCTGCACGAGGTCCGCCGGATGGTCGCGCGGCTCGCGCCGGCGCTGGGCTTCGACCCGGTGCGCTCCGAGGACCTGGTGCTGGCCGTGAACGAGATCGCCACGAACGCCGTCGAGCACGGGGCGCCGCAGGCGGAGATCCAGCTGTGGGCGACCGCGGGCGGGTTGGTCTGCGAGGTGCACGACACCGGCGAGCTCGACGAACCCCTCCCCGGACTCACCGCACCGCACCCGGCGGAACCCCGCGGGCGCGGGGTCTGGATCGCGCGCCAGCTGTGCGACCTGCTGCACGTCTGGCAGGACCCGGGAGGAACGCACGTCCGGCTGCACGCGACCCCCTGACCGGGGGCGGCGAAGGCCGCGTTAAGATCGCTCCCGGGCGTCATCACTTGGGCTGTACCTGCGGTTTGTCAATTGGGTACGTGCAGATCGTAACTGTGACGAAACAGCCTCTTGGCAATCCGGGTCGTCGGGAGAACACTGTTCGGCGGCACGGAGCCCACGAGGCGTGCCCACGGGTCACCAGTCGAGTACCACCACAGTCGGGATAACCATGTCTGACGGTCACCGCCGATCCCTCTCCGAGTGTCCGGGCCACCGCATCACGGTGCTCGGTTCCTTCGGTCTCACCTCGGACGGCACCACCGTGCCGTTGAGTGTGGACTCCCGCCGCGTCGTCGCGTACCTGGCCGTGCACCGCCGGCCGCAGCCGCGCGCCGGCCTCGCCGCCGACCTCTGGCCGGGCGTACCCGCCGAGTCCGCACACCGGCTGCTCGCCGAGGCGGTGGGCGGCATCGACGTACCGGGCCTGCTCGTGGGCGACCCGGGCGACGAGGCCGCCCCGCTGGCCCTGGCCGACGAGGTCGAGGTCGACCTGTCCGACGCGATGCTGCTGGTCCGCGCCTTCAACGGCGGTGGCCGCCTCACCGACCGTCCCGCGGTCGACCTGCTGGCCGAGGACATCCTGCCGGCCTGGACCTCCCCGTGGATCGCCGTCGAGCGCGAACGTTTCCGCCAGCTCCGGCTCGCCGCGCTCGAGGAGGTCTCCCTCAAGCTCACCGCGGCCGGCCTGTTCGCCGACGCCGTGGAGATCGCCGAGATCGCCGTGACCGCCGCCCCCAGCCGGGAGAGCGCGCGCCGGACCCTGATCGAGGCGCTGCTGGCCAAGGGCGACGTCGTCGAGGCGGTCGCGCAGTACGACGCGTTCCAGGAGCTGCTGCGCACCAGCGTCGGCCCGGAGAGCGCGGGCCTCGAGAGCCTGTTCCCGTTCGCCGGCGCCTGGCCGATGCGGCCCGGGATGGGCGGGTTCCGCCGCCCGGTGCAGCGCTCGGCGGTGGTCCTGCCCGGGCTGCGGGCCGCGCGCCCGGCCTCGCCCGGTGCCCCGCGCCGGCTGGTCTCCGGCGGTTCGGTGCCCGGCCGCTGAGCGCACCCGTCCCGACTGTCCCTCCGGAACCCCGGTCGCCCCGCGGCCGGGGTTCCGGCGTTCTCGGCCGCGGCCCGGTTCAGTCCGGGATCGCCAGCTCCAGACACACCTCGGTGCCCCGGCCGGTGGCCATCACGTCGAGGCGCGCGGCCAGGGCCCGGATCATCGGCAGCCCGCGGCCGCGATCCCGGGCGACGCCGGCGGAGGTGGGCCGCCAACGCCCCTGGTCGGAGATCCGCGCGGCGATCACGCTGCCCGAGCGGCGCCGGCGTAGTTGCACGTCGACCTCGACGGGACCGGGCGGTCCGCCGCGGTAGGCGTGGTCGACGGCGTTGGCCGCCGCCTCCCCGACCGCGAGCAGCAGGTCGACGAGGACGTCGGCGGACAGCCCGGCGCACCTGCCCCACCGGGAGACGGCGCTGCGGATGCCGGAGAGCTCGTCCGCCACCGCCGTGCGGACGATGCGCAGCTCGTCCGGTACCGCGCGGCCCGGCCTGCGGCCGGCCGCGGCGTGTCCCGCCGTCGGGTGCGCCGTCGGTGCAGCCGGGACGCCGCGCTGCGGGCCGTACGCGTTCACGAGCGGAGTGCCCCCGGGGAGATCGACGGTGTGGCGCACCGGGTCCGGTCGCCTCGCCTGGTATCCCCCGAGGGCGCGCCCGGCAAACAGGGACCGCCGCCGCGTGGCCGGACCGGGTCAGCCGTGGAAGCGGGGCGCCCGCTTCTCCCCGAACGCGGTGAGGCCCTCGGCGCCCTCGGGTCCGGCGGCGCTGGCCGAGATCGACGCGGCCTCCGCGTCCAGGTGGGTCCGCAGGTCGTGGTCGAAGGTCCCGGCCAGGAGCCGCTTGATCCGGCCCAGTGCGGCCGTGGGGCCCTGGGCCAGGCGGTACGCCGTGGCCTCGGCCTCGGCGGCCAGCTCGGTGTCCTCGACCAGCACGGACGCGACGCCCAGGGACAGCATGTCCTCGGCGGAGAGCACCTGGTCGGTCAGCAGGATGTGCCGGGCGCGGCCGAGCCCGACGATCCGCGGCAGCGTCCAGCTCATGCCGCCGTCGGGCGAGAACCCGATCGCCGGGTAGGCGGGCCGGATCCGCGTGGAGGTGCCGACGACCACCACGTCCGTGGCGAGCACCAGGCTCATGCCCGCGCCGGCGGCCCAGCCCTGGACGCCGGCCACCGTCGGGACGGCGCAGCGGACGTACGCCTCGAGCATCTCGTGGAACAGGTCGGCGACCTCGCGCACGAACGCGCCGCGGTCCTCCGCGGCCGCGAACGACCGGACGTCGCCGCCCGCGCAGAAGTTGCCGCCGTCGTGCGCGAGCCGGACCGCGCCGATACCCCGCTCGGCCGCCTCCTCGGCCGTGCCGAGCCCGCGCAGCGCCGCGGCGACCTCGGCCATGGCCGGGCCGTCGAGCGCGCCGGCCTTGCCCGCCGTCACCCGGCACCGCAGCACCCGGCCGTCCTGCACCACCACCGGGCTCCCGCTCGCACCGCTCATCCCACCGCTCCTCACCCGGGGCGCGTCCCCGTCGACCCGGCAGACTAACGGTCAGCGCTGACCGGAGGGAACGATCGCCCCGGGTGAGGCGGCCGACACCGGCCTCAGGCCAGCGCGCGCAGCTTCGGGACGACGTCCTCGGCGAACTGGGTGAGGAAGCGCTCCTGGTCGTGGCCCGGACCGTGGAAGACCAGGTGGTTGAGCCCGGCGTCGAGGTAGGGCTTGATCTGCGCGACCGCCTCGTCCGGGTCGCTGGCCACGATCCAGCGCTTGGCGACCTGCTCGATGGGCAGCTCGTCGGCGAGGCGCTCCATCTCCTCCGCGGAGTCCACCGTGTGCTTCTGCTCGGCGGTCAGCGACAGCGGCGCCCAGAAGCGGGTGTTCTCGAGCGCGGCGTCCGGGTCGCGGTCGTAGGAGAGCTTGATCTCGATCGTGCGGTCGATGTCGTCGAAGGACCGGGACTCCTTCTCCGCGCCCTCCTTGACCGCCGGGACCAGCTTCTCGGTGTAGAGGTCCATGCCCTTGCCCGAGGTGCAGATGAAGCCCTCGCCGGAGCGCCCCGCGTAGCGCGCCACCACCGGCCCACCGGCGGCGATGTAGACCGGCACCGGCTTCTCCGGCCGGTCGTAGATCTTGGCGTTGACGAGCGTGTAGTAGTCGCCCTCGAAGTTGACGTTGTCCTCGGTCCACAGCGCCCGCATCAGCCGGATCGCCTCGCGCAGCCGGGCGAAGCGCTCCTTGAACTCCGGCCACTCCCGGCCCGACACCGCGATCTCGTTGAGCGCCTCGCCGGTGCCCGCGCCGAGGATGATCCGGTCGTCGTAGAGCAGCGCCATGGTGGCGAAGGTCTGCGCCATCACGGCAGGGTTGTAGCGGAACGTCGGCGTGGTCACGCTCGTGCCGATCTGCACCCGCCGGGTGCGCTCCCCCACCGCCGCCATCCAGGTCAGCGCCGACGGGGCGTGGCCGCCCTCGTGCCGCCACGGCAGGAAGTGGTCCGACACCCACACGCTGTCCAGGCCCACCTCCTCGGCCCGCACGGCGTACTCCACCAGGTCACGGGGCCCGAACTGCTCCGCCGAGGCCTTGTAACCGATCTTCAGGTCCACGCTGGTCCTTCCGCTGGGGTCACCCCTCCTGCGCACAGGTCTACTACACCGGGCGGCCGCCGACACCCGCGCCACTTGACCTCGACCGCGGTTCAGGTCGCACGGTCGGGTGGTGATCGACACAAGGGCGGGGACGACGCGCACCGGGTCCGCCCACGGCGAACCCGGCGGAACTCGGATGCGCGCGGCACGGCGGGTTCGTAGCGTGGACGAAACCATGCCTGCTGATCCCGACACCGCGCAGGCGCAGGACCCTCCCACGACCGAGCCGTCCGGGGCCGTGATCCGGCCCGCGGCGACCCTGGCCGCGCTGCGCCGCCTCGCCCCCTACGTCCGGCCGCACCGCCGCGCCCTCCTCGGCTCGGGGGCGGCGGCGCTCGCCGCGACCCTCGCGGCCCTGGTGATCCCGCTGGTCACCCGCCGGATCGTCGACGGGCCGATCGCCCGCGGCGACCTCTCTCCGCTGCCCTGGCTGGTCGGCGGCGTCCTCGCCCTGGGACTGGCCGAGGCCGTGCTGCTGCTCGTCCGCCGTCGCATTGTCGCGCGCCCGACCACCCGCATCGAGGCGGACATGCGCGCCGACCTCTACTCACACCTGCAACGGTTGCCGATCGCCTTCCACGACGGCTGGCCCTCCGGCCAGCTGCTCTCCCGTGCGGTGCAGGACCTCTCCACGATCCGCCGGTTCCTGGCGTTCGCCGGGGTCTTCCTCGTGGTCAACACGATCACCGCGCTGGTCGGCATCGCGATCCTCGGGGCCCTGTCGTGGCTGCTCGGGGTGGCGGTGCTGGTCGTCGCGGTGCCGCTGGTGGCCCTGACCCTGCGGCTCGTGCGCCGCTACGCCGTGGTGGCGCGGCTGGCGCAGGACCAGGACGGGGACCTCGCGACGGTGGTGGAGGAGTCGGCGCTCGGCGTCCGCGTGCTGCGCGCGCTGGGCCGGGGCCGGCAGATCACCGAGCGGTTCGTCGCCGGCGCCCGCGGCCTGCGCCGCACGGAGCTGCGGAAGGTGCGGTTGCAGGCGGCGCTGTGGTGCGTGCTCGTGCTGCTGCCCGAGGCCGCGATCGCGATCATCCTCGCGATCAGTGCATGGGGCGTGGCGACGGGCGCGTTGACCGTCGGCACGCTGGTCGCCGCCGTGACGATCATGACGTATCTGTACTGGCCGATCGCGTCGCTCGGGTGGCTGCTCACCGAGGCCGGGAACGCCGCGGCCGCGACCCGCCGGTACTGGGAGGTCCGCGACGTCGCACCGGCGATCGTGGACCCGCCGGACCCCGTGGACCTCGGCCCGGTCCGCGGCCGCGTCGAGTTCCGCGCGGTCCGGTTCCGGCACGAGGGGGCCGAGGCCGACGTGCTGCGCGGCGTCGACCTCGTCGTCGAGCCCGGCGAGACGATGGCCCTGGTCGGCGCCACCGGCGCGGGCAAGACCGTGCTGACCTCGCTGGTCGGCCGGCTGGCCGACGTCACCGGCGGCGCGGTGCTGCTGGACGGCGTCGACGTCCGGCGGCTGCGGCTCGCGGACCTGCGCACGGCCGTCGCGACGGCCTTCGAGGACCCCGTGCTGATCTCGGCGAGCGTGCGGGAGAACGTGGCCCTCGGCCTGCCCGACGCGAGCGACGCGGACGTGTGGGAGGCCCTGCGGGTCGCGGGCGCCGCCGGGTTCGTCGAGGCGCTGCCCTGGGGCCTCGCGACGCGGATCGGCGAGCAGGGGCTGTCGCTGTCCGGCGGGCAGCGTCAGCGGCTCGCCCTGGCCCGCGCCGTGCTCGGCCGCCCGCCCGTCCTGGTGCTCGACGACCCCCTCTCCGCCCTCGACGTGCACACCGAGGCCGAGGTGGAGGCCGCCCTGCGCAGCGTGCTCGGCGGGGTGACGGCGCTGGTGGTGGCCCACCGCCCGTCGACCGTGCAGCTGGCCGACCGGGTCGCGCTGCTGGAGGACGGCCGGGTGACCGCGGTCGGCACGCACCGTGAGCTGCTGGCCCGCAACGCGACCTACCGGGACCTGCTGAGCAGCCCCGACGCCGAACGGGTGGGTGCGGCATGAGCGCCGGGACGACGGACGTCGACCTGGACTGGCGCGGCGTCGGCGACGACAGCGAGGAGGTCACCCGGGCCGCCGGGCTGCGGCTGGCCCGCAGCGCCCGCCGCCTGGTCGCCGACCTGCTGCGGCCCCGTCGCCCGGCCGTGGCGCTCGCGCTGCTGATCCTGGTCGTCGAGAACGCGGTGATGCTCACGGGGCCGCTGCTCGTGGCGCTGGCCGTGGACACCGGCGTCCCGGCGGCGCTCGACGGCCGCCCGGCCCCGCTGGCGTGGTCCGTCGCCGGGTACGCGGCGTGCGGGCTCGCGTCGTCGGGGCTGCGGGCGGCCTTCCTGCTGCTCTCCGGCCGGATCGGGCAGGACGTGCTGCTGGAGCTGCGCCGGCGGGTGTTCCGGCAAGCGCAGCGGCTCGCCCTCGAGTGGCACGAGTCGTACACCTCCGGGCGGCTGATCTCCCGGCTGACCAGCGACCTGGAGTCGATCGACGACCTGCTGCAGCAGGGGCTCGACGGCCTGCTGGGCGCGCTGCTCTCGCTCGCCGGCATCACCGTGCTGCTCCTGCTGATCGACCCGGTGCTTGCGGGCGTGGTGCTGGCCGGGTTCGCGCCGTTGGCGCTGCTGACCCGCTGGTTCCAGCGCCGTTCGCGGGCGAGCTACCGGCTCACCCGCACCTGGGTGGCGCGCGTGATCGTCCAGTTCGTCGAGTCCATGAACGGGATGCGCGCGGTGCAGGCCTACCGCCGCGAGGCGCGCAACGAGTCGATCATGGAGCAGCTGAACCACCGGTACCGCGACGCCAACGCCGACGCCCTGCTCACGCTGTCCTGGTTCGTGGCCTGCGTGCGGGCCGTCGGGAACCTGACCCTGGCGCTGGTGCTGCTGCTCGGCGCGCTGCGGGTCACCTCCGGGGCGCTGGAGCTGGGGGCGCTCACGGCGTTCCTCCTCTACCTGCGGCGCTTCTACGACCCGCTCGACCAGCTGGCCCAGTTCATGAACGCCTACCAGTCGGCGGCCGCGGCCCTGGAGAAGCTGGCTTCGGTGCTGGAGACGCCGATCGGGGTGCCGGAGCCGGCGCACCCGCGGGCCCTGCCCGTCCCGGTGCGCGGCGCGCTGGCCTTCGACCGCGTGACCTTCGCCTATCCGCGGGCGCCCGAGCGGGTCGTGCTGCCGGAGTTCTCGCTGACCGTGCCGGCCGGGCAGACGGTCGCGCTGGTCGGCGAGACCGGGGCGGGCAAGACGACACTCGCCAAGCTTGCCGCCCGGTTCCACGACCCGGTCAGCGGCGCCGTGCTGCTCGACGGCGTGGACCTGCGCGACCTCGCCGACGCCGACCTGCGGCGGGCGCTCGTCATGGTCACGCAGGAGCCGTTCCTGTTCTCCGGTTCGCTGGCGGACAACGTCGCCATGGGACGGCCCGGCGCCTCGCGTGCGGAGATCGCCGCCGCCGTCGAGGCCGTCGGGGCGGGCTTCGCGCACGACCTGCCGGAGGGGCTCGACACCGACGTGCGCAAGCGCGGGGGGCGGCTCTCGGCCGGGCAGCGGCAGCTGGTCTCGCTGGCGCGCGTCGTCCTGGCCGACCCGGCGGTCGTGCTGCTCGACGAGGCCACCTCCAGCCTCGACATCCCGTCCGAACGGGCGGTGCAGGCCGCGCTGGAGACGGTGCTGGCGGACCGCACGGCGCTGATCATCGCCCACCGGCTCTCGACGGTCGCGATCGCCGACCGGGTGCTGGTGATGGGCGGGGGCCGGATCGTCCAGGACGGCACGCCGGGCGAGCTCCTGGCGTCGGGCGGCGACTTCGCCGACCTCCACGCGGCCTGGCAGGACTCCCTCCGCTGACCCCCGCCCGAAGTCGCAGTAGGGTTCCATGACGCGCTCGGGAGTCGTCGAGAACCGCGTTATGGAACCATAACGCGCGCAGGAGCGGGCCGAATTCGCGTTATGGTTCCATAACGCGGTCGGGACCCGTCGAGTGCCGCGTCATGGTTCCATAGTGCGGCCTCACCTCACGAAGGCGGAGTGGCCCGTGATCGCCCGGCCGACGACCAGGGTGTTGATCTCGCGGGTGCCCTCGAAGGAGTAGAGGGCCTCGGCGTCGGCGAAGAACTTGGCGACGCCGTAGTCGAGCACCACCCCGTTGCCGCCGACGACCTGTCGCGCCAGCGCCACGCTCTCGCGCATCGCGGTGGTCGTGTACTCCTTGGCCAGGGCGGCGTGCTCGTCGCGCGCCTCGCCCGCGTCCTGCATCTCGGCCAGCCGCACGCACATGCCCAGCGAGGCGGTGATGTTGCCCAGCATCCGCACCAGCGAGTCCTGGACCAGCTGGAACCCGGCGATGGGCCGGCCGAACTGCTCGCGCTCCTTGCTGTAGGCGAGCGCCGCCTCGTAGGCGCCGATCATCGTGCCGGTGGCGCCCCAGGCCACGCCACCGCGCGTGCGGCGCAGCACGCCGTTGGTGTCCTTGAACGAGTTCGCGCGCTGCAGCCGGTCCTCCTCCGGGACCCGGCAGTCGGTCAGCACGATGTCGGCGTTCTGCACGGTGCGCAGTGCGATCTTGTTCTCGATCTTGGTGGTGGTCATGCCGGGGTTGTCCTTGTGCACGACGAAGCCCTTGACCGCGCCGTCGCCCTCGTCCCGCGCCCAGATCACGACGAGGTCGGCGAAGGTGGCGTTGCCGATCCAGCGCTTCTCGCCGTTGAGCACCCAGCTGTCGCCCTCCCGACGGGCGGTCGTCTCCAGGCCCTGCGCGACGTCGGACCCGCCGTGCGGCTCGGTGAGGCCGAAGGCGCCGATCTGCTCCATCCGCGCCATCGCGGGGAGCCAGCGCTCGCGCTGCTCGTCGGATCCGCAGAGGTCGATGCTGCCCATCGCCAGGCCGTTGTGGATGCCGAAGAAGCTGTTCAGCGAGGCGTCGGCGTGGGCCAGCTCGAGGGAGACGAACCCGATCAGCAGCCGGCGCGCGGCGGGTCCGTCGAGCCCGTCGTAGGGCAGCGCGGCGATGTCGAGCTCCGCGAACTTCGAGACGATGTCGCGCGGGAACTCGGCCCGGCTCCAGGCGTCCTGGGCGATCGGGGCGATCTCGGTCCGGCAGAACTCCCGGACGCGCCCGACGACCTTCTGCTCGTCGTCGGTGAGCAGGGACCCGTAGCCGAAGAAGTCGCCGGTGAGGAGGTCGGCGCCGCGCTGATCGCTCATGGACCGACTCTGGCACGACGCCTCGGCCCCCGCTCGCCGTCGGGACCCTTCGCGTGCCGGTCCCGGACCGTCGGTGCCGGCCTTTACGATCGCGCCGTGACCGCTCCCCCCGCCCCCGCGCTCGAGGTGCTCCACCGCGTCTTCGGCTACGAGGCGTTCCGGGGGCCGCAGCAGGAGGTCGTGGAGCACGTCTGCGCGGGGGGCGACGCCCTGGTCCTCATGCCCACGGGCGGCGGCAAGTCGCTGTGCTACCAGGTCCCGGCGCTGGTCCGGCCGGGCACGGGCGTGGTGATCTCGCCGTTGATCGCGCTCATGCAGGACCAGGTCGACGCGCTGCGCACCCTCGGGGTCGACGCCGGGTTCCTCAACTCCACCCAGAGCCCGGAGGAGCGCCGGGACACCGAGCGGGCCCTGCTCGCCGGCGAGCTGGACCTGCTCTACCTCGCCCCGGAGCGGCTGCGCGTCGGGTCGACGGTCGACCTGCTGGACCGACTGGCGGGCCAGGGCGGCATCGCGCTGTTCGCGATCGACGAGGCGCACTGCGTGGCGCAGTGGGGCCACGACTTCCGGCCGGACTACCTCATGCTCTCGGAGCTGCACCGGCGCTGGCCCGCCGTGCCGCGCATCGCGCTCACCGCCACGGCCACCGAGCACACCCGCGCGGAGATCGCCGAGCGGCTCGATCTCACCGGCGCCAAGCAGGTCGTCGCGAGCTTCGACCGGCCCAACATCCAGTACCGGATCGTGCCGAAGGCCGAACCGCGCCGGCAGCTGCTCGATCTCCTCCGCACCGAGCACGCCGGCGACTCCGGCATCGTCTACTGCCTGTCCCGCAAGTCGGTGGAGCAGACCGCGGAGTTCCTCGCCGCGCAGGGCATTCCGGCGCTGCCCTACCACGCCGGACTCGACGCCGGGGTCCGCCGCGAGCACCAGGCCCGGTTCCTCCGCGAGGAGGGCCTGGTCATGTGCGCGACCATCGCGTTCGGGATGGGGATCGACAAACCGGACGTCCGGTTCGTCGCCCACCTCGACCTGCCCAAGTCGGTCGAGGGCTACTACCAGGAGACCGGCCGCGCCGGCCGGGACGGGCTGCCGTCCACGGCCTGGCTCGCGTACGGGCTGGCCGACGTGGTGCAGCAGCGCAAGATGATCGACGACTCGGAGGGCGACCAGGCCCACAAGCGCCGCCTCGCCCAGCACCTCGACGCGATGCTCGCGCTGTGCGAGACCGTCGAGTGCCGGCGGGTGCAGCTGCTCGCCTACTTCTCGGAGAAGGCCGAGCCGTGCGGCAACTGCGACACCTGCCTCACCCCGGCGGAGTCGTGGGACGGCACGGTGCCGGCCCAGAAGCTGCTGTCCACGGTGTGGCGGCTCAAGCGCGAGCGGAACCAGAGCTTCGGGGCCGGGCAGGTCGTCGACATCCTGGTCGGCAAGCGCACGGCGAAGGTCGAGCAGTCCCGGCACGACGAGCTGTCCACCTTCGGCATCGGTACCGAGCTGTCCGAGCAGGAGTGGCGCGGCGTCGTCCGGCAGCTGCTGGCGCGCGGGCTGGTCGAGGTCGGTGGGGCCTACAACACGCTGCAGCTCACGGAGGGCAGCTCGGCGGTGCTCAAGGGCGAGCGCCAGGTGATGCTGCGCAAGGACCCCGAGCGCACGCGCACCCGGCGGTCCTCGCGCGCCACGGCCCCGGCGGCGGACCTGCCCGCCGCGGCGGCGCCGGTGTTCGAGCGGCTCCGGGCCTGGCGGGCCGCGACGGCCAAGGAGCAGGGCGTCCCCGCCTACGTGATCTTCCACGACGCCACGCTGCGCGCGATCGCCGCACTCGCCCCCTCCTCCCCCGCCGCCCTCGGCACGGTCAGCGGGGTGGGCGAGAACAAGCTCGCGAAGTACGGGGCGGGGGTGCTGGCGGCCGTCGCGGGCGCCGACGGGGGCGCCACGGGTCCCACTGCCGGCTCCACTCCCCCGGCGGCGGGCCCGCCCGAGGAGGACCGGCCGCTGGACGAGCCGCCGGAGCCGGACTACCCGGAGGACGACCCGTGGGGTCCGTGAGCGCCCGCGTCACCCCGTCGGCCCCTCGGTTCGGCCCGCCGAACGCTCGATAATCGCGGACGGACCCGCCGCCGACCATCAGGAGGATGCGTGCCGGAACCGACCGGCCTGCCCGCGCGGATCGCGCAACGGCTGCGCCTGCCCGTGATCGCCGCGCCGATGCTGCGGGTCTCCGGCCCGGACCTGGTGGTGGCGGCGTGCGAGGCGGGCGTCGTGGGCGGCTTCCCCACCGCCAACGCCCGCAGCGCCGACGAGCTCGACCGGTGGCTGGCCGAGATCGGCGCACGGTCCGGCCCGGCCGCCGCACCCTGCGCGCCGAACCTGATCATGCGTTCGCCGCGCCTCGCCGAGGACCTCGCGGTGCTGGTGCGGCACCGGGTCGAGCTGGTGATCGCGAGCGTCGGGTCGCCGGCGCCGATCCTCGGCCCGCTGCACGACGTCGGCGCGCTCGTGCTGGCCGACGTCGCGACCCTGCGCCACGCCGAGCGGGCCGCCGCAGCCGGGGCGGACGGGCTGGTCCTGCTCGCCGCGGGCGCGGGCGGGCAGACCGGCTGGATGAACCCCTTCGCGTTCGTCCGGGCCGTGCGCGGCTTCTTCGCCGGCCCGGTCGTGCTCGCGGGTGGGATCGGTGACGGGACCGCCCTCGCCGCCGCCCGTACCCTGGGCGCCGACCTCGGCTACCTGGGCACCGCGTTCCTCGCCACCCAGGAGAGCATGGCGGCACCCGAGTACAAGCGGATGTGCGTCGACAGCACGCTCGACGACGTCGTCCTGACCCGGGCGTTCACCGGCCTGCCCAGCAGCATGCTCGCCCCCGCCATCCGCGCCGCGGGCCTCGACCCGGCCGCCCTCGACGAGACGGTCACCCCGGCCGACGCCGACGCCCTCTACGGCCACGGCGGCCTCGGCCCGCGTCGCTGGACCGAGGTCTGGAGCGCCGGCCACTCGGTCTCCGGGGTCCGCGAGATCCCGACCGTCGACGAGCTCGTCGACCGCCTCGCCCGCGAGTACGAGGCCGCCGGCAGACCGGACCGCGCCGGAGCCCCCTCGTAGCGCGCCGTGGGAGGACGCTGTCCTAGGCCGGTGCCAGCACCGCTGCCACACCCGCCGTCCTGAACGGTCGTCGTGGCCCGCTGTCGCGCGGCCACCGTCGCGCCCCTGACCGAGCCCGCCCCTGACGTCCACCGCCGCACCGAGGGAGCCCCCATGAGCACGGAGATCCGGAGCACCACCGCCGCCACCGGCACCCCGCCCCTGTGGGCGGGCACCACCGTCGGGACGCTGGTGCTGCGTGCGTTGCGTCGCTACCCGGACCGGGTCGCGTTCGCGTCGGACGCCGGAACGCTCACCTACGCCGCCGTGACCGACCTCGTCGGACGGATCCAACGGGTGCTCGCGGAGCGCGGGTTCCGCCGCGGCGACCGGATCGGGCTCCTGGCCGGCAACAGTCCGGAGGCCTGGTGCGCGGGCATCGCGGTGCAGGCCGCCGGCATGGCCACCTCGTGGCTGCACCCGCTGGGCTCGGTGGAGGACCAGCTCTACCAGCTCGCCGACCTCGGCGCGGCCGGCTGCCTGGTCGACGCCCACCGGCACGGCGCCCGCGGGGCGGAGCTGGCCGGGGGCTCCGGCGACGTGCCGGTGCTCGGCCTCGGCCCGTCGGACTTCGGCCCGGACCTGCTCGCCGAGGCGGCCGCGGGCGGCACCGCGAGCGCGCACGACGTCGCGCACGTCGACGACATCGCGCTGGTCAACTACACCGGCGGCACCACGGGCCGGCCCAAGGGCGTGATGCGCCGGCACCCGGCCGTCACGCACATCATGTCCGTCGGCACCCTCACCGACTTCGAGATCCCCTTCGACGCCCGGTACCTCGCCGTCGCACCGATCACGCACGTCGCGGGCACCAAGGTCGTCCCGGTCCTGCAGCGCGGCGGCACCGTGCACCTGCAGGACGGCTTCGATCCGGGCCGCGTCCTGGAGACGATCGAACGCGAGCGGATCACGATGACCCTGGCCGTGCCGACGATGATCTACGCACTGCTCGACCACCCCGCCCTCGACCGCACCGACCTCGGCTCGCTGGAGCTGCTGCTCTACGGCGCCTCCCCCATGTCGCCGACGCGGCTGGCGGAGGGCCTGGAGCGGATCGGGCCGGTGTTCTCGCAGCTCTACGGGCAGACCGAGTGCTACCCGATCAGCGTTCTGCGCCGGGCCGAGCACGCCGACCCGACCCTCGACGGGTCGTGCGGGGTGCCGATCAGCACCGTCGACGTCACGCTCCTCGACCCGGAGGGCAACCCCGTCGAGCCCGGCGAGCCGGGCGAGATCTGCGTGCGGGGCCCCGGCACGATGGAGGAGTACTGGCGCAAGCCCGACCTCACCGCGCAGGCCTTCGCGCACGGCTGGCTGCACACCGGCGACGTCGCCCGGCGCGACGACCGGGGTTACCTCACGATCGTCGACCGCACCAAGGACATGATCATCAGTGGCGGCTTCAACGTGTTCCCGCGTGAGGTGGAGGACGCGTTGACCAGCCACGACGCCGTCGCGATGGCCGCGGTGTTCGGGCTGCCGGACGAGAAGTGGGGCGAGGCCGTGACCGCCGCGGTCGTGCTGCGGCCCGGCGCGCGGGCGACCGCCGAGGAGCTGGCCGCGCACGTGCGGGCCCTCAAGGGCGCGGTGCAGACGCCGAAGTCCGTCCACCTGGTCGAGGCCCTGCCGACGACGGCCGTCGGCAAGATCGACAAGAAGGCGTTGCGGGCCGGCCTGCGGACCGGCGGGCTCGAGCGGTAGCCCTCGGCGGGCGCAGGCCGTCCCCGCACGTCACCCGTCCGAGGTCGCCTCCGCCGCGCCGCCGCCGCCCGAGGCGCTGCTGCCGGTGGCGGCGCCGTCAGCAGGTCCGGTGCGGAGCAGCGCCAGCTCGTGTTCGGCCGCACCGAGCCGACGGTGCAGGTCGGCGACCTCCCGAGCGTGCTCGGCGGTACGCCGGTCCAGCGCCGTGGCGTGCTCCGCCCGCAGCCGATCCTGCGCCTCGGAGGCGCCTGTGCGGAGGGCCGCCACCTGGGCGGCGTGCTCCTCGCGCAGCCCGGCCAGCGCGCTGTCCAGCTCGGCGCGATGGGTGGCGGCGGCGTCCCGGGACCGCCGGCGTTCGGCGTCGAGCTCCGCCCGGTACTCCTCGGCGGCGGCGCGACTGCGTTCCCGCTCCGCCTCGAGTTCCGCCCGGTGGGTCTGCGCCGCTTCGCGCGCGCGGCGCCGTTCGGCGTCGAGGTCGGCGTCGCGGGCCGCGAGGGTGGCGCGCAGGGCGGCCAGCTCGTCGCGCAGCTGCGCGGTCTGGGCGGCCGCGGCCTCGGCGAGCTCCTCGGCCCGCACCGCCCGGTCCTCCAGGGCGACGGATCGGCCCTCGGCGCGCAGTTTGTCCCGCTCCGCGGCGGCCGCCGCCTGCTCTGCCCGCGTGCGGGCCCGGTCGGCCTCCGCCCGCAGCTCCACCGCCTCGGCGGCCCGCGTGTCCGCCTCCGCCTGCTTCGCCTCGGCCCGGGCCCCGCGCTCCTCCGCGGCCAGCCGCGCGCCGTGGTCCTCCGCCGCCCGCGCCAGCGCCGCGTCCCGCGCCGCCAATGCCTCGCGGACCTCGTCGTCGAGCTGCGCGCGCAGCACCGCGACGCCGTCGAGCACCGCGGTGAGCGGGCCGCTCGCGGCGGCGAGCCGGGCTCCGAGGTCGTCGACGGCGGTGACCGCCCCCGCCGTGTCCCCCTCCTCGCGCAACGACTCGACCGCGACGAACGCCGCTTCGGCGTCCTTGCAGCTCAACCCCTTCGTCCCCCAGGTCCGGCCGTCCTGGCAGTAGCGCGGCCGGTTGCCCCGCCCCGCCAGCACGGGCAGCGGTTCCCGGCAGCGCCGGAACGCGCACCGGCGGGGCTCCCCTCCGATCTCCCCGGGCGTCCCGGCGCGCGCCGCCGCCGTTTCCGCAGGTCGCCGTGCCATCGCCGGCTCCTCCACGCGTGCCTCCTGAAACTACATAGTTCTAATTCATATAGGAGAACTACAGTTCTGTAGTTCGCAGCATACTCAACCAAGGAGAACACCTCTTCTCCTGGGTCGGACGCCGGCCTGTGGCCCGAGCGCCCCGAAAAAGTGGGTGCCCTGTCTCAGCGAAGCTGGCACCCGCGCGGGGGGCTTGCCAGCATGTCTCAGCTCAGAGCGCGATCCAGGCCGGCAGACGGTGGCCGGTCGAGCGCCTGCACTCGTGGATGAACGGCGACGGCAGGCTGTGCGGCGGCACCGACGAACGCGCGATGTCGTCGAGTTCTACCTCTACCTCGCCGCCGCGCTGACCGTGATCCGCCGTCTGATCAACTCCGCCTCGAAGCACGCCGCGATGAGTTCCGGGCGAAGATCCGGTCCTCTCCGGTGAGATGTGCCCACGCAGGACGGAGTGCTGACATGGACGCCACCCGGATCACCGAGATCCTTACCGACCCCGTCACCCTCGAGCTGGTCGAGCGGTCGCCGCTGATGCGGATCGGGTACACCGGGCTGGACGGGGCGCCGAGGGTCGTTCCGCTCGCCTACCTGCTGCGCGCCGAGACCTTCGTCTTCTGCACCGTCACCTCCTCGGACAAGGTGCCCGCGCTGCAGCGCGACCCGCGAGTGGCGATCACGATCGACGTCCCGCAGCCGCTGTGCTGCCTCCTGGTGCGCGGCACCGCGCACGTCGAGGTCGTCGACGGCGTGCCGGAGGAGTACCTGCAGGCTTCGCACCGCACCGTTCCGGCTGAGCAGCACGAGGCCTTCGACGCCCAGGTGCGCGGGCTCTACGACTCGATGGCCCGCGTCGTCGTCACGCCGACCTGGGTGCGGCTCAACGACTTCCAGCGCACGGCCCCCCGGGCGGTCGAAAGGATCGTCGCCGCCAAGAGCTGAGGGCGCGAGCCGCCGGGGCACCGGTGACGGGGCCCGGCGGGTTCGCCATCAGCGACGGGCGCTCGGTGGAGGTCTACGCCAATCCGAGACCGCGCACGACTGCGCCCGCGAGCACTGAGCAGCAGAGCGTGTCGATCCCGGCGCACGGCCGTCGTATGCCGCCAGCGCCGCGCCGCGCCACGAACGCGACCACGGCCTGACCCTCCCGCAGCAGACCCCGGTTCGGACGGCGACGCCGAGCTCGGCGGGGGTCCCCAGCAGGCTGATGGCCAAGGGTCTTCCCAGGCTGCTTGGGGTCGTCGTCGGGCCCGTCGTCGGGAGTGGGCAGGCTCGTCGGCCACGTGCTCGTCGACGTGCTCGGCCTGGTCAGGCTGGTCGCCGCACCAGCAGTCATCGAGCGCCGCACGTCAATCATCGTGCCCGGCAGCGCCCTGTGGGCCACATGGCCGAGCGGTGGCCGCGACCCTCCATGCAGAACGAGAAGATGGTGCACGGGCGCGCAGACACGCGGACCGCGCCGGCGCCGGTGCGAACGCATCCACACGGTGATCGGTCGCGGGCGTGACCTTCACTCCGGTCGGGAGCGGAGGGCGTGGATGCCAAGCGGTGCGGGCCCACCGCCCCCGGTGATGTCCGCCGTGCGGAGCCGCCGGTCGAGGACCACGAGCCCCAGCACGGTCAGCCCGATGATCGCGACCAGGCCGACCCGGTCCACGGCTGTGCGCGCCATGATGACCAGCCCCCCGACGCTGTGGGCCACGAGCGCGCCGCCGACGACGGCCAGCGTGTGCCGCTGTGTCCACGCCGGCCGGGCTGCTGCCCTGCTCAGGAAGCGGTAGCAGGCGATGGCGGTCACCGCGGTCACGCCCATCGGGACGAGCACGGCAAGCCCGTGGGTGAACGCCGGTTGCTGCTGCCCGAACACCGGGAACGACAGCCCGAAGAAGACCAGCGTCGCGGTCGCGGACGCGCCGTAGAGGACGACGAGCCGGGGCGGTGCCGCGGGTTTGGCCGGCGCCGTGTGGGTGGGCGGCAACACCCTCAGCGCGAGCGCCACGAGCGCGAGCACCAGCACCAGGCAGCCGAGGACGACCGGAAGCGGCGCCTGATAGCCGGGGTCCTGCGACGGCGGGACCGTCAGGCGCAGCACGGCGACGCCGAGCACCGCCATCACCGCGGCGACCGCGGTGCCCGTGCGGCCCAGGTACGGGCGAGCGCGGTGCGCGGGGAACAAGAGATCGGTGAGAGCGATCGGGACGGAGACGGTGAACACTGCGTGATACAGCGCGTTCGCCTCCCAGTAGGGAGCGTTGATCCCGAGGATGCGCGCTCCCCACGAGGCGGCGTCGTACAGCCGTGGGCTGCTCAGCGCCTGCAACCCGATCCCGTCCTCGACGATCTCGTAGGCGATCGCCAGCAGCAGGATGCTCGGCCAGCCGCGGCCGCGCCGCAGGACGACCTCCCGGATCAGGAGGGCCCCGGCCCCGTAGATCGGCATCCACAGCAGGATCAGCCAGGCCATTCTGACCGGTGTCGAGCCCAGCGCGAGCTCCGACACGAGCGGGGCCAGGACGACAAGCGTCCAGGCCGCGCGACGGTGGCGTCGCCCGGGGTCAACCGGTCGTGCCGCGGCGCTTCCGTGGGAGTCGGTCGCCATCAGGGATCAGCCGCGGTGCGGGTCGGCGCCGGCCTCTTTCACGAGCCGGTCGCCCACCTGCAGGTCCTTCCACACGGCGCGACGCACCCGGACTCGGGCCGTCGTCCCGTCCTCCAGTCGCACCTCCACCCGTCGGTAGAGATTCGAGCCGTCGAGCAGGGCGCGGGTCTTCCGCACGACCGTTCCGCTCCAGGCGTCCTGTGCAGCCATGTTCTCCCCCTGAGGTGCCGTCCGTCCGTCACGGCAACTTATCACCGATAAGCTGGGAGCGCGGGAGCCTCGATCCGTCAGTACAGTCACGCCATGTCACGAGGACGCCCGAGGCTCGACCGGCAGGCGATCGTCGCGGCCACCCTCGAGGCCCTTGACGAGCGCGGACTCGACAGACTCTCGAGCCACGCCGTCGCCGCTCGGCTCGGAGTACGACAGCCGGCGCTCTACCACCACTTTCGTGACATGGCCGAGCTCCTGGCCGCCGTGGCAGCCGAGGTGCTCGACCGCTGGCACACCGAACGTCTCCCGAAGGCCGGGGAGAACTGGGACAGCTTCCTGCTGCGTAACGCCCGCAGCATGCGACGCGCGATGCTTGCCGTCCGCGACGGAGCCAGACTGATCGCCACGGCCGGAGCGCGGGCACCCAACCCCGCCAACTCGCTCGCCCAGGTGAGCTTCCTCGAGGGCCACGGCTTCAGCGGGCCGGACGCGGTGCTTGCCGCCATCGCCGTGTCCCGCTACACGATCGGGTCGACGCTCGAGCAGCAGTCCGCCCGCGACGGGACCGCCATCCTCGTTCCCGGCGAGGACGAGCTCCCCGGAGCCGACCGGTTCGCCCGCATCGCCGAGACGGTCGCCGAGCTGGGGCCCGACCACGAATTCGAGATCGGACTCGCAGCGCTCGTACGGGGTCTGGCCCCATCCCCTCGACGGGGGGCCGAGGAGTCGGCCAGCCGTCGGGGCAGCGATCCGGCCCCTCCCGTTGCTGTCGAGGAGCCGGCTCCGACGAGCGACGGCCGCTGAACATCGTCCGGTGATCCGACTCGCCCCGGGTCTGGTGGAGGCCCGGCGCGATCAGCGGGCCATCTCGATGGCGTCGAAGATCATGGTGGTGCGCACGTGCACGACCCGTCACCGGACGATCGTGCGAGAGAACGCGTCGACGATGACGCTCACGGAGGCACCCCCGCCCAGGTCGGGACGAAGGTCAGGTCGATGACCCCGCCGGCCCGACCTCAGGACCGGAAGGACGACACCACGCGGGTTGTGCGCCGCCAATCGCCTCGACGTGTCCACCACCGAGATCGCACTCGTAGGCGCGTGAGCACGTAGCCCCGCCCCGCACGGCCCTGCCCCGGACAGGGAGCTGGACCTACCTGGCCAGGTAGCCGGCTCGACGTCGTGCAACTCGGCGAGGTTCACCGCCGCGTCCGGCTCAGGCGACCCGCTCAGGACCACGCAGCGGTGCGACTCGCTCGACCCCGCCGCCCCGCCGGCCGCCCGGCGGGATCCGCACTGCGTCCTCCTCGTCAGGGCCTCACGCGGTGGTCCGGAGGGCCTCGACAGCGGTCAGGATGAACCGGAGCACGTCGTCGGGGTGGGAGACCATCGCGACGTGGTTCGTCGCGACCTCGACGGTCGTGGCGTTCATGCGGGCGGCGAACTGACGCTGGGCCTCGGGCGGGATGGCCTGGTCGCCGTCGGCGACCAGGAACCACGACGGGAGCGTCCGCCAGGCCGGCACGCCCATGACCTCCTCGACCGCCGACCAGGACAGCGGCTGCTGCACCGCGTACATGACGCGGGCCTTCGTCGGGTCGACGTCGGCGGCGAAGTGGTTGACGAAGTCGTCCTCGGGGAGCCAGGCGAAGCCCTGCTCGTCGACCTGCAGGTGCGCCAGCGCCGGACCCGGGGGGCCCTGCGCGAGCAGCTTGCCGATCGATTCGCCCTCGTCCAGCCCGAACGCCGCGATGTAGACCAGGCCGACGACGTTCGGGGCGTCCGTACCCAGCGCGGTGACGATCTGCCCGCCGTAGGAGTGGCCGGCGACGACGGTCGGACCGTCCTGGCGGGCCAGCACCTGGCGGAGCCGGGCGACGTCGGCCGCCAGGGAGGTCTCCGGGAACTGGGGCGCGGTGACGGTGTAGCCCTCGGCTTGCAGGCGCTCGACGACCGCGCTCCAGCAGGAGCCGTCGGCCCACGCACCATGGACGAGGACGATGTTCGGACGGCCACTCATGGTGTTCCTTTCCCGGTATCCGTTGTGAGCGCGTGCTGAGCGGGAGGAGGCCCGCTCCCCGCAGAGCCACGGGGATCGGTCAGGGGGTCGGCGGGTTCGTGTCCGTCGGGTCGGCGCGTGCGCCGGCGTGGTCACGCCCGGTCGTCGCGGCCTCGAGCTCGGGGAGGTAGCGCAGCACGTGCCCCGACAGATCGGCGGCCGCCGACACCACGCCGTGCGTGAGCACGTCGTCCCTCTGGCGGATCTCACCGGCGAGGCTCTCGAGCAGCCGGGCGATCGCGGACAGGACGTACTCGCCCGGGAAGCGCGCGCCGAAGATCTGCTCGGGCCGCGAGCCGCGCAGTGTCGTCGCCGCTTCCTCGAGCAGGGCCGGATCACCGCGGAGGGCCCAGCGATTCGGGGAGTCTTCCGTGCCCATGGGGCATTCGACTCTGCGCGCCGAACGGGCCTCATCACCCGCCACGGGTGAGGAGTCGAGACGGTGCCCTCGGGGCGAGGCCGGGGGCGACCACCGCGAGCAGGGGCAGGAGGCGCGTGCTCGGGGGTGCGGCGTCGTCACCTGGCGTGGCCGATCCTGGTCACCGGGTGTTCGGCGCCGCGAAAACCTCGACATCGCGCTGCCCAACCTGGACACGGTGTTCGGCGGGGCGGCGTGCCCGGGAACCTCCGGGCTGCGGGTCCTCACCCTTCGTTCGGAACCCGCAGCGGCGCGGCCGTTCGTCCCCCGGGGGACGCAACGGCGCGTCTCGACCACGGGGTCGGGCGGCCGCGCCGTCACGAGGCCCCGACGGCTGCTCCTCAGGAGGTCGCCGGGGCGAGGAGCGGCCCTGTGGGCACGCCCGCGCGCCGCCCCGTCCCCGGCCGGACGAAGAGGGCGCCGATCGTGGCAAGGGTGCGGGCGTTTGCGGCGCCTCGTCCCAGGCCGACCTCGACGACGTCGTCGAACACCGCGCGGTCCCGCGCCGCGGCGAGCACGGCGGCGTGGACGAACCGGGGGCTGCGCATGAGACGGGCCAGCGCCGCGGTGTGCCGGTGGTGCCGGCCGAAGCAACGGCGCAGGCTCGCGCGGTGGACCGCTCCGGCCGCCGCCCCGCACAACGCGGCCTGGCCGGCGAGCACCCCGGAGGCCACGGCGTCGAAGATGCCCTCGCCGGTGAGGGGGTTGACGAGCGCCGCCGCATCGCCGGCGAGGAGCACCCGCCCGTCGGGCTGCGTGCGGCCGCCGGTCGACAGCGGCAGGCGGTGGCCCCGGACGGTCGCCGGATCGAGCTCCAGGCCCGGCAGCTGTGCGTCGAGGCCGGCGAGGAGCTCGTCGCGGCTGGTCGGCACGGTGCCGTCGAAGATCCCGTACCCGACGTTCGCCCCGCCGTCGGCGAGCGGGAAGGACCACGCGTAGGCGGGCCGGCGGCCCTCCGCGAACGCGATGTGCAACGCCCCGGGGGTCGCGGGGGTGTGCGGGCTGTAGCCCCGGACCGCCACGGCCAGCTCGCGGGGCCGGGACCCGATCCCGAGGCTGCGGCGGACGACGGAGTTGGCGCCGTCCGCGCCGATCACCGTGCGGGCGGCCGTGTCGCCGTCGAGCACGACGTGGTCGGGGTGGGCGTCGACGCGGCGCACGCGCTGCCGCCGCAGCCGGGCCCCGCGCTCGACGCACGCCGTGACCAGGGCGTCGTCGAGCACGGCCCGGGGCACGACGCGGTTCGGGCGGGCGCAGCGCCGGTCGGCGACGGCCCCGCGCGACGAGCGGACGTGCAGCCGCGGCACGGAGGCGCCGAGGCCGGCGAGGTCGGGCACGCCGAGCGCGGCGAGGAGGTCGAAGACCCCGGCGGCGACGCCGTCGCCGCACGTCTTGTCCCGCGGGAACCGGGCCGCGTCGAGCAGCAGGACACGGGCGTCGGGCCGGAGCTGGAGCACCCGCAGCGCGGCCGCGCTCCCCGCAGGTCCCGCCCCGACCACGGCGACGTCGTACATGCCGGTCATCGCGACCTCCCCGCCGCCCGGGCGGAGCACCGGTGCCGCGGGCGGTAGCCCGGGACGCCGCGACCGAACCGGTCGGACCCCGCTGCGGTAGACAAGCACACACCGGGCATCCGGGCGCGGCAGACGGACGAGCGGGAGCGGACATGGCGGGTCGGGGGCGACCGACGGGCCCGACGGGCCCGGTGCTGACCCGGGGGCTCGCGCTGCTCGCCGCCTTCGGTCCGACCCGCCCGGCGATGACGCTGAGCCAGCTCGCCCGGCACACGGGGATGCCGCTGTCGACCGCGCACCGGCTGCTCGGCGAGCTCGTCGAGTGGGGCGCCCTGGAACGCGACGACACCGGCTCCTACCGCGTCGGGCTGCGGCTGTGGGAGCTCGGCGCCCTCGCCCCGCGCGGCCAGGGTCTGCGCGAACGCGCCCTGCCGTTCCTGGAGGACCTCTCCCAGATCACCCGGGAGAACGTCCAGCTCGCGGTCCGCGAGGGCACCGAGGTCGTGTTCGTCGAGCGGATCGGCGGCTCCGGCGCGGTCCCGGTGCTGACGCGCGTGGGCGGGCGGTTCGCCCTCACCGCCACCGGGGTCGGGCTCGTGCTGCTCGCGCACGCCCCCACCGAGGTGCAGGAGGACGTCCTCGGCAGCCGCCTCGAGCGGTTCACCGAGCGCACGGTCACCGACGCCGACCGGCTGCGCCGCATGCTCGCCGACGTCCGCGTGAACGGGTTCTCGATCAGCGACCGCCAGGTGACGATGGACGCGCTCTCCGTCGGCGCGCCGATCCAGGACGAGCGCGGGCAGGTCGTCGCGGCCGTCTCGCTGGTGGTCCGGCACGGCACCGCCTCACCGCACACGCTCAGCCCGCTCGTGCGGACGAGCGCCCGCGCGATCAGCCGGGCGCTCGCCGAGGGCTACCGCGCGGGCTGAGGACGCCCGACACCGCACAAATCCTTCCATTTCCCGGAAGTCGGGTTCGGCGCCGCCGGTCGCCGAACGCATGCTCTCGGACACCGCACCGGGACCAGACCCGGGCGGCGCCCGCCCCGGTCACCACCGACGCACGGCGGGCCCGGCGCAGACGACAACGGAGTGCTGCCATGCGTCCTCCCACCCCTCGCGATCCCGCGGGCCGGCGCCGATGAGCGCCACGGTCCGGGAGCTGATCGACGAGCGGCCGATGTCCCGTTTCCAGTGGGGCGCCGTCGTGGTGTGCGTGCTGCTGAACATGCTCGACGGCTTCGACGTGCTGGTCATGGCCTTCACGGGCAAGTCCGTCGCCGCCGACTGGGGTCTCAACGGTGCCCAGCTCGGCCTGCTGCTCTCCGCCGGCCTGATCGGTATGGCCGTCGGCTCGATGGTCGTGGCCCCGTGGGCGGACCGGCTCGGCCGGCGCCCGATCGTGCTCGGCTGCCTCGCCGTCGCGGCCGCCGCGATGCTGCTGTCGGCGGCCAGCCAGTCCCCGGCCCAGCTCGGCGTGCTCCGCGCGGTGACCGGCCTGGGCATCGGCAGCATCCTCGCCACCAGCAACGTCATCGCCGCCGAGTACGCCTCGACCCGCTGGCGCGGCCTCGCGGTCAGCCTGAACTCGACGGGCTACGCGCTCGGCGCCACCCTCGGCGGCCTGCTCGCCGCCGTGCTCATCGGCCAGTTCGGCTGGCGGGCGGTGTTCCTCGCCGGTGGCCTCGCGACCGCCGCGTCGATCCCGCTGGTCTGGTGGCGGCTGCCCGAGTCGCTGGACTTCCTCCTGGTCCGCCGCCCGGCGCGCGCCCTGGAGCGGGTCAACGGCCTGCTCGCGCGGATGCGCCACGAGCCGCTGGTCGCCCTGCCCGAGCAGACCGCGGCACCCCGGGGCGTCGGCGCCGGCTACAAGGAGCTGCTCACCCCGCGGCTGCGCCGCACCACGCTCGTGCTCTGGGTCGTCTTCTTCTGCATCATGGCGGGCTTCTACTTCGTGACGAGCTGGACGCCGACCCTGCTGGTCGAGGCCGGCCTCTCCCCCACCGCCGGGATCGCCGGCGGCACCCTGCTCAACGTCGGCGGGATCTTCGGCGCCGCGCTGCTCGGCCTGCTGGCAGCGAAGTTCGCCCTGCGCACCGTGCTTGCCACCTACCTGGTCGCGACGGGCGTGCTGCTGGCGGTCTTCATCGGCGCGTCGTCGTCGCTGGCCGCGGCCTTCGCGATCGCCGCCGTGATCGGCGTGTTCGTCAACGGCTGTGTCGCCGGCCTCTACGCCCTCACCCCGACCGTCTACGACCCGGCCGTGCGCACCACGGGCGTGGGCACCGGACTGGCCATCGGTCGCGCCGGCGCGATCCTCGCCCCGACGCTCGCCGGCACGCTGCTCGACGGCGGCTGGACCCCCGAGCAGCTCTACGTCGCCTTCGGCGCGGTGTTCGTCGCGACCGCCGCCCTGCTCTTCCTCCTCCGGCTGCGCAGCACCACCGCGGACACCACCGGATCGCGCGCCGCCGGCACCACCACCGTCCGAGCCGAGGGAGCCACCTCATGAGCACCATCCCCCGCAACCAGTGGTACGTCGCCGCGTACGGCTCCGAGATCCGCCACGAGCTGTTCGCCCGCACGATCTGCGACGAGCCGATCCTGTTCTGGCGCACCGGGTCCGGCGAGGTCGTCGCCAACTCCGACCGCTGCGTGCACCGCCGCTTCCCGCTCTCCCAGGCCCCGTCCCGTCTCGTCGACGACAAGGTCGTCTGCGGCTACCACGGCTTCACCTACGGCGGCGACGGCAAGTGCGTCGCCGTGCCCGGCCAGACCCGCGTGCCGCGCACCGCCCGGCTCACCCCGTACCCGGTCGTCGAGCTCGACTCGCTGGTCTGGATCTGGATCGGCGACCCCGCCCTGGCCGACCCGACCCGCATCCCCCGCGCGACCTACCTGGCCTCGCCGGCCTTCACCACGGTCCGCGGGATGGAGCCGCTGCAGGCCCGCTTCTCGCTGCTGGTCGACAACCTGCTCGACCTGTCGCACGAGACCTACCTGCACGGCGGCTACATCGGCACCCCCGAGGTCGCCTCGACCCCGATCTCCACCGAGGTCGACGACGAGGCCGGCATCGTCTACGTCTCCCGGCACATGGACGACGCGGAGTGCCCGCCCTTCTACGCGAGGTCCACCGGCCTGCAGGGGCGCATCGCCCGCTGGCAGGACATCGAGTACACCCCGCCGTGCCTGTACAAGCTGCACAGCCGGATCGCGCCCGTCGGCTCCGTCCCGAACCCCGACGGCACCGACCCCGACGCCTTCCACGTCGAGGTCGTCTACGCGATCACCCCCGAGACCGAGCACTCCACGCACGACTTCTGGATGGTCGCCCGGGACTTCGCGCTCGACGACGAGGAGGTCTCGGCCTTCCTCGCCGAGAACAACCGGACCGTGGTGCTGCAGGACGTCGAGGCCCTCGACGTGCTCGAGCAGGTGATCCAGGGCGAGCCGGAGGGCTATCAGGAGCTCTCGATCAACATCGACACCGGCGGCCTGGCCGCGCGCCGCATGCTCGCCCGGATGGTCGGGCAGGCCCCGCGGAACGCGCCGGCGGCCCCCGCCCGATGAGCGGCGGCATCCCGGAGGCCCCGCCCGTCCTGGGCGGCGACCGCGTCTACCGCATCCACTGGGTCCTCGGCACCGACCGGCTCCGCGCGGTCTGCCACTGCGGCAGCGAGCGGATCTTCGAGGACCCGGTGGAGCTGTGGGAGTGGCTGCTCGCCCACCCGGACGGTCACGAGCCCGCCGCCGTTCCCGCCCCCTCGCCCGAACCCGCCCCGGCCCGCGAACCCGCGCCGGCCTGAGCCACCGAGGAGACCCATGCCGAGCGAGACGACCGAGCCCGAGCTCGACCTCGTCCTGGAGAAGAAGGAGACCCTCGCCGACGGCGTCGTGCAGCTGACCCTGCGCGACCCCGCCGGCGCCGACCTGCCCGCCTGGGCGCCCGGGGCGCACGTCGACCTGGTGCTCACCGGGGACCTGACCCGGCAGTACTCGCTCTGCGGCGACCCGGCCGAGCGCTCCGTGATGCAGGTCGCCGTGCTGCGCGAACCTGCCGGTCGCGGCGGCTCGGCCCACGTCCACGACGAGCTGGCCGAGGGCGACACCGTGCGGGTCCGCGGGCCGCGCAACCACTTCGCGCTCGTCGACGCCCCGCGCTACCTGTTCCTGGCCGGCGGCATCGGCATCACGCCGATCCTGCCGATGGTCGCCGCGGCCGAGGCCGCCGGCGCCGACTGGCGGCTCGTCTACGGCGGTCGCAGCCGCGCGTCGATGGCCTTCCGCGACCGGCTTGAGGAGCGGTACCCCGACCGGGTCGACGTCCGGCCGCAGGACGAGACGGGGCTGCTCGACCTGGCCGCCCTGCTCGGCGAGCCGGCCGCGGACACGGCGGTCTACTGCTGCGGCCCCGAGCCGCTGCTGGCCGCCGTCGAGGAGCGGTGCGCCGCCTGGCCCGCCGGTTCCCTGCACCTGGAGCGGTTCGCGCCCAAGGCCGGCGCGGACGACGGGCCGCGGGAGGCCTTCGAGGTCGAGCTCGCGCAGACCGGCACCACGCTGACCGTGCCGGCGGACCGGTCGATCCTCGAGGTGGTGGAGGAGGCCGGCGTCGGGATCCTCTCGTCGTGCCGCGAGGGCACCTGCGGGACGTGCGAGACCGGGGTGCTCGAGGGCGTCCCGGACCACCGCGACTCGGTGCTCACCGCCGAGGAGCAGGCCGAGAACGACGCGATGATGATCTGCGTGTCCCGCTCCTGCTCGGCCCGGCTGGTCCTCGACCTCTGACGGGTCCTGCCGGGCCTGGTTGTGCCCGGCTCGGCTCCGGTAGCGGCCGGCGGGTCAGCCTCCCGGTCTCCGGGCGCGGAGCCCTACGCTCTCGGTCCCGCGCTGTGGACCTGCTGAGAAGTCCGGTAACGATGTTGTGAAAGGGGTACACCGGGGTCACGGCCTCACGCGGAGGAGAACGCCATGACCGTCACCGGCATCATCTCGGCCATCGTCGTCGGCCTCGTCATCGGAGCCCTGGGCCGCCTGGTGGTGCCCGGGCGCCAGCACATCCCGATCTGGCTGACCATCGTGATCGGCATCGTGGCCTCGTTCGTCGGCTCGTACCTGGCCGGCCTGTTCGGTTACCACAACGCCGGCGGCGGGTTCCCGTGGCTCCTGCTGGTCATCCAGGTGGTCGTCGCGGCCATCGGCGTCAGCCTCGCCTCGGGCGCCTACGGCCGGCGGAGGCGCGGGATGCTGCGCCGCTGAACCGGCGCTGATCCGGCGCCGAACCGGCTCCCGGACGACGGCCGGTCCCACCCCCGCGGGGCCGGCCGCCAAGCCGGGCGCGTCGCCGACGACGTCGACCGCCCGGCTCGTAGGCTCGGTCCCGTGCACGACCCGGTCACCACGCCCCCCGAGCATCCCGGACCCGACCACGCGACGTGCCGGTGACCGGCTCCGCGCTGACCCCCCGGTCCGCGTCCGCGCCGCGACGCCGGCCGCTGCCCGGTGACCCGGCCTCGGACGCCGGCCTGCGCGTCGAGGCCCTCGACGCGGCAGCCGACCGCTACCTCGACGCCGAGCGCGTCGCCAGCACCCGCGAGGCCTACGCCCGGGACTGGGCGGCCTGGGAGGACTACACCCGCTGGGCCGGCATCCCGCTGCTCTCCGGCGGCCGCGGTGCCCTCGTCGGCTTCGTGCTCTGGCTCGAGCAGGGCGCGCCCCGGGTCGGGCGGGTGCCCGGAGCGCCGGCGGCACCCGCCACCATCCGCCGCAAGCTCGCCGGTGCGCTGCACGGGCTCCGCAAGTTCGGCGCGGACGTCGACCCGCGGGGCCCGGCGGCCGCCCGCGAGGCCCTCACGATCTACCAGAGGCGGCTCGCCGCAGGCGGCGAGCGCCGCGGCCGCGGCCAGGCCCACGCCGTCGACCTGCCGGCGGTGCTGGCCATGTCGCAGGCCTGCCCCGACTCGCGCCGCGGGCTGCGCGACCGCGCCATGCTCACACTCGGCTTCTACGGCGCGACCCGGGCCAGCGACCAGGCCCACCTGCTCGTCTCCGACGTGGTCGTCGAGCAGAACGGCGTGGTCCTCGACGTCCGGGTCGGCAAGACGACCGGGCGCAGCGCGCTGCCGCGGCGCCGCCACCCGCTGCTGTGCCCGCGTTCGGCCTGGCTCGCGTGGCTGCGCGCGGGCGGACACACGGGCGGCCCGGCCTTCCGGCGCATCGACCGGCACGACACCGTCCGCGACGAGCCCCTCTCCCCCGACGCCGTCACCGCCGTGATCGCGCGGGCCGGGGAGCGGGCGGGGCTCCCCTACCCGGTCACCTGCCACTCGCTGCGGGCCGGCTTCGCCACCGAGTCCTACCGCGCCGGTGCGTCGCTGCTCGACATCGCCACCCAGGGCCGTTGGGCGCCGGGCTCGCAGGAGCTGTTCCGCTACATCCGCACGGTGGACCAGTGGCGGCACAACGCGGCCGACGGGCTCGACCTCGACCCCGGCTGAGCCGAGCAGGGACGGGACGTTTCGACGGAGCCCAGCAGCGGGCGCCGGCCGGCTCGGTCGCTCGTCGCGGCGGACTCCGGGCCGAACATCACCCTGCTGCACGCCGACGCCCGGGAGTCCTCGTTCGCGCTGCGCCGCCGAACCGAACAACCCGGCTGCCGACGCGGGCGTCAGGCGCGGCGCAGGCGCTTGAGCGGTTCCGGGAGGTCGGCGGCGTGCACCACCGTGAGGCGCTGCGTGGCGCGGGTCAGCGCCACGTAGAGGTCGTTCATCCCGCGCGGGCTCTCGGCCAGCACCTCGGCCGGCTCGACGAGGACCACGGCGTCGAACTCCAGGCCCTTCGACGCGCCGACCGGGAGGACGACGACCGGCGCCTCGAGGTCCTCGGGGTCCTCCGGCGCGGCGTCGCCGAGCACCGCCTCACGCATCTGCGCGAGCCGCGCGGCCGGCACCAGCACCGCGGTGCGACCCTCGCCCACCGCGCCCTGCTCCTCGGCGACGATCCCGGCGACCACCTCGTCGCTCCCCTCCAGCGAGCCCGCGGCCACCGGCACGGCCCGCGGCGGCACGCCGGTGCTGCGCACGGACGTCGGCGGGGTCAGGCCGGGGTCGATCGCGGCCAGGACGTCGTCGGCGACGTCGGCGATCTCGGCCGGCGTCCGGTAGTTCACCGTGAGCTGCTCGAGCTTCCACCGGTTCTGCACGAACGGCGAGAGCACCTGTCCCCAGGTGGAGGTCCCGGCGATGTCGCCGGTCTGCGCCACGTCGCCCACGATCGTCATCGAGCGGCTGGGCACCCGGCGCATCACCAGCCGCCACGCCATCGCCGAGAGCTCCTGCGCCTCGTCGACGATCACGTGCCCGTAGGTCCACTCGCGGTCCGCGGCGGCGCGGTCGGCGGTCGACTCGTAGGTCCGTACCTGCATGCGCTCGGCCAGCCGGTCGGCGTCGACGATGTCCGTGGCCCGCAACAGCTCCGGGTCCAGGTCCTCCTCGAGGTCCAGCACGTCGAGCACGCCCTGGGCGTACTCGACCTCCTCGCGCAGGGCGGCCTGCTCGGCGGCCCGGGCGGCGGACCCGTCGTCGCCCAGGAGCTCGGCGGCCTCGTCGAGCAGCGGGACATCCGCCGGGGTCCAGCGCAGCTCGGGCGGCACGTCCGCGCCGGGCGCGGGGCGCTCCAGCAGCGCCCGGTCCTCGGCCGGGATCCGCCGGGCGATCGAGTTGAGCTTGCGCCGGTCGGCGAACAGGTCGGTGAGCAGCTGCTCCGGGGTGAGCGTGGGCCACAGCGCGTCGAGCTCGCGGGCGACGGCGGCGTCCTCGGCGAGCTCGTCGCGGATGTCCTCGACGTCGAGCTTGCCGAGCAGGTTCCGGCCGCCGAGGGTCCGCGCCACCTGCTGCGCGAGCAGCCGCAGCGCCTCGTTGCGGAAAATCCGCTTGGCCTCGTTGTGCGGCTTGCGCGAGCGTCGGGCGCGCGAGCGGGCCGCGTTGACCAGGTCCCGGTCGATGCGCACCTCCTGCCGCTCGACCACGAGCTCGATCGGCTTGCGCGGCAGCTGCTGTCGGTCCCGGACGGCCGCGGCGACGACCGCGGCCATGTCGGCGCGGCCCTTCACCTCCGCGGTGCGCGTGTCCTCGTGCCGGCGGGCGTGCAGGCCCGGGAACAGCTCGGCGGGGGTGGCGAGCACGACCGAGGTCTCGCCCAGCGACGGCAGGACCTGGCCGATGTAGCGCAGGAAGGTCGGGTTCGGCCCGATCACCAGCACGCCGCGGCGGGCCAGCCGGTCCCGGTGCGTGTAGAGCAGGTAGGCCGCCCGGTGCAGCGCGACCGCGGTCTTCCCGGTACCCGGCCCGCCCTGCACCACCAGCACACCCGACGGCTTGGACCGGATGATTCGATCTTGTTCTGCCTGGATCGTGGCCACGATGTCGCTCATGCGGCCCGTACGGGGCTCGACCAAGGCACCCATCAGGGCGGCCTCGCTGGTCAGGCCCGATCCGCTGCCGCCGGCGGCGGCGTCGGCGAGGTCGAGCACCTCGTCGTCGACGGCGACGACCGAGCGGCCGCGGGTACGCAGGTGCCGGCGGCGCCGCATGCCCTCGGGGTTGGCCGCGGTGGCGGTGTAGAAGGGCTGCGCCGCGGGGGCGCGCCAGTCCATGAGCAGCGGCTCGTAGTCGTGCTCCTCGTCGAGGAGGCCGAGCCGGCCGATGTAGCGCACCTCGCCGGTCTCCGCGTCGAGCCGGCCGAACGCCAGGCCGTGCTCGGCGGCCCGCAGCGCGGCGAGCCGGTCGGTGTACATCGCGGCGGCCGCGTCGCGCTCGGTCAGGGCCTGCGGTGTGCCCACGGTCTCGCCGTGCAGCACGTCGGCCAGCCGGCGCGCGGTGTCCCGGCGGCGCTCGTCGAGCCGCTCGTAGAGCATCGCGACATAGGCGCGCTCGTGCTCGAGCGGCGTTTCGCCCGTGGCGGGTTCGGAGGTCGGCACCTGCTCAGATGTCCTTCGCGGGAGTGACGGATCGGCCGGTCCTCCCGGTCGTCCCTCGATCTGTCGGCATGGGACGCGCGTGCGGCGCGGCCGACGTCCTCGTCGTCCCTCGTCGCCCGGCAGCGCGGCAGTCCAACCTACCAGCGATCTCGCGCGGCCTCCGCCCGCATTTCCCCGGCCGGGTGGCCGCGTTTGAAGGATCGGGGCCGTCGGGTAGATCCCTGCGTGGCGTCGCACATCGCAGACCGTTCCCCGGGGCGTCGTGGCTGACCGGGACCCGCGTTCCGCGCAGGCCCCCGCCCCGAACGGGCAGGGGTCGGACTCGGAGTACGCGCACCTCGCCCCGCTGTTCGAGAAGTTCGTGGCGCTCCCCGCCGACCATCCCGACCGCGACGCGCTGCGCGCCGAGCTGGTCACCGGCCACCTCCCCGTCGTCCAGCACATCGCCCGCCGTTTCGCCAACCGCGGCGAGCCCGTCGACGACCTGGAGCAGGCCGGCACCGTCGGGCTCATCAACGCCGTGGACCGGTTCGAGCCGGACCGCGGGGTCGACTTCCTCTCCTACGCGATCCCGACCATCACCGGCGAGGTCCGCCGGCACTTCCGCGACCGCACCTGGGCGATGCGGGTGCCCCGCCGGCTCAAGGAGATGCAGAGCTCCATCAACGGCGCGATCGGGCCGCTGTCCCAGGAGCTGGGCCGTGCGCCGAAGCCGTCGGAGATCGCCGAGCGGCTCGGGCTCTCGGCCGAGGAGGTCCTGGAGGGGCTCGACGCCCAGCAGGCCTACCGCGGCCCGTCGCTCGACGAGCTGGTGGCCGGCGCCGACTCCCCGCTCGCCGACACCCTCGGCGAGGCCGACGCCGAGCTGGACAAGGTCGAGTACCGGCAGACCCTGGCGCCCCTGCTCGACGAGCTGCCGCAGCGCGAGCGCACGATCCTGGTGCTGCGCTTCTTCGGCAACAAGACCCAGACGCAGATCGCCGACCAGATCGGGATCTCCCAGATGCACGTCTCCCGGTTGCTGGCCCGCACGCTCGCCCAGCTGCGGCAGCGCCTGGGCGAGGAATGACCGTGGAACGACCGTGGAACGACCGAGGCGTGCGCCGGGGTGCGGCTCAGCCCGTGACGAGCCGCACCACGGCCCGCTCCACCGCGGCCCGGCTGTGGTCGTCGGTGAGGTCGGGGACCTCCAGCCGCTGCAGGGCGACCAGCACGGTGCGCCCTTCCTCGAACCGCTCGACCACGCGCGGGTCCACGTAGGAGTTCTTGGCGACGGTCGGGGTGTTGCCGAGGTGGTCGGACACCGTGGTGATCGCGCGGCGCACCATCCGGGCCCGCGCCCGCTCGGCCGACGGCACCCGGCCCTCCTCGGCCACCGCCCCGGCCAGGGTCACCGCGGCGAGCACGGTGGCGTTCCAGGTGCGCAGGTCCTTGCAGGTGAACTGCTCCCCCGCCAGCTCCTTCACGGCGGTGTTGAGGTCCTCCGAGCGCACGTCGTGCCAACTCGACCGGCCGGTGCGGTAGGCCAGCAGGTCCTCGCCGCCGCCCTTGCGCCGCAGCAGCCCGTTGACCAGCCGGTGCAGCAGCGGGTCGCGCAGGTCCAGCTTGCGCGGCACCCCGCCCTTCGCCGGGTAGTCGAAGTGGATCAGGCCCCGGCGCAGCGACACGTGGTCGCGGCGCAGGGTGGCGAGCCCGAACGTGCCGGAGTCGTCGTGGTCGTCGCCGTCGTGCCCACAACCGGCGGAGCCGGTTCCGTCGGCACAGTTGTCGGAGCCGTCGTCGCCGCAGCTCGGGGCATACTGTTCGCCCCCGGCACGGAACACACCGATGTCGAGCATCCGCACGGCCCCGGCCAGCACCCGCTCGCGGTGCAGCCCGCTGTCCTCCAGCCGCGTGGTGATCTCGCCGCGGATGTCGGCCAGCCGGCGGCCGAGGGAGAGCACGCGGTCGTGCTTCTCCTCGTCGCGGGCGCGACGCCAGTCGTCGTGGTAGCGGTACTGGCGGCGGCCTGCGTCGTCCGTCCCGACGGCCTGGATGTGACCGCGGGGGTCGGGCGCGATCCAGACGTCGCGCCACGCCGGCGGGATGACCAGGCTCTTGATCCGCGCGATCTCCGCGCGGTCGTCGATCCGGTCGCCGTCCGGCCCGAGGAAGACCCAGCCCCGGCCGGAGCGGCGCCGCCCGTACCCCGGCGCGGCGGGGTCGGAGCGGACGAGCCCGGCAGGGGGATCGACTGCTGCTGCGGTCACGGCCGGGAGGTACCCCGGCCGCCCTTCCGCAATCCCCCGGACGATCGGTTCCGGCGTACCGGCCGGGTCAGCCGCCGTGGTGCCGCTGGCGCGGGGCGCGGCCGTACGGCTGCTCCACCGGGTCCACCGTCGGCGGCGACGGCAGCGGACGCACCTGCGGGTCCTCGGCGAGCGCGACCGGCTCGCCGTGGTGGCGCAGCCGCATGGGCGGGCCGCTGACGAGGCGGTACTCGACGTCGTCCTGCGTGATCGTGACCCGGATGTGCCGCCCCTGCCAGCGCAGCCCGAACGAGATCCGGCTCAGCGCGGCCGGCAGCACCGGGGCGAAGGCCAGCCCGGTCGCGTCGCACGTCATGCCGCCGAGCCCGGTGGTGATCGCCACCCAGGTCCCGGCCATCGACGCGATGTGCATGCCGTGGTCGGTGTTGCCGGCCAGGTTGTTGAGGTCGATCAGCGCGGCCTCGGCCAGGTAGTCGTAGGCCAGGTCCAGGTGCCCCGTGCGCGCGGCGACCATGGACTGCGTGCAGGCCGACAGCGACGAGTCCCGCACCGTGATCGCCTCGTAGTAGGCGAAGTTGCGGCGCATCTGCTCCGGCGGGAACGCGTCGGGCCGCAGCTGCATCGCCAGCACGAGGTCGGCCTGCTTGATCACCTGCTTGCGGTACAGGTCGAAGTACGGGTAGTGCAGCAGCAGCGGGTAGGTGTCGGCCGGGGTGTTCTCGAAGTCCCAGATCTTGTGCTTCGTGAAGCCCTCGGACTGCGGGTGCACGCGCAGCTCGTCGTCGAACGGGATGCGCATCGACGACGCCGCGTCGCGCCAGCTGGCCATCTCCTCGGAGTTCACGCCCAGCTTGGCCGCGCTGCGCGGGTGCTTCGCGGCGACCTCGGCGGCGTAGCGCAGGTTCAGCTGCGCCATGAGGTTCGTGTAGACGTTGTTGTCCACGATGGCCGAGTACTCGTCCGGTCCGGTCACGCCGTCGATCCGGAACTCGCCCGCCGAGTCGTGGTGCCCCAGCGAGCGCCACAGCCGCGCCGTCGCGACCAGGATCTCCAGGCCGACCTCCAGCTCGAACTGGGTGTCACCGGTCGCGGCGACGTGCCGGCGGACGGCGTCGGCGATGTCGGCGTTGATGTGGAAGGCCGCGGTACCGGCGGGCCAGTAGCCCGAGCACTCCTCGCCGCGGATGGTGCGCCACGGGAATGCGGCGCCGTCGAGGCCGAGCTGCTGGGCGCGCTCGAAGGCCTTGGGCAGGATCGACTGCCGCCAGCGCAGGGCGTCCGCCGCGGCGTCGGGCGCCAGGAAGGACAGCACCTGCAGGCAGAAGGTCTCGGTGTCCCAGAAGGTGTGGCCGTCGTAGCCGTCCGCGGTGAGGCCCTTGGCGGAGATGCACCGGCGCTCGGCGCGGGCACCTGCCTGCAGCACGTGGAACGTGGCCAGCCGGACCGCCTGCTGGAGCTCCGCGTCGCCGTCGATCTCGACGTCGGCGGTCTCCCAGAAGTCCTCGAGGTACTCGGCCTGCTCCCGGAGCAGCCCCTCCCAGCCGGTGTAGCGGGCCGCGGCCAGGGCGGCGCGGACCTGGTCGTAGACCGCGGGCAGGCTGCGCTGCGACGACCAGCCGTAGGACAGGTACTTGACGATCTTCAGCGTCTCGCCGGGCTTGACCCGGCCGATGATCGTGGTGCTGCCGGCGTCCTCGGTCGCGTCCGAGGTGATCTTGATGCCCTCGGGCCCGTGCACCTCGTGGTCCATCGCGGCGGCGACGCGCAGGCCGGACCTGCGGGTGCTGTGCACGAGCGTGGCGCCGGCCTCGTCGGCGCGGTGCATCTCGGACTCGAGCGCGTTGGTGAGCGCGGCCTCCAGGCGCGGGTCGTCCGCGCCCCGGGTGGGCAGCTGCTCGTTGGCCACCAGCTCGGACTGCACGACGAGCAGCGCCGGCTCGTCGAGCACCTCGACCTCGTAGCAGATGGCGGCGATCGCGCGCTGGGTCAGCGACACCAGCCGCGTGCTGTGCACCCGCACCACGCGCCCGGCCGGGGACTCCCACTCGACCTCGCGGGTCAGCGTGCCCGCGCGCAGGTCGAGCACCCGCTCGTGCCGGCGGAGCTTGCCGTAGCGCAGGTCGAACGGCTCGTCGTCGACCAGCAGCCGGATCAGCTTGCCGTTGGTGACGTTGATGATGGTCTGCCCGGACTCCGGGTAGCCGTAGCCGCCCTCGGCGTAGGGCAGCGGCCGGACCTCGTAGAACGAGTTCAGGTAGGTCCCGGGCAGGTGGTGCGGATCGCCCTCGTCGAGGTTGCCGCGCAGCCCGATGTGGCCGTTGGACAGGGCGAAGACGGACTCCGTCTGGCCCATCGCGGCGATGTCGAGAGAGGGCTCGCGCACGACCCAGGGCTCGACCGCGAACGTGCGGCCCGCGTCCGGCTTCACCACTGCTCCTCCAACAGCTCGGAGAGGTCGGACACCACGAGGTCGGCGCCGTGCTCGCGCAGCTTGTCCGCGTGCCCGAGCCGGTCGACGCCGACGACCCGGCCGAACCCGCCGGCCCGGCCCGCCTCGACGCCGGCCAGCGCGTCCTCGTAGACCACGGCGGCCGCGACCGGGACGTCCAGGTCCTGCGCCGCGGCGAGGAAGGTGTCGGGCTTCGGCTTGCCCGGCAGGTGACGCTCGCGCGCGACCACGCCGTCGACCCGGTGGTCGATGAGTTCGGACAGACCCGCCACGTCGAGCACCTGCTCGGCGTTGGCCGACGACGACACCACCGCCACCTTCAGGCCCGCCTTGCGCACGGCCTCCAGGTACGGCCGCGAGGCCGGGTAGACGTCGACGCCCTTCTCCTGCAGCACCACCTGCACCAGGTCGTTCTTGCGGGTGGACAGGCCCCAGAGCGTCTCGGCCTCGGGCGGGTCGTCCGGGGTGCCCTCGGGCAGCGTGATCCCGCGGGAGGCGAGGAAGCTGCGGGTGCCCTCCAGCCGCGGCTTCCCGTCGACGTACGGACCGTAGTCGGCCGCGACGTCGAAGGGCCGGTAGCCCGGGCCCTCCCGCTTCTGCAGGAACTCGTCGAACATCGTCTTCCACGACGCCGCGTGCACGCTGGCGGTGTCGGTGAGCACACCGTCGAGGTCGAACAGGCAGGCGCGGGCGCCCTCGGGAAGGCCGAGCATGCGCGCACCGTAGCGTCCCGCTGATCGTCGCCGCAGACCGACGCCGTCACGTCACACCGGCACCTCGCAGGTTGTCACCTGCCGTTCACACAGGAGGGTGTTCAGCCCGGGCAGGCGGCGGGGGCAGGCACCCGCAGTCGCGTCTCGCCGTGCCCGCGGTCGGTGACGACGACCTCGGCTCCGCCCGCTCCGTCCGGTGCGGCGTGGACGGTGACGGCTCCGCCCTCCGGGCGCGGCTCGATGTGCTGCTGCACCGTCTCGCGGACGAGCACCAGCACCTGCAGCGGCGCGACGGCGACGTCGTCCGGCCGGAGCCCGTCCTCGACCGTCACGGTCGCCTCCAGGCGGCGGCCGAAGCGGGCCTGCTCGATCGCGAGATAGGCGCGGACCGCGGCCAGCTCGTCGGCGAGCGGGATCTCCGGGGTGCCGACGCGGTCGGCGGTGCGGCTGAGGTCGGCGAACCCGAGCAGGAGCTCGCGGGCCTGCCCGGGGTCGGTGCGCATCAGGGCCGCGATCGTGTTGAAGGCGTTGTAGACGAAGTGCTGCTCGAGGCTGCGGTTGATCGAGCTGGCGGGCGCCGCCGGCGCGAGGCCGGTGGTCTCGCGCGGCACCGCGGGGAGGGCGGGCGGTTCGGGCCCGGCCGAGGCCGGCGAGGCGGCCGGTGCCGCCGGAGCGGGCGCGGCGTGCGGGCGCCGGCCGTGCTCCTGTGGCGGACGGACCTGCCCGGTGCGCCGGCCCGGGCCCCAGACCCCCGCCCCGTCGTCGGCCTGCGTGGTGCGGTCGTGGTCCCAGGGGGTGCCCGCCCACTCCTGCTGCCCGACCTCGCCGGGCCGCAGGATCCCCCGCCACACCGGCAGCCGCAGGTGGGCGCCGCGGGTCCAGCCCTGGTACTCGGCCTGCCCGACGAGCCGGGGCACGAGCCAGCGAGCGTCCGCGGCCACCGCCTCGGGCACGGCGCCCGGCCCGGCGGCCGCGAACGGGGAGATCTGTGCGTTCAGGGTGCGGAGCAGCTCGCCGAGGTCGCGGCGCGCGGGCCCGGAGCCGATCCCCACCCGTCCGACGTACCGCAGGGGGCCGAGGGGCTCGCCCGGCGCGGGCGGGGTCTCGGGGATCCCGAGCAGCAGCGCACCGACGCGACCGGGGCGGTTCCGCTCGGCCGGCATCCACCCCCCGACGACGACCGGGCGCGCGCGCCGCAGCGGCACCCGCAGCCAGTCCCGGGTGCGCCGGCCGGCCTTGTAGGCGGCGTCGACCCGCTTGAGGTGCAGCCCGTCGAGTCCGAAGCGCTCGGCGGCCTCCATCACGAACCGGGCCTCCGCCGCCGGGTGCGAGGGCGGCACCAGCACGTGCGGCCCGGCGATGTCCAGGCCCTCCAGCAGCCGGCGCCGCTCGGCGTAGGGCCGGCGCAGCAAGGCGCGGCCGTCGAGCCAGAGCAGATCGGTCGCCACGAACCCGACGGGCACGCGGGCGCGCAGGGACTCCGAGGGCGCCACGGTCGAGGTGCGGCGCATCAGCGGACGCCGGCTGGGCCGGCCGGCGTCGTCGAGGGCCACGACCACACCGTCGAGCACCATGCCGGAGCCGCGCACCCGCTCGCCCAGCACGGAGAGCTCCGGAAAGCTGCGGGTGACGCTGCGCGCGGTCGAGGACAGCAGCCGGACGCGCCCGGGCCGGACGTACGCGACGCAGCGGAAGCCCGCCCAGGCGAACTCGACCGCCCAGTCGCCACCCCGCTCGCCGTCGGCCAGGTCCCCCTGGGAGGGGAGCATCGGCGGGACGACGTCGGGCATGCCGCTGCCCGCTCCCCGCCCTGTCACGATCTCTACGGTAAACGGCCGAAAGGGCCGGATGTCACCTGATCGGCCGTACGGCGGTGGCAGCGCGCCCAGGGCGCCCCCCCGTGCGGCGGATGGTGGTCGGCGCACCGCACCTCCCTGCGGCCGGGCTCGCGGTCGGCTCGCCTCCGGCATCGGGATCGCGCTCGGCGCCGTGTTCCTGCTCCTCGGCCTGGCCCGGCAGGTCGGCCCGGCCCCGCCGGCGGGAGTCGTGGACAATCGGTGTCATCATGACCGCCACCTCCGCCGCGCTGCTCACCGACCGCCTGCCCACCGGCGACGACCCGGACGCCCTGGTCGAGGTGTTCGCGGACTGGGCCTTCGAGGAGCGGGGACTCTCGCTCTACCCCGCCCAGGAGGAGGCGCTGCTGGAGATCGCGACCGGCGGCAACGTCATCCTCTCCACCCCCACCGGGTCCGGGAAGTCCCTGGTCGCGATCGCGGCGCACGCCGCCGCGCTCTCCCGGGGTGCCCGCACCTTCTACACCGCGCCGATCAAGGCGCTGGTCAGCGAGAAGTTCTTCGACCTGATCGACGTGTTCGGCGCGGACAAGGTCGGCATGCTCACCGGCGACGCCGCGGTGAACGAGGGCGCCGAGATCATCTGCTGCACCGCCGAGATCCTGGCCAACATCGCGCTGCGCCAGGGGGCGAAGGCCGACGTCGGCTCGGTGGTGATGGACGAGTTCCACTTCTACGCCGATCCGGACCGCGGCTGGGCCTGGCAGGTGCCGCTGGTCGAGCTGCCCCAGGCGCAGTTCCTGCTGATGAGCGCCACGCTCGGCGACACCTCGTTCTTCCGGGACGACCTCACCCGCCGCACCGGACGGGCCACCCGCGAGATCACCTCGGTCGAGCGGCCCGTGCCGCTGCACTACCGGTACGTCCTCACCCCGCTGCACGAGACGATCACCGAGCTGCTCGAGACGCACGAGGCGCCGGTCTACGTCGTGCACTTCACCCAGCAGTCGGCCGTCGAGCGGGCGCAGGCACTGATGAGCGTCAACGTCACCTCGAAGGAGGAGAAGGCGGCCATCGCCGAGCTGATCGGCGACTTCCGGTTCACCGCCGGCTTCGGCAAGACCCTGTCCCGGCTGGTGCGGCACGGGATCGGCGTGCACCACGCCGGCATGCTCCCCCGCTACCGGCGGCTCGTGGAGACCCTCGCCCAGGCCGGCCTGCTCAAGGTCATCTGCGGCACGGACACCCTCGGCGTCGGCATCAACGTCCCGATCCGGACCGTCCTGTTCACCGGCCTGTCGAAGTACGACGGCCGGCGCACCCGCCCGCTCAAGGCGCGCGAGTTCCACCAGATCGCGGGGCGGGCCGGCCGGGCCGGCTACGACACCGTCGGCACGGTCGTCGCCGAGGCGCCCGAGCACGAGATCGAGAACCACAAGGCCCTGCAGAAGGCCGGCGACGACCCCAGGAAGCGCCGCCGCGTGGTGCGCAAGCAGCCGCCGGAGGGCTTCGTCGGCTGGTCGCAGACCTCCTACGAGAAGCTGCAGACCGCCCAGCCCGAGGCGTTGACCAGCCACTTCCACGTTTCGCATGCCATGCTGCTGAACGTGATCTCCCGCCCGGGGGACGCCTTCGCCGCGATGCGGCACCTGCTCGAGGACAACCACGAGCCGCGCCCCCGGCAGCGCAAGCACATCCTGCGCGCCATCGCGATCTACCGGGCCCTGCTCGCCGCGGGCGTGGTGGAGAAGCTCGACGAGCCCGACGCCGAGGGCCGCACGGTCCGGCTCGTCGGCGACCTCCAGCTCGACTTCGCGCTCAACCAGCCGCTGTCGCCGTTCGCCCTCGCCGCCTTCGACCTGCTCGACCGCGAGGCGCCGTCGTACGCCCACGACGTCGTCTCGGTGGTGGAGGCGACGCTCGACGACCCGCGCCCCGTGCTCTACGCCCAGGAGAACAAGGCCAAGGGCGAGGCGGTCGCGGCGATGAAGGCCGAGGGCATCGAGTACGAGGAGCGGATGACGCTGCTCGAGGACGTCTCGTACCCGAAGCCGCTCGAGGAGCTGCTGGTCGGCGCGCTGGAGACCTACCGGCGCGGCGCGCCGTGGGTGGAGGACGCCCGGCTCTCGCCCAAGTCCGTGGTGCGGGACATGTCCGAGCGCGCTATGACCTTCCACGAGTACGTGGCCTTCTACCAGCTCGCCCGCTCCGAGGGGCTGGTGCTGCGGTACCTCGCGGACTGCTACCGGGCGCTGCGGCAGACCGTGCCCGAGCACGCGCGGACCGACGAGCTGACCGACCTCATCGAGTGGCTCGGCGAGCTGGTCCGCCAGGTCGACTCCAGCCTGCTCGACGAGTGGGAGAAGCTCGCCGCCGGCGGCGGGGTCGAGGACGAGTCCGCTCCCCCGTCGCTCGACCAGGGCCCGGCCGGGGTCACCCGTAACGCCCGGGCCTTCCGGGTGCTGGTGCGCAACGCGCTGTTCCGCCGGGTCGAGCTCGCCTCGCTCAACCGGTGGGACCTGCTCGGCGAGCTGGACAAGGAGTCCGGCTGGACCGGGGACCGCTGGCGGGAGGCGTTCCGGCCCTTCTTCGACCTGCACGGCTTCGGCGGCATCGGCATCGGCCCGAACGCCCGCGGCCCCAAGATGATCGACATCGTCGAGGAGCCGGAGCGCTGGCTCGTCCGCCAGGTGATCGACGATCCCGAGGGCGACCACGACTGGGCCATCACCGCCGAGGTCGACCTGGCCGCGTCGGACGAGGCGGGCGAGGCCGTCGTCTGGATCACCGGCTTCGGCGACTAGGAGCCTAGGACAGGGCTCGTGCCCGGGGCAGGAGCACCGGTGCGGCGAGGATCAGCACCCCGGCGACGCCGATCGCCGTGCGGGTGCCCACCGCCTCGGCGAGCACCCCGGCCAGGGCGGTGAGCAGCGCGACCGCGGTGCCCGTGCCGATCGACCAGGCCGCGAGCGTGCGGGCCACGCGGTCGTCGGGGGTCCGCTCGAGGCGGTACGTGGCGAGGACCGGGTTGTACAGGCTCATCCCGACGATCATCGCGAACTCCACGGCGATCACCGTGACCAGCCCGGCCGCCCCGGCGGGGACGAACGCCAGGCCCGGCAGCCACACCGCACGCACCGCGCCGACGGTCCGGAGCACGCGCCGGGTACCGACACGCTCGACCACGCGGCGGGCCGTCCGGGACCCGACGAGGCCGCCGAGGCACGGCGCGGCGAACGCGAGCCCGTACTGCCACGGCGCGAACCCGAGGTCCCGGAGCAGGAGGACGGCCAGCAGCGGCTCGGTCGCCATGACCAGCCCGTTGACGAGCATCGTGTTGAGGTAGAGCCCGCGCAGGCCGGGATGGGTGAGCAGGTGGCGCCAGCCGTCGAGCAGCTCGCCGGCGCGGACCCGGGGCCGGATCGCCCGCGTCTCCCCGCCCCCGATCGCCGTCAGGCCGAGCGCCGAGGCGAGGTAGCTGACCGCGTCGAGGACCACGGTGGTCACGGGCCCGAACAGCCCGATCGCCGCTCCGCCGAGGGGCGGCCCGACGACGAGCGCGCTCCAGGTCGTCGACTCGAGGCGGGAGTTCGCCCGGAGCAGCTCCGGCCCCGGCAGCAGCGCCTTGAGGTACGCACCGGTGGCCGCGGTGGAGGCGATCTTGGCGGCGGCCACCACGGCGGACACGACCATCAGCTGCGCGATGCCGAGGACACCGACCGCGGCCGCCACCGGCACGCTGACCGTCGCCGCGAACCGGACCAGGTCCGTGGCGATCATGACGGGCCGCTTGCGCCGGCGCTCGATCCACGGCGCGAGCGGCACCGCGAGCAGCGCGCCCACGGCGGGGCCCACCGCGGACTGCGCGGCGACCTCGGCCGGCCCGGCGCCCACGACCAGCACGGCGAGCAACGGCAGCGCGCCGAACCCGAGCCCCGACCCGTATGCGCTGAGGGCGTAGGCGGTCCACAGCAGCCGGAAGCGACGATCCACGACCAGGACCGAAGCCGATCACCGACCCGGACGCCAACAACGCGACCATCGGCGAGTCACAACCGCTGGTTGTGGCACTACCGTTCCGGTGTGGACCTTGATGCCGTGCGCACCGCCGTCGCCGCGGCGGACACCGGCCGGTTCCAGGACGCGGCCGATGCCCTCGCACTCACCCAACAGGCCGTGTCGAAGCGCATCGCCGCCCTGGAACGCGCTCTCGGCGTCCGGCTCTTCGCGCGCACCCCTCGCGGCGTCACCCTCACCGTCGACGGTCAGGCCTTCCTCCCCCACGCCCGCGAGCTCCTCCGGGTCGCGGCCCGGGCGGAGGCGGCCGTCCGGCCCGGGCGGCGTGCCCTGCGCGTGGACGTCCTGAGCCGCCGGATCGCGCCCGCGGGTGCCCTGCAGGACTTCCACCGGCGGCACCCGGACGTCGAGCTGGACGTCGTGGCCCTCACCGCGGACGTCGACGGCGCCGTCGCGGCGGTGGAGGCCGGCACGATCGACGCGACCTTCCACGCGGTGCCGCGCCCGCTGCCGGCGTCGATCGCCGCGGACCACGCCCTCGACGACCCCCACCAGCTCCTCGTCGGCCCCCGCCACCCGCTCGCCGACGCTGCGGCGGTCACGCCCGCCGACCTCGTCGGACACCCGATCCGGATGCCCGGCCTCGCGCCCGGCACCGAGTGGGCCACCTACTACGACGAGCTGGCCGCGGCGTTCGGCCTGACGATCGACGTGCGGGGGCCGGTGTTCGGCTACGAGGTCTTCCACGCGGAGATCGCGGAGTCGGCGGAGCTCGCGACGCTGGTCGGCGAGGGCTCCCGGTACCTGTGGCCGGACCGCTACGACCTGCGCCGCATCCCCCTCCGCGACCCGGCGCCGGTGTACCCGATGTCGCTGATCCGGCGCACCGACAACCGGCACCCCGGCCTCGCGCGGCTGCGCGAACACCTCGCGGCGCACCGCCGCGAGGTGCCGGACGCCTGGCTCCCGAGCTGGGTCAGCCGAGCGGGCTCCGCGGCAGCAGCCGGTCGGCGATGATCTTCTGCTGGATCTCGCTGGTGCCCTCGAAGATCGTGGTGAGCCGGGCGTCGCGCCAGTAGCGCTCGACGCGGTGCTCGGTGGTGTAGCCGTTGCCGCCGTGCAGCTGGATGCCGTCCCCGGTGACCTCGGCGGCCATCTCGGTGGCCAGCAGCTTCACCATCGCCGCCTCCCGCTCGCACGGTTCGCCCTGGTCCAGCCGCTGTGCGACGTGCTGGTAGAACGACCGCGCCTGCTCGACCTTCGCGGCCATCGTGGCGAGCTTGAACCGGACGGCCTGGAAGTCGGCGATCGGGTGCTCGAACTGCTCGCGCTCCTGCAGGTAGACGATGCAGTCCTCGACGGCGCCCCGGGCGAGCCCCACCGCGCGGGCCGCGGTGTGCACGCGGGCGATGTTGAGCCACTGCTGGGCCTCCGCGAAGCCCTGCTCGCCGAGCAGGTTCGCGGCGGGGACGCGCAGCCCGTCGAACTCCAGGTCCCACGTCACGAAGCCGTGGTACCCGATCTTGTCGATCGGGGTGCCGGAGAGGCCCTCGGGGAAGGCGTCCCGCTCCTTCTCGAGGACGAGGGTCGCCAGCCCCGCGGACCGCTTCTCCCCCGGCTCCGGGTCCGACGTCCGCACGAGGATCTGCAGGAAGTCCGCGGCCTTCGCGTTCCCGATCCACCGCTTGCGACCGGTGATCACGAAGTCGTCCCCGTCGCGCTCCGCACGGGTGGCGACGGCGGCGAGGTCCGACCCCGCCTCCGGCTCCGAGAGGGCGATGGCCCCGATCCACGTGCCGGCGGCGCTGCGACGCAACAGCTCCGCCCTGCGGGCCTCGTCGGCCACGCCGGTGCCCGCCCCCTGTGCGCGGGCGATGATGCTGCCCACGCTCATCCAGCCCCGGGCCAGCTCCTCGGCGATCATGCAGTACTCGAAGGCGCCGAGCCCCAGCCCGCCGTGCTCGCGCGGCACGGTGATGCCGAAGTAGCCGAGCTCCGCCATCTCGTCGAGCAGCGAGCGCGGGATCTCGCCCTTGACCTTGTCCAGCTCGTCCGCGGCGGGCAGGACGCGCTCGGCGGCGAAGGCGCGGGCCTGCTCCTGCAGCTTCTCCCGCTCCGGCGTGTGGAACGGGGCGGGGACGACCGGGACGGGCGGGGCCAGGAAGTCGCTCATGGAGGTTGTTGTGCCACATCGCGACCCCGCGCGCCCGCCGGGACCGGCCGATCGGGCAGGCCGGACCCGTTCGCCGGAGCCGGGGAGGAGAGTCGGTCAGAGCCGGCGCAGGCCGCTGAGCACCCGTTCCATCAGGGCCAGGTCCGGACCCTCGGCCGTGACCGTGCGGTGCACCTCGAGCCCGCCCGTCACCGCCAGGTCGCCGACCACGACCCGGGCCACACCGAGCGGCATGCCCATGATCGCGCCCACCTCGGCGACGGACCGCGGCTCGCGACACAGCTCCAGGATCGGCAGGTGCTCGGCGAGCTCCGCACGGCGCAGGGCCGCGGGCGGGGTCGACACCAGCGTCTCCATGGCCAGCTCGTAGCGGGAGCGGGTGCGGCCCTTCGTGTAGAAGTACGGCCGCACGGCGAGCGAGCGGCCGCGCACGTCGTGGCCGTGCTCGTCGTCGACGTCCTCGACCGGGCGGTCCGGGCGCGGCGGCACCCGCTCGGACACGACCGGGATCTCCGCGGTGTCCGCCTCGTCCGCGGTCCGCCGCCCGGGCCCGCTGCCGGAGGCGCCCGCTGCCGACTCCTCGGCCTTCTTGCGCCGCCGTTTCCGGGGCGCGCCGCCGAAGCGGGCACCGGTGAGGCCGATGTCGAAGTCGTCGGCGGGCGTCATGGGTCTCCCTGATCGCGGTGCGGAGCGTGGAGCGGTCTGCACCGTCCCGGGGGCGTGTTACGCAGTCGTGACGCCGGCGTTCCACCGGCATGACGATCGCTCTCCGTGGTCCGTCTCCGGCGAACGGGTGACGGAAGCGCTGCCCAGTGTCACCATCACGCCGGACGAACCCGCCGAAAGGGGACGAGCGGGACCGTCACCCCTGCTGATGATCATCGTGGTCGGGCCGTCACCACCCCTCGGCGTCGCGGATCCGCGGCTACAGTCCCCCGGTGCCCCGCTACCTCCCGCTCGCCCGGCCGTGGTTCGGGCTCGTGGCGGCGTTCGCCCTGCTCGGGGTCGTGCTGCAGGTGGTGGCGACGGCCGTGGACCCCGGTCCGTACTCGGCCTTCACGAGCACCGGGGCCCGGGTGGCCAATCTGTTCGCCTTCTTCACGATCCTCAGCAACCTGCTGGTCGGGATCGCCCACGTGCTGCTGGCGGCCGCCCCGGAGCGGGACTCGCGGGCGATGCGGGTCCTGGTGCTCGACGCCGTGGTGGCCATCGCGGTCACCGGCATCGTCTACAACCTGGTGCTGGCGCAGACCGCGAACCCGCAGGGCCTGCACGAGGTCGCCAACGTGCTCTGCCACATGATCACCCCGTTGCTCGCCGTCCTCGGGTGGCTGCTGTTCGGGCCGCGCGGGCTGGTGGACCTGGACGTCGTGCTGCTCTCGGCGGTCTACCCGCTCGCGTGGCTGGCGTTCACCCTGGCCCGCGGGGCGGTCGTCGACTGGTACCCGTACCCGTTCGTCGACGTCGTCGCGCACGGCTACGCGCGGGTCGCGATCAACTGTCTGGTCGTGGCCCTGCTGTTCGTCGGGCTCGGGTTCGGGGCGCTCGCGCTGGACCGCAGGCTGCCGGGGCTCGCCGCCGGCTGAGCGCCACTGTTCATCAGGAGGTGGGGTGGGGGTCGACCGCGGAGAGGGGCGCCGGTCATCTCCGCTGCGTCGCACGGGGGACATGACGCTCCCGCCGTTCGGCCGCCGCCTGTTCCTGCTCGGGGCCTCCGCCGCCACCGGGGTGATCGCGACCGGGATCCCGCGCCTCTCCGGGACGCGCGACCCCTTCACCCTGGGCGTCGCGTCCGGCGATCCCACGTCCGACGGCGTGGTGCTGTGGACGCGCCTGGCCCCCGACCCGCTCGCGGCCGACGGGTCGGGCGGCATGCCCACCCGGGTGGTGCCGGTCGACTGGGAGGTCGCCCGGGACGAGCGCTTCACCCGGGTCGAGCAGCGGGGCACGGTCGACGCCGCCCCGGAGGCCGCGCACACCGTGCACGTCGAGACGACCGGTCTGGCGGCGGGGCGCGAGTACTTCTACCGGTTCCGCGCGAACGGTGCGGTCTCCCCCGCCGGCCGGACCCGCACCGCTCCCCCTGCCGGGGCCCTCGGCCCGGCGCTCACGACGTGCGTCGCGTCCTGTTCGAACTACCCCGTCGGCTGGTTCACGGCCTACCGGCGGCTCGCCGAGGACGAGCCCGACCTCGTCCTGCACCTCGGCGACTACCAGTACGAGTACCCCACCCCGGAGAAGTCCGTGCGGCCCGTCGCCGGGGCCGAGACGACCGGGCTGGCCGGGTACCGACAGCGGTACGCGCAGTACAAGACGGACCCGGACCTGCAGGCGGCACACGCCGTCGCGCCGTGGCTGGTGGTGTGGGACGACCACGAGACCGACGACAACTGGGCCGGCGACGTGCCCGAGGACGGCCAGACCCGGGGGGCCTTCCTGGCCCGCCGGGCCGCCGCCTCCCGGGCCTACTACGAGAACATGCCGCTGCGCCGCAGCGCGGTGCCGCGGGGGCACGACATGCAGCTCTACCGCCGGGTGCAGTGGGGCGGGCTCGCCACCTTCCACATGCTCGACACGCGCCAGTACCGCGACGACCAGGCCTGTGGCGACGGGCAGCGGGTCGACTGCGCGGCGCGGCTCGATCCCGCCCGCTCGCTGCCCGGCGCCGCCCAGGAGCGCTGGCTCGCCGACGGCTTCCGCCGCTCGCGGGCCCGCTGGGACGTGCTGGGCCAGCAGGTGTTCTTCGCGCAGCGCGACACCGACCCGGGCGCGCCGGCGAGGTTCTCGATGGACGGTTGGGACGGCTACGCCGCCTCCCGCGACCGCGTGACCCGCAGCTGGGTCGACGCCGGGGTGCGCAACGCCGTCGTCCTCACCGGCGACGTCCACACCCACTGGGCCAACGAGATCAAGCTCGACTACCGCGACCCGGCCGCGCCGGTCGTCGGCACCGAGCTCGTGTCCAGCTCGATCACCTCCGGCGGCGACGGCGACGCCGCCGTCGACCACCCCGACCTGCACACCAACCCGCACCTGCGGTTCCGCAGCAACCGGCGCGGGTACGTCCGGGCCCGGTACGAGCCCGGGCAGGTCACGGCGGACTTCCGGGTGCTCGACGCCGTGACGACGGCGGGCCTGCCGATCCGCACCGCCGGGTCGTTCGTGATCCCGGACCGCGAACCGGGGCTCGACCGGATCTGACGACCTCACACCGCTCCGGGCGCGGGAATGTCGACCCGATCCGCCATGCTGTCCCCGGTGGGACACCGGACGGGCGAAGGGACGGGCATGGCGATCACCCGAGGATTCACCGGACGCGGCCGGGCCACGCGCGACCCGCGGCTGCCCCCGGGCCAGTACGACGCGAAGGACGACTGGCCCGTGCTCAACGCCGAGGCCACCCCGCGGATCGGCACGGACCGCTGGACCTTCACGATCGAGGGGCTCGTCGACCGTCCGCGCAGCTGGACCTGGGACGAGATCCACGCGCTGCCCGGGTCGCGGTACTCCGGCGACATCCACTGCGTGACCACGTGGTCGAAGCTGGGCATGACGTTCGACGGCGTCTCGGTCGACACCCTGCTCGACGCCGTGGGCGTGCAGCCCGAGGCGAGGTTCGTCATGGCCACGGCGCACACCGGCTACACCACGAACCTGCCGCTGGCCGACGTGACCGGGGGCAAGGCCTGGGTCGTGTGGCAGGCCGACGGGCGGCCCCTGACCGTCGAGCACGGCGGCCCGGCGCGGCTGTTGGTGCCGCACCTGTACTTCTGGAAGAGCGCCAAGTGGGCCTCCGGCCTGCGGCTCATGGCCGAGGACGACCAGGGCTTCTGGGAGCGCAACGGGTACCACGACCGGGGCGACCCCTGGCTCGAGCAGCGCTACCAGGGGGACTGATGGCGGTCTGGCAGACGGCGACGGTCCTCGAGGTCCGCCGCGAGACGCCCTCGGCGAAGACCTTCCGTCTCAAGCTCCCGGAGGCGTCCGGGCACATCGCCGGTCAGTACTTCGTGGTGCGGCTGACCGCGGAGGACGGCTACACCGCCCAGCGGGACTACTCCGTGGCCTCGGTGCCCGGCACGGACGAGATCGACCTGACCGTCGAGCTGCTGCCCGGCGGCGAGGTGTCGGAGTTCCTGCACGAGGTGGTCGAGCCCGGGGACCAGCTCGAGGTCCGCGGGCCGATCGGCGGCTGGTTCGCCTGGCCCGGGGCGACCCCGGCGCTCGGCGTGGCCGGCGGGTCGGGTGTGGTGCCGCTGATGGCGATGCTGCGGTCGGCCCGGATCGCGGGGTCGGAGCTGTTCCGGCTGATCGTCTCGGCGCGCCGCCCGGCCGACCTCTACTACGCCGACGAGCTGCCCGGGCCGGAGACCACGGTCGTCTACACCCGGCAGGTGCCGCCCGGGTACGCGCGTCCGCCGGGCCGGCTCACCGCCGCGGACCTCGAACCGCTGCTGGTGCCGGACCAGACGGTCTTCGTCTGTGGCACGCCACCCTTCTGCGACACCGCCACCGACCTGCTCACGGGCCTCGGCGTGGGCACGGACCGGATCCGGGTGGAGCGCTTCGGTCCCTCGAGCTGACCCTCCCGGCCCGCGAGTCGGGAGCTCCGGACCCGCGAGTCGGGAGCTCTGGACCCGCGAGTCGGGAGCTCTGGACCCGCGAGTCGGGAGTTCTGGACCCGCGAGTCGGGAGCTCTGGACCCGCGAGTCGGGAGGTCAGGCGCGCCGGTACATCTCGGCAGCGGCACGGGAGAAGCCGTCGGGCACCCCGGCCGCGGCGAGGGCGTCGGCGGCCTCCTCCATCTCGGCGACCCAGCGCCAGCCCTTCTCCTTCGCCCGTGCCGCCACCGCGCCCAGCTCGGCGGGGTAGTCGACGCCGGTCCGGGCCAGCTCCTCGCGCAGCGGCCCGTCGACGCCGAGGGTGCGGGCGGCCTCGTCGAGCGCCAGCCAGATCGCGGGCAGCGCCTTGCTCTGCAGGGCGAAGCAGGCCTTGAGTGCGCTGGCGGTGCCCAGCTCGGCGCCGAGGACGCGGGTCGCGAAGGGGGTCCCGGCGAACAGCGCCTCGACCGTCGTGGCCCGGGGTCCGGAGAGCCACAGCACCGTGGTGCCCGCCTCCCACGCCGGTGGGCCGATCACGGCCCCGTCGACCACGGCCCCGTCGGGGAACAGCCCGCCGATGCTCGCGACCGTGGCCGGCGAGACGGCGTTCGCGTCGACGTAGAGCGGCGTCCGGTCCAGGCCGGCGACGGCGTGGGCCACCTGCTCGGCCACCTCGCGCGCCGCACCGGGCGGACAGATCGAGATGACGACGTGGGCGCGGCGGGCCAGCTCCCGGACGTCCGGCACGGCGATCAGGTCGGCCAGCTCGGCGCGCTTCGAGGTCGCCTGCGAGCGGCCCGCGTCGGCCCAGATCACGGCGCCGGCGCGGGCCTTCAGCGCCGAGCCGAGGGCGGCACCCATGGCCCCCGGGTGCAGGATCCCGATCACGGGCCGGGCGGGCAGGCTCCAGTCGCTCACGCCGACCATCATCCGCCCGCGACCAGCCGGGCGCGCAGGTCCAGGAGGACGTCGAGCGCCCCGGGCACGACGTAGACCGCCAGGGCGAGGGTGCCCAGGGTGAGCAGCGGCGCCACCAGCAGCGCCTCCACACGACCGCCGGCACGGAACCGCAGCGGGCGCGGGCTGCCGATCGGGTACCAGTGCCGGCCGCGGATCGGCAGCGGCCACAGCAACGGGGCGCCGGACTCGGTGACGGCGTCGCCCAGCGAGTGCACCACCATCCCGAGTCCGACCGCCAGGCCGAGCCAGCCCCCCGTACCTGCGGTGCCCCCGGGGAGGAGCTCCTCCGCGACCCAGGTCAGCCCCGCGGCGACGACCAGCGAGGGCGGGCCGGGCACGAGGCCGTCGAGTCCCTTGATCGCCAGCGCGAGGCAGACGAACAGCACGCCGGCGGTGACCGGCGTTCCCCAGCGCGCACCGGCGACGCCGATGACCGCGGCGAGCAGCAGCGCGCCCGCGACCGTGTGCGTCAGCCCTCGGTGCGTGCCGCGCCCGGAGTCGCGCGGTCCGCGGGTGAGCCGGAAGACCAGCGCCGACAGCGGCCGGACGGCGTGCGCGGCCAGCCAGGAGGCCCAGGAGAACCGGCGGCTGGCCGTCGACGACGGGTGGTCGAGGTCGGGCAGCAGGGCCGCTCCGGCCGTGACCCCGGCGAAGGTCAGGATCGTGCCGGCGGTCGGGGACATGCCGACGACCTGCGGGGCGAGCCCCGCGACCGCGAGCCCGAGGGCCGCTCCGGACGTGGCGTGACTGACCCCGAGCACCGCGTGACCGTACGGCGACCGAGCCCCGCTTCCCGCGAGGCGCGCCGACGGGGCAGGGTCACGTCATGAGCCTCTCCTTCGACGGCGCCGTCGCCGGCTGGTGCCAGCTGCCTTCCCCCGCCGCGGCCGAGATCGTCGGCTCCTCCGGCGTGGACCTGGTCTGCCTCGACGCCCAGCACGGCCTGCTCGGCGACGACTCCCTGCTCGCCTCGCTCCAGGCGCTGCGCGGCGTCCCCACCCTGGTCCGTGTGCCGCACAACGCGCCGGACCCGATCGCCCGGGCGCTGGACCGCGGGGCCGACGGCGTGATCGTCCCGCTCGTCGACTCCGCCGTGGAGGCCGCGGCCGCGGCGTCCGCCTGCGCCTACCCGGAGGCCGGGGTCCGCAGCTTCGGGCCGACGCGCGTGGGCTGGACCGGCGCGGACGTCCTCGCCCGGGGCCGCTGCGTGATCATGGTCGAGACCATGGCGGCCGTCGCCGACCTCCCGGCGATCCTGCTGGTCGAGGGCGTCGACGCGATCTTCGTCGGGCCGTCGGACCTGTCGTTGAGCTCGGGGCGGGCCGCGATCCCGCCGCTCGACGACGACGGGTACCGCGACCTCCTCCGGTCCGTCACCGCGCAGTGCCGGGAGGCCGGCATGCCGGTCGGGGTCTACTGCGGCGCCCCGGACTGGGCCCCGACCTACCGCGCGCTCGGCTTCACCTGGCTCACCCTGCCCTCCGAGGCCGGGCTGCTGCAGGGTGCGGTCGGCGCGGCCCTCGCCGCGCTGCGGAGCTGAGGACGCCCCCTCAGGGCGCCCCGTCCGCGATCCGCGCCAGCCGCACGCGGACGCCGGTACCGGAGGACGCGGGCCCGGCGGCCGGGGACGTCATGACCCGGGAGAGGTCGTCGCGCAGGCCGTCGAGCCAGACCCGCAGGTCGGCGAGGTGGTAGAGGTCCACGCCGAGGTCGGTGGGCCAGGCGAGGTCCGGCTCCGGGAGGGTCGGGACCGACAGGGCCGTGCGGTCCCGACGGGCGAGGCCGAGGGCGACGTGCTCGAAGCGGGCGGCGACGTCGGCCGCGGCCAGGTCGAGCGGCCCGACGCAGGTGAGGAGCCTGCCGGTCGGGCACTCACGGACCAGCGCCTCGGCACCGCGGACGGCGTGGTGCCCGGCCACGAGGGTCGCCTGCCAGTCCACGACGCCGGCCTGCGGGTGCCGTTCGCTCTGGTACAGCGCGTACGAGGCCTCGGCGAGCCGGCCGGTGCGACGGGCGCGGGGCAGGGCGTCGGCGGGCCGGGCACCCTCGGCGACCACCCGGACCGTCTCGCGGACCACACCCGCGGAGTCCGCGAGGAACTCGGCGGCGGCGCGGTGCAGCTCGCCGGTGCCGCCCCGGGGCCAGGCGATGAGCCCGATCACCACACCGATCGCGGCGCCGACGGCGACGTCGAGCAGCCGGGCCTCGGCGAGATGCCAGTCGGCCGGGCTGACCTGGGCGAACACCAGCGAGATGACCAACGTGAACAGCGCCTGGGCCCAGCCGGGACCGAGCAGCGGACCCGCCGCGAAGCCGACGAGCATGACGAAGGGCAGCAGGACCGCATACGTCGTCGGCGGTACGCCCAGCACGAGCAGGCCGGCCGCGACGAGCGCGCCGACCGTGGTGCCGATCAGCGCCGGCCGCAGCAGGGCGCGGGTCTCGGCCGCCGTCGTCCGGAGCACGGTGAGGATGGTCAGCAGCACCCAGAACCCGTGCGACAGGTCGAACACCCCCGCCAGCAGCCGTGCGACGGCGAGGGCCACGGCGAGGCGCAGGGCGCCCTGGAAGTAGACCGACCGCGGGGTCAGGTGCTCCCGCACCCGGTGCCAGAGCAGGGCCCACTCCGGCTCGCGGGCGAACCAGAACACGCCGGGCCGGGCCGAGGCCGGCGTCGGATCGGGTGGGATCGGCGCGCCGCCGGCCACGCGCAGGGCGGTGACCAGCGTCTTCGTCCACTCCCCCAGCTGCAGCGCCATCGACCCGAGCCGCAGCCGCTCGGGCGGGAGGCCGTCGGGAGGGACGGCCGCGCGGGCGGCCCGGAACGCGCGCAGCGCCTCGGAGATGCGATCGGTGTCGGGGAGCTCGCCCTCCCCGCGCAACCACGCGGCGGCGGCCGCGGCGCACCCGGACACCACGCGCAACAGGGCCGCGGCGGCGGGCAGGTCCGGGGCCTCCCGGTCGTCGGACAGGGCGAGGTCGGCGGTGCGCCCGAGCAGCAGTCGGGTCGTCCCGGCGGCCGTGGCGAGGGCGTGGTCGCGCCGGCTCGCCGACGCGGGTGCCTGGCCCGGCGGGAGCTGCGAGGGCCGGAGGGCCTCGGCGGCGTCCACCGCCTCGGGCAGCAGGCCCTCCAGCCGGTTCCGGCCCCGCCCGGACCAGGCGTCGGCCACGGCGTCGAGGCACGCGGCGAGCCCACCGACGGCCGCGGCCAGCCGGTCGGTGTACGGCGGCGGGCTCCGGTCGGGCCAGAGCACCAGCTCGGCGGCGGTCAGCAGCACGACGGCGATCGCGAACCCCGCGATGCGCCCGCCCAGCGACCCCGGTTCGAACGGCGGGAAGCACGGGAGGATGTAGAGCAGCTGGGTGCCCGCGGCGAGTCCCACCAGCCGCGGCCCGCCCACGCCCACGAAGCTGACCGCGAAGCCCAGGACGAACATCCCGGCCGTCGCGGCCACGAGGTCGAAGGACAGCAGGGTCCCGAGCGTGATCAGCACGGCACCGAAGGGGAGCATCGCCAGGAGCGTGCGTGCCCGGCGGGCCGGCGGGCCCGGGATCTGCGAGAGCGCGCCGAGCGCCACCGTCCCGAACAGCGCGTACGCCGCCATCTCCGGCTCGCCGAGGACGTACCGGCACACGTAGAAGCCCAGGCAGGCGACGATCGTGACGCGCGCGGCCCGTCGGACCGCGGACAGCCCGGGGTCGTGACGGCGCAGCCACGCTCCCGGGGTCATGGTGGGAATCCTGCCGCCGATGCGGCCGTCTGTCAGCCCGGTAGGAGCCCGAGCTGCCGGAGGATCGTCATGTTGTCCCAGGTGACCCACCACTCGGCGATCCGGCCCTCCGACAGCCGGAACACGCACCCGAAGCTGACCTTCGCGTACTTCCCCGTCGCCGGGAACGGGCCGAGGTCGCCCTCCTGGGTCCCCTCGTACGTCGCCCACAGCCCGACCATGTCCCCGTCGACGACGATGTGCTCGAAGACCTGCTTGTTGTCCGGGAAGACCGCGGTGTCGGCCCGCAGGAAGTCCTTCAGCTGCGCCAGGTTCGTGACGACGAAGCCGGGCGTCGCCTCGCAGTGCCGCACCACGTCCGGCGCCATGATCGCGTCCAGGTCGTCGAGTCGGCGCTCGTTCATGGCGGCCTCGAAACGCCGCATCAGGTTCTTCGTCTCGCCCGGGGTCAGCACGTGGACACCTCCGTGGTCGCCGTCGACCGCGGGCGTTCGGAGCCGATCTCGCGGCCGTCACGACAGTGGCGGCTGGGGCACGACGTTACGGCGGTCCTTGAGCCGTTTCGGCCAGTAGTGCTGCACGGCGGCGTTGAAGTGGGCGCCCAGGACGATGGCGAACCCGATGAAGAACGCGGCGAGCAGGAAGGCGATCGGGGCGGCGAGGGCGCCGTAGGTGTAGCCCGTGGTGGTCAGCCAGCTGATGTAGACCCGCAGCCCGGTGACCCCGGCCAGGAACACCACGGCCGCGAGCAGCGCGCCCGGCAGCCCGCGGTGCCAGGGCGGTTTGGCGGGGAGGGCGAGCTTGTAGAGCGTGGTCAGCGCGAAGACCAGCACGAACCCGAGCACCGGGTAGTACAGCCAGCCGATCAACGTGACCGCCGGGTCCTGCCACGACGCCGGGAGCAGCTTGGGCACCCGGTCCGGCCCGAGGGCCAGCAGCGGCAGGGAGACGATCCCGCCGACCAGCGCCACGAGGTACATCAGGAGCGCCAGGATCCGCTGCCAGACCGGGTTGCGGACCCCGTACTGGTCGTGCGCGCGCGTGATCGCGTCGACGAACGACGACATGGCCGACGACCCCGACCACAGCGAGATCACGAAGCCCAGTGACACCAGCTCGCTGCGGCCCGTGGTGAGCAGCGTCGAGACGGTCGGCGCGATGATCTCGTCGACGACGTTGCGGCTGAAGACCGTGGACGCGCCGCGCAGGATCTGCTGCTCCGCCAGGCCGATCGTGTCGGGGCCGAACCAGCCGCCGATGTAGCCGAGACTGCCCAGCAGCCCCAGGAGCAGCGGCGGCAGCGACAGCGTCTGCCAGAAGGCGGCGGCGGCGGACTCGCTGAAGATGTTGTCGTCCCAGGCGCGGACGAGGGTCCGCTTCACCAGCACCCACGTGCCGTGCCGGCCGTAGGGCCGCGGCTCCCCGTCGGCGGTGAGCCGGACGGTCGGGGTCTCGGGCGGGGCGGGCCGGGTCGGCCGGGTGACGGCGCCGGACGAGCCCGCGTCCGCCGGGCTCCCGTCCGGGCGGGGGGCCTCGCCGGGATGCGCCTGCGCGCGCTCCCGGGCCCGGCCCGCCACGTCCGTCACGCCCCCAGCATGCGCCGACCTGCGCCGTCTGTCTCGTCCGGGGCCCGGCGCGTCCGGGGGCGCCTCCGGTGACGGCGGTGGCCCGGACCGGGCCTCAGCCCAGCAGGTCGAGGATCTCCTGCGCCGCGAGCGTCGGCGTGAGCTCCCCGGTGCGGACCTCCTCGGTCAGCCCGGGCAGGCGTTCCTTCACCCCGGGGTCGCCGGTCAGCCGGTCCATCAGCTGGTCGCGGACCATCGCCCACATCCACTCGACCTGCTGGTCGGCCCGGCGCGAGGCGAGCTCGCCGGCCTTCTCCAGCGCGGCGCGGTGTTCGAGGACCGTGCCCCAGACCTTGTCGAGCCCCTTACCGGTCTGCGCGCTGCAGGACAGCACCTTCGGCCGCCAGTGCTCGCTCGAGGGCGCCGTCATGTGCAGGGCACCGGCGAGGTCGCGGGCCGCGGCCCTCGCCTCCCGCTCGTGCGGACCGTCGGCCTTGTTCACCGCGACGACGTCGGCCAGCTCCAGGATGCCCTTCTTGATCCCCTGCAGCTGGTCGCCGGTGCGGGCGATGGTGAGGAACAGGAAGGTGTCGACCATCCCGGCCACGGTGACCTCGGACTGCCCGACGCCGACCGTCTCGACCAGCACGACGTCGTAGCCCGCCGCCTCCATCAGCACCATCGTCTCGCGGGTGCGCCGGGCGACCCCGCCGAGCGTGCCGGCGCTCGGCGAGGGCCGGATGAAGGCGTTGTCGTCGACGGCGAGGGCGGCCATCCGGGTCTTGTCGCCCAGGATCGACCCCTTCGTCCGGGTGGACGACGGGTCGACGGCCAGGACGGCGACCTTGTGCCCCTCCCCCGTCAGGCGGGTGCCGAGCGCCTCGATGAAGGTCGACTTCCCGACCCCGGGCACGCCGGAGATCCCGACCCGGGTCGCGCCGCCGGCGTGCGGCTGCAGCTCCAGGAGCAGCTGCTGGGCCGCCTGCCGGTGGTCGGCGCGGTTCGACTCGACGAGCGTGATCGCGCGGGCCAGGACCGTGCGGTTGCCGTCGAGCACGCCCTTGGCGAGCGTCGGGACGTCCGGCGGCTTCGGGGGCATCAGTCGCCGTGCTCCGACCCGGCCGCCGCGTGCTCCCCGTGACCCAGCGCGGCCGACAGCTTGCCCAGCAGCTCCACGGCCGACTCCGCGATCACGGTGCCGGGCGGGAACACCGCCGCGGCGCCCATGTCGATCAGCTGCGGCACGTCGGCCGGCGGGATCACGCCACCCACGACGACCATGATGTCCTCGCGGCCCAGCTTCGCCAGCTCCTCCTTCAGCTCGGGCACCAGCGTGAGGTGCCCGGCGGCGAGCGAGCTGGCCCCGACCACGTGGACGTCGGCCTCGACGGCCTGCCGCGCCACCTCGGCCGGAGTCTGGAACAGCGGGCCCACGTCGACGTCGAAGCCCAGGTCGGCGAACGCCGTCGCGATCACCTTCTGGCCGCGGTCGTGCCCGTCCTGGCCCATCTTGGCGACGAGGATGCGGGGCTGGCGGCCCTCCTCCTCGGCGAACTCGCCGACGAGCTCGCGGGCACGGGTGATCGCCGGGCTGGCCCCGGCCTCCTCTGAGTACACGCCGGAGATGATCCTGATCTGGCCGGAGTGCCGCCCGAACACCTTCTCCAGCGCGTCGGAGATCTCGCCGACCGTGGCCTTGGCGCGGGCGGCGTCCACGGCCAGGGCCAGCAGGTTCTGGTCGAAGCTCCGTTCCGACCCGTCCGCGATGGCGGCGGCCGAGTCGGTCAGGGCCTTCAGCGCCGCGTCGACCTCGCGGGAGTCCCGCTCGGCGCGCAGCCGTTCGAGCTTCTCGATCTGCTCGCGGCGCACCTGCGCGTTGTCGACCTTCAGGACCTCCACGACCTCGTCCGAGTCGACCACGTACTTGTTCACGCCGATCACCGGCTGGCGGCCGGAGTCGATCCGGGCCTGGGTGCGGGCCGCGGCCTCCTCGACGCGCAGCTTCGGGATGCCGGCGTCGATCGCCCGGGCCATGCCGCCGGCCTTCTCGACCTCGGCGATGTGCCCCCACGCCCGGCGGGCCAGGTCGTAGGTGAGCTTCTCGACGTAGTACGAGCCGCCCCACGGGTCGATGACCTTCGTGGTGCCGGACTCCTGCTGCAGCAGCAGCTGGGTGTTGCGGGCGATCCGCGCCGAGAAGTCGGTGGGCAGCGCCAGCGCCTCGTCGAGCGAGTTGGTGTGCAACGACTGGGTGTGCCCCTGGGTCGCCGCCATCGCCTCGACACAGGTGCGGACGACGTTGTTGTAGACGTCCTGCGCCGCCAGCGACCAGCCCGACGTCTGCGAGTGGGTGCGCAGGGACAGCGACTTCGGGTTCTTCGGCGAGAACTGGTTCACGAGCTTCGACCAGAGCAGGCGCGCGGCCCGCATCTTGGCGACCTCCATGAAGAAGTTCATGCCGATCGCCCAGAAGAAGCTCAGCCGCGGGGCGAACTTGTCCACGTCGAGACCGGCGTCGATGCCCGCGCGCAGGTACTCCACGCCGTCGGCCAGGGTGTAGGCCAGCTCGAGGTCGTTGGTCGCCCCGGCCTCCTGGATGTGGTACCCGGAGATCGAGATCGAGTTGAACTTCGGCATCTTGCGGCTCGTGTAGCCGAAGATGTCCGAGATGATCCGCATGCTCGGCTGCGGCGGGTAGATGTAGGTGTTGCGGACCATGAACTCCTTGAGGATGTCGTTCTGGATGGTCCCCGCGAGCTGCTCCGGCTTCACCCCCTGCTCCTCCGCCGCGACGATGTAGAGGGCGAGCACCGGGAGCACCGCGCCGTTCATCGTCATGGACACGGACATCTTGTCCAGCGGGATGCCGTCGAACAGCTGCCGCATGTCGTAGATGGAGTCGATCGCGACGCCCGCCATGCCGACGTCGCCGCCCACGCGCGGGTGGTCCGAGTCGTAGCCGCGGTGCGTGGCCAGGTCGAAGGCGATCGACAGGCCCTTCTGCCCGGCCGCGAGGTTGCGGCGGTAGAAGGCGTTGGACTCGGTGGCGGTGGAGAACCCCGCGTACTGGCGGATCGTCCACGGCTGGCTGGCGTACATCGTCGGGTACGGCCCGCGCAGGTACGGCGTGATGCCCGGGTAGGTGCGCAGGAAGTCCAGGCCCTCGGTGTCCGCCGCGCTGTAGAACGGCTTGACCTCGATGCCCTCGGGGGCCTCCCAGGCCTGCGGACCGCCGGCCCAGTCGGTGGCGGCCGCCGCGTCGGACGCGAGGTCGATCTTCGTGAAGTCCGGGATCGTCACTTCGAACCCTCCAGGGCGGAGTAGACGTCGTCGATGACGGCCAGGGCGTCGCACCCGGCGAACAGGTACCCGTCGACGCCGTCGTAGGAACCCCCAGGAGAGGAGGGCTTGCCCGCCAGCAGGATGCGGGCGGCGCCGGCCTCGCGCAGCGCGGCGGCGGTGGCCTCGGCCCGCTCGCCGTACAGCGCATCGGTGGAGCAGAGCACGGCGACCGCCGAGCCCGACTTGCGGAAGGCCTCGGCGACCTCCTCGGGCGTCTCGGTCGGACCGGCCTCCGGCCCGGCGATCCCGCCGGCCTGCAGCAGGTTGCGCGCGAAGCCTGCGCGCGTGGTGTACGCCGCCAGCGGGCCGAGCGTGGCGAGGAACGCGGCCGGCCGGGCACCGGTCTCGGCCAGGATCGCGTCCGAGCGGTCCCGGTACGCCTCGTAGGCCGCCGCGGGCCGGTACAGCGGCAGGCCGCCGCGCGCCACCGGCTCGGGCAGCGGGGTGCGCTCGACCGGCTTCTCGTCGAGGTCCGGGAACTCGCTGACGCCGGTGAGGGGGGTCCGCCGGGTGGCGACGCCCTTCTCCCGCTTCGAGCGGACCTCCTCCACCTCGCCCGCGAGCAGGCCCGAGTCGAGGGCGGCGACGGCACCGCCCGCAGCCTCGAGCTCCTGGAAGAAGGCCCAGCCGGCGCGGGCCAGGTCGTCCGTGAGGTGCTCGACGTACCAGGAGCCGCCGCCCGGGTCGATCACCCGGGACAGGTGCGACTCCTCGATCAGCAGCGACTGGGTGTTGCGCGCGATGCGCCGGGAGAAGGCCTCGGCCTCCCCGATGGCGATGTCGAAGGGCGGTACGGTCACGGCGTCGGCGCCGCCGACGCCGGCGGCGAACCCGGCGACCGTGCCGCGCAGCATGTTCACCCACGGGTCGCGCTTGCTGAACAGCGTCGGCGAGACGACGGCGTGCTGCGCCTGACCCGGGCCGTCCGCACCGGACGCCTCGAGGACCCGACCCCACAGCCGGCGGGCGGCGCGGAGCTTGGCGATGGTCGGGAACTGCTCGGCGGTGGCCGAGTAGCGGAACTCCAGCAGGCGGGCGGCGTCGGCGACGGTGAGCCCGGCGTCGGTGAGGGCGCGCAGGTAGGCCACGCCCGCGGCCAGCGAGAAGCCGAGCTCCTGGGCCTCGGACCCGCCGGCCTCCTGGACCGGGGTGGCGTCGACGACCACGGCCCGCACCTGCGGGTACTCCCCCGCCACCCGGGTGGCGAGCGGAACCACCGACTCGACGGCCGGGCCGGATCCGGCCCGGGCGCGCAGCCCGATCGGGTCGAGCCCCAGGGTGCCAAGCAGGGCGTCCTTCGCGACGCCGCGCTCCTCGGCCAGGCCCAGGAACGCCTCCGCGGCCTCCTCGGCCGACTCCCCCGCGTCGAGCACGACGGGGGCGAGGTCGAGCATGACACCCTCGAGCGCGGCCCCCAGCTCGGCGACCGGCACCCCGCCGGCGCCGACGGCGAGCCAGACCGAGGAGACGCCGTTCTCCAGGTCGGCCAGCAGCGCGTCGTGCACCGCCGCCGCGGAGGGCGCGGCATGGTGCTGGCGCACGTCCCACCCCGCGGGCACGTGCCCGCCGGCGCGGGAGCCGCGCACGAAGGGCAGCGCGCCGGGGACGCCGGTCGCGGGCAGGTCCGCGACGTCGTCCGCGGTGTAGAGCGGCTGGACGCGCAGGCCGTCGGCGGTGTCCCAGGCGAGCTTCTCGACGCCCGCGCCGAGGGGCGCGTCCTCGCCGATCCGCCCCGACTTGCGGACGACGCCGTCGACCGCCGCCGCCCACTGGTCGCGGGTCGCGTCCTCGAACTCCGCCGCGAGCACCAGGTGCGCCGGCGGCTCGGGCGCGTTCTCGCTGAGCTCCTGCTCGTCCACCTGGTCGGTCGGGGCGTCCTGCGGTGCCCTGCCTGATGTCATCCGCGCAACTCCTCACCCACCCCGGCGAGCGCACACGCCGTGGTGCGTCGTCGCTACGCGGGGTTGTGCGGAGTCTAGTGAGCGCACCCAGTCACGGTCAGCCGTGACCGTCGTGATCTGGACCTCTGATCGCGCCTGTTCAGGCCAGGGTGACGGCGTCGCCCGACACGGTGACGGCCTTCTCGGGCAACGGCTTCTTCGCAGGTCCCTCGGTCGGGGCGCCGTCGGTCACGGAGAAGGCGCTGCCGTGGCAGGGGCACACGATCGAGCCGTCCGCGACGGACGTCACCTCGCAGCCCTGGTGGGTGCACGTCGTCGAGAAGGCCCTGAACAGGCCGGCGGTCGGTTGGGTCACGACGACCTGCTGCGCGGCCAGGATCACGCCGCCGCCGACGGGCACCTCGGCCGTCTTCACGAGCGGAGCCGGCGCACCGCCGGGCTGCGGTGCGGCGGTGCCGCCCGCAGGCGGCGCGGCCTCGGGCTTCGGCCCCGCCGAGTAGGTGGCGCAGCCGGCGAGCGCGGCGCACCCGGCGGCGCAGGTGCCGGCGAGGACGGTCCTGCGGTTCAGCAGGGCGGCGGTGGTCAGGAGGGAGGAGCGGGCGCTCATGGTGGTCTCCGGGATCAGAAGGTCAGGCCCTTGGTGGTGAAGAACCACACCGAGGACGTGAGGAACAGGCCGGTCAGCACGGTGAACACCAGGCCGCCGAGGACGGGCAGGGCCCAGCGCGGGGCGTCGCCCCGGGGCAGGACGAGCATCTTGGCGGCGAACGCGCCGTAGAAGAAGCAGCCGAGCAGCGAGTGCACGAGCACGCGGAGGTTCGCCTCGGAGAAGCCGAGCGCGTAGAGACAGTGCACCGCGACCGGGATGGTCACCAGCACGGCGAGGCGGCCGGCCCAGCGGTGCACGGTGGCCGTCCGCGGGCCGGCGGGGCGGTTCCGCCCGATCCGGCCGTACATCCGCATCGAGGTCCACAGCTGCACCAGGACCAGCACGAACGCGGCCGCCGTCAGCCAGCTCTTCGCCGCGAGGCCGCTGGAGAAGCCGGCCAGGTTGATCGCGGTGCCGGTGCCCTCGTGGACGCGGGCGTACACGCCGAGCCCGACGGAGATCGCCACGCCGACGACGACCGGGACCAGCAGGGCGGCGAGTCGGGTGCCCGAGCGGCCGGGGGCGTCGACGACGTCCGGGCCGTCGAGGGAGCCCTCCCCGGCCGGGTCGGGCGCGCCGGTGTCGAGCCCGCCGGACCCGTCGAAGCCCCCGAACCGGTCGAACTCGTCGAGCCCGTCGGTCCCGTCGTCGTAGTCGGGCCGGTCCCAGGAGCGGTCGCCCCAGGTGGGGTCGGCCCAGGCCGAGTCGGCCCGGGTGGGGTCGGCCCAAGTGGGGTCGGCCCTGGCGTGGTCGGCCCATGGGTCGGCCCAGGCGTGCTCGGCACTGTCGTCGCGGCCGGCCCGGGCGGGCACGGCGGCGAAGATCGAGGTGGTGGCCTCCTGCATCCCGGCGTCCGGGTGCGCCGGGACGATCGGGAGATTCGGGTTCGTCGGCGGGTCGAGTCGGCCCGGGTCGTACTCCGGCCGGTAGCCGGTGTCGGCCCTGCCGAACCCGTCGGCCGGGGCGACCGGTTCGGCATGGTCGTGGTCGGTGCCGTTCTCGGGGTCGTACCCGAGGTCGGCGGTGCGCGGGGAGCGGCTCACGGGGTCCTCCGGGGGATCGGGGGTCAGGCAGTGCCGAGCTTCTTCAGGACGGTCCGGTCGGTGGCCGCTCCGGCGGGCGTGTCCTCGGGCTGCGCCGAGAAGGGCCAGCTCCGGTCGCCGACGGCGACGGTGCCGAACACGGCCTGGTCGGTCGCGTCGGCCGTCAGATCGCCGTCGACGCCGCTGAGCTGCAGCTTCCCGCCGTTGACGGTGCCCTCGAACCAGGACTCGACCTTCTTGCCGTCGCACACGTAGGCGACGACCTTGTCCCCCTCGACCCCCATCGCGACGGTCACCTCGTTGCCGGCGGAGCGGCCGGCGAAGGCGGCGTCGGAGACGGCGGGGGTGGCCTGCCGGGTCCCCTGCTGCTGTATCCCCTGCTGCCGGGTCCCCTGGGGTGCCGCGGCCTCCGGGGCGGCGGCCCGGACCTGGGGGGCCTGTGCGGTGGGGGCCCCGGCGGGGGCGCCGTACCCGTCGGCGCCCGTGGAACCGGACTGCGCGGTCGTGGTCACGGCGGGCTCGTCGTCGGGACCGCCGGCCAGGACCGTGTTCACGGCGAACACCGCCAGGCCGACCGCCAGCACGGCGAGCAGCGTCAGCATCGGGCCGCGTGTCCTCATCGGATCACCTCGTTCGTGGGGGAGCGTTCACCGAGGGACACGGGCGCGGGCGTGGAGCGGTTCACCGGTTCGGGAAAAAACCGGGAGGAAGATCGCGGTGAACCGTTCCCGCGGTCCGTCCGTGTCGTCGACGTGGACTTCGCTACCCTCACCGCGCTCCGCAGGGAGACGGGACCGCCGGTGGGCCCGGCGGCCCGTTCCGCCCGCGGTGTCGTCCGTCGTCTCTCCGGGAGCGTGCATGGTCGGGTCGGGTCACCGGGCGCGGGGACGCGCCCGGGAACGCAGGGGTCCCAAGGACCCGGACGAGGCGCTGATCCGCGCCGTCTACGCCGAGCACGGGCGGGCGCTGCTGGCGTTCACCACCCGGCTGCTCGGCGACCGGGCGGCGGCGGAGGACGTGGTCCAGGAGGTCCTGGTCCGCGCGTGGCAGCACTCCGACGTGCTGACCAACGGCCGCGGCTCGGTCCGCAGCTGGCTGCTGACCGTGGCCCGCAACCTGGTGACCGACCGGGTGCGGGCCCAGCGCGCCCGGCCGTCGGAGGTCGAGGAGGACGCCGCTCCCCCGGTCCAGACGGGCGACCACGCGGACAGGGTCGTCGACGCCCTGACCGTCCTGCCCGCGTTGGAACGACTGTCACCCGACCACCGCGACGTCCTGGCCGAGGTCTACTTCCGCGGCCGGACGCTGCCCGAGGCCGCCGAGGTGCTCGGCGTGCCGCCGGGAACGGTGAAGTCCCGCTCGTACTACGCGCTGCGTGCCCTGCGCACGGCGCTCGGCCCGACCGTGGAAGGGGTGCCGGGATGACGACCTGCGGCATCGACGGCGGCGAGCTGTCCGCGCACGTCCTGGGGCTGCTGACGCCCGAGGAGAAGGCCGCGGTCGAGGCTCATCTGGAGGGATGCGCGCAGTGCCGCGCCGAGTGGGAGGACCTGCGCGCGATGACCCGCACGCTGGACGAGCTGCCCGACGAGGCCCTGCTGGAGGGCCCGCCCGACAGCGACCTGGTGCTGCACCGGGCGCTGCGGGAGATCCGTGACGAGCGCGCCGCGGACCGCCGCCGGCGCCTGCTGACCCGCGCGGTCGCGGCGGTGGTGGTGGCCGCGGCGCTGCTCGGGGGCGGGATCGTGGCGGGCCGGGCGCTGGCCCCGTCCGCACCGGCGACGACCGTGGCGGCCGGCGCACGGACCATGCAGACGACGCAGGGCGCCGTGACGGCCGCGGTCACCGTGACCCCGGCCAACGGCTGGGTGCGGCTCGCGGCGAACGTCAAGGGGGTCCCGGCGGGCGAGCACTGCCGGCTGGTCGTGGTGGCCCGGGACGGCTCCCGGGAGATCGCCGGCGGCTGGGTGGTCCCGCCGCAGGGCGAGGCGGGCGGCGTCCATCTCGACGGCAGCGCCGGCGTCCCCGCCGACCAGGTGGCGGGCGTGGTCGTCGAGAACACCGCGGGGCAGGCCTACGCGGAGATGAAGGTCTGAGGAGGTCCCCCGGGGCTGCCCGGTCTCCGGGAGGGCACGCCGCCGGGTAACGGCGGGGCGGGCCCGCGCCGAGCGACCCCGCATGCGGACGCGGGCGGGGTCGGCGAAGCGGGGCCGGTCGTCAGCCGTGGGTGCCGCACCCGTCGGCCCCCGCACCTGTCGCCGGCGGCCGGTCCGTCGCGCGTGCTGCGGCAGGCGGATGAATTCGCGGGCCCGGGGTTGGCAGTGCGGCCGCACATGGGCAGAGTCCGGTCTGCCGATCCGCGGGGGGCGGTTCGGGGCGGTGGGACTCTCGTGTGAGGTCTCGGTGCGCTGCGCTCTCGACGGTCCCGCTCATGCCGCTCCTCGTGCTGCCGCCGGAGCGCGGGTGCCCGCCGCCCCCGGGGCGTCCGGGCGGCCGTGATGATGCGCAACTGGCCCTTCGTCGGCCGCACCGCCCAGCTGGCGCGGGTGCGGCGGATCCGGTCCGGCCCCGGCGCCCGGGCGGGCGTGGTGCTGGTCGGGCCGGCCGGGTCGGGTCTGACCAGGTTGGCCCGGACGGTCCTCGACGCGGCCGCGGCGGAGGGCTGGACCGCACGGTGGGTGATGGCCACGCGGTCGGCGTCGGAGATCCCCCTCGGCGCGCTCGCCCAGGTGCTGGTCGGCGCGGAGCCCGCCGACGGGGCGCAGGTGCTCACGCAGGTGGCGGGGCACCTGGTCGCGGGCACGAACGGGCGCAACCTGGTCGTCGGTGTGAACGACGCCCACCTCCTCGACCCCGTCTCCGCGAGCGTGCTGCACCACCTGGCCGTGACGCGGTCGGCCTTCCTGGTCCTCGCCGCGCACACCGAGGTGTCCGTCCCCGACCCGGTGTTCGCGCTGTGGAAGGAGAACCTGCTCGAACGCGTCGACGTCCACGAGTTCGACGAGGACGAGACCGCCGAGCTGCTGAGCCGGGTCGTGGAGGGGCGGGTCGGCCGGGCGACGGTGTACCGGCTGCACTCCCTCACCGGGGGCAACGCCACCTACCTGCGGGAGATCGTCGAGGACGGGCTGCGGTCACGTGCCCTCTCCCCCGTCGACGGGGTCTGGCGCTGGACGGGACCGCTGACCCCGACGCGCCGGCTGAGCGACCTGGTCCGGGCCCGGATCGGCACCCTGCGCCCCACAGAACAGGAGGTGCTCGAGCTCCTGGCCTTCGGCCGCGATCTCGATGCCGACGGCTTGTTGCGCCGCTACGGCCCGGACCTGCTCGACGGGCTCGAGCAGCGGGGCCTGCTGGTGTCGCGGGCGGCGGGCGACCGGGTGCGGGTGTCGCTCGCGCACCCCCGCGACGGCGAGGTGCGGCGCGCGGCGACCTCGCCGTTGCGCGAACGCGCGGTCCACCGGCT